>CADBHQ010000004.1 GCA_902794535.1 Fibrobacter succinogenes | reverse complement strand
GCCGAGCAGCAATTCTATATCCTGAACTAGGAGACAATAACCTATGCAGTTCAAGAAATTCTTAAGCCTTAGTGCAGCATTGTTCATGTCCGTCGCCATTACAGCTTGTGGTGACGATTCCAGTTCTTCGGCCCCCGACGACGGCACCAGTTCCTCGGTTCCCTCGTTCAAATCAAGCAGCTCCTTGAGCACGCGCGCCGATATAGACTACAAGGACACCGTAAAACTCGGCGATACGCTCCGCATATACGTAGACCTGTTCAAAGGCGACAGTTCTAAAATGGATGAAAGCGAAATCTACCTCGACAGTTCGGCAACAAATCTGCCAATGTACTTGGGTGATTTCCCGAAAGGTAGCCGCATCAAGGTGTTCGCAAGTACCTCCAATATCAAGAACGAAGCTATTCGCATCAAGAGCGAATACGGAGACTATCTGCAGGCAACCATGGCTGCCCCCAAGACCGCAGAACGAAAGGATTCCGTTTACAGAAGTTACGGTGCAGACACCAGTGCCACCTTCAGAGATTCCAACACATTCGTCACCTTCAGCAACAACCACTACTATATTGAAGTCGAAGGTAAATTCAACGATGAATCCAGCTTGAGGCTCAAGGTCCAAGTTGATTCCGCCTACTACAAGTACACTGGCGAAGACGAAAAAGTCTCCATGAAAATGTCTGACACCCTGCGCGGCATTCTCTTGATTGACAATGCACCCAAGGAAGTGTCTATCGCATTCTCCGCTAGCGAAGGCTACAGCGTAAACCTGACGACCGTTGGCGAAAACATTATCCTGTACAAGCTTACCGATGGCGACAAGGAACTTGGTTCTTCGAAGACCAACCTGGACACCATGCTTGTTCCGAACGATTCGGTCAACTGGTCTATCAGGATTAAGCCCGAAAGTTTCTCTAGCATTTGGACCGGTCCCTTTGCCACATTCGAAGCAACCACTAAGGCCCGCGAATTGGAACAAGGCGAATACTTTTCCAAGCCGGACTCGATCAAGTATCCGGGCGAAGCCTATGAACGCACCCGCCCGAAAGATGACATCGGCATTTACAAGTACAACCTGCGTCAGGAACAATTCGTTTGGATTGGTGACTACAAGAAGGGCGACTCGCTCATTATCAATCACTGGATTGCAAACTATAGCGACAGCAACTACACGAGCCCTGTGACCTACGAAATCTTGGACAAAGACAAAAAGGTTCAAGGAAGCATCAGTAGCGTTTATGGCGGTAGCTTCAAGGTGACCGACAAAATGCCTGAAGGTCCTTACTACCTGCATTACCTGCGCTTAAATTCGAACCCGCTTGACCGTGGTATTCCTGACAGCTTGCTTTATGTATTGCAGCTTTACACCATGGTACAGCAGCCGGGTCTTTTGAAATCCATGAACTTCTTCGATCTTGAAAACGAAAAGATCTTGGAAAAAGAAATTTATGCCGTGGGAGACACACTGCGATTCAAGGATTTCACATTCCAAATGAATCAGCATTCTAGCAGCAATTGGAAAGAAATCGGTTCTGATATTGACTGGTTTGTGCCTTGCGCATCGCTCGATTTCTTGAACAACAGCAGTAACTATAAGGCTTCTGCTTGCGATGGCGAACAAGAAATTTCGTCGGATTACCTGATTGTCCTTGAAAACGGCATCGGAAATACGGCTGAATTGATTGCCCAGAGTGTTGCCGATCCTTCTATGCGCGACACACTCAAGATTTCGATTATTACGAAAGCAGAAGACTAATCTTCCCAGATTTGGTTCGGAAGTTTACCGATATCGCGAAAGTCTAAAAGCCCTGCCGTCGGAGCGTTCACGTTTACCAGACGCGCCAGGGGTTTTCCCGCGCGTTCTATGACGATTTCTTCGTCTTTGAGCGAGACTTGGTTCAACATCGAGCCAAAATTCTGGCGGACTTCCATGGCTGAAACAACTTTAGACATGCCCTAAAAATAGTATATTCTGCGCATGGAAACCGAAAACAAGTCCTACTCCGTTACGCAATACATGAAAGCCTTGAAGCAGAAGGTTGAATCTACCCCTGCCGTATGGGTGCGTGGCGTGATTACCCAGATTAACGAGAAATCGAAAGTCGTTTACCTGAGTATCGCGGACTTTGAAGAAGGGAACGTGAATCCGCTCGCGACCGTGCCGCTGTACTGTTTTGCGGCCAAATATGCAGCAATTCGCGCAAAAATTGAGAATTACCCGCAGCCTTTTACCTTGAAAGAACAACTCAAGGTGAGTTTTTTGATTAAGGCTGACCTGTACGTTCCTTACGGCAAGTTGCAGGCCCAAATTTTGGACATTGACCCCGTTTACACGCTGGGCGAACTTGCGCTTACCAAAAGCGCGATTCTAAAAAGGCTTGCGCTCGAAGGCCTGCTCGAAAAGAATAAGGCTTTGGAACTTGCCGACGTTCCCATTCGCGTGGGTCTGATTACAGGTGAAGGCACCGCTGCTTACAAGGATTTTACAACCAAGCTCGCTGAATCGCCTTTTAACTTCAAGGTGAAAACGGTTTACGCCAAAATGCAAGGTGCCGACACCGAGCCAACGGTTCTTGCCGCCCTCGAAGAACTTGCAAAAGATTCAGAACTTGATGTAGTTTGCATTATCCGAGGTGGTGGAAGCAAGACTGATTTGAACTTTTTCGATAGCGAAGCCTTGTGCCGCGCCGTCGCGAACTTTCCGCTCCCCGTATTCACCGGAATTGGGCATGAAATTGACCGCAGTTTGTTGGATGAAGTCGCTTATCAATCCTGCATTACGCCGACCGATACCGCCAAGCGCTTGATTGACCGCGTTGCAGACAGTTGGAACAAGATGCTTTCGCTGGCACAAGACATTGCGTTGCAGACAAAAGAAACGCTTGTCGCCGTCAACCGCGACTTGACAAACAAAGGCAACCGCTTGCAGCAAAAAGTAAATGCCCTCATTCAAAAAGAAGCGATGAAGTTATCGCTCTACAAGGGCAACTTGCAGAAAGACTTGCAATTTATCTTTAGAGGCGAGCGTGAACGCATTGCCCGCGACAGTGAAGGTTTGCACCAGGGTTCCCGCAAAATTCTAGACCTAGAAAAATCAAAATTCAGCCTCTTCGAGCTCCGCGTGAAAAGTGCCGACCCCGAAACCACGCTTTCAAAAGGCTACACTCTTACGCTTGATGCCAACGGCAAATTCGTGCGCAACAAGAGCCAGCTCAAGCCCGGCGACACGCTGACAACACGATTCAAAGATGGATGCGTACAGTCAATCGTAAAGTAGCTACGCCGTAAATTCCGGCAGTTTCTCGATTTTCTTGAAGCGCTTGGTTACCGCATCCAGCGCAAAATAACGCACCGCATCGCCCAAAGAAAGCATCACGTACTTGGGCGTAAGCACCTTTAAATACTTATTCAATTGCACCTGCAAAGCCTCCCAAGTGTATTCGCCAGGAGCCTTGCATTCCACCAAAAGCCACGGGTGCTTTAAATCGCCAGACGCCTTGAAATCTTGCACGAGCAAATCAACACGGTCATCGGTCTTGGGCTCTATTGCAGAAAGAGCAAACTCCACCGCTATCAAGTTCTGCGGCACCTTGACCTCATCCATCAAAAAGCGAATCGTCACCTGACGCACGTGTTCTTCAGGCGTAGCGGGCACCTCTTTTTGGCGAATGGGGTCGTAAAGCATATCGTGGAGCATAGCCCAAAATTAACAATTAAAAATGAATAACTAAAAATGAATGAAGAAAAATTACTATTATTAAAAAAAAGTTTATTGAAAACTCCATAGGAGCTAAAAATGCGCAGAAGATTATTGAGCGAAGGTGCCAAGGAACTCTCTTACGAAATCCGTGAAATCGTGAAGAAGGCAAACCAGCTCAAAGCACTCGGCCTCCCCATTCACTGGGAAAACATCGGTGACCCGATTGAAAAGAAGTGCCAAATTCCCGATTGGATCAAGGATATCGTTGTTGACCTCGCCCGCACGAACCGCAGCTACGGCTATTGCCCGTCTAAGGGTATGCTCGAAACCCGCGAATTCTTGGTGAAAGAAAACAACAAACTCGGCGGCACACAGATTAACGTGGACGACATCGTGTTCTTTAACGGCCTCGGTGACGCAATCGCTACCATTTACAGCCTTTTGTCGATGAACACCCGCATTATCGGACCTGCCCCGGCTTACAGCACGCATAGCTCTGCCGAAGCAGCTCATGCCCACACGGCCCCGATTACCTACCGCTTGCAACCGGAAAACCACTGGTATCCGGACCTAGAAGAACTTGAAAACAAGGTGAAGTACAACCCGAGCATTGCAGGCATTCTGATCTTGAACCCGGACAATCCGACGGGCATGGTTTACCCGCTCGACATTCTCCAGAAGATTGTTGACATTGCAAAGCGCTACAGCCTGTTCATTATTTGCGACGAAATCTACAACAAGATTACGTACAATGGAGCCCACGCTTACGCTCTCGCCGAATACATCGGTGACGTTCCGGGTATCGCTCTCAAGGGTATTTCTAAGGAATATCCGTGGCCGGGCGCTCGTTGCGGTTGGGCTGAATACTACAACCGTGACAAGGACGAACAGTTTGATGCCTTCTGCCGCGCTATCGATAACGCCAAGATGGTGGAAGTCTGCTCGACCACGCTCCCGCAGATGACGATTCCGCGCGTGCTGGGTGATCCGCGCTTTATGGAACACCGCACGGCCTTGAACGAAAAGATTGGCCGCCGCAGCGCCATCATCAACGAAATCCTTTCGGACATTCCGGAACTGTATTTCAACCCGACCTACGGCGCATTCTACAACACCATCATCTTCCGTGAAGGAACACTGAACAGCCACCAGACCTTGAAGATCGACAATCCGATTATCAAGAAGAAAGTGGAAGAATGGTGCAGCAAGACCAACAACCTGGACTACCGCTTCGTTTACTACCTGTTAGGTGCGAAGGGCATTTGCGTTGTGCCGAGTACAAGTTTCTGCACTGACCTCAAGGGCTTCCGCGTGACGCTCCTTGAAGAAGACGAAGAAGAACTGCGCGAAGTGTTCACCACGATTCACGACGCGATTGTAGAATACCTGCATTCGTAGTCGGGCGTATGGAATCTTTCGACTTACAGATTAAAGGCGTTAAGAAAAGCTTTGGCGATAAAGCAGTTCTAAAAGACATCAATGTTTTTATTGAAGACGGTCAGTTCGTAACACTGCTCGGCCCTTCGGGTTGTGGCAAGACGACACTGCTCCGCATTATCGCAGGCTTTGAAAAAGCCGATGCCGGTGAAGTGATTCTTGGAGGCAAGGTCATTTCGAGACGTTCTCCGGCCAAGCGCCCGATTAACACGGTGTTCCAGAGCTACGCTCTGTTCCCGCACTTGAACGTTTTCAACAACATTGCCTTCGGTCTTAAAAGCCAGAAGGTCGCCAAAGAGGAAATCGAACGTCGCGTCAATGCGATGATGAAGATTACCAACATTGTCGACCTCGCTAAAGAAATGCCCGCTACCTTGAGCGGCGGCCAAAAGCAGCGTGTAGCACTCGCCCGCGCTCTGGTGAATGAGCCCGACATTCTGTTGCTTGACGAACCGCTTTCGGCACTGGATGCAAACCTGCGCAAGAAATTGCAGGCCGAACTCAAGGAAGTGCAAAAGAAGACGGACACCACGTTCATTATGGTCACACATGACCAAGACGAAGCAATCGCAGTGTCCGACCGTGTGCTTGTAATGTACAACGGAGAAATCATCCAAGACGGAAGTCCCGAAGACGTTTACGAACATCCGGTCAATCGCTTTGTTGCAACATTCATTGGCGAAGCAAACATTCTGGAATGCGAAAAGGTTTCAGACTTCTTTGTGAAAACCGCTTTCGGCGAACTTGCAGTCGATAAGGCTCCCGCCTGGAAAACTGGCGGAGTCGCCATTCGCATGGAAGACATTCATGTATGCACGGCCGGCGAAAATTTTGCAAACAACGTATTTGACGCCAAAATTCTAGAGAGAATCTTCCGTGGCGACTACTGGGAATTGATTGCAGAACTGCCTGGAGCAAACGGTAATCAGCCGGCACAACTCCGTGTGATGACCGACCCCGACGAGATTTACAACCCGGGGGACCAGGTAAAGCTCTACATGGAAACGCAATACCTTCAAGTTCTGACGGACTAGCAAAATGGCTTCCAAAACAAAGATCGAGGTTTTCGAAGGCAAGCTCACCACGCGTAAACGCATGCGCCGGTTCGGATTGCTTTTGACGACCCCGGGAATGCTGTGGCTCTTGGTATTCCTTTTGCTCCCGACCTTGTTCCTGATTGTAATGGCATTTGCTCAGCGAGGTTCCTACGGAACCATCGATTGGTCTTTTTCGCTTGACAACCTGAAAAAATTGGTCGGATTCAGCAGTTTCGGCTGGTCAGCAGACAACCTCTTGATTATTTGGCGCAGTCTTAAAATCGCCGTCATTACCACATTGCTTTGCCTGATTATCGGGCTCCCGATGGCATTCTGGATTGGCGCGCACAAAAAAAGCACCGCTACCCTATTGCTTGCACTTGTCATGGTTCCCAGTTGCACGAACCTGGTGATTCGCACGTACGCTTGGATGCTTTTGCTCGGAGCCCAAATGCCCCCGACTTGGTTTGCAAGGACTCTAGGAATCATCGGTGAAGCGGAATCGCTTTACCCGGGAACCTTTGCCGTCTATATCGGCATGGTCAGTTGCATGCTTCCGTTTGCAGTTCTTCCGCTGTACACAAGCGTTGAGCGCTTGGACTGGGGAATCGTGGAAGCGGCCCGCGATCTTTACGCAAAACCCTTGCGCACCTTCTATCATGGCATTCTTTCGCAAATGATGCCAGGCATTGTCGCCTCGGTGGTGTTAACGCTTGTACCGACTCTTGGCATGTATGTGGTAAGCGATTTGCTCGGTGGCGCCAAGTTCATTCTGATTGGTAACTTGATTCAGCAACAGTTCTTTGGAACTGCGCTCGACTGGCCTTTTGGCGCTATGCTTGGAATCGTGCTCATTATTTCGAGCGTTGCAAGCCTGATTGTATTCAAGAAGACGGGAGGAAAGAGCTTTGTCTAGAAGAATCCCGCTATACGCCCGTCTGATTGCTTACCTTGGCATGGCACTCTTGTACGTGCCGCTCTTGATGGTTTTAATCCAGAGCTTTAACGCCAACAAGCACGGCCAAACTTGGGGCGGATTCACCTTCGATTGGTACGCCAAGCTCTTTGACAATACGCTTGTGCAGACCGCAACCGTGAATACTATTATTCTGGCGGTTGTCAGTACCCTGATTTCGACTCTGCTCGGAACGCTCCTTGCCATCGGTATTCACCGTACACCCTGGAGCAAGAAAACGCAGGAATTCTTTGACTTATCCATCAATATTCCGGTCGTGACGCCGGACATTCTGATGGCCATTGCGCTTGTTTCCGTGTTTGCCCTGTTCCGCAGCCTTACAAGCGTTTTCGATCCGGGCATGTTCACTCTAATTATCGCCCACGTGACTTTTGAAATCAGCTTTGTGGTTCTTGTAGTGCAAAGCAGGCTTTCAAGCATTGGTCGCGACCAGATTGAAGCCGCCCGCGATCTGTACGCATCGACAGCAGGAGCATGGTTCCGCGTGATTTTGCCGCAACTTTCAACGGCCATCATCGCTGGAGCACTCCTCGCCTTTACGCTGTCGCTTGACGACTTCATTATCAGTTTCTTTGTGAGCGGACCGCAATCCCAAACGCTGCCCCTGTTCATTTACGGGTCCCTGAAGCGCGGAGTTTCGCCCCAGATTCACGCCTTGTCAACCATTATTTTCTCTCTGACGCTATTTGCGATGCTTGCAGCAGCCCTCAAGGGACAATGGAAAGAAAAAAAACTAAAATTAAAGAAATCAACGAAGGAGCTCGTATGAAAAACCTTTTTGCATTAGCCCTATTCGCCCTCCTTTCGGTAGGCATTCTTGCGGGTTGCGATGACGAACAGAAGCAACACCCCAAAACTGTCACCGTCATGATTTACAGCGAATATATCGATCCGGAAATGATTACCGATTTCCAGATGAAGACGGGTTACAAGTTGCAGTTGGAACTGTACGAAGCCCAAGAAGAAATGATTGGCAAGCTCCAGGCTGCAGGCACAAGCCAGTACGACGTGATTATCGCCTCGGACGTGGTGATTCAGCAAATGATTCACCTGGGCCTTATCGCTCCGATCGACACGAACAAGATTGCTAACCGCGTGAATGTGGCCGACCAATTCAAGAGCCCGAGCTACGACCCGACCAACACCTACACGCTCCCCTACCTCTGGGGTACCACAGGTATTCTTTACCGCGACACGACAATCGACCCGAACAAAGTCAGCTACAAGATGCTCTTTGATGCCAAGCAGACCAAGGGTAATTTTAGTTTGTTAGAAGAATCCCGTTCCATGCTTTCGATGGCACTCCAGGCTAAGGGCTTTGATGCCAACAGCGTGAAGCAAGAAGAAATCAACAAGGCTGTCGAACTGATTCTTGACGCCAAGAAGGATCCGCACTTCCTTGGATTCGACGGTTCCGTGGGCGGCAAGGACAAAGTGCTTTCGGGCATGGACTGGGCCGCTATCGTATTCAACGGCGAAGCCATGGCCGCCATCGACGAAGATTCGACGCTCCAGTTTGCCATTCCTACCGAAGGCAGCTTTATGTGGGTAGACGCCATGACACTCAGCTCCAAGTCTCCGAACGTCGACGGTGCATACGCCTTCATGAACTACATTCTTGACGCCAAGATTGGCGCACAGCTCGCCAAGTTCATCAACTACGCGACACCGAACAAGGCTTCGCTCCAGGTGATTGATGATGACTTCAAGAACAACCGCGTGATCAACCCCTCCCGCGAAGAAATCGACCGCATGGTTTTCTTGCGCGACCCGGGTGACGCCGCCAAACTGTTTGACGAAGCTTGGACAATCGTCAAGACGAGATAGTTTTGAGGACGGGCCCAGGGCCCTCTGAATAACGAGCTATGAGCAAAGGGCACCCTAAGGTGCCCTTTATTTTATAGTTATAGCAAAGCCATCAAGCGGCTTAAACTTCATGACTAATGGGAAGCGGCGGGAACGGCGGTTCCAGTTCAATGCTAATCGGGCAATGGTCCGAACCCATCACATCCGGGTGAATTTCGGCATTGAGAACATTGGGGACTAGACCTTCGTCTACAAAGGCATAGTCAATACGCCAACCCACATTGCGGCTACGAGCGCCAAAACGGTTTGACCACCAAGAATAACGGTCACGTTCTTCAGGGTGCAGCAGACGGAACGAATCCACAAAGCCGTTTTCGACATACTTGTCCATCCAAGCACGTTCAATCGGCAAGAAGCCGCTTATATTCTCGTTTTCCTTGGGGCGAGCAATATCGATTTCCTTGTGGCAGGTATTGTAGTCGCCCAGCGTGACCACATGCTTTCCGTCGTTAATCCAGCGCTTGCAGTTTTCAAGGAAGGCATCGTAAAAGCGCAGCTTGTAATCCAGGCGATCGTCGCCCTGGCCACCATTCGGGAAATAAATCGAATTCAAGACCCAATCCGGGAACACGAGCTGGAGCACGCGGCCTTCTTCGTCGAATTCCTCGATATCGAAGCCATAGTTCACGCGGTCAGGTTCAATTTGGGTATAAATGCCTACGCCACTGTAACCTTTCTTGCGGCGGCAAGGGTTCCAGTAGGCAAAGTAGCCGTCGGGGTTTGCCACTTCTTCGGGAATCTGGTCTACCTCGGCACGGACTTCTTGCAAGCACAAGATATCCGGCTTCGTTGCAGCAAACCAGTCCGTAAAACCCTTTTTAAGGGCAGAGCGCAACCCGTTCACGTTCCAGCTATAAATATTCATGTTATACCCAATTCTTAATCCGCGGCAAAAATACATTTTTTTAGCAACACTAGAGCGTAAAGATGATTTTAAAGGCCCAAACTCCAATATTTCAGCCTAAAAACGGATTAAAGAAACAAAAAGTTTACAATCAAAAAGTGAAAAAAATCAACTTTCTCAAGAAATTAAATGCAAAACGAAATAATAAAATTATATTTAAAGTATGAAATTCTCATTCTTGCTATTCTCTAGTATCGCTATAGCTACTCTCCTTTCCGCCTGTGCCGGTTCAAACAACAGCAACACTAGCGAAAGCCTGGAAGTTCCTACCAATATGCCCCCCATCTGCCGTGATATCGACTTTGTGGAACAGCCTGACATGCGCGAGATGTGTGGAGTCCGTACGGTGCATACCTTTGCCTATAAGAACATTCCGCAGCAGCGTTACCTGATCAAGCCGCAAGAAACATCGATTGTAAAGACTGGCAACGAATTGGAACTCCGTTTCCAGAACTCCCTTCCCCTCAAATTGGAAGGCCCCATTAACGACGAAATTGAATTTTCCCAGCAAAAACGCCTCGAAAAGATCAAGAATTCCTACGATTATCACGAAATTTACAACAAGGGCGCCCAGCGAATCCGCATTTTCAAGATGGGCATTCCGACCGACAAGGGAAACGTCTACAATTTCTGCTTCCGCATTCCCGAAAAGAAGGGTAACGCCCGTACCCGTAGCGTAGCCATGGGTAACCACATTGAAGCTTTGAGCTGCGAAGACTTCGACAAGCTTATCGCAGAAAACGCAAAGACCAAGTAGTCGACAGAGCTTACTTAGTAGAACTTAGGAAGCCCACAAAAGTGGGCTTTTCTTTTTTATTAAAATAACAGCTTTTTTCTAGGCGCCATGTTCTAAGCTCTAAGCTCTAAATTTCTACATTTGGCGTAGAAAATTCATGGCAGAAAGTAAATACATTCATAACGCCTTAAAGCAGGTGCACGTAAGCACTTCGTGCACGTCTGTTGTCGGTTTTTCGATTTCGGGGCTTGCGACCTACATTCAGCTCCCGGAACTAGATTTTTGCATTGATATGGGCGAATGCCCGCTTTCAGCAACCTCCTTGAATCACGTATTCCTGACGCACGCGCATGGCGATCATGCTCGTTGTCTGATGCGTCACCATAGCCTGCGCAAAATGATGGGCGTGGAACGCGAAAGCATTTATTATATGCCCGAACGCATTTGCGACGGAGCTCGCGACTGGATTCGTGCCGAGGCCATGTTCGAAGGCGTACCCGAAAACAAATTCCGCTATCCCGAAATTGTCGGCGTGAGCGCAGGTGAACTCCAGTTTTTGGAACATCGTAAAGATCTGGCGCTGGAAGCGTTCGAAGTCAAGCACTCGATTCACGCCATGGGCGCCACCTTGTACCATTACAAGAAAAAGCTCAAGGAAGAATTCTTGGGAAAGACTCCCGACGAAATCATCAAACTGCGCGAGAGCGGTACTGAAATTACACGCGAAGTGTACGATCCACTGGTCAGTTTTATGGGCGACTGCATGGGAGAAAGCCTGCTGGAAAACCAGCGCGTATTCCAGTCGAAAGTGCTGATTACGGAATGCACATTCCTTGCCCCCGAAGACTATGAAATGAGCCACAAGAAGGGCCACACGCACATTAGCCAAATTGCAGATGCGCTGAACCGCATGGGCGACCAAGTGAAATGCGAAAAGATTATCCTTGCGCATTTTTCGATGAAGTATTCCGAAAAGTACATTCGCGAAATGATTGCAAAGGAAATTCCGGAAAAGTTTTTGGATAAGGTAGTAGCGTTTATATAAAATGTGAAATGTGTGATGTGAAATGTGAGATGAAAGAATTTATGGCAAACGAAGAAGCATTGAACGAAAGCGAAGAAAAAGTGGAAAAGGACGTGGTGATTCCTGAATTTTACCGCGACTTGAAAGAAGACCCGGAATCGAAGGGCCTTTGGCATTACGTGTTCCGCACGCACGGCGACCGTAAACCGATTGCAACGCCTGATGGACTCCCCCACAAGCTGGACTTTAACTGGAAAGACATGTTCCCGAACATGGGCGACCGCGTGGAAGTCGAAATCGGAAGCGGCAAGGGCGGGTTCCTTTCGGAATATGCTCCCAAGCACCCGGATACCGTTATCATGGGCAGCGAATGGGACTACACTTGGGCCAAGTTTGCACAGCGCAAGATGGACAAGGCAGGCGCTCTCGCTAACGCCACCATGCTCCGCGGCGATGTGTTCTTCTTTTTGCGTGATTGCGTGAAAGACAATACAGTAGATGCATTCCACATGTATTTCCCGGACCCGTGGCCGAAAGAACGCCACCACAAGAACCGCCTGTTGCGCCCAGACTTTCTGGTTGAAGTCGCCCGCGTGTTAAAACCCGGCAAGCGCATTTTCTACTGGGGTACAGACCACCAGGAATACAACGAAGTTGCGCTTGAAGTTTTCGACAATTTTAAAGGTTGCAAAATTTTGGAACGAAACACCGCAGAACCTACCGAAGGCATTATGACCGGCTTCGAAAAGAAGTACCGCAAGGAAGGTCGCCCCATCTACCGAAGCGTTGTTGAATTCGAGAAATGACACTTAGTGTCAAGCTAAATTGCTAATTTATTTGCCGTATGTTAAAGCACCTGTCGATTAGTGGATTTACTTTGATTGCTCAAGCGGAAGTTCCGTTCCGCGATGGTTTTACTGCGATTACCGGCGAAACCGGTGCCGGAAAATCAGTGCTTTTAAAGGCGCTCCGCATTGTATGCGGCGACAAAGCGCAATCGACTATGGTGCGTACCGGCGAAGAAAAGGCTGTTGTCGAAGCCACATTCGACATTGCAAACGAACCGCAAGTCAAGAAAGTCCTTGAAGAACTGGAGCTCGACAGCGACGACGAACTGATTATCCGCCGCGAAATTCAGGAAAACGGCAAGAGCCGCGCCCGCGTAAACGGAGCCGTAGTGGCCCTCCCCGATTTGCAGCGCCTGGGCGAAGAATTGATCCAGATGCACGGCCAGAGTGAACAGCTCTTGTTGCGCGACATTCGCACGCATACGCAGATGCTCGATGACTTTGCCGGAAACGGCGAACTGCTTGCCGAATACACAAGCGAATGGGCCACCTGGAACAAGATTCAAGACGAAATCAAGGCTACCGAAGAACGCGCGAAAAACTTGGCTGCCCAAAAGGACTTTTTGAAGTTCCAATTCGATGAACTTTCGAAAGCAGCCCTGAAAGAAGGCGAAGAAGAAGCCCTCGAAGAAAAGGTGAACAGCGCAAGCAAGCAAGAAGCCGAAACCCGCTACTTGAACGACATTCAGGGAATGCTCGGTGGCGAAAACGGACTCTTGGACCAAGTGCAGATTTTGCAAGCCAAGATGCGTTCGCTTGCCGCAAAACTCCCGGACTACGAAGATTATCTGAAGTCGCTTGAAGAAGTGACTGACCCGTACGAAAGTGTTTGCAAGGACTTGTTGAGGTTGCACCCTTCGGCAGCCATGAGTGCCGCCGACATTGACCGCGCCAATGCCCGCATTGCCCAGATTCAGAAACTCAAGCGCAAGTACCGCACCGATGTTGCGGGCCTGATTGCCTTGACCGCACAACGTCGAGAAGAGCTTTCGAGCCTCGAGAACTTGGATGCCGATTTGGAAGAGCTTTCTAGGCAATCCAAGAAGGCACTCGAAACACTGCAGGCAACCGCCCTCAAGCTGACGACTTCTCGCCAGAATGCAGCAGCCCGTTATGACAAGGCCGTGAGCGACATTCTGAATACGCTCGGCATGCCGAAGGCGATTTTTGCAACATCGATTACCATGCAGGCTTTGTCGCCGAACGGTGCCGACAAGATTGAATTTACGCTCGCCCCAAACCCCGGCGAAGGCTTCAAGAGCCTGCAAAAAGCGGTTTCGGGCGGCGAACTCAGTCGTGTGCTGCTTTCAATCAAGAGCGTGATGGCCGACCTCGACCGCGTGCCCCTCTTGATTTTCGACGAAGTGGATTCCGGAATCAGCGGCGAAGTCGGCAACAGCATCGGCGAAGCATTAAAGAATTTAGGCCAGCACCACCAAGTGCTCACGATTACGCACTTGCACCAGGTGGCAAGCCGCGCCAAGAACCAACTCGCGGTCAGCAAAGAAGAAATCGATGGCCGCACCTACACGCATGTGGTTGAACTCGACCACGATGGACGCATCAAGGAACTTTCTCGCATGCTCGGCGGCGAATCTGACACGATTCGCGAACATGCAAGACAACTTTTAGAAGTTTGACAGAGGCTTTAAATGACACAAGAACAGACATCCGATATTAGACTTCGCACACGCATTTGGAGCGTTATGCGCGCGATGGTTTTTATAGCCGTCATCGTCTTTATCTGGATGGGCATGGCCAAGACCGCCACCGCCCTAGTAGCAATCGCCCTGATTATGGGCTGGGTTAATTTGTACCAACTGCGTTCGCAAGAAATTGAAAAGCCCTATTATAGACTTTGGCTGAACGTGGTTGACGGTTTTCTTTCGTTCGTGGTGATGACCAGCATTTTCGTGCGCGACTTGCTCCAAAACGATCAAACCGAAAAATTGCTCGCCGTCGGTTGCGTATTCTTGCTGGCCCGCCTTGTTGCCCACACACTCTTTAGCCTCGGCGTTCTTCGCGAAGGTAAATCGCTCCCCCGCAAGCGTCGCTGGAGCAAATTGTCAAACATTGCGATTACGGTAACGATGGGCGTGTACCTGCTGAACCTCGAAGATTACCAACAAATTTGCATGGTAACCTCGATTCTCTTGATTATAGCCTCGACTGTTGCATATGCCTATTGGTATTACCGCGATCCTGCTCACCGTAAGCCGCTTTCGATTGCAAGCCAGCTGACCATGAGCCGCATTGTGTTGACCCCGTTCTTCTTGTGGGTTTTCTTCTACGATAACGATTTGGATTACAGCAACAACAGCCTCGTTTTCAAGAGCCTTTCGTTGGTGATGGTGCTTGGCTTTATGCTGACCGACTTTTTGGATGGCTACCTCGCCCGCAAACTCGGCGAAGTAAGCACGCTCGGTAAGTACTTGGACCCGTTCAGCGACAAGATTTCGAACATGACAATCTTCATGTGCTTTATCGCTACAGGGTATGCCCCGGTGTGGATGGTCGCCCTCATTTACTTCCGCGAATCGAGCGTTGAAACTCTCCGTACGCTTGCCGCAAGCGAAGGCTTGATTATGCCGGCACGTCGCAGTGGCAAATGGAAAACAGCTCTCCAGGGTATCGGAATTGTTGCCATTTTGCTTGGTGCCCTCGATCCGATGGAAGCAATTATCCCCAATTATCAATCATTCTGGGCAATTTTCCCGCAAGCTGTGATGGGCGTCATAACCGCAATTACCATTATTAGCGGTATTGATTATTTCGTCGCTAGCAAGCATATTCTGAAAAAATTCGTGTAAAAAACCCTTGACAGGGCTATAAAAATTTACTATATATGGTGCAACCTCGACGCGGGGTGGAGCAGTTGGTAGCTCGTCGGGCTCATAACCCGAAGGTCGCAGCGTTCAAGTCCTGCCCCCGCTACTAAAAAAGAATCCGGTTCTTCAAGAACGGATTCTTTTTTTATGTTTCTGTCAAAATTTTGACGACGTTTTCTTGCTAAATTTGGGGCGTGGCGTTCTATTCTAACGAAATCATTCAGCAACTCAAAGCCCACGCAGATATTGCGTTGGTCATCGAGAATTTTGTTCCGCTGAAACGTTCCGGAAATGGCCGCTACTTGGGAGTCTGCCCCTTTCATGATGACAGAAGCCCTTCCATGAACGTCAACCCAAGCTTGGGAATTTATAAATGCTTTGCTTGTGGAGCAGGCGGAGACGTTTTCAAATTCGTGCAAGAACACGAAAAAATGGATTTTAAGGGCGCTGTGGAATGGGTCGCAAACTTTACCGGCTTTGCACTCCCCCAGCTAGGCGCCCCCGAAGACAGCGAAAAGACTGAAGAACGCGCCATGGTCCGCAGGCTGAACGAACTTGCCTGCCAATGGTTCGAGCAACAACTCGCCCTTTCTCCCAAGGCACTCCAGTATCTTGCCAGCCGCCACATTACCGACGAAACCCGCAAGCTATTCCACATCGGTTACGCACCGGAAGGTCGCGAAGGCTTTATCGGGTATGCCGTCAAGAATGGTTTTTCGCCGCTGGACTGCGTTAAGGCGGGGCTCGCTGTCGAAAAAGAAAATGGCGGAATCTCGGATAAGTTCCGCGATCGCTTAATGATTGCAATTCAGAACCTTTCGGGCGTGATTGTCGCCTTCGGTGGCCGCGACCTCTCCGGAAAGAGCCACGCCAAGTACATGAACAGCCCGGAATCGGCGCTGTACCACAAGAGCGATATTCTATTCGGTTTGCACCAGAGCAAACAAAGCATAGCCAAAGAACGGGAAGTCATCATTGTTGAAGGTTACTTTGACATGATAAGCCTGTTCCAAAGTGGAGTTACTAACGTAATTGCTGCATCAGGAACTGCACTAACCGAAACACACGCAAGCATTCTTTCTAGATACGCAGATACAGCCTATCTAGTATTTGATGGAGATCCTGCGGGTCAGAAGGCAACTCTCAGAAGTCTTGAAGTAGTTTTGCCTCACGGAATCACAACCAAAATTTTCGCCCTTTCTCGCCCCGACGGCACCAAAATCGATCCGGATAATTTTGTAAACGAACGTGGAGCAGATGCTTTCCGAAACGAACTTAGAAATGCAGAAGACTGGCTTTTTTATTTTGCCCGCCAGCACGACATGCAAAGCCCTGAAGAACGCGCACGCATAGTCACCTACACAAAATCACTTGTTAAAAGCATCAAAGATTCTGAGTTGCAAAACCAATATACAAAGCTAATTGCAGAACGTTTTAACACAGATCGATCATTAGCTCGAGTAAAAATCCTAAAGCCGCAACAGCAAATCACAATTCAACAAGCCCCCGAAGCAACGCTCGACTGGGCAAGCATTCCGCCGATGGAAATCCGATTTGCAAACTTGGTGCTTCGTAACCCGACACTCATGGACCGCGCACTGGAATACTTTGACATGGACTGGGCAGCGAGCGGCGTCCGCATGTTTGAATCTCCGGTGGTCGAAGAATTCGTGAATTCCGCCATTGCACTTTACGCCGAAACAGGCGCCGTTTCGCCGCAGCTGATATACGAAAACGTATCGCCCACGCTTAGGCTCTTCTTGGAAGGCTTGCCCGAGGAACAATGGAAAACTCCGCAGGAAATCATCGAATTTTACCAAACGCTGACCGTATTTTCGACCAAGCTTTGCGACAGACAAAAGCACCTAATTCCGCTGACCAGCAACGAAGCGGTCGAAACGCGCATGCAGATGTCCAAGTTTACGCAGGGCATGCAAAAGCTGAACGCCCTGTTCAACGCTGAAAAGATTACCATCGATGCTTTTGCCGATCAAGTAGTACGCAGCAAGACTCAGCTGATACTGTTCCAGTCGGTGATTCAGGGTGCCCCGATGCCTGCGGCACCAACCGTGATTACACCAACCTCCATTCAGGCAACGCCCGCACCGGTTCAGACTGCACCTGTCCAAGCAGCCCCTGCACCGCAGTACTCGCAACCGAGTGTCCCTGCATTTGCAGAAAATGTGCCGCAACCCCCTGCAGAATTTGCGCCTGAAAATTATTCCGAAGAGCAAATGCCTGCCGACGAACCGCCCGAGGGCTTTGAGCCCCCACCGCCCGAAGACGACGAAGAATATTCTTACGGCGGCGATGACAACATGGGCAACGACTTTGATGACTTCGGGTAATCCGTTCATCTGATTATAAAAAAAATTGATAAGACACAGGCCGCAAGTTTTTCTAAATTTGAGCCGTAAAAAAATGTTCTAGCGCAATAGCGCCGGAGGAATTATGCTGTCCATCAAGAACCTGAAAGCTAGTATCGAAGACGGAACCCAGATTTTGAAGGGTATCAACCTGGAAGTCAAACCGGGCGAAGTCCATGCCATCATGGGCCCGAACGGTTCCGGCAAAAGTACGCTTTCGAAGGTGATTGCAGGCCACCCTGCCTACACCGTGAATGACGGCTCCGTGACGCTCGATGGCAAGGACCTACTTTCGATGGAAATTTGCGACCGCGCCAATTCCGGCCTGTTCATCAGCACGCAGTATCCGACCGAAATTCCGGGCGTGAACAACGTGGAATTCTTGCAGATGGCGCTCAACTCCAAGCGCGCCTACCTCGGGCTCGAACCGCTCGCCGATGCAGACTTCAAGAAACTCTGCGAAGAAAAAATGGCCATGCTCGAAATGGATGACCGTTACCGTGACCGCGGCGTGAACGACGGCTTTAGCGGTGGCGAAAAGAAGCGCAACGAAATTCTGCAGATGGCTATTTTGGATCCGAAGGTATCGTTCCTCGACGAAACGGACTCGGGTCTCGACATTGACGCACTCCGCATTGTGGCTCATGGCATCAACCAGATTATGTCGCCCGAAAAGGCGGTGATTCTGGTGACGCACTACCAAAGACTTTTGGACTACATCAAGCCGACTTACGTGCATGTGCTGCGCCACGGCAAGATTATTCTTTCGGGCGGTCCGGAACTCGCCCTCAAGCTCGAAGAACAAGGTTACGACTGGATCGAGGAAAACTAATGGACGCCATTACCCGCATTAAACAATTGGGAATGCCGCGTCGCAATAACGAATTGTGGACGTTTTTCCCGGTCAACAAGATTCAGGCTCCTGAATTCCCGAGTGAATGCACTTGCGACGAAGACTTCGCAAGCGAAGACGACTTTGCCGCCCTTTTGCCGATTGCCTGCAACGCCCGCCAGCTCGTGAAGACGATTGCCGATGGCGAAAACGAAATGGCGATGCTCAAGTGCAACAACGACTTCGGCCGTACGGTTTTAAACATCGGCAAGAACGCAAAGGCAAGCATTGAAATCCTTGACAACAAGGTGATGCATGAAATTTGCGCGGAACGTTTCGATATCAATGTCGCTGAAGGCGCCGAGCTCGAAATCTTTTTTGCAAACCCCGCTAACAACTTGCCGCTGACCTTTAGGCATTTCGACATCAAGCAGGCAGCACACTCGACCGTGCATTTTGCGAACGTTTTGCAAGACAGCGGCATTGGCCGCATCAGTGCCCGCGTAGAATTGAACGGCGAAGGCGCAAACTTCGATTACCGCAGTTTGAACATTCTGAAGGGCAACGCCTCTAAGCACCAGCGCCTGACAATTTTGCACAACGCTCCCAGCACGGTGAGCACGCAGTTCGTGCGTAACATTCTCGACGAAAACGCTTACGCCAGCTACGACGGCCAAGTGGTCGTTGGTAACAATTGCAGCCAAGTGAATTCGAGCCAGTTGGTGAACACGATTCTCTTGAGCGATGGCCCCAGCGTTTCCGTGAAGCCGGTGCTCAAGATTTACCACGATGACGTGGAATGTACGCACGGCAATACCGTGGGCGAACTCGACAAGGATCAGATGTTCTATTTGACAAGCCGCGGAATTCCGGCTGACAAGGCCCGCGAAATGCTGACTAAGGCATTCGCGAAGGAACTGTTCCTGGAATTGCCCGATGGAGCTGCGAAGAAACGCTTGATGCAGGCGCTCTAGCGCGAGTACACGGTCAACACGTCGGGCCCGAGCATGAAGGATTCGCGGGCGACGAGGGCTGTGGGAAGTTCGGGATACGGTAAGCCGTCGGCGCCGCTGGATTCAAGCGCACGATCGACCGCGGGGTCGGAAGATTGCCATAAATCGAGGCGATTCCAGAGACCGCATTTAAAGATTTCATCAGCAAGACGAGCGCCAGGCTCCACCATCAGGCGGTGCATGCCCCGGGCGGAGAGATTCGCATGCATCTCGTGCCAGTTGGCAACGAAGGACGCATTACTTAAAGCGACGACTTCAACTGCGAAATTTTCAGCAGCCGGCGCTGCCCCCACATTCTTTAATTTCTCAAGATTTTTTTCAAGCGCGGGCTGCGGCACGCATGTAAAGACAATGGGAGCCTTGCCTTCTTCTACAGGCGCCTGGAATATGCGAAGGGTAGCCACTTCGGCTGCGGTAAATTCATGATGCCCGGCCCAGATGATTTTCACGGGATTATTCCCTTGGGCAAAGCGAACATCGAGCGAAGGGTTGTCGGCAAGTACGGTGCCTGCGCCCACCAGGATTGCATCGCTCATGGCGCGAAGTTCATGATTCCAGCAATTGGCGCCTTGAGCGGTGATCTTAAGCGACGCCCCTTTTAACCCCATGTTGCCATCTTGCGAAATGGCCGACTTGATTTCGACAAAGGTTGTCTTGTTGCGGACATAGAAATCGTACGCCTCAAAGAATCGTTCGATTTCGTGAAAAACCATGCGGGCTTCGGCAAGCGCTTCGGCGCGAGTCTCCGGCTCCCCCATGGCTGTTGAATTTCCTGAAAGCACCTTGCAGCCGTCATGCGAGCAAGAATCATCCCAGCCACTTTCAACAATAGCACGCTCGCAAGCATCCTGGCCTTCAAAGACCTTGATTCCAGCTTCTTCTAAAATGCTTCGGCTCTTGCCGCGCACAACCGGATTCGGGTCGGCATGCGCGAAGTAGACTTCTTTGATGCCGGCATCAATGATTGCCTTTGTGCAGGGGGGCGTGCGGCCATAATGGCAGCAAGGTTCCAGCGTTACATAGATGGCCGCCCCGCGGGCGAGTTCGCCCGCGTCACGCAGCGCCATCACCTCGGCATGAGCATTCCCAGGGCGCTGTGTACGCCCCTTCCCGACGACGATTCCGTCTTTAACGACGACGGCGCCCACGGCAGGATTCGGTCGGCTAATCCCAACCGAAAACAGGGAATTCTCTAGTGCCAGCTGGAGGTAATTCATTAATTCTTCGGGAATGCGTTGAAGCCACCGAGGACGTTATACACGCGGGTATAACCCTGGTCCATCAGGAACTTGGAAGCGGCTTCGCTACGACGGCCAGAACGGCAGTAAATCAGCAAGTCCTTATCCTTCGGGAGTTCGCCGAAACGGTTTCTCAGTTCACCCAGCGGAATGTTCACTGCATACGGAGCATAGCCTTCGTTCAATTCTGCAGCATTACGCACATCCACGTAAATACCACCATTGGCATTCATTTCGATTGCCTTGGCCCAATCAACAGACTGGATACCGGCACGCACCGCCGCATCAGACGGAGCCGGAGCAGGCTTTGCAGCAGGCTGTTCAGCAACCGGCTTTGCTTCCACCTTCACTTCTTCGGCCTTCTTTTCTTCGCAACCTGCGAAAATGAACATCGAGGCCACAGCAAGTATCATTAACTTTTTCATTTTTTCTCCATAAGAACGTTATTTACTGAATTAAAATCGTTTTCGTCCAACTGCAAATACACGCCCAACACGCGATACGTGTATCCGTCATCGCGTTTGAGAGGTACTGCATTGAACCACAAAAGACGCTTTCCCACACCGAAAGGACCTTTCCAAGATTTAGAAAGTCCCTTTTCGAAAACCTCTGAAAGAACTCCATGGAACAGCGTGAAATACCGGGGGCGAACCACTTCAAGCAAGCGCTTACCTTCGATTTCTTCGGGATTCGGGCTACCGAACGCAAGCGAAAACGCCTGGTTACAGCCACAAACCTTATAGTCTCTATCAATCCAGAACATGCGAATATCCGGGAACGCAAGGGCCGAAACCTGAGTCGCTTCACTCACGCCGGAACCTTCGACCATCGAATTTTCAAGGTGCATGTCCAAACGACGCGCCGTACCACGGAATACGATTTTGGCGTTTTCTTCGGTATAAAGGCGTCCACAGAAAGCATACCAGTCCAACTTGCCGTTTTCACCCAGCAAGCGCAGACGCACCCCATGATTTTCGCTGGAATTCTGACCCGTGGCACGGAATTCCACAATGCGCGCGTTCAAGTGCTTGTCAAAGAAGGCGTAGTCGTCATCGGGCATCATCGCTCGAATATCCTGAACGCCCTGCGTTCTCGGAATCGCGCGACCTTCGTCGTCTACGAGCGGAGTCAAGAAGGTAAACGTACGGGTATCGACATCCATCGACCACAAAAAGTCGCCCGTATTCTGCAAAAGCATGTCGACCTTTTCTTTCAGTTCGTCACGCTGGGTTCTCGATTCCACGTCCAAAGTCACGTTCGTGAGCAAAAGCACCATGTGGACATCGGCCCCCTGCTTTTGCATACTTGCACGAATTTCGTACCAGTTGATACCGTCCCCCACGTCTTGCGAAAACACAAACGGAATGTCGGGATAAGCATCCAGGCCTTTGACGTATTCCAAAAAGCGCTTGTATTCCGAAGCCGAAAAAATCTTCTTAAAAGACCTCTGGCGCAAAATGGAATTATAAAGCGGGTCCGAAATATAGGTCGGGGTCGCATCGATCAAGCGCCCTTCTTTAGAGACAATCACCAAAAAGTCGCTAAGATAGCTTGCAAAAATGGAATAAATCTTTTGCTTGCTCAGCAAATCCCTAATCAAGAGAACAGATATCACAAATGCTGTTATGACCAACAAACAGAAAAAGGATACAGCAATGAGAATACTTACAGATACCTGCATATTTATAATATAGTCTTTTTTCTTATGGATTTAGAGATAGAAAAGCCAAACCAATCCCATAATGAGCCGGCATTGCCGTACGCCCCCGAAAAGTTCCAGTTCCCAATCGAAAACACAATCGAGACCGACATGGCAAAGTCCGGAAACCGGTATACCGAATAAATTGCGAAATGCTCAAACTTCAGGTAATCGCCCACATCGAGCGATTTGCCATCGAATTCAACAAACGCCCCAATGCGCGAGCCTTCAAAGCGAAGAGCCAGCGCATAATCAAATTCAAAATACGAATCGTGATTCAAAAGAGACAACATCGCCGAAAGCGACAGCGGACTTTTAATCAACGCCACCCCCGCCTTGTAGCGATTGCTGGTCCAAGATTCACCCGCAAAGTCATCCCCTTTTGGCACCCAGTCGATAGAAAGCCCGTAGCCGACTCCCGCGACAAAGCCCACACGATCTTTCGAAAGACTTGCTACCGAGAAATCCCATTCCGAATAAACTTGCCTGTACAAAGAATCCATTTCAAGGTACGAGCCCGAAAAAGCGAGGCGGTAGCGGTCATAGTCGCCGGAGCGCCCCCATCCGAATTCGCCGCCTACCCCCACCACCGAGAGCAAGACCGCTGGCACCTGGGCGTAGGCGACTTCAAAGCCAGGGTCAGCCACCTGTGCCGGATTTTCCATAAGATTTTCCATCAGCAAAAAATCCTTGGCGCAAGCGATACTTGCAAGCCCAACAATCAAAAGAATCAGCCTTCGCATTACGGCCTCACCAAGAATCCGACCAATTGCTCGTAACGGCCCGAAGCGAGTGCGATATAGGCAGCGCCTATACCCACAAGGCGGTCGAGCGGCACATTGACCCAGGCGTTGGAATGCGCGGGCACGGTTGTTTTCCACTGCTCGCGGCCGGCCGAATCTAGCAGCCGAAGTGCGACCGAGAATTCACTTTCGACATAAACCCGAAGCGGAGTCTTGTTTACCCGCACCAAGCGCGTCGATAGCCGGAATGTAAAGGGAGCCTGGTTGCCCGATTGCGTTTTCTTGCCTTTGTCTGCGGACCCACCCCAAAGAATGCTCCGGTCCGAGTCACGAGCGCTTTGGTAGCCCGGCGTGTTTTCGGCCCTGCCGGTGCGCGGGTTGAACCCCGAGGGGCAGGTTACGGTCGACTTGTCCCAAGCGACGCTATCGATAATGGAGTCACCCTTGCAAATAGAAAGTGAACCCGCCGTGTTGTTCAGGTAGCCCATGGCATACTGAATCAGGCGTACATCCTTAAACCCGAGGTATTCGCGCAACAGGAGCGTATCACGGGTGAACAGGACTGTTTCAAACGGGGCAATCGAGTCGTGCTTGTTTTTGCCTGTAATCCAATTCTTGGCCCGGTTGCAAAAGCGGAATTCTTCGAGAGGTTGCGGAGAGTCCGAGGCGTTGTAGACTTCGACCCATTCCGGTTCGGGCTCCGCTGGGCAATGGTGCACCTCGGTAAAGTAGAGTTTGGGGACATCAGAAAATACCACACTTACAAAAAGCGCGGCAAATAACGCGGTTAGACGCAGGCTTGCGCCAAATGGATTCATGGGACCCCTAAGGGGTTACTGCTCTTAGCCGACAAGCGGCGCCATATTTTAGGAGCAGGGCGTTACCCAGATACCGTTAGTCGACGGTATATTCGTTGGGCAACATATAGGCAAGCGGGTTAACAGGGCTATTATGAACCCAGACCTCGTAATGGAGGTGCGGACCCACAGAGCGGCCGGTGTTACCCATATAACCAATCACCTGGTAACGATGCACATACTGATCCGGCTGCACAATAGACAGCTGCATGTGACCGTAGCGTGTCTTAATGCCGTTTCCGTGGTCAATCGTGACAAAGTTACCGAAGGTCGAACTCAGCTGGGCCACTTCCACCACGCCATCGGCAGCAGCGAAAATCGGAGTCCAGCGTTCGTTTGCGATATCTACACCCAGGTGCATTTTGCCGACTTCACCCGTGACCGGATGAATACGAGGACCGAACGCCGAGGCGTAGCGACCGTTTGTCGGAGCAATGGACGGAATGAAGCGCCACATGTAGTGCTTCTGGTCCATAAACTTGTTCAGGGTGCGGAAAGAAGAGTCGTTATTTGCAAGCTTGCCCTGAATACGTTCAGCCGTTTCGCCGAGCATGGACATGCGTTCGTAGACCGGAGAAGTCTTGCGAAGCAAAAGGGAGTTGGGGCTCACAGAACCACCGGTACCGAGTTCGCGGGAACCCTTATCCTGGGTCGGCAGTCCAAAGCTTGCATAAAGGCGGTTTTCGTCGGAGAAGAAAGAGGCCGTGGTACTCGACAGGTAATCGAGGGTTCCCTGAATCTGGGACATTTCACCATCTGGACGATAAACAACAATACACCAATCACAACGAAGACACGAAGCACAGGCCATGCCTTGAACAAGAACACCGGCATGTGCACGGTCATCGACTTCGAGGAGTTCTGGAAGTGTATGGTTGTCTTGTATAAATTCACGGGCGAAAAGATAGTAAAAAGGTCTTTAGTGGCAATGTAAAATAGTGTGATGTGGCACACACAACGGCCTTTTCATGCAAAAAACGCCATTTTTGGGCTAAAATCGCTAAAAAACCGCTGAAAACGGAACAAAAAAGTAATTTTACGAAAATTGTAAAAACGGCGTTTTTTACACTTCGTTATCGATATCGATGAATTTGGCCGGGATACCCAGTTCGGCCTGAATTTTGGCGGCGAGGGCCCGAACACCGAAAATTTCGGTACGGTGGTGACCGCAACTGAGCAGGTTAAAGCCGAGTTCTTCGCAAGCGATAGGAACGGCTTCCTTGATTTCGCCGGTCACGAAAGCGTCGCAACCGAGGGCGATTGCTTCTTCGATGGCAGGAGCACCTGCCGAACCACTGCAAACGGCCACCTTCTTAATAGAAGACTTTCCGTACATCAGGGCATGCTGCACCCCATGTTCAAACACCGTTTTCGCCTGGTCCACGAAAGATTGGCTAGAAACAGGTTCGGTAAACTCGCCCACGACTCCGATGGTGCGTTCACCTTCGCGCAGGAACCCTTCCACATTTTGGAGCCCGAAAGCGTTGGCTATCAAGATGTTATTCCCCACTTCCATGTGGCCGTCAAGCGGCAGGTGGAAACCGTAAAGCGAGATTCCGTTCTGCATCAGGCGGCGCATACGCTCGCCAAACTTGCCCACGAGCCTGCAATTTTCGCCCTTCCAAAAGCCATTCGGGTGGTGGACGATAATGCAGTCGGCCTTGTTTTCGATGGCAGCATCGATCAAGCGGTCGCGGAAAGAGACCCCCGTGACAATTCGACTGACCTTGTCGGAGGCTTCGACGCAAAGACCGTCGACACAGTAATCCTTAAAAAGCTTGGGTTCAAGCAGGTTGTCTAGCCATGTCGAGAATTCGGAAATTTGCATCGGGGACCTCTTTTTGCTTAAAATATAAATATCGGGCACGGGAGTCGCGGGAACTAGAGTCGTCCGAAGCGGCCCTTGAGTTTGGCGAGGGCATCGACTTCGATTACTTCTTCAGAATCGTCGCCCTTGCGCTTAAACTTGAGCACTTCAAAACTTTCGAGCAAGGCGCTGGCCTGCAGGTAGAGTTCCGGATACTCGGGGTCGTCTTGCGAGAGGCGTTCCATTTTCGAAAGCAGGTCGCGGGCGTTTTTGAGCTCGTGGTCCTTCATGAAGCGAGCCTTGAGGAAGGGCCGGAACTTTTCGCGGAGGGACTTGACCGAAAGGTCTGGGCGGTCCGCAGACTGAGGCGTGACGACGGAAATACGGCTGTTCTGGCCATCAGGTACACTGATTTGCGAGGCGAGCGCGCCGGCGAGGGCGGAAATTCGCTCGAAAAGCGTGTTTTCGGGGCTATCGGGCGAATAAAGCGCAATGATTTTGGCGATGAACTTGTGGCTCGCGGTCAAAGCGGCGATGGCGTCGCGGGCGTGGTCGCCACCTTGGCGCATGGCGACCGAGAATTCGCGAAGGATGTCCCAGTAGGCAACGAAGGATTCGGCGCCGAGCAGGGCCGACTCGTAGGTCGCACGCACTAGGGCGAGGCGCACCTCGTCATCTTCGCTGCGCGAAGTCGCAGCGAGATTCTTGAAATCGTTGATTTTCTTGCCGCGAGAAAATTCCAAGCCGGTAAAGCGCACGCAACGGTTGGCATCCAGATTGTCGGCGGCAAGCGACTTGAGCACCCAAGCCTTCAGGGCCGTCTTGAATCCGTCGGAATAGAGTCCGCCGGTTTCGAGCAGATTCAGGCGGTCGGTAATGAGGGCCTGCGCGGCGGCATCGGACGTTTCGGGCGCTGCATTCGCACGACCTTCTACCCGCTTGCGGAAGTTCTGCCAGAAGGCAGATTCTGCCGGAATCATGAGGGCCGATTCGCCGAGACGCCAGCCAAAACGCATATCGCCCAGCGCAAAATCGATGCCGAAGGTCACCACAATCGGGCGGACCGCGGCAAACAAATTGAAACTCCCCCATTCCGGGTTAATTTCGCAGGCAAATTTTTCCGGGAAGCCGGTCTTGAAAATCTTGGCGTGCAAGCGCAGGTGATTTTCTTTTTCGGGCGTCACGGTCGGAATGTCGCAATCAAGTTGCTTGATTCCGGCAAAAACTTCGTACAGCGAGACCATGGGCGACTTGTGCGGGGCCGCCTTCAGGCGGTCACAGAAAGCGTCGTCAATGAAAGTCCGACGGTTTTCAAGTTGCTTTTTGGCAGCCTTGGGCATTTCGCGCACGATGGATTCAATCATCCATTCACGCCACTGGTGAATCGAAAGCGCAAGTTTCGCAGGCGTCAGCTGCGGAATCAAGTCATAAGGCAAGTCCAGCGTAATGCCATCGTATTCCTTGGTAGCATCAAAAACCATCTCGCCCACGACCATGCGGCTGGACCCGTCGAGACATTCGATTCGGAACTGTTCGAGGGAACCGCCGAGCGAAGGGGTTTGAGCTTTGAGGTCGGCACTTCGTGCCTTTGAGCCTTCAGGCAAGAGAATCTTATTGAAACCTCTCTCGCCTTTCGTCTGTAGGGCAGCGCCCGTTCTTTCGTCTAATTGGTCTAGCCAGAATTTGGCGTCGAATTTCAGGAACTGATCAGTATGTTCGCGAATGTAGTCCTTGAGCGTCTTGATGGAATTAACCCGCGGAGCGATGCGCACATAGTAATCAACCAAGGCGTCTTCACTGGGGGCCAACCCGAATTGGCGTTTGCGAGCCTCGAGCCCGTGCAAGTCTTCGACCACGCGCTCGTTGTGGGTCATGAAGGCAAACGGGCGTGCCATTTGCCCGAGCACCACAGCCTCGCGCCAAAAAATTTCAGCACATTCGTCCGGATTCACGCGGGCGTAATCCACTCGGTGACCACGACTAATCACAAGACCCCTGAAGCTCACTTCTTCGACCGCTTCCACGAATCCACGTTCCTGATTCCAGGTCGGCATGAACCAGCGGCGTGTGCAGAACGGTTCTGCCACCTGCATGATCCATTCGGGCTTGATTTCGGCACCCTTGTTCAAGAAGATGCGACTCGTTTCGCGAACTTCGGCGCTAAAGATCCATTCTACACTCTTGCCGTAAAGGTCACTGCCCGGGAACACATGGGTTTCGCGCCCGCTCACTAGGCGGTAGCAACCGTTTTCGATGTCGCGGCGAGCAACTCCCCCGAGGAACCCGGAAAGAAGTGCAATGTGCAAGTTGTCGGCATGGAAACTGTCGAGCGGGCATTCACGCTTGTCGAACTTGACTTCGAGAATGCGGCTGAACTGGTCATACAAATCAATCCATTCGCGACAACGCAAGAAATGCATGCTGAACTTGTCGCAGAATTTGCGGAGCTTGTTCCAGGATTTGCCATCCCATTCGGCGCAGAAGGCATTCCACATGCTTACAAAAGTCAGAAAATCGCTCTTGTGACCCGCAAATTTGCGGTGCAGCTGGCGGATTCGGGTGCGTTCCGGCTCTTCGCCAGGGACAACGCGTGGGTCCTGAATGCTAAGGGCCGAGCAGACGATGAGCGCCGGCTGCAAAACGCCGGATTCTCGGGCCCGCAAAAGCACTGCCGATAGCGAAACGTCCATCGGGAGCCGCGTCATTTCGCGGCCAAGCTTGGTCACATGACCGCTGGAATTGTCCGCAGTCAACGCGCCGAGTTCAAAAAGCGTCTTGTACGCGCCGCGGAATGCCGAATGCGGCGGCGATTGCAGGAACGGGAAGTTTTCCAGTTCCAGCCCGAGACTGCGCAATTGCAAAACGACGTTCGCGAGATTACTACGCCGGATTTCCGGCTCCGTAAACTCGTCTCGCTTCTCGAAATTTTCCGGCGAATAAAGTCGAATACATACGCCAGGCTTTACGCGCCCCGCACGCCCTGTGCGCTGCCGGGCACTCGCCTTCGAAATTTCTTCGACCGGGAGCCCCTGGATTCTGGACTGCGCATTGTATCGCGAGATGCGGGCCATACCCGTATCGACCACGTACGCGATTCCCGGAATCGTGAGTGAAGTTTCAGCGATGTTTGTGGCAAGCACTACACGAGTCTTGCCCGAATTCTTGAAAATGCGGCGCTGTTCTTCGGGACTCATGCGTCCGAAAAGCGGGAGCACGTCGAAAGTCGCACTATCCAGTTCGTGCGCAAGCTCCCCCGCCAAATCTTGAATGTCGCGTTCGGTCGGCAAGAAGCAAAGCAAATGGTCGCGGTGGCGAGATTCCAAATCCAAAATCGCGTCGCGGGCTTCTTCAATCAGGCCCGAATCGCCCTTGCCCGAAATATCGCGGCCGAGCACGCCGCCATCGGCATCAAAATAATACTCGATGTCGACCGGATACATGCGGCCCTCGGCTTCGAGCACGCAACTGTTGTCGTAAAATTCTTCGAAAAGCTTGGCATCGAGCGTTGCCGAGGCCACAATCAGTTTGAATTCGGGGCGGGCCTGCAAAACCGTCTTGAAAATACCAAGCAAAATATCGATATTCAGCGAGCGTTCATGCGCTTCGTCGATTACGACTGCCGAATACTGGCGAAAGAGTCTATCGCGGCGGAATTCCTGCAGCAAGATACCATCGGTCATCACCTTGATGGGGGCATCGCTCTGGCCTTGTTCCCAGAAACGAATCTTGGTGCTCACAAGCGTTTCGTCTTTCAGTTCTTCACGCAAGCGGTCCGCAATCGAGATAGCCGCCAAGCGCCTCGGCTCCGTGACACCGATTTTGAATGATTGCGTTTTCTCACTCGAGTTTGCGAACCACTCTAACAAAAATTTCGGGAGCTGCGTCGACTTTCCAGAACCGGTGTCTGCCTTGACAATCACCACCTGATGCTTTTCGAGCATCTCAAAAAATTCTTCCCGATGTTCAACGACGGGAAGCTCTGGATAGTCGATTTTTAGACTCATTCCTTAATATGACCGCACTTGTCGCAGGTCAGCTTGTAGCTGTTATCGGGATCAACGACCATCACGCCGTCGCATTCCGGCACTTCGCACGGGAGCTCGCCCGGCATTACTTCGCGGTAAGTCTGTTTTTCTTCCATGGCTAGCCTCCGATTTCCTTGAGGTAGCGAGCGAGGGCGTCTTGCCACGTCGGGAGCGGCTTGAAACCGTTTGCAACGAGCTTGCTCTTGTCGAGGCGGCTGTTGAAGGGGCGCGCGGCCTTGCTCAGGCCATATTCGGCTGTCGTCACCGGCAGCACCTTCGTGGTAAGCCCGGCCTGCTTGTAGATTTCGCAGGTAAAGTCATACCAGCTAATGAATCCGCCTTCGTTGGTGGCGTGGTAGTAGCCGTACTTTTCGGTTTCGTTCATGTCGATGAGCAAGCGCGAAAGGTCGAGCGTGTAGGTGGGCGTGCCAATCTGGTCGTTCACCACGCGCACGGTATCGTGAGTCTTGCCCACGTTCAGCATGGTCTTGATAAAATTCTTGCCGTTCAGGCCGAACACCCAAGCGATTCGCACAATGAAGTACTTGTCAAGCGTATTGGCGACGGCGAGTTCGCCTTCAAGCTTGGTCTGGCCGTAAACATTGAGAGGTTTATAATCCTTGCAATCGGGCTGCCAAGGTTCCGTACCCTGACCATTGAACACGTAGTCGGTGCTGATGTAGGTCATCTTGCAGCCGAGCTTTTTGCAGGCGTTGGCGATGTTCTGGGTACCGCCGGCGTTGACCGCGCGAACCTTCGCCACGTTGGCATCGTCTTCGGCCATGTCGACTGCAGTCCATGCGGCGCAGTGAATCACGGCATCGGGATTGATTTCAGAAAGAACCTTGTCGACCGCAGCAGAATCTGTAATGTCGAGCTGCACGTAAGGCATGGTCGTGACGGCAGAACCGTCGGCGACACCGCTATAGGCAGGCGCCATGTCAGAGCCCACACCCGTGTGCCCACGCTTCGCAAGTTCATTCATTACATCGTGACCCAGCTGGCCACCAACACCTGTCACAAAGAATTTCATGATTTATACCTCTTTGCGCTAATATAGAAAAACACCCCGCATTTGCGGGGCGCCTTTTCATCCACAATATAGGAGCATTTGGATGTTAAGTTTTACTGAATCACGCGTACCAGATTGAGCTTGTTACCCTGCTTCACCATGTAGACACCGGTCTGCTGGAACTTAGCAAAGAGAGCGTCAGCGATGGAAGCACCGGCGGCAACATCGACCTTGCCGAGAGCGCGACCCTGCATGTCAAACACCTGGTAGGTCTTTCCAGCAGCGTTCAAGCGAAGATCGGCTGCGATAGCCAGCGGTTCACCACCATCCTTGCTGAACTTCACGTAGTCAACGTTGGTGTTGTCGTTGGCAATCGTGATGCGAAGAACATGCTGACCCTTGGTGAGCGTAGCCTTACCGGTAGCGTCTTCATAGGCATCCCAGTCGTTGCTTGTACCCGTGAAGGAGAGCGAAGCAATCTGCTTGCCATCGATAGCGAGGTTCAACTTGCCAGCACCGGAACCATTCGAAACAGAAGCCACGATATCGTATTCACCATCTTCAGCAACATTCACGGTATATTCCATCCACTGGTCGGCACTCGTATAACCGATAGCCTTGCCAGTACCGCTGTTCACAATACCGATATTGCTGTAATCGGAACCACGGTAATCCTTATCGACTTCAGCACTCGAACTTACACTGGAGTTGCCATAGGTAGAATCCTGGTTACCTTCGTCAAAGTTTTCAGCTTCGACAATACCCGGAATAGAAGCCGGGGTACCACCAAACGCCTTGCGTTCAATCGGCTTCGGCGGTTCAGGCGGAACATATTCGCCTACATAAACGCGAGCATGGGGGAAGTCCATACGGCCATTGCGAACTTCGCCATTGACGTTGCCCGCTTCACCAAGCACCTTGGCTTCATAGAGCACGCCCATTTCCATGCCCATCTTTTCCCACTGTCTCATGTGTTCGGAAATATTGATGGAGCCGCAGTCACGCGGAGAAGTACGGACACTGAAGTACTGGTAGAACTGCACGTTGCCGCTGTTCTTAATAGCCGGACCCGTACGGGTATTGCGGTAAACCGTATAAGTACCGCCATCAACTGTAATGGTACCCTTTCTTTCGTTACCGATCCAGCTACCCGGCATATCGTTAGCGAGGGTGTTATCGATCACGTAGTATTCGACCAATCTGCTAGCCGTTCCAGAAACGCCTTCCATCCAGCCGTACACACCAATGTAGGAGTAACCCACATTTTGTGCCGGAGACTTCACGAGCTTGAATTCGGCAATCATGTCGCCATCAAGCTGCTTATAAGTCTTGTTACTACCAAGGGAAAGACCGGCGCGGCAGAGATAGTCCTTGGCTCCCGTAATGGAACAATCCATGGAACCATCGCTATAGAACGTAGCACTGCCACCATGGCCGTTTTCGTCCCAGAGTTCGTAACCGATATCGCCGATTTTACCAGTCTGGTTCGAAGTAATCGTCACTTTCTGGCCGGAATGAGATGCATTGCTGCAGAAATCCTGAGCAAACGCTCCGGACATACCAAGGGCTAGAACAAGCCCTGTTTTAACAAAAAGATTGGATTTCATGGTATACTCCTTAAGAAAAATCCCGTTTTAACCTCTAATCCAAAGTTATATCTATTTAGTCTAATTTGGAATAGCATCCATATAAATGGCGTTGTTGTAAAAAACAACACCGAATTGGCTTTTTCTTACACAAAAAGGCCAATTTTAGGACTTAAAGCCGAGTTTTTCTCCGCATATAAAAAAACGCCCCACAACATGTGTGAGGCGCCTTTTTCCACAAAATTTGGAGTATTTTTCGGGATTTTCCTGAAAATTGTGGAAACTTTTTAGCGGTTGACCCTGACGGTGTTCAGGTAGCTACCCTGCTTGACCATGTACACACCCGGCTTATGGAACTTGGCGAACAGCACGTCCTTCATGTCGCTGCCGGCCTGCATTTCCACAGTACCCAGGTAACGGCCCTGCATGTCGAGCACCTGGAACTTGCCGCTGATTTCGTGCACTGCAAATTCCACCGGAGCGATACCGATAGTACCCTGGCTAGAAGAGCTCTTCACCTTTTCGCTAGAGCTAGACTTAGCTTCTTCGCTGCTGGATTCCGGTTCCGGTTCGGCAAGAGGATGCTTCTTGTCGGTCATCTTGAAGTAGGAGACGTCGAACGAACCCGAACCGCCACCGGCTTCAACGAGCACCTTGGCTTCGTACATCTTACCCATCTTCATGCCGAGTTCTTCCCACTTCTTGAAGTGAGCGGTAATATCGATATGGCCGCAAGAACGAGCTCCCTTACGCTTGCTGAAGAACTGCGGGAAGGTCTGGTCACCCTTGATAGAGGGGGCGTTGTAGCGCATGTTCTGATAAACTTCATAGGTAGCGCCATCAACCGTGAACTCGCCCTTCTTGGAACCCAAGAGGTTCGGACCCGGTTCGCTGAACCAGTCGTCCACGATGTAGTATTCTACGAGCGGATCAACCGTCCAACCATAGATACCGATGTAGTTGTAGCCACCGGCATTACCCTGCTTACTCCAATTGAAGTATGCATCGATGGGGCCAACATCACTGTATGTCGATTTTTCGTCATACTTGAAGCCGACACGGGCAAGGAAGTCGTTGGTGCCGTTCCAGCTGGCCTTGTAAGTACCATTGTCGTAGAACGTCATGGAGTTGTTGCCGCCCTGGTACCAGATTTCATAGTGGTACGGAGAGCTGCCGACATTACCCGTCACGCTCGAGTTGTTCTGGCCCTGGGTCCTCGTTTCCTTGCCTTCATGGCCCATCTTATCCTTACAGGCATCAATTGTGCCGGAAGTAGAGCCGCCATTGCCCTTAGAAGAGCTGGACTTTGCTACAGCAGCAGAAGAGCTAGACTTCGGAGTGTCGCCACCACTGCTGCCATTAGACACATAGACCTTGGCATGGGGGAAGTCCATACGACCGTTGCGGACTTCGCCATTCACGTTACCGGCTTCACCAAGCACCTTGGCTTCGTAAAGCTTACCCATGGTCATGCCCATCTTTTCCCACTGTCTCATGTGTTCGGAAATATTGATGGAACCGCAGTCACGCGGAGAAGTACGCACGCTGAAATACTGATAGAATGTCACGTTGCCGCTATTCTTAATAGCCGGACCCGTACGGGTATTGCGGTAAACCGTGTAGGTACCGCCATCAACCGTAATGGTACCCTTTCTTTCGTTACCAATCCAGCTACCCGGCATGTCATTGGCGAGGGTATTATCAATCACATAGTATTCGACCAGGTTACTAGCAGTTCCGGGAACGCCTTCCATCCAGCCATAAACACCGATGTAGGAGTAACCCACATTTTGAGCCTGAGTCTTCACGAGCTTGAATTCGGCAATCATGTCGCCGCCAAGCTCCTTATAGGTCTTGTTACTGCCGAGGGAAAGACCTGCACGGCAGAGATAGTCCTTGGCGCCCGTAATGGTACAATCCATGGAACCATCGCTATAGAACGTAGCGCTACCGCCATGGCCGTTTTCGTCCCAAAGTTCGTAACCGATATCACCGATTTGACCGACTTTGTTCGAAGAAATCTGCACAGATTGGCCAGAATGTTTAGCGTTGCTGCAGAAGTCCTGAGCATAAGCTCCGGCTACACCCAAGGTCAAAGCCAAACCAACTTTGACGCCAGATTTGAATAGAGTTTTCATTTTAGTCTCCTATCAAAAGATCCTCTAACATCAAAAATATATCCGGCCCCATCTAATTCAACTTTATATATAAGAATTGCCGTTGTTCCTAGAAACAACGGCAAAAGATTTACAAAGTGCCGAAAACGGCTTTATTTAGCGGAATTTGGAGCTATTCTTCGTCAGAAGAAGGAACTCCAATCTGCTGTTCCGGCTTGTCTTCGATCTTTTCGACAGAATCGTCGTCGACTTCGACGCCTTCCACCTTGTCGAAGGTTTCCTTCGCCTCGGCGCTATCCTGTTCGATATCTTCGACGCTCGGGAGTGCGGTAGCGTCTTGCACCACGTCGCCTTCGCGAAGGCTGATGGCCTTGACACCCTGGGCGTTACGGCCCGTGAGGCGGATATCGGCGGCCTTGATACGAATCACCTGGCCTTCGCGGCTGGTAATGATCAAGTCGTAGTCATCTGCGACGCTTTCGACGAATACGGCTGCGCCCACCTTGTCGGTCACGTTCAGGTTACGCACGCCCTTGCTACCGCGACGGGTGATGCGGTAAGTAGAAGGTTCGCTGCGCTTGCCGTAACCGTTTTCAGTGATGGTCACGATCTTGTTGCCTGCCTTGAGCCACAACAGAGAAATCACTTCGTCGCCTTCGGCCAAGGTAATGCCCTTCACGCCGTGCGTGCCGCGGCCCATGGCGCGGAAACAGCTGATCGGGAAGGTCACGGCCTGACCGTTCTTGGTCGCAAGCATCAAGAGGTCCTTCGGAATCGGGCGGCCTTCGATATCTTCGGCGTCTTCGGATTCCTCGGCGATGGCGGCCTCGGCAGCCTGTGTTTCAGCTTCGGCATCGGCTTCTTCGCCTTCGGCAGCCTGGCTAGCCTTGAAGTCTTCGGCAGACATGCCCACGAGCTGCACCTTCACCAGTTCATCGTCTTCATCCAAACTGATGGCGTTCACGCCCGCCTTGCGCGGACGGCTGAACAAGGTGAGGTCCATCTTGTTGATGACACCCTTCTTGGTTGCAAATACGAGGCAGAAGTAGCCACCGAACTTGCGAACCGGCACAATCGCTTGTACCTTTTCGCCTTCGGTAAGACCGATAAAGTTGATAATCGGGCGACCCTTGCCGTTGCGAGTACCTTCGGGCAAGCGGTAAACCTTGGTCCAGTAAGCGCGACCCTTGTTCGTAAACACCAGCAGGTAGCTGTGGGTGCTTGCGGTAAAGATCTGTTCGACGTTGTCTTCTTCCTTGAGAGTTGCGCCGATAATGCCCTTGCCGCCACGGTTCTGGGCCTTGAAGGTATCGATCGGCAAACGCTTGATGTAGCCTTCGCGGCTGAGCGTAATCACCTGTTCTTCTTCGGCAATCAGGTCTTCGTAATCGTAGTCATCGACAGCATCTTCAATAGAAGTACGGCGGTCATCGCCACACTTGTCTACAATTGCATCGAGACGATCGAGCATAATCTTCACGCGGCGTTCGCGCTTTTCCAAAATATCCTTCAAGTCAGCAACGGTCGCAACGAGTTCGTTGTATTCGTTTTCCAACTTTTCCAAGTTCAGGCCCGTGAGCTGGGCAAGACGCATGTCCACGATAGCCTGGGACTGGATTTCGTCCAGGTTGAAGCGGTTCTGCAAAGACGTCTTCGCTGCTTCGGTCGTCGGGCTCGACTTGATAATCTGCACCACTTCGTCGATATTCTGCGTTGCAATACGCAGACCTTCGATAATGTGGAGACGAGCTTCGGCCTTGTTCAAGTCAAACTGCGTAGAACGCGTGATCACTTCCAAGCGGTGATCCACGTAAACCTGGATAAGTTCCTTGAGAGTCAGGAGCTTCGGCAGGTTGTTCACAAGAGCGAGGTTATAGATGCTGAAGGTCGTCTGCAACTGCGTGTTTTTGAACAAATTATTCAAAACAACTTCTGCAACCACATCCTTGCGCATTTCGATCACGATGCGCATACCTTCGCGGCTAGATTCGTCACGAATGTCCGTAATGCCGTCGACGCGCTTGTCCTTCACGAGTTCTGCAATCTTCTTACAGAGTTCGGCCTTGTTGACCATGTAAGGAATTTCGGAGACGACAATGCGCGGCTTACCACGGCTATCCACATCGATTTCGGTACGGGCACGCACGCGCACGCGGCCGTGTCCCGTCAAATAAGCATCGCGGATGCCCGCGCGGCCACAAATCACGCCGCCGGTCGGGAAGTCCGGGCCAGACACGTACTGCAAAAGATCTTCGCCAGAAATATCCGGATTTTCAGCAACCGCATGAATTGCATTTGCAATTTCGCGCAAGTTATGCGGAGCCATCGAGGTTGCCATACCCACGGCAATACCGGTGGTACCGTTCACCAGCATGTTCGGGAGAGCAGACGGCAAAACCTTCGGTTCTTCCAAAGATTCGTCGAAGTTCGGGCCCATGTCCACGGTATCTTTTTCCAAGTCTTCCAACATGAGCGCACCCATGTTGTTCATCTTGGCTTCGGTGTAACGCATAGCGGCAGCGCCGTCACCGTCGATAGAACCGAAGTTACCTTGACCGAACACCAGCGGGTAGCGCAGCGAGAAATCCTGTGCCATACGCACCAAGGTTTCGTACACGGCGGAGTCGCCATGCGGGTGGTACTTACCGATCACGTCACCCACGATACGGGCGGACTTCACCGTCGGCTTGTTCGGCACCACGCCGAGCTTATGCATACTGTACATCACGCGGCGGTGCACCGGCTTAAAGCCATCACGCGCATCAGGCAAGGCACGTGCAACAATCACGCTCATGGAATAGCGCAAGTAGCAATCCTGCATGTCCTTTTCAATCAAGGACCTGATTTGCGAACCTGGTACCAATTCTTCTGACATTAGTTTTCCTCTATCATTTCACTTATTATTTTCAAACTTTCTTCGTCGGTCTGGTCGATACGGTGGGGCGTAATCGTCGCGTAGCCCTGATTCAACAGATAGTCGTCGCTATCCTTGAGCTGTTCGTTCCACAGTTTATCGCCATCCAGTTGCCACAGTCCATTTTCGTGGGAGTAGTGGTCAGTAAACATTCCAAGAGCCATCTTGGTTGCCTTAAACCCTTTAAAGGTTTCGGCGGTAGCCTTTGGAAAATTCACGTTCCAGAAAACGCCTACGGGAATCCGTTCGAACAAGCGGTCCTTGACCACCTTCACGGCAAATTCCTTTGCGGTTTCGAGCATATTTGCGGTCGTGCCACGGAGCGAAAGCGCAATGCCCGGCACACCCCAGAGGGCTGCTTCACGAGCGCCTGCGACCGTGCCCGAATAGAGCGACGACACACCGGAATTTTCGCCGAGATTCACGCCCGAAAAACACACGTCAAAATTACCCGGACCGACCCCCTCGGTGGTAAGCCCATGGGCCGCAAAATGGCCCAGCGCAAATTTGACGCAATCGGCAGGAGTCCCCGACATGGAATACGCCTCAATTGACGTATTTTCCGGAATTTCCACTTTTTTGACCGAAAGCCCACGCCGAACTGTAAAGGCGTGTCCTACCCCGCTCTGCTCCACTTCGGGCGCAAAAACGCACACATCCGCATAAGGGACAAGCGCACACGCCAAAGCGAGCATATAGCCACTCTGGATTCCGTCATCGTTCGAGATGAGGACACGTGTCTTCGGGTAGTCTTGCATGTAAGATAAAAGATAGAAAATTTACTCAAAAATGGGGGTTAAAAACCGCTCCATTAGCTATCTTTTTGAGCATGTTTTCCGAGAAGAAATTCCTAGCGACAAAAGAGACTTCTAAGGCCAAACGCATGGCCGAATTACTGCGCGTAATCATCCTGCAATTGGGCGATGATGTCCCCCGCGCCAAGCGTGAATTTGAGACTTACGCCGAATGGATGAAGCTCCCCGAAAGCGAGCGCCTGACCGGCAAGAATCAGGCCCAAATGATTGACCTGTACAAGACTTTCCGCACTCGTGCCGGGCTCGGGTTTGAACGCGATGTTTACTTGGAACAAGAGCCGGGCGACCGCGAAGTTGCCAACGAAGCCCCGCTCCCGTTTGCCGTACTCGTGCACAACTTGCGCAGCGCCTTCAATGTCGGTTCCATCATTCGCAGCACAGACTGCTTTGGGCTCGAAGGCGTGCACCTGAGCGGTTACAGTTGCGGGCCAGACCATGTGACAGTCAAGAGCGCTGCCCGCGGCTGCCAGGAATGGATTCCTATCAAGCGCTGGGAATCGCCCTTCGATTGCGTCAAATGGCACAAGGAAAACGGCTACGAAATCATCGCACTCGAAACAGGCGAAGACATTCCGAGTATAAACAACGTAACATGGCCCGAAAAAGGCCTCATTATCCTCGGAAACGAAGAATTAGGAATCGCTCCGGAACTGATGGCCGAAGCGACAATGAAGGTGACAATCCCGATGGCTGGCCGCAAGGCGAGCATGAATGTCGCCGGCGCCTACGCCATTATGTGCTTTAAGATTCGTTCTGATAACAGTTCGAAGTAAACAGTCTTAAAATTCTTCCTACCGTCTACTGCCTACTACTTAGCCAGCGACTTCACTGCTTCTGTCAAGCGATCGATGGCCTGAATCAGTTCGTCCATCTTGGCATCGCTCACGCCACCAGCAATTGCTGTTGCTGCAGCCTTAGAAACAGATTCTACAGCCTTCGCAGACACCGATTCCTTTACCGGAACCTTGCCAAGCCAAATGTCCGGCCAGCGGTCATTACCGGTGTGGTAGGTAATACGCGTTGCCGACTCAACCGGTTCGCCAATCTTCCAGATGTACAGTTCGTAGTCGAACAAGTCGTGATCGTGACCCTTGTCGGTCGCACCCCAAACGAGCCACTTGCCATCCGGAGAGAGACGCGGGAAATATTCGTGACTGCGGCGACCAGGCAGGTCCATCAATTTCACATTCTTCGGAATGCCAAAGAAACCGACCTTTTCTATCTGCTTGCCATCTTTAGCGCTGAACCACAAAATTTCACTCGGAGCAGCCGTGCCACCGTTACCCGTCGGGTTCACGCGGTAAAGCTTGCTGCCGTCAAAGTTCCAGTCAATCTGGCAACCGTCGCCAGACTTGGTCCAAGCATTCTTCGAAAGATCCCACACGCCCGTTTCGCGCATGGAACCGCGAAGCGTAATGGCCAAATGCTTGCCATCGGGGCTCATGTTCGGTTCTTGCAGAATCACGCCGGATTTATTGAAGGCCTTTTCGCCATCAAGCACAAGCGTTTCCTTCTTGCTTGCAAGATCCATCGAGAATACCTTGCCTGCACGGCTAAACACGATAGACTTGCCGTCGGGTCTCCAAGTGCCCCACGTGGCGTTGTCCACAACCTTGCGAGCGTTTTCGCCCGAAATATCGACCATCCACAAGTCCCACTTTTCCGGATAGTTGGCATCGTTTTCAGGCACCCAACCACCCTTACTGCGGTTAAAGAGCACCGTAGAGCCATCCGGCGAAATGCGCGGGAACCAGTCCACGTTGTCACCCTGCGTAAGGGCACGGGCATTCGTACCGTCGGCATTCATAATCCAAATATCGTGATGGCTATTCGCACGGCTCGTGGCCCATACAATCGCGCCTTCAAGTTTACCCTTGAGGGCCGAAAGAGCCTTTTGTTCGTCAGCGGTAGGATCAACGGCAGCGCCAGTCGGAGCCCCCTGCTGGGCAAATACAGTCGAAAAAGCCAATAAGGCCGGAATAGCAAACTTCATCACATTCTTCATACCTCGCAATCTAGTAATTTCCGCCCCAAAAACCGCGAAAAAATGGCACATTTAGCCTCAAAAAATTGACCACGCTCACATATTACACAGGCGTAAACAAAAAAGAAGTTCTTTTTTCGCCTTTTTCCACGTTTAAAACCTATTTTCTGAAAAAAGGGATGTTTATATGAAAAAATTACCAATAATCGCATTTCTATCGTCGATGGCTCTGTGCGCTTCGTTTGCAGCAGCCCAAGACATTACCCCCACCCGCGTGGGCCCTGTTAGCCAATACGGACAGTTGATGACCGGCAAGAACTCGCAAGGCAAGGGCCGCATTTATGGTAGCTGCGAAGGTGTAAAGGACGGCGCCGAAGTGCAGGTACGCGGTATGAGCCTTTACTGGAGTTTGATGCCGCAGGCCGTCGAATTCTGGAGTGAAGAAGCAATCTCCACCATGGTTCGCGACATGAACATCCAAATTGTGCGTGCCGCCATGGCCACCGGCAACGAAGACTGGAACAATGGCTATCAGGGCTACGGCAGCGATCCCAACACTCAATTGAGCTTGATGAAAACCGTTGTCGAAGCGGCTATCAAGAACGACATTTATGTGATTATCGACTGGCATTCTCACAATGCAAATGAACAGACCGAAGCGTCCAAGAACTTCTTTAAGCAAATGGCGCAGACCTATGGTCAATACGACCATGTGATTTTCGAGCTGTTCAACGAACCTACCGATATTGCTTGGGGCACCATCAAGACCTACGCTGACCAGGTGGTTTCTGTGATTCGCGAATACTCCGACAACCTGGTTCTTGTGGGCACCCCCAAGTGGGACCAGAACCCGCAAGCAGCCATCGGAAACGAAGTCAACGACCCGAAGAAAAACACCGCCTACACATTGCACTACTACGCCAATAGCCACTGCTGGAGTGGTCAGTACGACTGGGGTGGAACTTGCGAAGGCACCAACGGCGAAGAAGCCATTAACGCAGGCCTTTCCGTATTCGTTTCGGAATGGGGCACTGCAGATGCTAGCGGCGGCGGAAACCCGGATCAGGGTCGCAACCAGAGCTGGCAGGAATACATTAACAAGCACCAGCTTTCTTGGGCAAACTGGTCCGCATCCAAGATTAGCGAAGGTACTGCCGCATTTGAAGGTTCTTCGACCACCTCGTAAAAGGCTACCTTGCCACCAACCCCACAACCTACACCAAGTGCGCTGCTAACGGCGGCAACAATGGCAACGAAAACCAGGGTGGCAACAACGGTGAAAACAACGGCAACAATAACGGGAACGGAAATGAAACTCCGATTTTCGTGAAGGCCAATGTGAATTTCAACGTTTCGTTCTCGGACAATGCATTGCATATCGCAGGCGCACCGATGACTGTCGAAATCTACAGTTTGAAGGGTGACAAGCTTATGGCAATCAATAACGTGAGCGGCACGCTTTCGCTTGCCAAGCTCCCTGCAGGCAAGTACTTTGCACGAGTTCATGGAAACGCAACGAACATGGTTCGTGCCTTCCAGATTAAGTAATACCAATCAAACGAGAGAGAAAGGGGTCCGACCTTCGGGTCGGACCTTTTTGTTACCGTTCGGCTCTATCTCATAAAACAAGAATGTGATATCGCCTCACTCTCGCAACCACGACTGATTAAGATCAGTCGTTTGTTGCTCACGCATTCAACAATCAGCCTATCGCTTATCAAACACAGCGAAGTATTCATCGCGGTAGGCCAGGTGCCAGCGGGAATCGCTATCAAGGGCAAGCATCAGCTTATCCCAGCGGGCGTAATACTGCAGCGGGAATAGGGCACGGTCAATGCCTAAAGAATCGGCATCATGCATGAACAACGCCGGATCTTGGGCGTAATTCAGATACCGTTCAAAGAAATCTGCGGTCTTAAGGATGAACCTGCCATCGATATAAATAGAGTCGGCGGGATTCATTAGCGCCAAGTAACCGCCGGCGCGGTCATCGTTAAAAAGCCTGCCCGAATGAGGATTTTTCGCCATCCATTCTGCGGCTTGCACAGGCACACGCTGGTAAGCAACCATGGAATAGTCGTAAGCCGAATGCGAACGAGCCCAAAGACCCAAAATAAAAGCAAGAGAAACAAGCGCAATCAAATAATGTGGAATGTGAAATGAGTGATGAAAAATGGATTTATTCATTTTTAATTGTTCATTATTCATTGATAACAGCACAGGCAAGAACAGAACAAAGTTGCGTTCGGCAACAAGCGCGAGAATCGCCATAGAAAACATCCACAAAGATTTTACGGAACGCCAATTCATGCCTGCAAGTATTATCCCAACAAGGCTCAACACAATCATTGCCACCGAAACAAAGCTATTCTCCCCCGCCATCAGGAGCGTTATAGGAGAACGATTCTCGGCAATTTGACTTGCAAATATCGCTGCAGATTGAGTAAGGCCAAGCAAGCGGTCCAGCAGTCCAAACGGATACAGGAACAGCAACAAGCCCTCGCGATGCAAGAACGGCATTATCCAAAGGAACAACACAAAAGCAACTTGCGATACTGCAAATTTCGCGCAAAGCCTCCCCTGCTTTTTTGATTCAAGCAAACTGGCGCCCAATACCAACGTCGCAAAAATCGGGCCCAAGACATAAAGCCCCTGGCACTTGCACCAAATCCACTGAACAGCAAGAATCAGCGCCGCGCACGCAATTCGCTTTATACCGAACCGAGATTCGCGCCATTCTTTGGCAAGCCACGGAATCGCATTCCAGTAAACGCCAAGGAACAAAAGCGAAAAAAGAACCGGGCGAACCTCGAACTGGTAGCGGAAAATGAACAGTAGGATAATGGTTAAGGCGAGGAATGCTGATGCTGAACGGCGAAGGAAAAGCCAAAAGACGATCCCCCACAAGAGCGCTTTGATGGCAACCAAGAGCGGCGCACCACCCAAGCCATAGACAAAGCCTACGACCAGTTGAAAGTACTCGTGCACATTCACAACGGGCGTGCGGACAGGTGTCCACGTTGTCACCCACTCGCGAGCACACGCCAAATGCCACCAGATGTCGGTATCAGTCAGCGGGAAAATCGCAAGCAGTATGACAAAAATGGCTATTACCATTTCAACGTTTTCAAAACAGAATCCAGGCGTGCAGTCATTTGAGCTGCACCGAGATAGCTCAAGTGATCACGATTATGTGCCATATCGTCGGTATAATCATGGTCACCCATTTTATTTTCATCCATCAAAACAAAATGCTTGTTTTCTTTGCTATAAGCTTGCAAAGATTCAATCACTTCCTTCGCGACGCTACGCTGCAAGCCATACAAGCCGAGCGCACCCGTCTTTTTGTACTGCGGGGCCTGCGGGAAAATAATACCGATTACATAAATGCCCTTGGCAGACGCCATGTCCACAAAGAACTTCAATTCTTCAATGCGGTCATTGAAAAACTTCATTTGCTTTTTGGTATAGACAGAATCGTAAAAGACTTCAATCGGGTCGGCATCCCAGCCGCGAGAAATGGCCATCGACGTACCTCTATCCGAAATTTGATGTTTCACATCTGTTTCAGCCGGATACGAATTTTCGACGGCGGCAATCAAGTCTTCCGGCACACCATCCTTCCAGAATTGATGATTAGCATCGTACATGTAACCGGGTGCAGAATAAAGCATCAGCGAAAGGAAGTCTTCGGTACCGCGCCAGCTATCGATATCAAGCGAGAATACCACTGCCTTCAAATGTTCAGAATGATTCATTCCGTAGTTGGTCGCAAAATACATGTCGCGAACAGGGTCAATTCCAGGAATAGCCCAGTTGAACATATTCCATTCCGGGAACATATCGGCATCGATACCCATTTCCATTCTGGAGCTACCCACCAGCAACACATTCGTGGTATTCAAATTTTTCCAATACAATTCCATTTTCACACGATGCTTGGACTGCGAATTGATATGGTCTTCGGACAAGTACATTCCAGCGCTATCCAAGTCAAGCGACACACCGTCACCCGTAGCAACACGCTTTTTAAACCAGAATGCGGGGTGCCAAAGTTCATCGCCTTCGGCCAAGTCCACAACACTGCCATCAGACATGTCAACAAGCACGATTTTGGTATGTGCACCATTTGCATTCGTAAGCGTAGCAACCACCAAATTATTGCCGCTAGGAATCCATTCGCTATGGTCAAACGAATAACCCTTCGGGGCTGCCACCGACTGAATCAATTTGCCCGTGCTATCAGCCACAAGAATGCGTTCATGCGTGCCGTACTTGGATCCGACAAAATCACGCCCGGTCTTGCCGCCAAAATCAAGGAACAAGGTGCGTTTGCTGCTATCTTGGGCAAGCGAGGCATTGCACGCCTGTTCTTCATTATACCAGATAACGCTAGATTTGCCCACTCGTGCGCGAAGGAGTCGAGCGCCTGTGACCGCCAAAGAATTGTCTTCGCTAATGCCACCATGATAAGCGCCATCAAACAGCTTCTGCGGTTCGCCAAATTTACCGTTTGCAAAAGTCACCTGCCAAGTCGAAGCAGCTTTGAAATCAGACTCATTCTTGTTGTTTCCGGCGTCAGTCACATATACGATTGCGGTATCGCCATTTTCAAGCACACGCCAACGCGGAATTGCCGCACTTTCGACATCAAGCTTTACAAGATTCGAGCCTTCGGCATCTAAGTCACGGACATAAAGCGTCGACTTGCCAGCAATGCCTTCGAGACCGGTAGAAAAAGCCACCTTTTTGCCATCAGGAGAAATATCCGGATGATAGACACTCAAGGAATCCTGAATTTCTTCAACCGTCAAGGCACCGCCCAAATAATCAATATAGGCAAGGTTTCCCGTCAAATCATTTCGGAAAGCAAGCTTCATTGCATAAGTTTTGGTAAACGAGCGCAGCGTAGAGGAATTTGCCAGCGGCACCACGCGACTTACCGCCGCCTTGCCATCAGAACCCATCCACAACGCATTGGGAATAGCGCCATAGGCCAAACGGAAGCCCACATAATTAGCTCTTGTCGAAGACGTTACCGTATAAACATCGCCGCGGCTAAAGAGCGTGATAGAATAAGCCGGATTGCGGTTACTTCCGCCTTTGAGAATTCTCTGACCGAGTGAGCCGCCATCGGGTGCGCCCACATAGTTTGTCACCGTTGTATCGCGGAAATTTCCAAGCCAGTCATTGACCCATTCCATTACGTTTCCCGCCATATCGCAGGTTTCATTTTCAGCCGTATTTTTTCCACAAACGCGATGCACCTTGTAATCAGAATTTTCGGCAGTCCAAGCCTGCGCCGGATTCCAATTTATGCTAGCCACCAAGACCCATTCTGCTTCGGTCGGCAAGCGATAAGCATTTACTTCGGGATGGAAGGCAAAGCCTTCGAGATTAGAACAATGCTTGTCAGAATCATAAACGATGCTGCTATAGGTGTAAGCGGTATCAAGGCCTTCTTTTTTACTACGTTCATTCGCGAAAAGAACGGCATCATAGTAGCTCACATTCATTATCGGCAAATCATTATGGTCACAATCTATAGAATACTCTTGAGATTCCATGAGCGACTTGAATTCACCACAGGTCACTTCGCTTTTGCCAATGGAGAATGGATAATCCAGAATGACCGTCATTTGCGGGCGTTCATTCGACTTGGCCAATTCATTCGTTGTACCGAGAACGACCCGAGCATCGTAAACAGGTATGCGAAGCATTCCCGAAAGAGTATCAACGGTAATTCCGTTATTGACGGTTTCGGTATAGCCCACAGAATTGGAGCAAGCCGTTACAAGGCAAAGGATACCGCAAATTAAAAGCGAATACATTCGGTACATTTTTTAATCCATTTCCTTTAAAAGTGAATCCAATCTTTCGGTCAATTGACGAGCGCCCAATTCGCTCAGATGATCTGTATTGATAGCCATTTCATCTGAATAATCGTGGTTTCCCATTTTATTTTCATTGAGCAATATAAAATTCGAATGGGATGCTTCCAACTGTTCCAAAGATTTCAAAGTTTTTTTCGCGACGGTTCTTGTCGGGCCGTAACGTCCCCATGCGCCTGTATTGCGATATCCCGGATTCTGCGGGAAGATAATGCCAACAACAGCAACATTTTTCTCTTTTGCCTTTTCGACAAACAACTTCAAGCGTTCCAAGTTCCATTCTATCGCAGTCGGCAAAACATATTGCCAAGTCGAATCCTTTTCAACATCAGGATTGCCCCAAGAACCAGACAGATTCGCTGCAAAGCCCATCGTTTTATAATAGGTTGCATAAGCATCGCCACCAACCATAGCGTTATTCACGGCATCGACAAAAGCATACGGGATTTCGTCTTTCCAGAATTGATGATTTGCATCGTACACAAAGCCTGGTGTTACATCAAACATTTCATGCGTGTATTCCGTTGTCACCTGCCACAAATCAATATCCAGCGAGACAACGACCGCTTTCAATTTGGGCAAATGGAGCAAGCCATAGTTTTCAGCGACATAGAGAGCCGCATTCAAATCATTTCCGGGATGTCCCATATTGAGAGTCTTTCCCGCCGTAACATTCAAGGGAATCAAACCGTCTTCTATTCGGGAACTACCTACGCCCAAGATTTCGATACTGTTTATGTTTTTCCAGAAGAGACTCATCTTGATACTCATGACCTGATGGTCCCAACTTTGCCCTTCTACATAGTACACGCCGGCACTATCCAAATCTAACAGCATATCGTCTTCGGGAACAAAACTTTCTTTAAACCAAAAACAAGGGTGCCAGAGTTCGTCGCCTTCGGCAAGTTCTATAAAGCTATTGTCTTCCAGATTGACAAGAGCAATCTTTGTATGCGCACCGCTCGCATTCGTAAACGTTACTATCGCCAGTTTGCCGGAATGCTTGACCCATTCACTATGATCAAATGCATAACCCGCCGGAGCTGCAACAGACTGAATCAATTTGCCCGTACTGTCTGCCACAAGAATCCGTTCATGCGTTCCGTATTTTTCGCCCACAAAATCACGCCCGGTCTTGCTGCCAAAATCAAGGAACAAAGTTCGCTTGGAGCTATCCGACGCAAGCGAGGCATTGCACGCCTGTTCTTCGTTGTACCAGATTGCGCTAGATTTGCCCACTCGTGCGCGAAGGAGCCGAGCACCTGTTACCGCCAAAGAGCCGTCTTCGCTCAGGCCGCCATGATACGCGCCATCAAACAATTTCTGCGGTTTTCCGAATTTTCCATTCGCAAAAGTCACCTGCCATGTCGAGGTCGCCTTGAAATCAGACTCATTCTTGTTGTTTCCGGCATCGCTCACATATACGATTGCGGTGTCGCCATTTTCAAGCACTCGCCAACGCGGTATCGCCGCACTCTTGACATCAAGCTTTACAAGGTTCGAGCCCTCAGCATTCAAGTCGCGAACGTAAAGCGACGATTTGCCAGCAACCCCTTCAAGCCCAGTACAGAACGCCACCTTCTGTCCATCCGGCGAAATTTCAGGATGGTAAGCATCCAAGGTATCCGCAATTTCAATCACTGAAAGAGAGCCACCCGCATAATCGATGTAGGCAAGATTTTTCGTGAGGTCATTCCGGAACACCAACTTGCTGCGATTCGTACCGACCACAGACCGAACCGTCGAAGTTCCAGCCAAAGGAACCACCCTATTTTCAGCAACCTTACCGTCGGAGCCCATCCATAGCGCATCAGGAATCACACCAAAAGCAAGTCTAAAGCCGACATAATTGGCGCGAGTCGAAGACGTCACCATATAGACATCACCACGGGAATAAAGCGCTACGGAACGAGCCTCATTGCGGAAGCTTCCGCCTTTCACCACACGCTGGCCAAGCGAGCCGCCATCGGGTGCGCCCACGTAATTCACCACTATCGTATCTCGGAAATTGCCCAACCAGTCGTTGACCCATTCCATCGCATTTCCTAAAAGGTCACAGGCTTCATTGTCTGCCGAAGCAAACGCACAAACATCGTGCAATTTGTAATCAGAATTATCGGCAGTCCAGCCCGAAGCCTGATTCCAATTCAGGCCAGCGACATAAACCCATTCCGCTTCGGTCGGCAAGCGATACCCCTGCTTTTCGGGGTGATAAGCAAAGCCTTCCAAATTGGTGCAATGCTTTTCCGCATCAAAAGAGGCTGCCGTATACGCGTACACCGAATCAAAGCCTTCCGCCTTGCTGCGCGCATTCGCAAACAAGACCGCATCATAATACGTCACATTAGTTGCCGGGACATTATCGCCTTCACAATCCAGCAAAGTTCCGACCGATTTCATCAAGGAATTGTATTCGCCGCAAGTCACCTCATGTTTGCCAATCGAAAAATCGTACTGTAGCGACACGCTCATTTGCGGACGTTCGTTAGTTTTTGTCGCATTATCGTTTGAACCCAGCACAAGATTCTTCTGTTCCATGCGAACAGCAAGCATGCCTTCAAGGGAATCCACTTCAAGAGCTGACCCTGAATTTTGTTGTGAATATACACTTTCAGAATTGGAGCAGGCCGCAAAAAGCGCGCCGAGCAGCAACAACAAAAGCATCCTATTCATCATTTACCTCAAGGTCTTTATGAACTCATAAAGTCGTGTAGATATCTGAGAGGCCCCTTTAATGCACAGATGGTCTGTATCCCCAGCCTTTTCGTCTGCATAATCGTGGTCACCCATTTTATTCTGGTCAAAGACTCTAAAATGCGGATACGTTTTTTGCATATCCTTCAATTCTGCAATCACTTCTTTGGCAAGGCTTCTACGCATACCATAGCGACCAAAGGCACCTGTTTCCTTGTATTTGGGGTTCTGCGGGAAAATAACGCCCACCACAAAAATTTCCCTATCTTCGGCCTTTTGAAGAATATCCTTCAGCACGTTCATGGAATTTTCAAGAGCTTCCGGATGTTCGTCGAAAAACATGGAATCCAATTCGATTTTAACATCTCCCCATGCCTTGCATTTCGAGCCCGTATAAAGGCCTCGTTCATCCAAATAGTACGCTTCCCCTTCGACCGAAAGATAATTGGCAGTACATTCCATCAAACCCTGCGGATATCCGTCTTTCCAATAATCATGATTCTTATCATAGACATAGCCGGCATACTGTTTGTATTCGCTTTCAAAGAAATTTTCGTCTTTGTCCTTGTACCACAAATCGATATCTAAAGACAGAATAATGTACTTCAAGTTTTTTACATGGGGGAATATATAGTTGTCCAAATAATCCCTCGACATGTATATGGAATTAGGCGTTTGTGCCAAATTGATGGTAAAGTACTTTTTGCCAAAGAATTTGGGCGAAATAGAAAGCAACGGACGAGAAGAACCTAACACAACCACGCTTGCCGTATCACGATACCGCCACAGCAATTCCATATTGTAGCGCATGTAAATGCCTTCAAGGTTGTCGCCTTCATGCATATACACACCGGCGCTATCTTCGTCTACCTCAATCTTGGATCTGTCAAAAGCTTCAGGAACCCACAAGCTGGGTTGCCACAAGTCATCACCTTCCACCAAATCCACAATGCTGCTGTCAGTCAAGTTCACCAAGGCAATTTTCTTATGCATGCCATTGGCATCGGCCAAAGATACCACCGCAAGGTCAGAACGACCATGAACCCATTCGCTATGATCAAACGAATAACCATCCGGAGACTTCACAGACTGAATGAGTTTACCCGTGCTATCCATCACTAACAGACGTTCATGGACTCCATACGATTCTCCCACAAACTTCCGGCCCGTTTTTCCGCCAAAATCCAAGAACAGAATTTTCTTGGAACCGTCTTGTGCAAGCGACACATTGCAAGCCTGTTCGCCGTTATACAAGAGCGTATCTTTAGCATTCTTCACAGTAGAATTGGAATCTGCAATCTTTGCACGAAGCAAGCGCGCCCCTGATACCGCCAATCGATTGTCAACACTGATTCCGTCATGATAGGCACCATCCATGATTTTTTGCGGTTTTCCAAAGCGGCCCTTCATGAACGTAACCTGCCAAGTAGAAGCCTTCTTGAACGAAGTTTCATCTTTATTATTTCCGGCATCGGTCACATAAACAATCACGGTATCGCCATTGGGCAAAACACGCCAACGCGGAATCGCGGCATTCTTGACATCTAACTTGTTAAGATAATTCTCTGACAACGAAAGCATTCTGACATAAATCGCCGAGCTGCCGGACACGCCTTCCAAGCCTGTACTGTAGGCGACATAACGTCCATTGGGAGAAATTTCCGGATGATACACATCAACACCATCTGCAATTTCTGCGGTATAAATCGTCCCAGAAGAATAATTCAAGTAATCGAGAGCGCTGTTTAGATTGTTTCTAAACGCGAGAATAATTTTGTATGACCCCAAAATCGATTTTAACGTACGCTGATTCACTAACGAAATCACGCGTTTGGAATTCACCAGGCCATTATAGCCCATCCAGACCGCATCAGGAATCGAGCCATAAGCCAAACGGAAACCGACATATTCGGCACGAGTCGAAGAAGTCACGGTATAGACATCGGTACGGCTATACAAATTCATGGCCGACGGCATGTGGCGATAGCTACCACCTTTCACAATTCTCTTGCCCAGGTTTCCGCCATCGGGAGATCCGGCATAATTGTAAATGGTTGTATCCCTAAAGAATCCGAGCCAGTCATTGACCCATTCCATGGCATTGCCGGCTAAGTCGCAAAAACTGCTAGAATCGTCATTCTTGGAGCAAACTTCATGCAACTTGTATTGAGAATTTTCAGCATTCCAGCTATTTTGCGGATTCCAATCACGGCCAGCCACCAAGACCCATTCCGCTTCAGTCGGCAAACGGTAAGCATCTACATCGGCATGGAAATTAAAGCCTTCCAAGAAAGTACAGTGACCATTTCCATCGACCTGTTTGCTCGTATAGGTATACACCGTATCCATGTGCGCTTTCTTGCTTTTTTCATTGGCGTACAAAACGGCATCGTAGTACGTCAAGTCCGTCGCCGGCATTTTTTTGTTTTCACAAGAAAGAGTCAAGCCCTGCGATTTCATCAAGGAATTAAATTCACCGCACGTGACTTCATGCTTACCCATCGAAAACGAGTAGTCAATTTTCACCCTCATCCGCGGGCGTTCTTCTACATTCGCATTCGTGTCATTGGTTCCAAGCAAAGAATTCGCATTTGATGCGGATACGCGAACCATTCCCTCTAAATCATCGTCAGAAAAATCGAGAAACGCACTCCCCGAAGTCGAATTGCCATCAAGAGAGCATGCGAAAAAAAGCAAAGATGTCAATAATAAAAAAATGACCCGCATTTGCTAAAAATAGCAATTTCGAGTCCAAAATTCGCTTACAAATGGTCTGGTAAGCGGCTTTTAGCAATCTCTTGGTTGGCCTTGATGCCCGGATATTCCGAAAAGAACTCCTCGGCCATGCGATACCAAGTGAGCGCACGTCGTAAATCGCTGTCTAAGTACAGATTTCCCATGTTGAAAGCGGCGAGTCCCACAAACTGCGAGGGCGTAAGCGGTTTGAATTCAAGCCCAGTCCAGGGGCCAGCCTTGTACTTTTCGCGGTACTCGGCGTCGGTATAGCTATAGCCTTCGCGGTTGGGTTCCAGATTGATTGCCGTTGAAGAATCCACGCCGTAGCGCAGGAACACATGTCCCGGGAGCATGATGACAGAAAGTGGCAAGTTCCGCGCTTCGGCAAGCATCATCGCTAGCCAAGAAAGGCCCATGCAGCCGGACTTTTTCATTTGCAGCACATGCAGCGGGAGAATCGCTTCGGCGGAAACGGCAGCATCACCTGCGCCCGCAAATTCAAGGTCCCAATACGTCCAGAGCAAACTTTTCAGGCTCCACAAAGTATCGCCGGTAGTCGCAAGCGAACTGTCGAAATACGCAAGTCCCCCATTCCAGAGTTCAAGCGAATCGAGGCAACCTGGCATGCGGTCTTCAAAAGAACACGCCGCATCGCGAAAGCCCATGGTCTCGGCACGCCCACTCCAGAGCACTAGCGCTAACGACGCCGCAAAAACGACGATTAGCACCGGCCAGAACAGGCGCTTTGCAAGACGCGATAATTTAGAGAGCATCCCACTCCATGGGAGACTGCCAGAAGTCGCGAGCCGTCATCATGTAAATCACGAGGCGCTTGCTCTGCATATCCTTCTTCATTTTCATCATGCGGTGATAAACGCCCGGGCCGCCGCCCCAGCTAGTAAGCACCTGCACGTCAAGCCCTGTCGCGTAAGCCAAGAGCGAGCCCGGGCCGCCCGATTTCTGGTCGACCGATTCAAACACGCCCGTAAAGGAATCTCCCATCAAGAGAATCGGCGAATTCTTGCCGCCCTTGTAAGCTTCGGTACCCTTGAAGATTTTCATCGCAGGCAAAGTATCTGCCGCATATTTGGACTTTTCAGCATCAGGCAAATGCGCCACGAGATCGCCTTCTCGCACCGTTTGCGTTTCTTGCAGATTAAGCGAACCAGGTTGTGCTCCCGATTCGGCGTACCAAGAATACTGAGTCACGCGGCTAGCCAAGAGTTCCATGGCAGCAAGCATGCCAGGCAAGGACCAGTGCGTATCGTAGCGTTGGTAGCTGTAATGCGGAGGTTCATCGCCCGATTTGGCAGCCATCAGAGCCGGGTAAAGATCAAGCACGTCGAGCCCAGCGGCAAGCATTTCGCGAGTAAATTCGCGACCAGCAGGATTTACGCAAAGGTCAGCGGCAGTACCTTCGACAAGGCGTTCGCCGTAAATTTCTTCTTTCACCGGAACCGGCACCACCAAGAGCTGCACATTCAAGGAATCCAGATACTTCTTGAGTTCCAGCAAGCGCGGAAGCGGATTGTGCAAGGAATCTTGCTTGGTTATTTTATCGGCAAGCAGGTAGTTGGCATTGCGCCTAAACCAAAGCATGTCGCCACCAGCCCAAGCGTTCTGTTCCTTCGGAAGCTTCTTCAGTTTTTTCGAAAGAGCATCGCGGAATTTTTTTGTGTCCGCATTCACAGGGCAAGTACCTTCGAGCGAAGCAAGCGTTTCGAGCCTGAAAGCAGAACTTGTATCAAGCGTACGGTTCACCGGCACCACCTCACCCGCTTCGGCCAAAGAATCTGCCGTACGCTTGGCGCGCAAGGCTTCATCATTCATGCGGAAAGCAGGCACTTCAAAAGCAACCCACATCGGCGTACCCATCGGGTTTCCGCGCATCACAGCGAAAGGCCTATTCTTGTCACCTTCCCAGGTCGCACCAGCCGTATGGGGTTCCAAGTCCGTATTCAAAGTCGGATACCAGTAAGAAGACAATGTACGAGCCCAGTTCATGGCGTCGTCAATGTTCATTTCGCCAGTCAGATAATAATTCAGGATTTCAGCAGTTTCACCTGTAGAGCTTAACTTCAGTTTGCCGTAGAACACAGAACGTTCTGTCCACATAGCGGGCATCACTTCGACCCACCAATCTACCGAGCCATCGCTCAGAGGAACGCCCCACATGCGGGTTACCGTCTGGAAGGCTCTGAATACATCGGGTTCGTTCCACTTGACCGCTTCAATAGAATTCAACATCTGCGAGAGCGAATCATTTCCGGTCTGTGCGTATAGAATTTTCGCAAGCGGTTCCCAAGCCAAAGGCTGACGGCCCGCAACAGCGGCAGGTTCATATTCCGAAAGGGAATCCAGCATCGGGAAAGGATATTCTGCAAGCTTTGCCGAAGCCATTTTGCCCGTATAGTTTTCAGGCTTTTCTTCTTTGCCCGCCAGGCGAATCGGGTTATTGAAATACGCTGCAAAATCAAGCGCCGCAAGAGTGGGCTTATTGACCACACGCACCTGCTTGTCTACACTCAGGAACTTCATTTCAAATACGGTCACCGGAGTCGAAGGCTGAGGCGGAAGTGCTGCCGGGCGCTCCGCAGACACGCTCTCGGTCGCAGGCGCATTAGCATCAGGCTTGTTCGAAGCGCACGAAGAAAGTGCTGCCACCAAGAGCGACGACGAAAGCATCGCCAAAGAAATCTGAGTCAATGAAAATTTTTTAGAGCGGGATTCCAATTTCATATTTCAAATATACTAAATCTGCTTTTCGGACTAAATTTCTAAATTTACCGCGCAATCAAGGATTATCCATGAATTTTAGAGATTTTGGCAAATACAACCAGTTCAAGGAACAATTCGCCAGCATGTCCTCCGAAATGAAGGAGCAAATGATGCAAATGGCAAAAGAACAAATGAAGGCAAGAATCCGCGCATTTGTTCAAAAATGGCTATCGCTCCCGATTTTAACGGTTGTTGCAGCTGTCATAGGTGCAATTGTTGGAGCCCTTACAGCTTTCTTTGGGCAGGTGCTCTTGGCAGTGAGCGCAGTACGTGATGCCAACCCGCTTTACTGGATTCCGGGACTCGCCTTGATTGGTGTTGTGATTGTACTGGGTTACAAAAAATTTGGCAAAGGCACCGAACGCGGCATGGATATGGTTTTCGGGGTCGCCCACGGTAAAGAAAGCGAAATTCCGCTGCGCATGATCCCGATGGTCGCGGTGAGTACTTGGCTTACTCATTTGTTCGGCGGTAGCGCCGGCCGCGAAGGCGTCGCGATTCAAATTGGCGCAACTCTCGGGCACAACATCAGCAAAAAGATTCATATTGAAAACGCAAGCAAGATTCTGCTGATTGCAGGCATGGCCGCAGGCTTTGCCGGGCTTTTCCAGACACCGCTTGCCGCCATTGCGCTCGCGCTCGAAGTTCTGCTTGTGGGCTACTTGAATCTGTCGGCATTACTCCCCGCAACGGTCGCGGCATTTACAGCCTACAAGGTTTCCGAAATGCTCGGGCTTGAAAAGTTCTCCGTTGATTTGAGCACGCTTTTCCCGGATTGGAATGTCGCCGGACTCCTGTGGAATGAAAACGGATTGAATATTCAATTTGTACTGAAACTTGCTTTGCTCGGTGTTCTTTTCGGCATTGTCGGTGGCGGTTTTGCCAAGTTGCTTTCGCTCGCCAAGAATCTCGCCGCAAACAAGTTGCCAAATGCATTCAAGCGCATCGCCTTTGTCGGCATCGCTATTAGCCTTCTTTTGCTGTTGTTCTGGCAGGGCCGCTATGCGGGCCTGGGCACGAACCTGATTGATTTCTGCTTTACAAACGGAGCCGCCGTTGGCACGACGGTTTTTGCCTGCGACTGGATTCTGAAATTTGCACTCACGATTGCAACAATTGCCGTCGGGTTCAAGGGCGGCGAAGTCACGCCGTTGTTCGCCATCGGAGCAACCTTTGGCGCTTGGGTAGCCGCCATGGTAGGCGTGCCCCTGCCGCTCGCAGCTGCCCTTGGTTACGCAGCCGTCTTTGGCGGAGCGACCAACACGCTCTTGGCACCCATCTTCATTGGTGCCGAGATTTTTGGATTTGACACTTTGCCAGCCTTCTTTATCGTATGCGTATTCGCCTTCGTTTGCAACGGTGGTCAAAGCATTTACGCCCAGAAAAAGCTGAGACTCAAGTAAAGCATGAACGCGGTCTATATTGAAATCACAAATGTTTGCAATTTGAATTGCAGCTTTTGCCCCTGCGGAAAGGGTTCTTCTGACAATCCGCAGGGCAAGCGTGATTTCATGAGTTCGGAACTATTCGAGCGTTGTATTGCCGAATCGGCAACCGTAGCCGAGAACGTCTACTTTCATGTGCTTGGCGAACCCACGCTGCATCCAGGATTCGGACTTTTCCTTAAAAAACTAGAATCCACAACCCTCAAACTGAACTTGACCACAAACGGCACCACCATTGCACGCACCGGCAAGCTGATTCTTGCCTCCCCCGCCGTGCGACAAGTGAATTTTTCAACGCATGCCTATGCGGAACTTACGCCAGAGATAGCCTCGCGCCACCTTCAAGATGTCCTCGACTTTTGTAAGCTCGCAAACGCCGAACGTCCGGACCTGTATATCAATTTAAGACTCTGGAACGTAGGCGACGACGCCAGCGACGCATGGAATCAAACCATGATTTCCAAGGTCAACGAAGCTTTCGGCAACGCATCAAGCGGCGCAGAACCTCGCCAACAAATTTCGCTAGAGCATTTCTGCAGTCGGCACAAGAGTTTCCCCGTTGTCGGAAGAATTTACCTGCATCAAGATTCCCGCTTTGAATGGCCCGAGTTAGACGAGAGAACGTGCAAAGCCCTACAGACGAGAGACGAAAGAATCGCAGGCACGTGCCGCGCTTTAGACACGCACGTTGCGGTACTCCATGACGGACGCGTTGTCGCTTGCTGTCTCGACCATAGCGGGCAAATCACGCTCGGGCACATAGCCGACCAAAGCCTCGCCGAAATTCTCGAATCACCTGCAGCCAATAGCCTCCGCGAAGGATTCGAAAAACACGAATTGCGCCACCCGCTTTGTCAAAGTTGCACCTTCTGCAAGCGCTTTGGAAAATAAGTTTATATTTGAGTCAACATGCCAGTCGTTACCGTTCAAGATTTCACAGGCGTTTACGCCGAGCAGCCTTTTATACAAGGGTTGCGGGAGTCTGCGGCTACCGACAAGAATATTCATTGGTTTGATTGCACTCAAGTTGACGGCACCGACTGCTACTGCGATGACGAAGCGCAAGCCATTCTCCATCAACAAATCGAAAGCGTTGGCAACGATTCCTTCGGCATTCACTTTTTCGACAACGGCAATTACCACTACATGAGCAAGCTCTGGACAGACCAAGTTCAGGAACCGTTTGACCTTGTGGTATTCGACCACCATCCCGACATGCAACCGCCCAGATTCGAAGGAATCTTGAGTTGCGGTGGCTGGATTAAAGAAGTTCTAGACCACAACAAGTTCGTGCAGAATGTAATCGTTATCGGAGTCGCCGACCACCTAGTCGAAGAAATTCGCGAAGACCTTTCACAAGCAAACTCCGCCGAAATACTAAACCGCGTCACCTTCATCCGCGAAAGTGAGATAGTCACACTCTCATCTCACATCTCACATTTCACATCTCTTTCGTCTAGCCTCTATATATCCATTGATAAAGACGCCCTCTCTACGGCAGAGGCAGCCACCAACTGGGATCAAGGTTCTCTCACCTACGACCAACTGGCCGAAACGCTCCAGATTCTCGCCCAAAATCGAAAAATTCTAGGCATCGACATTTGCGGAGAACGCGCCCGCGACATAGGATTCGAAGACACCGCCACAGCAGACGCGCTCAACAACGCTCTAAACGAGAAACTTTTCCGCTTACTCACGGGGCTCCATGGCATTCAATAACCGCAAACCCACAAAGCAAGGCGCCCACGGCGTTGCCCGCGTCATTTCCAAACGCGGCTATTGCAGCCGCAGCCAAGCCGAAAAGTTGGTGCGCGAAGGCCACGTGTTTCTCCGTGGCAAGCCTGTGCGCGACCCCGAATCGCCTGCCTACGAAAACGACGAAATTCTCGTTGACGGCGTCCCCGTTACCGCAAGCGAGTTCGTCTACTTCGCCATGAACAAGCCTCGCGGAATCGTCACCACCGCAAGCGACGAAAAGGGCCGCAAGACCGTGATGGATTTATTCCGCGAGCAATTCGCCAAGATGTATCCCGGCAAACCCATGCCACACATCGCTCCCGTAGGCCGCCTCGACGCCGCAAGCGAAGGCTTGCTGCTGTTTACTAACGACACAACCTGGGCGGATCGCGTCCTCACCGACCCCACACACCTCAAAATCTACCGCGTGCAGGTCAAGGGCAAACCCACCGCCACCGAACTTTCGCAAATGGAAAAAGGCTTCAGCGTTCCGCCCCGCGTCTTCGGCGAAAGCGAAGAATTCATGCATGCCGAACGCGTCACACTCGCAAACGAAGGCGAAAAGAACTGTTGGCTTGAAATTACTTTGTCCGAAGGCAAGAACCGCGAAATCCGTCGCATGCTGGCCCACCTCGGCTATGAAGTCATGCGCCTCATGCGCATTCAATTCGATAAATACTCGCTAGGTGATTTAAAGCCCGGCGAAATCCGCACCATTCAAGTTTAAATCAAATCTCTATTCAAGAGTTCGCCGTGGTCAAGCACCAAGCGGCGGAACGGGCTATTCAGATAAAAGTCCGGGTTATGGGTTGCCATCACCACAGTTGTACCGCGGGCATTGATTTCCTTGAAAATCTTAAAGACTTCTTCAGCGTTTTTCGGGTCCAAGTTACCCGTCGGTTCGTCAGCCAAAAGCAGGTACGGGTTATGCACCATTGCACGCGCAATCGCCACGCGCTGCTGTTCACCGCCCGAAAGCGTATACGGCATGGCAAAGCGTTTCTGACTAATACCCACGAGTGCTAAAGCATCAAAGACAGCCGCATTAATCTTGCTGCTAGGCGTCCCCACAATGCGGAGCGCAAGCGCCACATTTTCAAACACATTGCGGTCCGGCAACAGCTTAAAGTCCTGGAAGATAATTCCCATCTTGCGGCGAAGCGCTTGAATCTTGTTGTCAGGCGTATTCTTGCTGTCATACAGGCAGTCGCCCGTAAACTTCACCATCACCTGGCCACCGCGTTCTTCGTCCGGACGTTCGTCCATGTAAATCAACTTCAAAAGCGTCGACTTACCAGCACCAGAATGTCCGGTCAAGAATACAAATTCACCTTTATGAATACGCAACGTCACATTGGAAAGCGCCTTCCAATTATCCTCGTAAGATTTAGTGACGTGGTTAAAGTGAATCATGCGCTACTCAGTCATGCGGATTTCAATATGGACTTCTTCGCGCCACTTTTTCACCAGAGCTTCGAGCTTCTGGTTTTCAAGGTGCGTTGCAGCCATCTGCTCAATCTTGCCGTAATCTTCATCCAGCGTCAAGTCGCGCGTCTGGCGGGAATCATCCAAACGGAACAAATGGTAAGCGCCATCAATCAGCACCGGTTCCGAAATTTCACCCACACTCAAGTTAGCAACCGGTTCCACATAAGCCGGTTCCATTTCGTTACGCTGGAACCAACCGAGACGGCCGCCGGCAAAATTGCTGGACTTGTCTTCACTAAACTTTCTAGCTGCTGCGGCAAAAGCTTCCGTCGTCTTGATTGCGTTTCTCAAAGAATCCGCACGAGCAAGAACCTCAGCAGAATCCTTGGCAGTCGGAATCGTGCGAAGCAAAATCTGGGCAGAACGCACACCGTCTTCTTTACGGCCAAGCACGCGGGCAATGTGCCAACCAAGCTTGGTCTTGATCGGGTTCGAAGAATACTGGCCATTCTTCAGCATTTCAAGCGTACGTTCAAACACCGGGTCCAGCTGGCCGCGCTTAAAGTAGCCGAGGTCGCCACCCTTTGCAGCAGAAGAATCCTGCGAATGCGCCTTCGCCAAAAGCTCAAAGCTCATACCCAGGTTCAACGTATCAATCAAGGCTTCAGCAACTTTCTTTACCGAATCAACGATCATGGAATCCGGTTCAATCGGGAGCTGAATGTGGCTCAAGAGCACACAGTTAAACTGCTGCGGAATAGAATCCTTGTATTCTGCAAAAAAGGCATCCACTTCTTTCTTGGTCGGAGAAATCGCACCCACATGGCGCTGACGCACGCGAGCCATTTCAATATGGTTACGAATCTGTTTCGAAAGCTGGTCTCGGTACTGCGACATGCTAATACCAAGCTGAGCACGAATCGCCTTTTCAAGCGTTGCAAGGTCCGTATTCTGGCTTGCTGCAAGCTGCGACAAGTGCGCATTCACGCGCTGGTCCACTTCGTTATCGGTAATCACAATGGAATCGCGATCAATACGGCTCAACAAGACCTTTTCTTCAATCATCTGGTCAAGCACATACTTACGCTGGTCAGCTTCGGACATTGCCGAGCCTTCGGGCGTTTCTTGAAAGCGGTACAAATGGTTCAAAAATTCAGAACGCATGATCGGCTTACCGTCGACCACGGCCGCCACCCCTTCCATCAACACGGGTTCAGCCATGGCAAATGCGGCACAAGCACTCAGTACAGAAACAAAAAGTTTCATTCCAGCAGGAAACTTCATTACTTTTCCTTTTCACTAAAAACATTCATCTGCGAGAAAATCGGACGGACCTTTTTCCATTCCTTTTTCAAGCGAGAAAGCACCGTCTTCTGGTGTTCAACCCAGGCGCGGGCAGCCACATCTTCGGCCACTTCGGCGTAGGGCAGCACATCAGCAGAATCGAGTCGAGACAGAATGACAGCGGCCTTGAGCTGACCACCGCAAAGCTTCACCTGAGAAAGTTTGCCGAATTCCACATCGGTAAACGACGGGATAAGGCAGCTATCGGGGCTAACGGCCACTGTATCGAAGTTTTCAATACGCTTGACCATCCAGCTGTTAGCGGCATAGGTTTCATAAGTCAGCTTTCTGTGGCCCTTGTAATACATTTCAGCCATCTGCCAATCCTTAAAATAAAGGATAGAGCCAGTCAGCAAGTTACGACCGCGGACAAAGAATTCCGGATGGGCGTGATAGTAATCCAACTTTTCGGTATCGCCGAGCATCATGGTGTCGGCAAACGTCTGCAGGTAGTAATCCACCGTCAACTTGCGTTCGGTACGCCTAATCTGTTCCTGCAGGGCAGAATCCTTCCAAAAGCCCTTGGCCATTGCTTCCTGGTAAATGGTTTCTTCGTCGATCCAATGTTCCAGGAAAGTCAACTTTTCGCGGTCAGTCATGTAATCCCATTCAGGGACAAGACGGTAAACGGCAGACTGACGGAGCTTGGACTCCCCTACCGATACGACAACCGGATCATCTTCGGAAAACGGACTGTTACAGCCTGCAAAAACAGAGAGAAATGCAAGGCCGGCTACACTCAAAAAACGGGTTAAATATTTCATGGGCTTAAAAATAGAAAATTAAGTATTCGCTAGACTAGGACATTTGACTAGAATTGGAAATACAAAAACGGATTGTAACTCTGAGTAAACAAAGCAAGGATCGCCACCACAAAAATCACCATGGCCACCGCTACGCGCTGCGGCGACACCTTGTCGCACCAGTCATAGCTGCGGAACTTCCAGAACGAAAGCATAAAGGCTAGCGCCATAAAGAACTGGCAACTCGGCGTAAAGATTTCAGCCGAAAGAATCGTATCGGTCGTGCTCACCGCATTCAAGCCGAGCATGCACTTCCACATGCGCCAAGCTTCGCCAATGCTATCGGCACGGAACAGCACCCAGCCAAACAACACGATAATCTGCGTAAGCGTCAGCTGCACTACCTTAGGCAGTTTGTAATAAAGGGCCTGCTTGTTATTCGCGCGTTCCACAATCATAAAGAATGCATGGTAAAGGCCCCAGCATACAAACGTCCAGTTTGCCCCATGCCACACACCGCTCACGAACATCACTAAGAACAGGTTAAAATAAAGTCGGAACTTGCCTACGCGGTTTCCGCCCAACGGAATGTACAAGTAATCGCGGAACCAGCTCGTCAAAGAGATATGCCAGCGTTTCCAGAATTCCGTAATGCTTCTGGAGCGGTACGGACCATCGAAGTTACGCGGGAAATGGAACCCCAGCATGAGCCCAAGACCAATCGCCATGTTCGAATAGGCCGAGAAGTCAAAATAAATCTGGAACATGTACGCAAGCGAACCCCACCAGCTGTTGAGTACGCCCGGAGCATCAGCCGCAAAAACGCGGTCGGCAATAATGCCTACCTGGTTTGCAAGGAAAATCTTTTCAGAAAAACCGAAGCAGAAAAACACCATGCCGCGCACAAAATTTTCAAGCGTATGCGTGCGCGTTTCAAGTTCTTCGGCCACCGTATTGTAACGCACAATCGGGCCCGCCACCAACTGCGGGAACAAGGCCACATAGCAAGCGAAAGTTGCAAAATTCTTGACCGGAGGCGCGGTTCCACGCCACACGTCAATCGCATAACTCATGGACTGGAACGAATAGAACGAAATACCTACCGGCAAAAGGACTGTCATGACCGAGAACGGCTCACAACCAAGCTTGGTCACCACATCGTTGATGACCCCCATACCAAACATGTAGTACTTAAAGTAAGCAAGAGCACCAAGGTTTACCGCAACCGCAACCCCTAGCGCCAAGTTCCGCTGCAACTTACCTGCACCCGGAGCCGAAATAAAACGCCCAGCAATGTACACCACCAAGGTGCAGCTGAACATCAAGAACACAAGCCACGGTTCAAGCCAGCCGTAAAAAATGTAGCTGAAAATCGTGATGAAAAAATTCAGCGTCGAATGCTTTGCATGCAGCTTGTGCAACACAAAGTAGCCGACCAAAAACGTCGGCAAGAAATAGAACAGAAAGATCTGAGAGGAGAAGACCACGAACTACTCGTTTACTTCGATAGCAAGGTAACGCGGAGATTCGTCGTCAAAGTATTCGTCTTCGACAGCGCCGTCCCAATTGCCTTCGAGCGGCACGAGTTTAAGCTTATGCTTGGCCTTGGCCTTGAATTCGCCCACATTGCCCTTAGACTTGTCAGCCATTTTGTCCTTGACCTTACCGCGAGCAATCAGCGGGTTGTAAACGCCAACCAACACATCTTTGGCATCGAGTTTGCCCGATTCCACCTTCAGCACCTTGTACTTGAACACGTACACATAGCTGTACAAGTCGTTACTCGGCATCTTGCCCGGAATTTCGGTCAAGCGGCCTTCAATAGCAATAGGGTCAGCCACGGCAAAAACCGCAGCGGCAAACAGAATGGCAATCAGTTTTTTCAGCATAAAGCCTCCAAAAAACAATATAGAAAATCTTGGAACTAAGAACCCGAATCCTCGCCCGCAACATCGGCGTCTAGAATACAACGGACAGACATTCCCCAATCGACGCTATAAGCCTCCCAATAAGAATACAAATCGCTCCTATCATTCAACAGGCAACGATATTCGCAGTCTTTAGAAGTCCAATACACGCCATGAGCGCCACCACAAATGTAAACCTCACCAAAATAACGGCTTGCAAGGCCCGAAAAGCCAAACAAGTCCGACCCCATTTCATTTGTCCAACTTTTAATGGATTTTAAGCTATTACCCACCTCGGTGCTATCCCCAAGTTCATTAGCCACATAGTCTTCAAGTTCATCCCATTCTTCGGGACTCGGCAAATGCCAGCCTTTCGGGCATACGGTCAAAGCTTCACTCTGGTAATAAAGTCGCCCAAATCGCGAACAATAATAATCGTAATCATAGTAGCATGCGCTTTTTTCAGTGGCGTAGTTCAAGTTCTGCGCCATCCAAGTCTGCGAACCAATTTTCACCGTACGGTACACCTGGCTATCACGCGTATCGAGATACCAGCCATACATACCGCTGCCAAGCATTTTGGAATTCAAGTAATCCGTTGTCACACAATCGTATTCAGCGCAATCGTATATCACAGTCAAATCAATTCCCGCAGAGCCATTCGACGAAGAACTTGATGCCGAAGAGCTTGAATCAGAAGATTCTGAAACCGATGAACTGGAAACCGAAGAACTAGAATCAGACGTGCTAGAATCAGACGGATTAAAACTAGAAGAACTCAGAGTCAACACGCTAGAAGAAGACGAATTCTTTTTCTTATTCGTTTTGCACAAAAAATTCGATTCCCGTTTTTCCACAAGAGTCAGCTTATCATAATACACATCGACACACGAATCCAGACGATAGTAGTCAGGAATAGAATCTAAAGCCAAAGAATCTTGATTATCGCGATCGCCTACAGGATTACTCGACACAGAAGAACTATCGGAATCGCCACAAGCCACCAAGGCAAGTGCGACCAACAGCATTCCATACCGCAAAAAACGATGCATCCTGTACTCCTTCTTTACAACGGACATCCCTTCCACAAGCAATATAACAAAAAAGGTTCCGACTTGCATCGGAACCTTTTTCACTGCTTCACTTGGACTCGAACCAAGGACAACGCGATTAACAGTCGCGGGCTCTACCAACTGAGCTATGAAGCAATTTGGTTTTGCCTTTGAGATTGCTCTCATCGACGGCACCAAATATAGATATTCAGAATATTTCGTCAAGGGGTAAGGGCGAATTTTTTGCGTTTTTTTTTGAAAAAAATCATTTTCGTGAGATTTTTTTCGACTTAAGCATTCTTTTTTGCGTTTTGGACAAGCTCAGCCATGTCTGCCGGGTAGTCTGCGCAGTCGAAAACGCGAGATTCTTTCCAGTAAGGCAACTGGATTTCGACCTTGTACGCATAAAGCATCTGCGACTTGCCGCCGAGGGCCGCCAGGTCTTCGGCGCTAAGGCCTTCTTCGGAATTATCGACCGAAGGATCGCGCGACCAGGAGCGCGACATCTTCTCGTAGTAGATTCCATCGAAGCTGTACAGGCGGTCGCCCAGAATCGGGAATCCGAGCTCGGCGAGGTGGGCACGAATCTGGTGCTTGCGGCCCGTCAAGAGTTCCGCCTCCACCACCGAGTACTTCGACTCGCCTGCCACCGGCTGCGAAAGCAGTCCCTCGCCCACCTTTCTAAAGCGCGTGTGGCAGGGCTTGCCATCGGCAAAGTGGTGCATGCGGAGCCGCAAGCGGTCCGCGGGGTCTTCGCGCAAAGGCATCGTGCAGTCTACAAGTTCAGACGAGAAGTCCCCGCGCACGACCGCCATATAAAATTTCTTCAGCAAAATGCGGTCCAGATTCTTCTGGAATCTTGCCGCCGACTCCGCATACTTCGCAAACAGCATGAGTCCGCCCGTATCGCGGTCCAAGCGATGCATGGGGGTCGCGGTCTCGTAGTCAGTCCCGCGACGCACAATCGCCGTAAAGGTATTGTAGAATATATGGCCCGTATGGTGCACAGGCACGCCCGCAGGCTTTGCCACCAGCATGAATTCGTCGTCTTCGAACACGACCTTAAAATCCGTCGGAACTTCGGGCTCGGTGTAGTTCGTTACGTGGTAAACCACCTTGTCGCCGCGGTGCGCAATAGTTTCCAGATTCGCAGTTTCGCCGTTTACGGCCACAAAGCCGTTCGCAATCTTTTCGCCCCACAGTTCGCGACTGTGGTAAGTAAAACGCTTGCAAAGAGAATCGAGCAACAGCCAGCCTTCATGCTCTGGCTGCACCACGCTCTCAAAGTACATATCTGAAGGTACTGGCATAAGAAAAATCAGGCTACAGGGTTCAAATGTGGGATGTGGAACATCACACATCTACTCTCTATACAAATTGTGTTGCTTTATATACTCGTACACCTTCGGGTGCAAGCCCTTCGGTTCTTCGCCACACAACAAAGCCTTGCGAATCGCGGTACTCGAATACACGCCTTCAAAGCCCTGCTCGGGGCCAAGCCACAACAAATCCGCATAGCCTTTCGCCTTGTGGGCCACCATGTCCGGCTTCGGGTAACCGTTACGCGCAAAAACAATCAGTTCAATATCGCGTAAAAGCAAGTGACCGTTGTAATTTGTGCCGTAAAAATTCATCGGGTCGCGCCAGTGCGGAATGCCATCATACGTATCGGCACCGGTCAGCAAGCGAAAGTTAATGTCCGGGAATTTTTCCTTGAGTCCGCACAAGAACACGTACGAACCGCGAAAGTCACCCTGTTCAATTTCCAAGTCCGAAAGAATCAGCCGCGGGTCGCCTTCCATGGCGAGTTCCAACATAGCAAAGCGGTCTTCGGGGCTAGCATTCAGTTTCTTGTCCCAACGGTCAGGGCTTGGCATAAACCAAACCTCGTCACAAAACCCTTTTTGCAGACAAGTCTTTGCAACCCTAATATGGTCCAAATGAACCGGATCGAACGCTCCCCCTAAAACAGCAACATTCTTCTTATAATCAGACAAAACAAATTCCTAAGATAAATTCACTAATACACGTACGCCGAAAAGCCCAAGTTCAACTGAATACGGCCACCATGAACCTTCTTGTCCAAGAACGGATCGTAATGCGTCAGCACCCAGCGGTAAGCGACTTCGGCAAACAACATCGTCTTCGAGAAAATGGAAAACATCGAACCAAAGCCCGCGCCCCATTCATTCCAAGCCACATCGCCCATGTCACTCAGTTCCTTCACGCGCGAATAAGAGCCCATCAAGTAGACTTCACCCAGCAGGTGCATACCCAATTCGAAATCGATTTCCGAATGGTCCACCTGATAATCGTCGTCATCCGATTCCTCTTCGTAGCCGTACATGCCGTAGCCCACGCGCAAGAAAGCCAGTCCCGGATACCAGAAACCAATGAACGGTTCAATCTGTCGCAGTCCAATACCGCGGTCAGAGCCAACACCCGTACCCGAGCCAAAGCCAAGCGCTCCGCCCACAACCAACGGCGTACGGATTCCGTTCAGCAACGGTCCTGCCGAAGCTCCCGTGGCAGCGCCCGCTGTCGGGGCAGCACCGGCATTCGTCTGCGACCAAGCCGGCACACAGGCAAATAGCGCAAATACGAGCAGGGCGATTATCTTTTTCATAGGCACCTCACGATACGGCAATTACCGCCACCCCAAGCCCCATCAAGACATTTACCGCGGCATCAACCTTGGTCATCTTGAAGAACTTCGGACGAATCGAATTTTCCTTGAAAATCTGCGAAATTTCCAAATGCGACAGGTACATGGATATGGCAAGCTTCACGAATACGGCACCCACCACCCAATAAGCAAAGTCAGAAAGGTATGTCAACAAGATAAACAGCACCGAAAGCGTCCCAGTCAACACAAAATTCGAACGACGGATCGAACTTTCGTCCGAATCGTTTTCCAGCGCCATCGCCTTGAATTCCTTGACCTTTTCGCAAATTGCCTCGTAACTCGTCACCAACTGGTGCAGGTTGTAACCCACCAGCACGATTGACGCCACCAAGGTAATTTTTATCGCAATATCCATCAAACCTAGTTCCTAGAATTCAAAATTCTCAAATAACTCGCATAGCGGGCCCGCGAAAGCTTGCCCGATTCCACCGCCGCGCGCACAGAACAGCCCGGTTCCTTCAGGTGCTTGCAGTTGCTGTACTTGCAAGTAAACAAGTCACCCTCGAAAAATCCCGGGAAAATCTTCGCCAAGGTCTCGCCGTCCATATCATCGTCACCGTCGGCAAGGCCAATGCTTCTAATGCCCGGCGTATCGATCACGTAGCCGCCACCCGGGAAATCGAACAGGCTCGAAGAAGTCGTCGTATGCCTACCCTTTCCGTCGCGTTCACGCACGGCACCCGTTTCAAGTTCCGCACCCGGCACCAAGGCATTCACCAGCGTCGACTTGCCCACGCCGCTCTGCCCGCTGAACACAGACGACTTGCCCAGGAGTTCCTCGCGCAGGCGCTCCAGGCCCACACCCGTCTTCACGCTCACGGGAATCACCTTGTCCACAATACTCATGAAGTCGCGGATATCGTCGTTCAGGTCGGCTTCACCATTCGGCAGCAGGTCCATCTTAGTCAGCACCAGCACGAACGGCAGGTTGTTCAGGTTTGCCGCCAGCAAGAAGCGGTCCATAAATCCGTAGTTGAATTCCGGCTGCGTCACGCTCGCGACAATCACCACCTGGTCAATGTTTGCCGCCAGAGTGAGTTTACGCCTAAAGCTATCGCGGGGGCCGGGGCGCTTGAGTTCGCTCTTTCGCGGGAGCACACGCACCACGCAATACTTCTGCGAGCCAACGCCTTCGCCAGAATCTTCGTCTTCGTTCACCTGCCCCAAAAGCACGCGGTCACCCACCGCCGGGAATTCCCCCAGCGCCTTCGAAGTCGTCGCACGGTACATGGCCGTGACAGTAGACGGTAGGCAGTAGGAAGTAGGAAGGGTTTCACCCTGAGCGATGTTCACCGAGCCTGCCGAAGTGAACGAATCCAATCTCACCTCGCATGTTCTTCGATGGACCTCAACAACAAGTCCTTCTACGCAATCCTTCTCGTCGATCTTTTCGAGCGGGTCCTTGATTTTCTTGATACGGGGATTCTTGAATTCGCGACTGAAACGCTCCTTGACCGGGCGCTCGTCTACCACGCCCGATTCCAATTCACGCATCACGTCAATACGCCTGCTGCGGTGATCGCGGCGGGTCGGCTTTACGCGACGGAGCGGTTCCGGTTCGTCATCGAATTCGTTATTTAGCATCTTTCTTGCAATTTAAAAAATCCGGAAGCGATTCCTGGAGTTCGTCTTCCGAAACAGGCCTATCCTGACGAATGGACTCCATCAAAAAATGAATCGCCTTGAGTCTTCCATTACATTTTTCGATACAGTTGTCGTAAAATCCCTTCGTTTTGTAGTCGCCCTCGACTACGCGCTCGGACGCATACAGAAAATGCTCCACGCAAATCGAAAGTTGCTCGGCTTCCGCCCGCAAGTCCACAAGATTGCTTTTGGTAAAAAACGGCATACCGCAAATATAGCAACAAAAGGGGGACGCCTCCCCCTGCTTGCAGCCCCGTGCCGGGTCTTCCAGCACCCCCTCGAACGGGCGCTCAATCGCCGCGCCCGTAACGCCCTGGGCTACAAATGCCCACGGCTCCAGAGCTAAGTTCGCCTCGCTCACATGGCCTCGGCCTTCGGCCGACGAATGTTCGCTCGACGACTTATCTTCTTCCGCCTTAGGGCATTCATTTCCGGTTGTCTTGCAGCACTTGATGCGGCATCTCCTTTCCCCGCCCGCGTCATGCCGATGGAAATCGGCATCAGCTTTTCATGTCCGAAAAAAAAAACGCTCCGGCTCAGCCTGCTCCGCACGCTCACATGGCCTCGGGCTTCGCCCGACGAATGTTCGCTTAGCGGCCAGGCTTTCGCCGTCGCTTTTCTTGGACATAATAACTCCCAATGGCATTCCATATAGAATGCCTAGTTTTTGATTTTTTATTTAAAATTTTACAGTTTGAAAGAGATGGTTATTCAACCATCACACAACGGACAGATAGACCATGGGTCTTATAAGAATCTTGATCACTTATCGCAGTCGATGTTCTGTTCTGATACCCCATAAAAGACATTGTCTCAGAATCAAGCCTTCGAGCTTCTTCTGGATAATGCCAGTAAGTTGTTTCATTTAAATTTTTAAATTTATAGTCCCAAAGATACCCTGCCCCAACAAGGCTAAACCCAGTATCGTTGCTGCCTCCAAAACCAAAGGTAGATCGAGTTCCTTTTACACCATCTTGATTACCATTACTATGCACAACAATATAGTAGTCATTATATGTCAGCAAACGCCAACCGTCAGGACAAATGCCTTGGTGATTAGGCTTGATTAAATCAGCGCAACTCTTGGTATTGCATTCGAACGGCAACTGCATCATTTCTGCCCATTGATACAGGCCGCCATAATAATGACAATTGAGCGTATCGCCATCGTAGCAGTAGCGTTCAATTTTCGTGTCATCTTCCTGATTTTGCCTGCGACCGATCATTTCACCAATGTTCAAGTTTTCCACCATCGCATGAATCGTCGCTGAGTTACCCAAAGTATCGTTACCTTTAAACTCCAAGTATTTATACGTGCGATTGTTCCTTTTATCTGTAAATTCAAGACAACCACCAAAAGCCTTGCAATTAAACGGACTCCATTCATTATCTGTTCCCCAGGGATTCTGCTTGCTACTACTTGACTTCGGTGAGACGCTGGAGGAAGACTTTACACTACTGCTCGAAGCCACAACACTTGATGAAGACAGTTTCACTTCTTCACTGCTGGACTTCGGCGTTACACTGGAAGAAGAAGCCTTCTCAGCGCTGCTGCTAGAATCTTCTTTTTTGACGGAGGATGAAGACCGTTTGTCTTCGCTAGAAGTAGGCTTTACCGAGGAACTAGATTCGTTTGTCTTTTCAACAGAAGAAGACGATTCTTCACTCAGGTCCGGTGCAGGCGCAGAACTGCTAGATTCATCGCCACAAGCGACAAACAAAACCGCAACAATCAATAGCGCAAAAAACTTCATATTCCAAATTTAAATTATTAAAACAGGAATCACGTTAGTGATTCCCCATCCGTGTGGCTATATAGACCATTTAAAATATTTCTATATTCACGGCATGCTTCTAGCCCTCGTTAAAATGTCCCGGCCGGTGAACATCGTGATTGCAATGGTCACGCTTGTGATCGGCTACTACCTGCTTTCGGCGTTGCCCACAACGACGGGCGGTATCGAATGGTTGCCGCTTGTTTTGCAGGCGCTCGGTTTTGCATTTGCGATTGCCTTTGCGAACATCCAGAACGACATTTGGGACTTGGATAGCGACCGTCTGAATCGCCCGGAGCGTCCGCTGGTGAGCGGAAAGGTTTCAGTGGTGGCGGCGCGGAGGGCGTGGATTATTCTTCTTATGCTCACGATTGTAGCGGGCCTTGCCGACAGCCTGATGACCAAGACGAACTTCACGGCTTGCATTTTCTTTGTGCTACTCAGCGCGCTTCTGGTCGCCTACAACAAGTGGCTTAAGCACATCCCGCTTTTAAAGAACATGACGGTCGCCTTCCTTTGCGCGACTCCCCTGATTCTCTGCCTGTTCTACCCCACGGGACTCAAGGGATCCATCGAATCGGCGCTTGGTATTTCGAACAAAATTGGACTTCTCTACCCCGCGATGCTGTTCGCAATACTCCTCACGACCGCCCGCGAAATCTACAAGGACCTGGAAGACGAAACTGGCGACCTCAAGGCAGGCATCATGACGTTCCCGCTGATTGCAGGCGCCCCCACCGCAAGGCGCCTCGCCGGCCTCATTTGCCTTTTCACCTGGGCCATTTTACCGCTGCCTGTCGCGCAGGGTTACTACCCCATGCTCTTCTTGATTATCACCGGAATCGCCTTTACTCCCGCCGTCATCGCGATTCTCGTTTTTGCAAACAAGCGTAACTACCGAAACGCTCAAAAACTGGTGAAAATCGCCATGTTCGCAGGCCTTATCGCCCTCGTCGTGAGCTGTTAAAAGCCTCCTTACTCTAAAAAAATCAAAAAAAGTACTTTATCCAAAACCAAAACGGTAAGTTTTTTGTAACTTTTACCCGTATTTCATTATTTTAAGGAGGAAATATGAAAATCACAAAGTTAATCCTGACATTACTGTTTTTACCCCTTGGAGCATTCGCCCTAGACCCCCCGATAGAACCGATCGAAACGGTGAAAGTTTCCAGCGAAGACGATTTTGAACATCGTTCTACCTTTGACGGCTGTTGGTCACTACAAAAAAACACAGACTACATATTAACCCAAGACGTAAAATTGACAAGATGCCTTCACATCGGAGCAACCATTCGCCTAGATCTCAACGGCTACAGGCTATCACGTAATTTAGATAATCTTTTTGTTACAGAAAAAGCATTGATTTTCCGTGTCGATAGGACACTTATCATCGAAGACAGCAACAAGAGCGAGAACAATAGAGGCATAATAGCAGGAGATTTCAACATTAATACCGGCATCCCTGCGATTCTCGTTAATGATAACGGCAGTGCCTTCCTGCTATCAGGAATAATCAATGTTACGGAGGAAAATCTGGCCATCGACTTACACGGGTCCCTTCAAATAGATGGGGGGAGTGTTTATTCCTATGGTACAGGTATAACCGCTCATTCCGGCTCAAAAGTTGAAGTATTCAGCGGATCTGTCAACGGAAACAACAGAGGTATAGTCGCAAAAGAAGGATCCAAAGTGACTCTTGCAGGAGGATCATTCAATACTAACTCAAACTATGCTGTAGAAGCTTTTGAAGACATCAATATTTCTGGCACTCCATATTTTCCCGATTACAACGCGCTGGTTCTCTCTAACGGAAAGAAAATCAATATTGTAGGCGAATTAAAAGATAAAGCCCTCATCAACGTAAACATTGCAGAGCCCTTGACAGACAAAAATCCCAAGATCGCTCTTTCCGGACAATCGGAATACATCACCAATGACGCCATTGCTAATAAGATATTCAGACATGTCACAGCAGAGCCAACTGGCTACCAACTTTACGCCTACAACAACACGCTCATGATGAAAAAAGATTATCCCGCCATCCGATACATCACCGAAGACGGAAAAACAATCGCATTCATCGACGGCGACTACTACGGATCCGTCGGCGACGTCGAAGAGAAACACGTAGACTCCGTCGTTTTCGAAAGAAAGTTTCCTCTTTCGGCAAATGGATACTCCACAATCATGCTCCCCTTCGCAGTCAACCTGAATCAACTGAGCGGAGTCAAGAACATCTACGATTTCCAGGGAGTCGAAGAAGTCAACGGAAAATTGGAAGTTCAAGTTAAAAACTTAAAAGATGGATCCGAAGACATCAGCCAAGTAAAAACCGAAGCTTATAGACCGTACCTCATACAGATGGAATCTGAAACCCTCGTAATTAAAGGCGCCGTAGATATAGCTGAAACACCTAAAACACTCACCCCTGCAATCGGTAGAGGAATCTGGTTTATTCTTGCCAGCGATGAATTCATGGAATTTACACCAGAGCATCTTATTAGTGACAATATTTACGGGTTCAACGATCAAGTCACTGAAGATTTTAAAACTGCCGGCCAGTTTGTCAAAGTCGGTGCCGGAGCCACACTCGCCCCCTTCCGTGCATTCATATTCACAAGAGATATTTTCACTCCAGAACTCAAGGAAAAGAATCGCCCTGCCACCATGGACGTGGTCATTGTCGAAAGTACCAACGGCAACGAACATACGACAGCTATCGGGAGCATCAATACTCGTTCCAGCGAATTCAAGATGAACCGCGACTACGATCTTAAGGGCCGCAAGCTGAATGGCACGCACCAGGCCCGCGGCGCTTACTACGGCAAAAAAGTCTTAAAGAAATAAGGAGAACTCCATGAACAAAGAACAGAAAAAAAGCTATTTAGCCCCCGAGTTGAAAGAAATCAAGCTCAAGAACCAGGCCAACTTGTTGCAAGCAAGTTATGCAGGTCCACTTTCTGGACTTGATTCCCCATCAGACAAAACGGACATGGCATAGTCTAGTTTTACACAAAACGTAAATTTTACATAAAGGTTTTACACTCATTGTAAAACCTTTCTTCTTTTTATTTAGGAATTTGCCGTTTTTGAGCCAAAATCGCCAAAATGGCACATTTTTTGCTTAACAAGGGCGGCCGTTCCCTTGCTTGCACCCGTCCGGGTGGGCTGTGACCTTCGAGGTAGGGGGAACATACATTTCAAAGAGGCGTTATGCTCGACGAATTGCACGAAGAATGCGGCGTGATCGGCATTTACAATGGCGACACTGTCGTAAGGAATATTACCATGGGGCTTTACGCCCTGCAACACCGCGGGCAGGAAAGTGCCGGATTCGCGGTCACCGACGGAGACAAGATTCGCGTCCGCAAGTCAATGGGACTTGTATCGACCCTTCTCCGAGAACACGACATCAACGAATTTGACGGCTTTGCAGGCATTGGCCACGTGCGTTACAGCACCACAGGCGCCTCAACGCTTGCCAACGCGCAGCCGATTTTGGTGAGTTGCAAATGGGGCCAGATTGCAGTCGCCCACAACGGAAACATCACTAACGCCGCCGAGCTCCGTGCCGAAATGGAAGCCGACGGCCATATTTTTCAGACGACATCCGATTCCGAAATTCTTCTGCATGAAATCGCACGCACCCAGGCCGATGACCTGGGCGATGCCATCAAGAAGGCCGTCACGAAATTTACCGGCAGTTTCTGCCTCGTATTCATTAGCAAAGACACCATGTATGTCGCCCGCGACGGATTCGGATTCCGCCCACTGTCGCTTGCCCGCATGGGAAAAGCCTGGTGCGTCGCCAGCGAAACTTGCGCCTTCGACTTGCTCGGCGCCCACTACATTCGCGACATCCAGGCCGGCGAATTCCTGACCATCACCAAGAACGGGCTGCATTCCGAACGCTTCGTGCAAAAGGATCGCCTCGCCCACTGCATTTTCGAATACATCTACTTTAGCCGCCCCGATTCCAAGATTTTCGAACAGAGCTGCGACAAGGTCCGCCGCAAAATGGGCAAGCAGCTCGCCAAGGAATGCCCGGTGGATGCCGACATCGTGATCTCGGTGCCCGACAGCGCCACTACCGCTGCGCTCGGCTACGCCCAGGCGAGCGGTATCCGCTTCGAAATCGGCCTGCTCCGTAACCACTACGTGGGCCGAACCTTCATTGACCCCACGCAGAACGTTCGCGAACAGAAAGTCAAACTCAAGTTCAACCCCATCGAAGGCGTGCTCAAGAACAAGCGCGTCTGCGTCGTAGAAGACTCCATTGTGCGCGGCACCACGCTCAAGATTCTATCCAAGATGCTGCGCGATGCCGGCGCCTTAGAAGTGCACATCCGCATTGCATCGCCTCCGGTCGCACACCCGTGCTTCTTCGGTATGGATTTCCCGAGCCAAGGCGAACTTGCCGCAAGTTCCATGACGCCCCCCGAAATCGCCAAGATGCTCGGCGTCGAAAGCCTCGGCTACCTGAGCGTCGAAGGCATGAAGGAATGTACCGGTGAAGGCGAAAACTACTGCGCCGCCTGCTTTGACAACGACTACCCCGACTACATAGGTAGCGACTTAAGTAAAACAAGATGCGGATAAAATAAAGGCGAGAGAAACATTCTCTCGTCTTTCGTCTGTAGGCTCGAAGAGCCGTTCTTTCGTCTAAATCTGGTTATAAGTCCACTTGACGTGATCGAGCATGAACTCGTGGGCGTCAAAGACGAGCCCGAACTGTTCCTGAATCTTGCTCACGTCAAAGAGCATGGGTTCGTCACCCCAGCCAAGGTCGCTTTCAATGATTTTGGACTTGCAACCAGGTTTCATCGAAACCATCATTTCGGCGATTTCCTTCCAGCTCATCCAAACTTCACCAAGACCGAGGAAGATTTCTTCGTTCTTGTCGGATTCAAGAAGGCTCAGGTAAAGCTTTGCCTGCTGGCTTGCATGAATGAACTGCGTGCCATCATTCTTGATGATATTAATGTCGCGGTTTTCCTTGACGGCCTGGGCCATCGAGAAGAATCGACGGTCCGGCTGAGAGCAACCATCGGGCCAAGCAGGGTTACCGAATGTATAACCCGGACGAATAATGTTGCGGGTCATCTTGACTTCAGGGAATTGCGTTCCGTAGCCATGAGTAAAGCCTAGCACAAAGGCTTCGCCAGCGGCCTTGGTGGCACCGTAAAGGTCCATCGGCAAGTTGCTCGTCACTTCGCGCATCGAGGGGCGCATACGGCCCATTGCCGCGGTACTGCTAGTATAAATAAACTTTTTGCAACCGGCCTTTGCCGCATTTTCAAGCAGCATCACCGTTGCGCGGGTATCGTTAGCAAGCATCGTGCTCGGGGTATCGCCCCAACCCAGAGCAATGTGAATGCAGGCGTCGCAGCCCTGTAGGCCTTCTGCCATGATATCGAAATCGGTCAAGGCGCATTCCACGAACGAAACATGGGGATTTGCCTTGAGGGTCGGGACCTTGTTGGGGTGTCTTGTCGCAATAACGACTTCGTGGCCTTTTTCCAGAAGGGCCTTAACCACATAATGTCCGATGAACCCAGTTCCACCAGTAACGAATACTCGCATACATATACCTCTCTAATACCTACAAAATACAAACCTTTTGCAATACAGGCAACCGAGTTTGTTAAAAAATGTGGAATGAGTGATGTGGAATGAGAAATGAGCTATTCATTGTTCATTATTAATTACTCATCTCACATTTCACATTAACCACCGTCTACCGCCTACTGTCTACTATTTTACTACATTATTCACAAAGATTTTTACTAAAGAGGTTTACGATGGCTCGTATGCGCGTATTGGTTTTAATGGGTGGCCCGTCCACCGAACATGATGTTTCCGTTGTCAGTGGCACCGGTGTCGTTCGTGCCATGAACCCGGACCGTTACAACATCCACCCAGTGCTCATCGACAAAGACGGCACCTGGCACTGGTCTTCCCGCGAACTTTCCCCGTACCAGAAGGACAATTTCTCGGTCAATTACTTCCGCGGACTCGAAGGCTCTGCCGCAAACTGCAAAAAGAACCCCGCCCTTTCTGAACTCCCCGATGCAGACATCGCATTCCTCGCTCTGCACGGCAAGTGGGGCGAAGACGGCCACATTCAGGCTTTGCTCGAAAACTGGGGCATTCCCTACACCGGTTGCGGTCTCCTCGCATCGGCCCTCGCCATGGACAAGGTGAAGTCCAAGGAAATCTATAAGGCCAACGGCATTCCGACCCCGCCGTACCGCGTGATTTGGAAGCACGACTTTACCGGCGACACGCTCGTATCTGTTTCTGACGAACTCGGATTCCCGCTGGTGATCAAGGATCCGCTGGGTGGTTCCTCTATCGGTATCGGCATTGCAAAGGACTTGGACGAAGCCGGCAAGATTGCCCAGGATTTGTTCAAGGATTCCAACCGCCTGCTCTGCGAAAAGTTCATTGCCGGCGAAGAAGCCAGCTGCGGTTACATCGAAGGCGAAAAGCCGCTCCCGCCGACCGAAATGCGCATGACCACCCGCGAATACTTTGACTTTGAAGCCAAGTACAACGGCGAATGCAAGGAAGTCACTCCGGCCGAATTCGAACCCGATTTGACAGCCCGTATTCAGGAACTCGTGAAGAACGCCCACTATGCCTTGGGCGGTGCAGGCTACAGCCGTACCGACGTGCGTATCACCAAGGACAAGCAGCTGTTCGCTATCGAAACGAATACGCTCCCGGGCATGACTCCCACGTCGCTCTTGCCGCAGCAGGCTGCCTGCAACGGCATTACCTACAGCCAGCTGATTGACTTGATTATCGACAAGAGCCTCTACATCAAGCGTTAATCATGACCTTCGACTTATTTGTAGATACTTCGCGCAAGGGAATCTCGATGGCGCTCCTTGAATCGGGCGCCGCCGACCCCCGTTACTTTGAATCCGTAGACGAATCGGCCCGTGGAGAAACCGCGTCTGCCATGCTCGACGCACTGCTTGAAAAGGCTGGTGCCGCGCTCGACCAAGTCACGCGAGTCATGGTCACGCTCGGCCCGGGCTCTTTCAGCGGACTACGCACGGGAGTCGCCTTTTGCGAAGGCTTAAGTTTTAGCGGCAAGCGCAAGCTCTACGGCGTGTCTACGCTGCAAGCCCTCGCCTGCTTTGCCGACGCGCCCGAAAATGCGGCCGTCGAAAATGCGGCAGTTGTTATCCGCGCCCGCAAGGACTACTGGTACCTGCGCCTTGCCAATAACGAAAGCTTTATCGAAACAAAGCAAGTGGTCGACGCCCTCAAAGCAAGCGCTGTAAAAACAGTCGTGGTCGACGAAGCAGCCCTTGCCGACGAAACGCTCACAGCCGTATTCAAGGAAATCGGTGCTACAACGGTTCTCGACAAAGGCCGCCCGCTAAGCGCCTGGGCCAAACTCTTTGATTCGGTCACCCCTAGCTTGATGCTCGAAGCAAACTACATTCAGCCCTCGTACTTCGAAAAGTTGCACTGAACCGCCTAGGACACGCAATGTCTATTCGCAAAATGAATTCCGCCGACATTCCTGCCGTACTGAGGATTCAGGGCGAACTTGCGTTCCAAGATTGGAACGAACGGCAATACGAGCAAGAAATCAAAGCGCCCTACACCTACGCGGTCGTATACGAAAACGAAGGCGCCATTGAAGGCTACGCCGTATTTCATTTGCTGGGTGCAGATTCCGAGCTCTTATCGATTGCCGTAAGCGAAACGGCACAGCGCAAGGGTATCGGCACGCAGCTTTTGCACGCAGGGCTTTCGCAGCTTGATTTAGACAAGTCCGACTGTTGCTTTCTAGAAGTTCGCGAAAACAATATCAAGGCCCGCAACTTCTACGAAAAGCACGGATTTAATTTATTCGGAATCCGAAAGAAATATTACGCCGATGGCGAAAATGCGGCGCTCTACCGCACCGAAGGAGCTCAAATTGGCTAAACTACCCACTAAAAAACAGATTCAAAAAAAGAGAATCATTTACAGCGCCATCGCTGCAGCATTTGTACTCATGGTCATCGTATTCTACATGATTATGACGCATAGCGGCCACTGGCTTGTCGATGACGACGAATTCGAACATGTAAAGTGGGCTGTCGTTCTCGATGGTCAAAGTGCCGACATGGAACGCATCGATTTGGCCGCAGACCTTGTTGTAAGCGGCAAGGTGGACTCCGTGCTGATTCTTGGCCGTCGCATTCTCCGCACACGCAGCAATGCCGAATTCTATCTGGAAGACTTTTTACGCCTCGGACAATTCGATAGCAACGCCGTTTTTATCGCACGACATGATGACCCGTCGACCATTGGCGAAGCATTCACCATTGTTCCCTGGCTCAAAAAGCACAACGCCGACACCGTGTTGCTCATTACGGGCGCAGCCGCCACACACCGCGTCAAGCGCGTTTTCCAAACACTTTCGGGTGACACTCCGATATACTTGACAACCGACGTTCACCATTACCAATACAACGCAGACTCTTGGTATTCAAGCCGCGAATCCCGCAAGGAATGGTTGCGCAACTGGTTGTCTCTTGCAGCCTCTTACTTCGATCTGCTCCCGACAGGGATTCTTACCGCAGCCGATTCGTTCTATTACAAGCCGATTGTGTCTGCCAAGGAATACGAAAACGAAAAAGATCCTATCGTAGACCTGCAATCGCTATTGCCCAAGGTTAAAGAAAAAGCAGAACCGGTTGCAGATACAACCGCAAAAGATACTACTGCAGTCAAGAACGATTCTACAGCAAGTAAGAAAGATTCTAGCAAATAGCCCTAAAAGGGAATTAGCAGGAAAGTAACGCAAGAACCGCTGTGAGCGGAGCGTTCCAGTTAATGGCGGTTTCGTTACTTGCAAACGAACAACGTTCATCTGTATACGAAAGGCCAGACTGTTCGCCCGGATAATGCGGCACAATAAGCGGCGAACGATGCATGTCTTGGCGGTCGCTGTTAATGCCACCCACCAAAAGTCCCGGAATCGGTTCTTCAACGCCATCGGAATGACTCAAGCGGTGATGCGGTTCCTTAGGAGAACTCCAGGCAGAACCCGTCACAAAGCTCACGTCTACCGGATTGCGGCCATAAATGTAGTTCACCAGTTCGCGGCACCAGAAATCAAGCGATGTTCCGCCCAAACTCGGGGCCCAGCGTTTTACAATCGCAAGCGTCAAGGCATGGTTTGCAATATCGCCATTACTGCCCCAAATGAATTTGCGCATCGGAACGCCATAGGCATCGCTCCGTTGCAAATCAATGATTTCACGGGCTGTCATGTTCAGCGTCGTGCGAGCAAAAAGCCGGAATTCCTTGTCAGTATCCTGCAAGGCAAGCGCTATCCAGCCCAAGTTCTGTGTATCACGCCAGTCCAAAGCAGACTTAGGCGGAATCACTTTCATGTCTTCTAAAAGAATCGGTCGCAAGCTTTCGGCCGAGACGCCTTCAATGGCTTCGCCGCGGGCCAGCAATTCGCGGTAAAGCATAGCGCGGGCCCAGAAAAATTCGTCTTCGGCGTGTTCGTCGCCGTAACCGCCACTGCCTTCGGTATTGTGCGGCCAGTCCACAAACGGACGCGACACTGCCCAATTGTAGGCCTTTACCGCGGCTTGCAGGCAGCGTTCTGCGAACGCCGTATCGCATTGGCGATACACGCGCGAAGCCGCCGCCAAAGCTCCTGCAAAATTCAAAGTCGAAGTCGTAGACTTTCCAAGAATCATGCGCTTTTGCGACATGTCAGAATCACTCGGCGAAACAAAGCCATCCCAATGTTCGGGCGTCACCTTGAAGAATACACCGCCATCGGTATCCTGCATGCGCAAGAAGAATTCAAGTTCGAAACGCACTTCGTCCATCAGGCTGTACATTTTTAGACCATCGGGTCCGACAATCGGTTGCGCCGAATGCACAGCCTTATAAGCACGGCTATCGCTTGAAGAAATTTCCATCAATTCGCAAGCAAGCAGCAATGTCGCAACAGACACGCCGCCATTCACAATGTACTTGCCATAATCGCCGGCATCATACCAGCCACCATGAGCATTCCAAGTTCCTTCGCGGTTCATGCTCGGGTGGAACCCAATGCAATCGTCCATGTGTGCAGCAGGTCTCGCCCACTTGCCTGCAAAATCAGCAGTCAAATCGAAACCACTGCGCTGGTAGTAAAAAGACTTGATATTGGCCAACAGCTGGCGATAAATCCATTCCGTCGAAATTTCAAACGGCTCGGTTTCAAAAAGCTGTTTTTCGCCTTCGGCTCCACCCTTACGCAAAATCTGGATCGTAAAGCGTCCCGGTTCGATAACTTTTGAAAAATCACCCGACCAGAGGTTTTCGCCCGTATACTCGCAAGTTCCGGTATGGTCAAAAGAATCTTTGGTAAAAGAGCCTTCCCATACGGCGGAAGATTCAGAACAGAGCACATGCCTTATGACACGAAACTTATATGCTTCCAGGCCGCCACAATTAGGTTCAAGCTCCTGCGGGTTCACAAAGAAAATCTTTGCGGAATCAGGTGCATAACCAACATGGTTATAGTGAACAGGAATCTTCATACCATAAGAATAGATATTCATACGAACAATCCCTAGTTCACGTGTACACAAATCTGTTTACCGCCGAAACCGCACATAAAACACCTCTAGCCTGAGCTCTTTCGAACTATAGCAATTTCCTTGGCATATCCAGGTAATTCATTCGGTGTTTCTAGGTAAAAAGGCAAATTTTTAAGTTTCGGATGATTTACAATCCGTAATAGAGCGTCCAAACCAATAAAACCACCCCCAAGAACCTCATGACGATCCTTATGGCTTCCCATCGGGTTCTTGGAATCGTTCAAATGGATGGCCCGCAAACGATTTAAACCAATCGCCTTATCAAAATCGGCCAAGACATCGTCCAAGTGGTCCACGATATCGTACCCGCCATCAAAAACATGGCAAGTATCCAAACAAACGCCCAGCTTGTCCGAAAGCTCCACACGGTCAATAATTGCCCGCAGCTCTTCAAAGGTGCGCCCTACCTCGGAGCCCTTCCCGGCCATCGTTTCCAAAAGTACCGTGGTCTTTTGCGTCGGCGTCAAAATCTGATTCAGGGCTTTCGAAATCAGATCTATTCCCACCTCGACCCCCTGCTTGACATGGCTTCCCGGGTGAAAGTTATACATCGCTTCCGGGAAATGGTCCATACGAAAAAGGTCGTCTTTCATGACGTCAATCGCATACTGCCTAAGGCCTTCGTCTGCAGCGCAGGCATTCAGCGTATACGGCGCATGAGCCAAAATCGGACCAAACTGTTTTGCCTCCAGCAATTTCACCAAGGCCGCAGCATCCGCCTTGTCAAACGGCTTTGCTGCACCACCACGCGGATTACGCGTAAAGAACTGGAATGTATTTGCACCAATAGAAACTGCGGTCTCGCCCATGGCAAGAAAGCCCGCAGAAGAAGAAAGATGACAACCGATGTACATAAGTAACTAGAAATCGTAATTCAAGGCCGCTATGATATAGAAATCCTTGTACTGGTCAGCCTTGTTATCCGGACGATAATTGAATAGAACGCCCACAGTCCAATCAGAATACAAGGACTGGGAATGATGCACACGCAGTTTTGTAGAGGCATCTATATCCAATTCCATTTCGTCATAATCCGTATCATCGATTTCGTAACTCAAGAAATTCTGACGGATACCGCCACCCATTGAAAGTTCAAGGAGTTTCGGGCAAATCGTAATATCCATGTTATCCATGAAGTTCCATTCAAATTCACTCATGTCGTTACGATTATAAAGCTTGTACCTAGGTGTCAAGGCCATCGTATTCTTGAAACCTTCGAACGATGTTGTCAACGACATCGGGAAACGCTGTTCCAAGTAATCGCTGCCATGGAAATAATACCCTAAAATACCATAGGTTTCATTCGTGAAGCTAAATCGAGAAATTTTATCCTTCTGCACAAAGTCAGACATATCCTTAAACACGATCAAAGCCGTTCCCAACTTCAGCATATTCTTGCTCATTTTGTAGGACCACCCCAATTCGAGGGTATGCTTCATCAACTTTTCTTCGAACTGAGTCGCCAAATATTCTTCGTTCGAAAGCGCATAATAGTTCGCCCATCGAATCGAATCGATAACAACCGTATCCAAACTATCGGCAACCTCGAAAGTCGAGCGACCAGGAATTTCCTTGAACCACGGATCATTATAAATGCCAGACGAAGCAGAATAGTTGGCATACAGACGCTGCGGAGTATTACGAGTCCTATAGTTGAACGAATACTTGAACGAAAGACCCATTTTTTCATTCAACTTAAAATCATTCTTCAAGTAACCATCATGAATGTAGAGCGTTCTCACCGGGTCTTGTTCATGTTCTTTAAGCCAACCGCTTTCAGCACCCGTAAGTCCTAACTGGGTTCCTTCACCCAAGCCAAATACGTTGTAGTCATCACCTTGACCAGCAGCATTTTCAACATTCATGGTATAACCAAAACCCAAGTCCCAGAATTCATAAACCTTGTGTTTCAAGTTACCGCCAATCATACGCGTATTCTGCAGCAAGCCATCAGAACCGGCGCTGTAATACTCGCTTCCCACATATCTAAAGAAACCTTCAACAAAGGTTTTCGAATTCGACCACTGGTAAGCGCCCGAGAACGCCAAGTGTTCATGTCCCCAGAAATCACCACTTGCAGGGCTAACATCATCGGTATGAATCCCTTTTGCCACATCCGAGGCCTTCGCCAGCAATCTTTTCAATTCAGCACGCATTTCAGTTGGCGTCATCATGGAATTTTCGCCAAAGATTGATTCCAACTGGCTCCTACTCAGCGAATTCACTTCGTTCACATTGTTCATGAGCTTGTTGAGCAATGCAAAATTAGATGCATCCAGTCCGGCTTCTGAAAACACCTGGTTGATCGCACGAATCTTGGCGGCATTCGCCGTATCGGCAGCCCCCATCGCAATTTGACCATTCAACTTGATATCACCTGGGTAAAACAACCAGTTTCCATCAGCAAAGATGTTTCTCGAAGAAATCACCGGGTTCATGGTATTCGTATTCGCATCCATGCCGTCTCTCAGGAACGGGTCTTCCACGTAATCTTTGCTTCCAATAAAGCCCAAGGTTCCATTAAAGCGTCGGTGCATATTCCAACGGACCTTGCCGCCAGCAACCATTCTCTGCGCTTCGGCTTCACCATCGTCAATGTAGTCCTTGTACACATCATAATTGCGTTTACCTGGTAACTTAGGCGCTCTCACTTCACCGGCAAAGACTGACCCAACAAACATCGGATCGTATGCAGTTCTCTTCATCAGGTTTATATCGTAACTAGCACCAAAAGCGCTAACTCCTGCCAAATAAAGGTCACCGCCGTTTGCATAAAAATCACCCAGTACCAATCGTTGCATATCGTCGGTATAGCTGGCCTGCAACTGGTAAATTTTGAAATTGTCCCATGCATCGCTCGATACATCGGCTACAAATTCAAAAGTTGCCCCCGTAGGCGATTTCATCAACAAGTTCGCATTGATGTTGGTAAAGAAACCCGGCACCTGGAAATAGTTGATATAACGTTCGCCCGGCAACACCGAATCCCCTTGCGACTCGTACGTTTTACCCGAAGAATTATGGCGAGTCATCACCTTATGATAGCCAATTTCGATACCCACATTACCCGAAACATTCCAAGAAGAATCCACGGTTTCCTTTTGCAAGGCTGAAAACTTCATGGTATTTGCATAAGGATTATTGGGATGTTCGCGCAATTGGTCAAAATAGTCTTCCACGTTGCTCGAGAATAGCTTCTGGTTGTTCTCTAACGCAGGTCGTACATTTTGAGGAGGAATGTCGGCAGAAACATAACCGATTTCGTTACCTTCAATAGTCGAATTTCTTTGTTTGAAATCGTTGTCACCGAAATCAAGTACAGCCACTTCGTTTACGTTCAGCTGCGAACGTTTTAAATTGACCGAAGAGCCTTCACCCGCAACAATCGCTATGTTGTTACCCGACAGCGTAGACGCATCGATATCGACAGCTGCATCTTGTACCGCCCACACGCCCACATTCGGGCACTTTTCAATTTTGGACCACTGCATATCGAAAGAACCGTTGCGCACATAAACTGCAGCACGTTCTACATTCGAAATGATACCGTCACGAACTTCTAGAGATCCGCTTTCCACAGAATAGCCGTACACCGCATTTTCAAGATGCGTCCCCTGGATTTCAGAAGGTTTAACGCCCGTAATCGAGACACCATTCCACAGAGCACCATCTTCGGCAGACGTCATCAAAACGGGATTGGCATTTTCACCCATCACGGCAAGCGAGCCCCCGCGAACGTCGATACCCGTTCCTGCAGAAAAATAAAGTACCGTACCGGCTTCTACAATCAAGGCCTTTCCTTCCGGAACCACCAAAGTTTCCTTCACCAAGTACGGAGAACGATCCTTTTTCAAGAATCCGCTGACATCTCCCCCGATAACGCTCCCTTGCCCGGGTTCCCTATCAACGGCAAAAGCACTCACTTGGAGTGCTGCCATAAATATTGTCGTTAAGGTCCAATCCCTTAATTTCATTAACGAACCTCGTATTCCTTCTTAGCTCTCGATATGTAGCCACTCTTATGGACGACTTCGATATCGATAATATTTCTCGTGCTACGTGAAAGCGTTACAGGAATCTGGTAATCCAAGGTATGGATTTGCGAGAGCGATTCCTGCAAGATAACCTTCCCGGCTTGTCGGACCGTTACCTTGTATAAATATTCAGGATCGTTTTCGGGAATCCGGATTCTAAACTGCAACGTTTGCGTAATACGGTCAACAAAATCTTGCGGCGGAGGCGGGACCTTCAAGATTTCTTTCGGGCCTCCTAAGACATCAATTGGGAATCGTTTGTTCGGATAGCAACCCATTTTCTTTGAAACTTCAGTTTTGTTTCCAGCCTGGTCTTCAACACGAACCACATATTCATGACTACCCTTCTGCAACTTCAAACGCTTTTGGGCGTTCTTGGTAACCGTTTCTTCGGACACCTGGCTGCCATCGGATTCAAAAGCCAACAAGGCGGCATCGTTTTTCATTTCACCCACCGACACATTGGCCACGCAACGCAAGGAATCGTACGAAGCAATTACAACCGAAGGAGCCTTGGTGTTCACTTCTGCGCAAGCCTTGTTGACATGCAGGTCTACCGTTTTGGAGCTGGTAATGCCGGCGCCCTTGAATTCAAGCGTAGCCTTGTCTGCAGTCCAAAGTCCGTTTTCATCGCTAATGACAATCTTTTCAGAGAACGAATGGGCTTGGCCATCGGTTGCATGAATCAAGTTGTTCGACGTATAACCCTTTCCGACCTTCAAAACCAACGAAGCGTTTTCATCGGCCGTGCGATACGTACCGTCAATCGAAAGGCCTTCTTCGCAAACATCAGCCGGAGAACCGGTCGTTACAATAAAGCCATTTTCCGGAAGCGTCGTTGCAGCCTTCTTGGCTTCTTCTTTCAGTTCTTCCTGGAACGTGGAGTCAGCCTTCTGCAATTCAGTCTGCAAATCCTTTACAGACTTGGACTTGTCTGCCAAAATCTTGCTCAAGCGCTTGGCAAAGCGAGCTTCACCCGAAGACGCAAGCTTTACGACCACCAGGGAATCCCTGCCGAAAGTCGTTTCACCAGCACCAATCATAACGGACTGGTCAGAGCCGTTGGGCGTAATTTCGAGTTTACCCGTCTTCAAACCGGCAAAGAAAACATCTTCGCCCCCAATGTAACCTTCGGTACCGCGGATCGATGCAGTTGCGGTCCCGGTCTTAAAGATAAACTTCGATTTTTTGCTTTTAAGTTTATGAACGGCAAAGTTCAAGAAGCCTTTTTCTACGTCAATTTTGGTTTCAAAGCCACCTTCGTCGTTAGGCTCAAAAAGCGTTTCCATTTCAACAATCGATTTTTCGCCGATTCTAATGGCGCTGCCGTCTTGGAGGCCGATAGTAACTTCGGATTCCTCGCCGGTGCGCACCTTGTCAGTCTGATAAACCTTAGCGCCGTTTCCGATCGGTTTCCACAGGTCTTGTTTCGCCTTCCAACGTTCAACAGTACCCACCTTCATACGGGCAGTACCCACTGCCGGAGCCGAGAAAACCATTGCCGGAATCACGGCAAGAACCATCATTGTACGTAGAAACATTTTGCCTGAAACAGAAATACTGAACATTATTTTGCCCCTTTCTCTATCAAGACAAAAGATATTCTTTTTTTTTACAAAAAGCACCGACTTTTTTTATTTGGTGATATAAATCATGCCCAAAATAGGCAATTTTAGCCACCGGCGAGTTTTACCGTATACCCGCGCTTTTCAAGCTCCGTTTTAAGCAGATTTCGCTTGTCACCCTGGATTTCAATCACAAAATCCTTGACCGAGCCGCCTACCCCGCACTTTTGCTTGAGTTCGCGGCCAAGTTCCTTGAGTTCAGGTTCATCAAGCGGTACTCCGGTCACTACACTGGCCATTTTACCGCCGCCTAGGCGCTTTAACTGGATTCGCACCACGCCATCGCCCTGCGGGCGTTCAGCCTTGGGCTTTTCCTGCTTAACGCGGCCACCCAAAGCGGTAGAATAAACCAATGTAGAACGTTCCTCTATACCCATTACCAACCTCTATTCGTTTTTAAGTCCAAGTCTTTCCATAGCAATCTTCTTGCCGGTCTGGAAGTCACACTTTCCGGAGCCCAACTTGGGCAAATCATCGAGTTTGAGCACATAAGACGGCTGCATGAGCGGCGGGAGTCCCACCTGCTTGAGCCTATCCTTGGCCTCGTCTTCAGAAATATCGCCTGCAAACAACAGGGCAATCTTTTCGCCCTTGGAGCCATCGGGCACAGCCACCGTAAAGTGGTCCACGCCGTCAAAGAACGTGGTTTCCGAAATCTTGAAGTCGACCGAGCCCAAGCTCACCATTTCACCGCCGAGCTTTGCAAAGCGGCTGTAGCGGTCCACAATCGTCAGATAGCCGTCTTCGTCCACATGGCCCTTGTCGCCCGTCTTGTACCAACGGCGACCGTTAATGATTGCAATCGCCTGCGCCGTCTTTTCGGGGTTCTTGAGGTAACCCTTCATAATCTGGGCACCGCCAATCAAAATCAAGCCATCTTCACCAACGGGCAGTTCTTCCATGGTATCGGGGTCCACAATGCGGAACTGCGTACCCGGCAGCGGTGCGCCCACGGTACCCGGCTTGTTGCCCACAAGAACGGTCTTGTAGTCATCCATCAAGGTGTCCTTGGTATTCACGGCAGCCACAGGAGTCGTCTCGGTACAGCCGAAGCCTTCAAAGATTTCAAGTTTGAATTTGGTGCGGTAAAGCTGACGCACATCTTCGCGAATCTTTTCGGCACCGGCGTAAATGCGGCGCACGCTTGCAAACATCAGCGGGTGTACCGCGCGGTTCACACCCCACATGCGCAGGAACGTGCCCGTCGCCACCATGAATGACACCTTGAACTGAGCACAAATACGCGACACAAGCTTTGCATCGGTCGGATCAGGGCAGGTGGCCACCGGCACACCTTCAACAAGGCAAAGCATGGTCGTAATCGAAAAACCGAACGCATGGAACAGCGGGAGCGAACCCAAGAACACGTCATCTTGGCAAGGATTCAGCACGCTTTCGCACTGTTTAATGTTACCCATCAAGTTGTAATGCGTGAGTTCCACGCCCTTCGGCCTACCTTCGGAGCCCGAACTAAAGATAACCGTAGCCACATCATCAAGCGTCACCTTCTTGAAGAACCTAAGTTCCAAGTACCAAGCCGGTAACACGAGCACTCTCAAGAAGTTGAGAATCAAGGCACTCTTCGGAATCATTTCCTTCAGGTCTTCCATGTAGTACACTTTGTACTTCGAAAGCAGAATGTCCATGTTGATGCCCTTCTGCTTCAACTTTTCGACAAAGACCTTCGCCGTAATAATGCTCTTGACTTCGGCAACACCACAGCAATAATCCATGGTTTCGGGCGTATTGGTGTAGTTCAAGTTGTAAACCGTCTTACCGCGCACCAGACATGCCATGTTTGCAATAACACCCGGGCCCGAAGGCGGAATCAACACGCCCACCTGCTTTTCGCCGACAGTTAATTTATCAATAACCTTGGCAAAAGAAAGAACCGCAGTCGTAAGCGTATGGGCAGACAAGTGCTTGCCGTCGGGGCTATACACCGACGGGCCACTCCCCACCTTCTTTGCCGTACGAATCCAAGCAGAAGCCACCGGACGAAGCTTGCGGATGTACGTTTCCCAAGCGGTAATAGAAAGTTCCTGCACAGCGCGCTTAATCGTTACGGGGTCCGCTTCAAGCGGGAGTTCGTTACCAAAGGCAACCGTCACAATACGTCCGCCCGAATGCACCAAGTCCTTAAAGCCAGCATCGGCCATAGAATACGAACTACCCCACAAGCCCTGCACATAGAACGGCAACAGCTTAACCTTAGGCACATCGCGAATCGCCGCCGAATAATCAAGTCTAAAGCGGTTCATGTTACCGGTCGAAGTCATTGCGTTTTCGGGGAACATCACAACAGCTTCACCACGCAACAGCGCACGGCGCGCACTTTCCATCGCAGGAGCCGGGTTCGAAATATCCAAGTTGATCGTCTTCATCTGCGAAAGCAGCAGGCGCACATACCACTTTTCATACGGTCTGCGCGTAATCACAAAGCGCATGGGCCTCGGGCTTGCCATCTGGATTAGAGCCCAGTCGATGTACGAAATATGGTTACCCACCAACAGTACCGGGCCTTCCCACGGAATATTCTGTACGCCCGACACCAAAAACTTGTAGTGAATCGAAAGCGCCGAACGCAGTAACTGGCGGAGCAATGTATGCGGCATGGCCCAAAGAGCCCACACCGTGCCAGCCAAGCAGAAAATACCCAAAATAAAGAACAAGTCCATGCGCCCAAAGTTCAGGTACTTGAGCGCCACCATCAAAAGCACGTCAAAAGCGATAATGCAAATGTTCTGCACCGCATTGCTAATCGAAAGCACGTGACCAGCCGAACGTGGCTTGGTATTATACAAGAGCATTGCAAACATCGGGAGCGCATAAAGCCCGCCACAGAAACCAAGCAAGGCAAACGCAACCGCATTGTAGGGTCGCGGAATAAACGGAATAATCAGAATCAGGGCAGCAGCGCCAGCCGTACCCAGCGGAATAAGGCCCATTTCAATAAAAGCCTTGGACATGCGCATGGCGTAATAAGAACCAACCACCAAGCCCACAATCGTGCCCACAATCGCATAGTTCGCCTTCAAATCCTTATCGAACAGCGAACCCGACCCAAACATTTCCTGCACAATGAACAACAGCAAGAAAATCATGACCCAGAACATGGAAAGTCCAATAATCGACTGGCGGAGCGCACGATTCTTCCAAGCCTTCCTGAACTTGCGGCGGGTAAAGGCAAAATTGTAGTAGCGGCTCCAGGGGAATTTCATTTCGGCATCGTAGGCGCCAATCGAGGGCAGCAGAAACGCAAACACCACGCCCAAAAGTTCAACACCCGCAATGCCAGCAATGATCGGAAGCACGCCCTGCATCAAATGGGCAAAATCCAACGTCTGCGGAGCAATCTGTTCAAACGCAACCGCGGTCGCCGCCGCCGACAACAGCAGGCTTACAAAGGTAACGATACTGAACCAGCCAGCCCCGTTTGCCAGCATACGCACGCCCACAAGCTCTTTAAGATAACCACTCTTTGCCGGCGAAGCAATCGCTTGCAGCACAAAGAAAAGGGCCGCAGCCGCAAACACAAAAGTCATACTCCCAACATACGACGCAACACCAAACACACCCACGGCAGGCAAAAGCAACAGCGAAATAATGCGCAAAACGCGTTCTTTAGGATATTTATCCGAAAAATAGCCGGCAGGTGTTACAAGCAGCACGCAAGGCAAAAGAATCAAAAGGTGCAAAACTATAAACGAGCTATCGCTTGATTCAAATAAATGCAAACGGTTAAGCACCAATTCCATGAGGGCAACGAGGGCCGTGGTCGAAGCAACCTGTGAAAAAACGACCCCGTAAAAAGCAAAAGAACCTTGATGTTTTTCCATTTCTAATTCCTTGGATTTATGGGGTAAAAGATACACTTTTTGCATGTAAAAAACAGAAAACCCCGGCCTAGCCGGGGTTAAATTCAAGGTCTTTATTTTAGCGATTAATTTCTCGGACGGCGGTAACCGAAGGACTTCAGGAGATCATCGCTATTCTTCACGACATCGCCCTTACGCTTTGCAGAGGAGCTAAAGCCATCACCAGTCTTCTGTTCCTGTTCATAGCTGTAGTCCGAAGCCGGGAGCGTACAACGGAGCTTAGAACGCAGGGATGCTTCAACCTTATAGACGTAGGCACCCGTTGCATACAGCTTACCGTTATCAGCCTTCACATAGCCATCCTTATCCGGTTTCTGTTCAAAGTACATCTGGAGTAAGCCAGCGTCATCAGTGAACGTCGGGTCATTCAGATCCTGCTTGAAGCTGAAGTAATCCACGAAGTTACCGAGCGAGGTGTACACCCAGATCTTGACGCTCAGCTTGGAATCGTACAAGTTGAACTGGCTGAAATCGGTCGGAACCTTGGTACCGTCTTCGCAGTACTTTTCAACGTATTCTTCAGCAGAAATCTTGTGGCTATTCTTGGCATCAACGCCTTCAAGCGGAATCATACCGTCAGAAGTCATCAAGTCATCCATCGTTGCAAGGCCACGAACACCATACACGACCGGGAGCTTGATATCCATGGCGAGAGTCGGGCCCAAATGCTGGGTATCCTTGCCCGGATACGGTTCCTTGCCGCTACCCTTCTTCGTCTTGAACGAGCCACCGATCAAAGTTTCCACTTCTTCTTCGGTAGTCGGGTTCTTGATGCTCACAGCAAAGGTCTGGCCCTTCTTCGGAGCATGATCGGCATAGTATTCTTCAACCTTTTCCTTGTCCATTTCGGTCACCGGATTCACAACAGAGATATCAACACTCTTGCTATCCTTCATGATCACAGCCACCGTATCAGAAGCTTCGTTACCAGCCTTGTCGCGGAAGAAGCGGACAATGGGGTTCAAGCCCTTTTCAAGGCCCTGCATCGTCAAGGAATCCTGCTTGACACCGTTAACAGTCCAAACCACTTCCACGTAGTTGGAACGAATCACCTGGCCCTTACCCGGAGACAAGATTTCGACAACCGGGAAGGTCTGGTCAAGCACGATGAACACAGATTCGATAGCGAAGTTGCCATAGATGTTCTTATAGGTGTAGGTCACGGAGTAACCGATATCGCCTTCGGCGTTCTTGACCATGTTACCCTTTTCGTCGATAGCGTAGGACACCACCGTCGGGCTGCCCAGCTTATCGATGCTTGTGGTAGTCACCGTAAAGATACCTTCGCCCACATTCGGGTTCTTAACGCAGGTCGAATCCTTCTTACACTTCTTCGTAGAGTACTTGGCAGTAGAAGCGCCCTGTACCATGAGTTCGCCGGACGGACCCTTTGCAAGGATTTCACCCGTCATAGCGTCGGCCTGGTAAGAAAGTTCAACTTCACGCTTGCCAATCTTGGTCTTATAGGTAACGGTGATAATTTCGCGAGACTGAGTCTTGCCCTTTTCATTCGTTACCGGAACCAGAATCGGTTCGCCATTCTTGTCGAGCATGTAAGACACCGTTACCGTATCGTTACCGACAACCTGGTTGTAAGAAACCTTCACGGCAGAATCGTTGACCAATGCGCGGGTCACAGGGCCGGTCGGAGTTTCATCAAGCATCAGCTTGCTATCGGCAATAGAGCTCATCTTATTCAGGAGAGCGTTAGACACGTTAACCGGTTCCAAATCCACTTCGAGAGCGAACGAAGTATCACGCTTGTTGGCAGCATCCTTCACGTGCACGAACACGGAATCACGCGGCTGGTTGACGTAGATTGTAGAATCCTTTTCACCGGTATTTTCAACAATCGTGAACACGTTTTCGGCGTCGATATGCTTGATCTTTGCAGAAACTTCGACAGACGGAACATCGTTGTTGTACATAATGACAACCGTATCCTTGCCCGGGAAGTCCTTCTTCGGATCCTTGTAGGTAATGATAATGACGTTCTTGCCCTTCTTGAGCGTGGTATCCACAGATACGATTTCGTCATCCTGGCGCCAGGTAAGCACACCCTTCTGGACGTTCGTATAGACCGTATCCGGGTAAGTCCAGGTAGAATCAACGTTATCGTACTGAGTGATAATCACCTTAGAGTATTCAGGCACGTTCGTCACGTTAATCTTGACCTTGGCGGTATCGGCAAATTCGCCGTCATCCACCTGGACATAGATTACGTAATCCTTCTTGCTTTCGTAATCCAAGGTATCCTTCAGAACCAGCACACCCGTCTTCGGGTCAATCTGGAATACAGCAGAGTCACCGTCCACAATCGTGTAGGTCAGCTGGCTGAATTCCTTCTTCTTATCCGGATCGGTAGCCTTCACCGTATCAATCACAGACCATACCGTGGTAGATTCCGGCACAGCAATCGTCTTATCCGAAATAGAAGGCGGTTCGTTAATGTCGTGGATGTTGACCACGATAGTCTTCGTGGTGGTAATCGGACCATTCTTGGCAGAAATCAACTGGCACTTGCAGTTATCATCGTACAAGCTGTCCGGAACATTCACCATGTCAGTGATAGCGACATCGATCTTAACAGTCGGATTCTTTTCGTAGTCAAGACCGGCACACTTGTTCTTTTTAACCGTAATTTCACCCGTAATGTTGTCGATTTCGAAGCAACCGGTCGGATCCTTCGCAATCTTGAAGGTCATTACGGTATCGAAACGGTCAACGTCAGACCACTTGATGGTATCGACAACGGTACCCTTCGGCGAATTTTCGTCGACACCGATAGTATCGGTCAGAACCACAGGCGCTTCATCCAAGTCAATCAACTTGACAGGAATCTTCAGGTCAGTGTATACAGTCCTGAGGGTTGTATCGCCATAGGTCATGTACACCCAATACATGGAGTCCTGACCGCAGGTATACTGACCGTTTTCGCAGTCAAGCACAACATTCGCGCGAATCATGACACGCATCAAGTCCGTAGAGTCCTTGTCGAGCCAGAACAAAGAGGTATCACCACCCGTCATCTTGAAACCGTTATCGTACAGATCCGGGTTCCTAGACATGGAGTCGATATCGCTCGGGTGTTCCACGTGACCAAGGGAATCATTGATCTTATTGTTTTCGGTAATAACGAGCGGCCAGACATCGAAGAGCGGCTTTTCGTTTTCGTCCGTCACGCGAATCTTACGATAAAGCGTATCGGCCAGGCCCTTCGGGTCAGTCACGACAATACCCATCGTGTATTCCGGATCCGGATCGTTACGAGAAGTTGCATTTCTAAGAGCTTCATAGTCAAGCAGCTTTTCGTCCTTGACGCGCACCGTAATCACATGTTTTACAGAGTCGTAAGCAATCGTAAATAGGTCGGAACCCTTCTTGCTCACACTTGAGATAGAAGAACCTGCGTCGAACCAAGTTACCTTAGCACCAGTAGCATGGTTGGTATCTTCGTCGGCAACATGATACTGGAACAAGATCATACCCGTCGGAGTAATAATCTTCTTTGTTCCATTCGGATTGTCGGGGTTTTCCCTGACACCAATGGTAAGAATAGAATCCTTACTCTTGACGCCACGGTCTGTAGTATCGCAGACGGCAACGCAGAGAGTATCGGAATCGTCATCGCCATCCGGAACAGGACCGTCAATGATAATCTTCGGCTTTTCATTGACATCCTGAATGTCAACCGTCACCTTGGCGGTATCATAGAGGCAGGCGCCATCATACTTGTTCGTCGTAGAATTCAATTCGCAGTTCGAAATCAAGACATTGAACACGTACTTATGAACGGCCAATTCGTAGTCCATCTTGGACGGATCATTTACCTTAACCTTGTTGGAATCCATCACGAATGCGAAGGTGGAATCCTTACCGATAATGGAGTATTCCAAGTGACCAAATTCCTTAACATGCTTGGTATCCGGTTCAGAGACATCCAACTTGCCAATGACCGTACCCTTCGGCAGGTTTTCTTCGGGCTTCAGGTCAGCATCCTTAGCCTTCGGAGCTTCGTTCACGTCGACAACCTCGATAATACGACGGATGGAGTCTCCCATACCGGCCGGATCGTCAGGGTCGCTAACGTAAATCGTAATCGCATGTTTGTCCTTGACCTTTTCGTAGTCGAGCTTGCTACCATCCTTTACGGATACCACAACTCTCCACTGGCCTCCAACCTTTACCATTGCAATCTTGAACAGGCTGTCAGCACCAGACTTATTTGTATTCTTGAAGGAGGCAACCAGCGTATCCTTGTGGCCAGTTCCAACGTCTTCGTCAGAAACCAAGTAGTCGATAATCTTGTAACCAGTCGGAACATTTTCCTTTACGGCCAGAGTCAAGACAGAATCGTGAGTATGAACACCGGTGCAATTCGGACCCTTGCAGAGCGAATCCACAATGTCGTGGCAATCCGGGCCAGTGCATACGGTGCAGCTGTCACCCTTACAGTCAGGAATAATTTCCGTCTTTTCAGGTTCGTCGGTCACAGAGAGCGTCACCTTGGCGGTGTCATAGAGGCAGGCGCCAGTATACTTGTTCGTCGAAGTATTCAGTTCGCAGTTTGCCACCTGGACATAGAAGGTGAACTTAGCCGTAGGCTGCAGAGCTTCATAATCCAAACGTTTGACGTCGGTTACCCTAACCCTGTTAGAATCCATTTCGAACGGAACATCAGCAGTCAAGATAGAGTATTCGAGGTGACCGAATTCCCTGACATGCTTAATATCCGGGTCAGTAGCCGGCAACGTAGCAACAACAGTCTTGTTAGGCGTATTTTCCTTAACAGAAATCGTTGTATCTGCGCTAACAAATTCCGGTTTTTCGTTCACATCAACAATATTAATCGTACGGTCAATGTAAGCAGTCTTGCCATCGTTATCCTTAATAGTCACTCTTACATTGTAGATCGTGTCTTTAATTGTTTCATAGTTGATATTGCTCTTCACCACAATCTTCAACGAATCACCACTAGTGACAGCCTTGAAGTAGTCACCAGCCTTGCCACCGCTCTTCCTGTCTGCAAGCCAGACGGTGTCCATGTTTTTAGCCTGGTCCTTATCCGGGTCAACAATCTGGAATGCATGAACGAGAGTGTTCAAAGCCGTATTTTCCTTCACATCATACGGACCGTTACAATTCGTATCGCCCGTATAGCACTGGATTTTCGGATCTTCCGGAACATTCTGAATTTTCACGGAAACCAAAGCAGTGTCATACAAGCAAGACTGCGTATACTTACCCGTCGAAGCGTTCTTCAAGCAGTTGGCAGTTTCCACTTTAAACGAGTACACAATACCATCTTCGTGATTCATCTTTGTAGAATCGCTTACATAGATGGTCGAGTCTGTACTATAGCCTGTACCGCCCTTCATTGTGAACGGAACCGGATTAGAGGCATCAGGAATAATTCTATACTCAAGATGGCCGTACTTCGTAACATTCTTGGTATCAGGATCTTTAGCCTGGACAACGCCAACCGAGGCATTCTTGCCCAAGTTTTCCTTCGGATACAAGGTGAAATCTTCTCTTGTAGTACCGGTAAAGCCATCATTCAATCCACGAACACCCGTGATTTCCGGAGCTTCGTTAACGTCGTTAACGACAAGCTTCTTTGTAACAGAATCCTTTGCACCATCATGATCCGTCACAATAAGTTTTACAGTATAATAAGACTTTACGGTTTCATAATCCAGCAAGCTAGCATCATTAACCGCAACAACTAACACCATTTTTCCGGTCGCAGGATCTTCCGTCGGATGAATCGGTGTTTTGAACAATTCTTCTGCAGTCGGCTTGCCAGTCACATTGTCGATTCCCACCAGGGTAACAGACAATTTCGATGCATCGTCAATCCCGTCAACATCAACGACTTCAATTTTAGCGGAACCACCCGTAGTAACATCGAAAACAAGAGTACCACTCGGCGTATTTTCATCCACTTCGAGATCATGACCATCATCAATGATATGCGGAGGTTCATTGACATCAAGCACCTTAACAATGACATGAGAGATTGTATCCAAGCAATTCAGCGTCCAAGCACCATTACTTGCCTGTTCGCAGTTTTTAACTTTCACATCAAAAGTAAACTTGTAGTCCTGATCTTTCAACGCTTCGTAATCCAACTTTGTAGAATCACGAACAGTAATTACACCCGTCGAGGAACCCACATTAAACGGAACAGAGATATCAACCAAGACATATTCCAAATGACCGAACTTCGTAGGATTCTTGGTATCAGGATCCGTAGCCTTCACAGTACCAACAGTAGCATTTTTCTTCGGGTTTTCTTTAATGCTAAACGTAGTATCAGAAACAGCCGGCTTTTCGTTCACGTCAATCACGTTAATGGTACGAGTCGTAGAATCACTAATAGTTCCGTTATCATCCAAACGGAATGTAAGCTTGAAAGAAGTTTTCGTCAACTCTTCGTAGTTAAGATCAGCAGTCTTAACAGACATCACAATATAAGCGGTATCATAGACATCAGAATTTTTGATGGCTTTCTTCACCAATTCAAAGTTGAATAAGGATTTTGCCGCAGTCGCGTCACTACCATCAACAATAAGTTTGAAATTATCAATATCAGCAGCGGCGACATCAACATTCTTGATAGGAATCGTTGCAAATACAGTCGTTGCAGCCGTATTTTCATTAACATTATATGAGGACACCTTATCATTAAATTCAGGGCCATTCATGTCTACAATAGTCAATTCAAACGCACCTTCACGCAGTGTGTCACCTGGCATAACAGCGCCAGTCAAATCATAAATTCTTAGGACAAGCTTTTCATCGCCTTCCTTATCGGTATCCTTGGCCACGTTTATATAGACCTTCGTATCCGCAGACGGGACAAGTGAATTCATCGGAATCATAACAGATCCCCTTTCTCCCTTAGAACAAATCGGGAATTTCGCTTTCTGCGTTATATTAAAGTCATTCTTATTAGCATATCCACTTTGATTCATATCTACATCAAAGCAATACTTGAAATGCACATCAACCTGAGCATTAGAATCAAGTTGTATAGGAACTTCGACATCTTCTCCATTTTCAGGGAAACGGCCTTTAGCAAGAGCAGTCGGATCCAATGTATCCGGATCAAACGGAACAAAGCGGAAACCAGTGCCATCAAATTGAGCATCGATCTTAACAGTATTTGCAAGCAATTGACCAGCTAAAGTCATATGCTGTTTGATATAGATTTCCTGAGACGATATAAAGGTTCCTTCCATGGAGTCCTGAGCAACCAAAGCTCCCCATGACAAATTACCGCCTGTATAAATCAGCAAATTACCTGAATAATCCTCATTCGGCACAACGGTTGCATTAGTAGCAGACCACTCTTTTGAATTCGCATTATATGTTGGCAGAGCACCCCACGAACCGTTCCATGTAGCATTCTCATTCATATATACAATACGAATCTTGGGATGCGCAGATCCCATATCTAGGCCATATTCACCCACAAAGATTCGAGTTAAACGGCCACCATGCGGCATTCTTACAACAAGGACACTGTTATTTTCAAACTTAATACCCTTTATGTAGTAATCATACGACCCCGGATCAGAAGCACTTGCTTTAGGAACATCAATAACCCTCAGGTTATTATTCAGAACCATCGAATCATGTTCGGCTATAGGACCAGGAATAGTAGGGATTGTCAGTTTTTCGTTAATATAATACTTGTCTTTTATCGGACAAGAGCTATATGTATTGTAGCCGCCAACAAGCGCAGTGTAATCAGCAAAAACACTGCCATCTAGGCACTGCGTTCCTTTGACAACGTTCGGTGCATCCCAGCTTGCTACAGGCGATTTTTCAATACCTCCGGTAACCAAAACAGGTCCCGTAGAAAGCGTGTCTTGACCATTACTTAAAATAATCTTTCCGCCAATCAAGACTGGTCCACCAATAGTATGTTTTTTGTTGGCACCACCCATATCAAAGTTGCCGTCAGCGGTACCAAACCAGCCCGAACTATCCGTAACAAAGATTTCACCGCCCAAGAAGGTAATGCCATGGGCGCCGAACACCTTATATTTCATTAAATTGTTCCAAAATGCTTGTTGGGCATCATGAGAAGATCCAGCATTTGCAAAATGGAACGGTTCAAGATCCGCTGCAAGAGCGGGGACCGACATAGCCAGTGCAATGGCTAAATTTATTAGCTTTTTCTTTCCAAACCACATATTTTTACTCCAATAAGGAATGAGTATAATACACCCCTTAAATATTTCCTACATAAAAAATACAAAACTTTTATAATTATTACAATACCATATTTAAATAAAACGTATACAAATCATACATTTTATCAACAAGAAACTCACTTTTTATCAAAAAGGCAATATTTTGTGACACAAGGCACGCTTTTTTGCATGTAAAAGCCCTTATTTTGTAAAAATTCAAAAACAAAATAAACGGTAACCATATAAAAAACCCGGCTGAGCCGGGTTCTTTCATTTATTCAGAAAAAGATTTACTTGTTTGCAGGGCGCTTGTAACCGAAGGGTTTCAGGAGTTCGTCATTCGACTTAATGACATCGCCCTTACGCTTGGTCGAAGTACCGAAACCGTCGCCCGAGTTCTTCACCGGATTGTATGACTGGTCCGGAATAGTACAACGTAACTGGTTACGCAGGTTAGCCTCTACTTTATATACATAGGCGCCCGTAGCAAGCAGTTTCTTGTTCTTGGCATGTACGTAGCCATCCTTGTCCGGTTTCATTTCAAAGAACATCTGCAGAACGCCAGCTTCGTTCGTATAGTCCGGATCGTTCAATTCCTGAGTGAAATCGAAGAAGTTCACAAAGTTACCCAGCGAGGTATAGACCCAAATCTTCATGCGCAATTTAGACTTGTACAAGTTAAACTGGCTCAAATCGCTCGGAATTTTGGTTCCATCTTCGCAGAAACGGCTCACGTATTCTTCCACAGAGAATTCCTCGTAGAATTCCTTGGCGTTTTGGTCGAGTTTAGACGTATCGATTCCGATACCCTTGCTCGAAATCTTGCCATTCGGGAGGATCAAATCATCCAGTGTTGCAAGACCGCTAACACCATTCACCGTCGGGAGCTTGACATCCATGACAAGGGTCGGTCCCAAATGCTTGGTACCCTTGACACCCGGATACGGTTCCTTACCGCTACCTTCCTTGGTCTTGAAGCTGCCACCAATCAAGGTTTCCACTTCTTCTTCGGTCGTGGGGTTCCTGATGCTCACAGCAAAGGTTTCACCCTTCTTGGGCGGGTTCTTGGCATAGTATTCGTCTACTTTATCCTTGGAAACGGTCGTTACGGGCTGTTCCACCGCAATTTCGATATCCCTACTATCCTTCATAATCACGACTACAGAATCGTAGACTTCGTTACCGGCCTTATCCTTGTAGAAGCGCACAATGGTGTTCACGCCCTTTTCAAGGCCCTGCAGAACAAGCGTATCCTGTTCCACGCCATCAATCGTCCACTTGACATTCACGAAGTTGGAACGGATAACCTGCATTCTGGTCGGCGAAAGGATTTCAACCACCGGAACCGTTTGGTCGAGCACCACAAACACAGCCTGCTTGGCCGCATTGCCATACTTGTCTACATAGGTGTAAGACACCTGATAGCCGCGGTCGCCATCCGGATTCTTGACCATGTTGCCCGACTTGTCGACAATGTAAGTCAATTCAACAGAATTTCCCGTTTTGGCGTCAACATATTCATAGGACACCTTGAAGATGCCGCTAGACTTGTCAACATTCTTGGTCGGAATAAAGCCACCGTTGCCATCGACATACAGAGCTTCACCCGTAACGGCATCGGCCTGGTAAGAAACGGTCACCGTCTTGCCGTCAATCACAGTCTCGTAAGAAACGGTAATGACTTCAATAGAATCAATCTTACCCTTTTCGTTTACAATAGCCTGCTTTACAACGTTACCCTTCTTGTCAGTCACGTAGCTGACCTTAACCTCGGCACCAGCCACCTTGGCAGAATAAGTCTTCTGGATATAGGAGCCGTTAATAGGCGTACTGGTGGTATTCGGATTGTCGATATCAAGCGAAACAGTCTGTTTTGCCACATTCGAAAGAGCGTCGTAAGTCTTTTGCGGAACATCGACCGTCTTGCTCAAGTCAACAGGAATCGTGAAGCGAGTTGTATCGCTCTTGCTCTTTTGCGGATCGTTATCCACAATCGTCACAGTAATTTCATTCACGGTGTCCTTGACATACACGTTCGTGTCAGAAGAAGCAGTCTGTTCCACAATCGTATAGATGTTGCCACCCAAGTTCGCATCGGTTGCGGCAGAGATAGTCACCACCGGCGAAATATCGCTGTAGTACACGATTAGGCAATCTTCAGCACAGCCTTCGAAGCCATCGACATCGCAGACTTCCTTGCAGATTTCGTTTCGACCCGGCACAAGCGTCGTATCGCCGCAAGTCATATTTTTACGGTTTACTTCCCAGCAGACATTCAAGCTGTCTTCGTTCGTATAAATCGGGTCTTCCGGTTTAATCCAGGTAGAATCTTCGTTGCTGGCTTCGACAATTTCGATAAGCGGCGACGGGATATCGCGGACATTCACCGTGATAATCTTGGTATCATACCCACCATGCTGGTCTTCGACCTTGACTCGAATCGAAATGACCGGAGTCTTTTCATAATCAATGTCAGAGCACTTGAGCGTAACAACGCCGTCTGTAGACAAATCAAAGCATTTGCTCGGATCACTAATAAGCGTCCATGTCAAGACAGTATCGTCCAAGTCATAATCGATAGCCTTCAAAGTGTCGACCACGGTACCCTTCGGGCTATTTTCGGTAACGCTGATGGTATCCGTCGTAATCTTCGGATTTTCATTCACGTTACGGATATTGATTACCACAGGCTTGATAACAAAGAGCGTCGGGTCGTTCTTGTCAGCCAGCTTAACTTCGATTGTGTAAGAATCCGGTTCCGTTTCGTAGTCGAATTCCTTCTTGGTTGTAATCACGCCAGTCGGAGAAACAGCGAAGAAAGCGGTATCGCCACCCACTGCAGTGAACACGTCTTGCCTGAATACGGGCACAGAGTCGTTTTCACCCCATTCAAGAGTACCAACAACCGTTCCCGGGGCTCTGTGTTCATCGACTTCAAATTCTTGGTCTTCCAAAATCGGATCTTCGTTGACGTTGCCAATCGGAATAATAATCGTCGTATCGGCCTTCATCTTATTGTCAACATCTTCGACGTGAACTTGGATATCGATGTACTGAATCTTTTCGAAATCAAAGATGGTAGAATCCTTGACCAAAACATAACCGGAATCCGTTACAGTTACGTAATCACTATAATGGCTAGTATCGCTTATGCTATACACACAAGCGGGGCAACCAACAATACCGTGAACACCGCGCAAGGTATCAATCACAGTACCATTCAGCGGATTTTCGTTAACCGCATGCAAGGTGTCTTTTTTGAACTTGAGCGGATCAAGATCAGGATCGCTGATTTCCAGAGTGATGTAACCATCATGAGAACCGTCCTTCAGCGTTGCTGCATTCAGGTTCTGAATGATAATTCTAAAGGTTTCTTTTCCCGGCTTGCTGTCAGTACCTTCATCAACTTTGTCATCATTGGCGACCAAAATGATGGGGGTTCTCAAGTTCTTGCTACCGACATCAAAATAAGCCTTGCCAGGATTGACGCATTCCGTCCCATTGAACAACGGAATATTTTCAGTAGTGATATCAGCGCGAGCGGCAAGACCATTGGGGTCTTTGCCATCTACAGTTCCCTGGAAGTCAAAGCAATATTCGAAATCAATAAGCGTCGTCGCTTCTTTGTCCAGAGCAATCTTAACCGTATCTTGCTTGTGCCCTTCGACCAAATAAGTCTTTACGCCTTCTGCAGTCTGCAAGACAGGAGGATCGAACGGAACATATCGGAAAGAACTTCCATCAAATTCATGTCCAATATCAAGTTCATTGGCAAGAAGCTGACCAGCCAGAACCAAGTTCGGACCGACCTTAATCTTTTTCTTTGACAAGAACGAACCCTGGAAGAAAGATCCTCCATTCATTGCAGACCAGTCAATATCCTCTTTGCAATGGAACAACACGTTTCCTGCATAGTCTTTGTTCTCTACAAACTTAGGATTCGTCACATTTACCCATGAGTCTCCTAAGTACTGAGCGCCTTCATCAACATAAGCCACTTGAATTGTTGAACTGGAGTTTGCAATGATTGAGCCATTCAAAAACAGGCGCACCAAATTCTTGTTGTTCGCCATACGAACAACGATGCTCGAATTCGCACCCATAACGATGTTTCCATTAATATAAACATCATATATATTCGAACCACTGCTATTAGGCGGAACATCAATGAAATAGGTTTGATAATTATTAATGGTTATATCACTATAAATAACGTTCGCATTTGCAGGAAGAGCCGGCACATCAGGAATTGTAAGATACGTCGGGACTTCGGGAACACTGTCGTAAGAACACATACCGAGCTTGGCGGCAGCCCCTTGAGCAAGCCTACCTACAGGTTCTTTATCGCTTTTAAATTCAGCCTGAATAGTTGAATTCTGATTCTTGGTGGAAGCTACACCTTCAATGCAATGAGTTCCGTAGAAGGAATTACCGTTTGCACCCGTATTAAAATTACCCTTAACACGTGCTGGGCCACTTAAAAAGACATCCGGACCATCTTGGAATACAATTTCACCGCCAATATAAATCGGACCACCTAATTTATGGTCACCATTAGTTAATTCCATAACACCATGAGCAGTTCCAATGGCACCGTTTACATCGGGAGCACTCGCATGCCCCATGGAAATACCAAAAGTCCCCCACATCTTGAAAGTCATCAACTTTTCCCAAAATTTTTGATGTTCTTTCCTTAACGCCGTATCCATCGTAGCAGGATTACCTACATCCGAAAGATCTTTGTAATACGTTGTAAGACTATCAAAAACCAGCGGTTCAACATTTGCAGCAGAGGCAACCCCCGCTACAATCAGAACGAGCCATAACTTGTTTAAAAAGTTTTTCACGTTGTTTACTCTAACCATCTTTTACCCCCTGTTGTATTACAGGATTTCAACTCCCGATTCAAAAAATACATAAAAAAACTTTACATAGGTTACTTTTTTTTCACAAAGCTAGCCTTTTTCATGGACAAATCGTCCACTTTTGTTCCGAAAATTTGTTTTTGCCGCTTTCCCTTGACAAAAATCACGAGATATTGCTAAATTGCGGGTTCCTAGGCCCTGCGCAATGACTATTTGCGGGCAACTCGCCAGGGCGAAAGCAGCAACGGACTTGTGAATTTTTATGTGCTCAGGTCGCCTAGGATTTCTTTTTAAGCCCTGCAAAGGGCCTTTTTCATTTATAAAGGTTCTATGATTCTTTGGACTATCCGCCACACCAAGCCCTACAATCCGAATGATGTCTGCTACGGCAGGCTCGATTTTGACGTATCCCCCACTTTCGAAGAAGAAAGCGACGGAGCATTGAAGGCTTTGCTGGATGCCGGCGCAAAGCCCACGCGCATGTTCACAAGCCCCCTCAAACGTTGCCTGAGACTCGCCGAAAAGGCCGAAAAAGCGACAGGGCTTACTATGGAAAAGCGCGAAGAAATCATCGAAATGAATTTTGGCACCTGGGAAGGTCAAAAACTGACAGCAGTGCCCCGCAAAGAAATGGAAGCATGGGCACGCGACCTGCGCGGTTACCGCTTTGAAGGCGGAGAATGCTTTTACGACATCGACCGCCGCGTGCAGTCCTTACTGGACACTCTCGACGACGACGGCGAATTCCTGTGGATTTCGCATGCGGGCGTTATCGCCGCCTTGCAGCATTTTGCCTGCGGGCTCCCCGACGACAAGTTCGTGGAAGGCGCATTCAGCTACGCTATGGTGACCCGTTTTGAATTCAAGCGTAACGCCGACGGACATTACCGCGGCACGTTCACGAAGATTCATGACGGCATCCAGATGGCGCCGTTGAAGATAGGATAGCTGTAAATGCTGACCCTGAACCAAGTTCAGGGTGACTGTTAGGCGCGGAATGCTGATGCTGACCTTCGTCAGCATGACTGCGGGATTAGAAATCAAACGACATAAGGGCCTGGACGCCGCCTTCAAGGCGCGGCAATACGGCCAAGTGCATGGGGTTGTCAAAGTCGCTCAACAAGGCGTCGACTGCCGCATCACCCATGGAATACAGATAAAGTAGTGCAAGCGCCCAAATGTACTGGTTACGATTCTTGCGGTAATAGGTCACACGCTCACAGACACGTTCATATTCGTCGGAAGACGTACTTTCGAGTTCTACCACATGCTTGCGGTCTAAGTAGTATTCCACCATGTTCTGCGAGGTCCAAATGCTTGTCGCAGAACCGATGAACGCCATATACAAAAGCCCCTGTTTGCCGAATTCGCGGTTATACATTTGTCCAAAACCGGGAATAATGGACCATAGCAGAGCCGTTTTCATGCTCCTGAGTTCTACGCTGCGATAATTGTTATTGTACCAGATTCCAAAAGCATCAAAGAAGCTATACAGGTAAAGGCCGTACATCCAGGCAGTTTCAGCCTTGCGCAGGTCTTCTTGTTCCATTTTCTTGTCGCTTTTTTCATGGACGCGGCCAATAAACTCGCTACGTTTGGAATGGAAATGCGCCAAACTATCGCGATTCTTTTCGTGAAGCATCTTTTCGGTGTAATAGGCCACGGAATCTTTGAAGGGTTCAGCCTGTTCAAGGACTCGCTTATGCTGATAGCTCTCATAATGTTCCGTATAATACTGGCCACCACCCGGGAATAGCGCAAACAACATGGTAAGCGGCAAAGAATTGCGCTTGGTCGGAATATCCCATTCGTTTATGGTAAGCGTATCGATAGCGACAATGCCCGTTTTACCCTTTTGCAAAGGATCGCTCGCCAAGGTATCGGCAGATTCTTCTGTCTGCGAAGAATCCGCCGGAACCGTCTGCGCACTAGCCCCCGCAGCAAATGCGAGGCATACAAACAAGATTATAGCAAGCAGACGATTTGACATCGGCTTGACAATATAGAAAAAGATGACCTAATCCTTGACGCAGCGAACAGACTTGAAGCTGGCCTTTTCTTCAGGTAACACATAAACGTAATATCCTAAAATAAGCAAATCCGCATAATAGGCTTCATCGACACTGTCGCCAAGCAGATTTACCAAGTATTCCGTAGCTAGCCAAAAATCACTTATGCCACCGACCCCCATAAATTCGCCACCTTTATGCTTTACTCCTGCCGGAAGAGCTGAAAAACCATACGGGTCCGATCCACCCCAACCCTTGGGAATGTTGACAGTCAAGTTAGAATCCATTTGGGATACGATAGAATCTAGAGAAGCAGCGGAGCTTTCGCTTCTAGGCCAACCATTCTTCGAAATAAGGTTTACGGTTGCCGAATCCATTCCACCTGTTTCAGCCAACAACATATTCCACTCCGTTGTATCGGGCAAGTGCCAACCAGACGGGCAAACATCCTTAGCGTCTTTCCACGCATAGAGCCTTCCGTACTTGGAGCAACTGTCGGCGACATTGTTAAAGCAGGCAGAATTCGCCGTTTCGTAGTTCATATTCTGCGCAAGCCAGATCTGCGAACCAATTGTAGTCGTCTTATAAACCTGACCGTCACGAGCATCCGTCACCTCCCCATACGGATAGTCGGGATTAAGGTAGTTCGCCGCAACATCAGAAGTTTTAGCCGGATTATCAGGTGTATCAGACGCAGAGGTAGAAGAATCATCTCCGCAAGCGGCAAGAAGTGCCGCGCAGGTCAAGAGCGCGTATTTTAAGCAATTCATCATTGTTCTCCTTTATATTCGTTTGTTCAAATATATGTTTTTTTCAATCTTTGGCAATAATTTTTCATTTTTTAGCAAAGGAACGGCATACCGAGGTTCCAAAAGGTATATTTTCAAAAAAATTTCAGGTTTTTACTTAATTGTCATTTTATGACACAAAATAATTCTAAATTACGGAGTATGAAAATGAGCGATACAAAAGATTTTGATCTTCAAAGCGAAGGCTTCGAAAACAAGATTTCCCTGCTGGTCAAGGCCATCAAGGATGCGCTCATCGCACGGGGCGAAATGATGGCTACCGCCGAATCGCTCACGGGCGGCCTTGTGGCAAGCAGCATCGTGAACGAGGCCGGATCCTCGGCTGTACTTGCCGGCGGCATTGTCGCTTACCAGAACGAGGTTAAGGAAGCCTTGCTTGGGGTACCCCACCAGGTGCTCGAAGAAAAGGGAGCCGTTTCTGCTGAAACCGTAAAGGCTATGGCCGAGGGCGCCCGCAAGAAATTCGGTTGCGAATGGGCAATTGCAACCTCTGGTATCGCAGGGCCCACCGGAGCAGAACCCGGCAAACCTGTTGGTACAGTGTGGATGGCTGTCGCCAATAGTTTGCAAAATGAGGCTTTTTGTAAAATTTTCGAAGGAAACCGCACAGAAGTGCGCCAAAAAAGCGTGTATAGTGTGCTGGGCAAGCTACTTTTTTTATTGAATAACCAAAAAAGCACTTGCACAAGTGAACACTAAATGTTATATTTAAAAACGAAAAAACAAAATGGAGTCAAACATGGCTAAGAAAACAACAAACACCCCGACTAGCAACCTTTCCGCAGACAAGGCCAAGGCAGTAGAAGCCGCCATCGCCCAAATTGAAAAGAATTATGGTAAAGGTTCCATCATGGCACTCGGCCAGCAGCCCGTCGAAGACATTCCCGTTATTCCTACGGGTTGTATCCAGCTCGACATGGCCCTTGGCGTAGGCGGTTTCCCGCGCGGCCGTATTATCGAAATTTACGGACCCGAATCTTCCGGTAAGACAACCCTTACCCTGCACGCCATTGCCGAAGCCCAGAAACTTGGCGGTGTGGCAGCCTTTATTGATGCAGAACACGCTTTTGACGCTGTCTACGCCCGCAAGCTCGGTGTGGATATCGAATCGCTCCTGGTTTCCCAGCCGGATACCGGTGAACAGGCCCTCGACATTGCCGAAACCCTCGTGCGTTCCGGCGCCATCGACATCATCGTGATTGACTCTGTGGCAGCCCTCGTTCCGCAAGCCGAAATCAACGGCGAAATGGGCGACAACCATGTGGGTCTGCAGGCCCGCCTCATGAGCCAGGCCCTCCGTAAGCTCACCGGTATTCTTTCCAAGTCGAATACTTGCATGCTGTTCATTAACCAGCTGCGTATGAAGATTGGCGTGATGTTCGGCAACCCCGAAACCACCACCGGCGGTAACGCCCTGAAGTTCTACGCCACCCAGCGTATCGATATCCGCCGCATTGCAGCCATCAAGGACGGCGAAGAAGTCATCGGTAACCGCACCCGCGTTAAGGTTGTCAAGAACAAGGTGGCCGCTCCGTTTACCCAGTGCGAATTCGACATTCTTTACGGTTGCGGTATTTCTCGCGAAGCTTCTATCCTCGACCTTGCAACCGAGCTCGACATTATCCAGAAGAGCGGTTCATGGTTCAGCTACAACAACGAACGCATTGGCCAGGGTCGTGAAAACACCCGCCTGTTCTTGAAGGACAACGTGGACCTCTGCAACGAAATTGAGCAGAAGATCCGCGAAAGCATGAAGGACGTCGAACTGTTCAAGCTGAACGAAGGCGATGCCATCGAAGCTGATGACGACAGCGAAGTCAGCGTAAGCGACGACGCATAGTCCCCAACCCAAACATTTTCTTCCTGAAGAGCAACAAACCCTGGCCTATCCTTTAGCCATTGGGATGGGTCGGGGTTTTCCTTTGTGCAAATAATTTGCTATTTTGTACGCCATGTTCAACAAAATAAGAAGTGCGATGATTGCGGTTGCCGGAGCGGCAGTTTTATGCCAGGCCCAAACCTCTTGCCCGCACTTTTTGTTGGAAAGCCCGATGGTCGTGAACATAGAAGGCTTTTTCATTAACGAAAAGCTGTCCCGAGTGTCGCTCGATGTCGAATGGAGACACCATCCCGAAGCGCTCGACACCTTCTTTGTGAACCAGCCTGACCGCCCGCCGTTCAACTTTATTACCGCCGGCGAATACCGTTACATGGAATTCCCGAATATAAAGGTCAAAAGGCAGCTGGGCACGCACCATTTGAAAGAACATATCGGCGAAACACCCCTGAAACTTGACGACATGGAACTTTTGGCCAACGGGCAGTTCCTGTGCCGAGATTCGACAATCCAGAAGCCGAACATCCTTTCGACCGCATTCTCGATGGCCTGGTGGAGCCTTGTCGCAGACAGCCTTCCGCACCCGACAAAGGTGGCCATGAACGGAGTGCATCACGAAAAGCGAATCTTCACGATTCGCCAGTGGCGCAATTATTCCGGAGAAATGCTCCCAACTTTGGTGAAAGTCGAAAACGAAAGATATAGCGGCGAACTATGGATTCGTTCAGCCTACACCGTACAGGCATTGCAGGCCGACCCGCTCAAGAACAGCGTCGAAGGCAAGCCGAAACCGCCACTGCCGGATTTATTTAGAAAAATTCCTGTGAAAGGGGAAAGAAAAATACCCCTGATACTCAAGCTGAACCAAGAACTGCTGCGCGAGTGATCCATCGTAGAAGCGCTTTTCGGTGCGATTCCAACCGCCCACTTCCAAGATTAAATTCTGTAAGCAGTTGTCCCAGAAGAAATGGACACCGAGCATAGCCTTGCCATAACCAAGGGATTCTTTCTGAACCGTATTCTTTTCGCGCAAGAAACCGGTCTTGTAATAATTCGATTCAAACAACGCCGCAAAATGATCGTTTATGGGAATACGTCCGTAAGTATCGAGAACTAGCACAAAATCGCGGCTGAACACGGGAATGTTGCGGCGATAGTCGTAGCTTTTACCCTCGAAATCGGTACTGATATCCGAAAAGATGTAGTGAAACTTAGCACCAATAATGGAGCCTCTCGGGAAAGAATAACTAACGCTCAACGCCATATCAAGCGACTGGGTATAGTCATAGGCGGCATCATCTTCGTAAATATTGTCTACAACATAGTCGGCGTTCCAGGTTTCTGCAATGCGACCCTCGCCTACCACTTCGGCGGTGACCATTTCCAAATTCGAGCGCAGATAGATGTAGCTTTCATAGACGACATTCAATTCAAATTGCGGATTGGTCTTGAACGGGCGAAGGCCAATTCCAGCAAGATAGCCCGCGTAAAACGGGGATATTTCAATAGCGCCATCCATGCGCAGGTATGTCGGCAAGCGCCCTAGGCGTTCACCGTAAGCAAGTTCACTGAGCGGTTCCAACCAGGAATAATGGAGCATGGCCGTTGCCTGCGGAAGCCACTGTCCCCACACAAACGGCGTATTGCCCATGATACTCCAAGAAAGGTTTGGCCCATAGCGGAATCCAAAATTCGCATTTTCATTGAAACCATCAGCAAAAGACGCGATGTTACAAGTAAAAAAAATTATAGAAAAGGCCAATAATTTCTTAAAATAAGTCATTTCGGAATAAAATTTAAAATAATTTCCCCATTTGCGCCATAAATTCTTATTTTGTAGGCATTAATTTATAGGAGTCACAATGAAACTCTCTCATATTTGCTTGCTTGGCGTGAGCGCCCTGATGTTCTGGGCCTGTGCCAACCGCTATTCCTCCCCCATTCTGATCGAACGCGGTGAAGGTCGTAACGAATACGAACGCGAATACTTTGCCGTTAAGGAAAGCATGGGTATCGACAAGCGCCTGAAAGACGTGTTCAAGCAGGGCTATATCGAAGAAGGCATGACCAACGACATGGTGAACCTCTTGTGGGGACCTCCTGACCACGAAAAGACCACCGAAAAGCAGAGCATTTGGGAATACTACACCCGCGAAGGCGAACTCATTACCCGCCTCTTCTGGAAGCACCCCGATCAGGCTCGCTTGAAGGGCTACGAAGAAGAATGGATTTTGGAAAAGATCGAAGGCGACCGCTACGGTGGATCCCCGGCTCCGACCTCCAAGCATTCCTCCAACTACTAATTTAAGTGGAGATTCCCGCTTTTACGGGAATGACATAAGCAATTTATGCGAAAAGATACGCCCTCGGACTACCGGGGGCGGTCTTTTTTTACTAAATTTAGGCGCGTTAAATTTTAAACCTCTCAAGGAGTTAATTATGCGTCAGTATATCATCGCTGGTAACTGGAAGATGAACAAGACCGTTAGCGAATCCATTCAGCTCGCTAAGGATATCGTGGAAGCCGTCAAGGACGTGAAGAAGACCGAAGTGGTCATCGCCCCGACTTACCTCGCCGCCGCTAAGGTCGCCGACGTCATCAAGGGTTCCAACGTGAAGCTCGCCATCCAGGACATCCACTGGAAGGACCAGGGCGCATACACTGGTAAGGTTTCTGTTGACATGGTCAAGGAAATCGGCGCCGAATACATCATCATCGGTCACTCCGAACAGCGCCAGTACTTCCACGAAACTGAAGAAACTGTGAACCTCAAGGTCAAGAAGACCCTCGAAGCCGGTCTGAAGCCGATCATCTGCATTGGCGAAACCCTCGACCAGCGTAACGGTGGCATCCTGAAGGAAGTCCTCGGCCTCCAGATCAAGGGCGCTTTCAAGGACGTTTCTGCTGAAGACGCCGCCAAGTGCGTTCTCGCTTACGAACCGGTTTGGGCAATCGGTACCGGCGTTACCGCTACCGACGAACAGGCTCAGGACACCCAGGCCTACGCTCGTTCCGTTGTGAAGGAAATTTACGGCGAAGCTGTTGCTGAAGGCATGCGCATTCAGTACGGTGGTTCCATGAAGGGTGCAAACGCTGCCGGCCTCCTCGCTCAGAAGGACATCGACGGTGGTTTGATCGGTGGTGCCGGCCTCAAGGCTAACACCTTCAAGGAAATCATCGACGCAGCTGAAGCTCGCTAATTAAAACTTAAAACCAAGGTAAAACGACTATGACAACACTCTTTTGGATTGGTATCGTTCTGCACGTGTTCCTGTGCCTCTTCCTCATGTTGCTCGTTCTGGTTCAGAACGACAAGATGGGCGGTCTCGCAGGTCTCGGTGGCATGACTTCCCAGTCTGCTTTCTCTACCGCAGGTGCCGCGACCTTCATCCAGAAGTTGACCCGCGTCGTGGCCGTGATCTTCTTTATCGTCGTGTTCGCCCTCGGCCTGATTACTGCTAAGCAGGACCAGGCTGTCGAAGAATCTTCGATGCAGAAGGCTACCCGCGAAAACGCTGCTCAGCAGCAAGCCCCGGCTCCGGCACTCCCGGCTGACTTTGCAGCACCTGCTGCACCGGCTACCGAAGCTCCGGCCGCTCCTGCAGCTGAATAAGGATTTGTTTGGCGAAGCTTAGGCTCGCCAACAGCCTGCGGTCGTGGTGGAATTGGTAGACACGCTAGCTTGAGGTGCTAGTGGGAGCGATCCCATGACAGTTCAAGTCTGTCCGACCGCATTACGAAGTCCGCCCTTGTGGCGGACTTTTTCGCTAGGCAAAAATGTTAGATTTCTTGGCATGAAGCGTTTTCTCACAATTATTTGTTTTGTACTGAGCTCTTGCTTTTGTTGGGATATTGCAGAAATCAAATGTATCGACAGAGAAGAATATGAATTCTAATCTTATAGCCCCCGTAGGTGTTTTAGGTTTTGGCGTCGAAGGCCAGAGCACGTTTAATTATCTTGTACGTAGCGGTATCAAAGATATCGTGGTCATGGACAAGAATCCGGTGAACCTGCCGGAAGTACCCGCCGGCGTGAACGTAAAGGTTTGCAGCGGAGAAAACTACATGGACGGTCTTAAGGACTGCGTAACCGTGGTGCGTTCTGCAGGCGTTTACCCGATGAGCCCCGCCCTGTTCAAGTTCCAGATGAACGGCGGCCTGATGACAAGCCAGATTCAACTGTTTTTAGAACAAACTAAATCTAAGAAAGTTATCGGCGTTACAGGCACACTCGGCAAGGGCTCTACCGTGAGCATGATTAGCCACATTCTGACCAAGTGTGGCGTGAATAACGAGATTGGCGGCAACTTCGGTGTGCCGGCGCTTGATTTATTGAAGGACGAGACGGCAGACCGAGTGAGCATTCTGGAACTTTCGAGTTTTCAGTTGATGACATTGTCCTTGTCGCCGGACGTAGCTGTGGTGCTGCGCGTGTCGACCGAGCACTTGGATTGGCACCAGAGCGTCGAAGAATATCGCGATGCGAAGGCCAACTTGGTTCGCTGGCAAAAGCGTGACGGAGCATGCGTGTACTTGAAGGACGCTGCTCCGACGGCAAAGATAGCAAGCGAAAGCCCGGCTAAGACAAAGTACGCCGTGAGTCTGAACGATGACGGAGATGCAGTGATTGAAGGCGCCACGCTCACAATTGACGGCGAAAAATTGTTCCTGTCGGACTGCAAGGTTCGCGGTATTTACCAGCTTGAAAACATGGCTGCGGCGACCCTCGCTTGCAAGGCCTTGGGAATCAAGGTGGCAGACGCGTTCGAAGCCCTAAAGAGCTACGAAACGCTCCCCTTCCGTATGGAATTCAAGGGCGAAAAGAATGGCATCGAATTCTACAACGACAGCTACGCCACTCGCCCCGACGCGACGATCGCCGCGACCGCAAGCATGAAGCGCCCCTTCGCGCTGATTTTGGGGGGCTCCGAAAAGAATGCAGACTTTACCGAACTTTCGCAGATTCTGGTGAACGACCGCCCGAACCTCAAACGCATTGCGCTCATCGGCGCTACCGCCGAACGCATGCTGGAATCCTTGCAGCAGGCCGGGCTCAAAGTCACCGCAAACATCTTCCCCACTCTGGAAGAAGCATTTGCAGACAGTTTGCAAATCGGCGAAGGCGGCACCGTTATCATGAGCCCCGCCTGCGCAAGCTTCGGACTGTTCAAGAACTACAAAGTCCGCGGCCAAGTGTTTGACAAACTCGTCGCAGATTTGTAATTCGGATTTCAGAATTCGGATTTCAGAATTCAGATTTCGGAATTATCAATTTTAAAGTTATGCCGCACCCTGTGCGGCATTTTCTTTTTTTTCACTTTTTTTCAAAAAAATTCATCCTTACCCCTTTACAAACGGAACGAATTAAACTAAATTTGGGCTGTTCCGAGGACCACGCGGTCGTGGTGGAATTGGTAGACACGCTAGCTTGAGGTGCTAGTGGGAGCGATCCCATGACAGTTCAAGTCTGTCCGACCGCAGAAGAAAGACTCAGTGAAAACTGAGTCTTTTTTCGTTTTATAATGCAGTTGAGAATCGCGACATCACATTTTCATTTACGCAACAGAGCCGAACAGTCTCTATACAAAAAGTCTTCCCAGCACATAAGCACTAGGAAGACTCTGTTGGAGGTGTATGTAAGCTTGTCGGGAATTACTTAGTCGTATTCACCATGAAAGTCTTGCCGCCCTTTACCTGCTTGAGCATGTAGACACCCTTGGCAAAGCCAGCAGCGCTGAGAGCCTTCGAAGGATCCATGCGGGACAGGTCAACCGTACCCACCTTCACACCAGTGAGGCTGAACACGTTGTAGGTCTTTTCAATCTTGTTCTGGAGCTTGACAGCGGTAATAGCAGTCGTATTTTCCGGAGCATCCTTACCGGCCACAAAGTTGAAGTAGTCGATATCGAACCAATCGCCCGTCACTTCGAAGCGAAGGATATGTTCGCCTGCGGGAAGCGTCAGGTTTGCCTTCACCTTGGTAAATTCATCCCAGCTAGAGCCAGAGACAGGAACTTCAGCCACGGCATCACCATCGATAGAGAGCTTGAAGCCTGCAGTCGAATTGTCAGTGGCAACAGAAGCGTACATGGTGTAATCGCCCGCTTCCTTCACGTTCACGGTGTATTCGAGCCATTCGCCAGCCTGGTTGTAACCCACCACTACGCCGGTTTCTTTTTCATAAAGGTCAACGCCGGTGCCCTTGCGCAGGTCGCTATCACCATGGTTGTCAGAATCGTTTTCAGCATAGGAATCATTGCCTGCGCCATAACCCGGTTCGTCGAAGTTTTCGGCTTCAATCTTGCCCGGAATTTCTGCAACCTTGCCGCCGAAAGCAGTCTGCGGTTCAGGTTCGCGCTTGGTGCCCTGGAATTCCCATTCGAGAACACCCATGGTCGAATCCTTTCCGTTATTCTTGAACACGAAGAATACCTGGTCGATAACGCCGGTGAGGCCCTTCATTTCGCAATCGTTGTCAACGAAAGTCTTGTTATTGGCGGTCTTTGCAAGTTCGCAAGTACCGGCCAACGTACCGCTGGCGCTACCCGTATGGATTTCAATCTTGTTGCCATCGCCTACGTTTGCAGCCTTGATACGGAGGTTCTGAGCACCGTTACCAAAGTCCACGCCAGTAACGCGGATCCAAGATTCGCTACGGCTCGTAAGCGGCAAGAGCACGTGCTTCACCGGCTGACCCTGGGTCCAATCGGTACGGCTACGGATGTTCATCTGCTTGGAGCTCGTCGTTGCCTTGTAGGTCTTGTACGGATCAAAATTCTTGATCTGCTTAGGTCCTTCACGAGTGAAGGTCAGCTTGTTCATCTTGTCGCCACTCCAGGTGAGTTCGTCGATGGACACGCTTCTATGGTTTTCGTAGTTCGGGTTTTCGGAACGCACGCCCGCCTGAGTCGTTGCGGCCGGATGGTTGTCAGAGGTCACCAAGCGGCGGTCGTGATACACGGCATACCACTTGTCCTTGAACGGAGCGAAGCCCTGGTGGTTATTACCACCTTCGCCATGAGCATCAGGCACAGAGCCGATTCCCGGAATGACCGTGCCCACAAAGGTATACGGGCCCCAAATATTGTTGGACATACCATAGTCAATCACCTGGCTACGGTTGTTGAAGCTCAAGTAATAAGTGCTGCCCTTCTTGTGCAAGTACGGAGCTTCGAAGGAGTTCGGCAAAGAGACCTTCTTCAAGGAATTCTTGTCGAAAGTAATCTTACCATTGCTTTCGGTAAAGCTGATAATATCGAAGTTGTTACCGTAGGGGCGGCTATTGCTTTCGCCACCACCAAAAATCACGTAACCCTTACCGTCGTCATCGATCAAAATGCCCGGGTCAAAGCAGTGCGCAATGCCATCGCAGCTACCAATCAAACTACCGCTACCGGCAATTCTATTGACGCCATGGGTTTCTTTAACAGGGTCGGTATAAGGGCCATCGATAGCCGGGGCGGTAATCATGCCCACGCCACTTGCGCCATCGGGGTAAACGATATAGACCTTACCATCCTTAACGGCAATGCCCGATGCCCAAGTGTTGCTCGGATAGTTGCCGAATTCACGCTTGGAACGGAAAATCATGCCGTGGTCGGTCCAGTTTTTCATATCTTCGGACGTAAAGGCATAAAGGCCGACGATGTCATAGTTCCAGTTGGTCTGGTTGTTGTAGTCATCGACGTCAGTCAAAATGTAGAATGTGTCACCATCGGAGGCGCAAGAGGGGTCTGCCAAATAATGGTAACTGGAAATCGGGTTATCGGCCAAAGCCGTAGTCGCCGCGAGCCCAAAAGCGGCTAACCCCACAAAACGGGCCTTATTAGTCCTTAACATATAATCACTCCATGCGGGAGTCCACACACGCGGACCCATCCAAAGGTAAAATTACCCCTTTTTTGCGTAAAAATCCGTTTATTATCAATATTGCTATGGATAAATTGACAATAGCCCTCTATAGGAAAAAACGCCTAATTTTTCTATATTAGCGAACCAATGAACCGCTTTGAACTTTTAAAGACTTCTAAAAAATCCAAAGCCCGCCTGGGCGTTGTCCATACCGATCACGGCGACGTGACAACCCCCATTTTTATGCCTGTGGGCACCGAAGCGACCGTTAAAGCGGTCACTCCAGCGCAGCTTAAGGACATCAAGGCCGAAATTATCCTTGCAAACACCTACCATTTGTACCTGCGCCCGACAACCCCGCGCATCGCAAAAGCAGGCGGAATTCACAAATTTATGGCCTGGGACGGCCCGGTTTTGACCGATAGCGGTGGATTTCAGGTCTGGAGTTTGAAGGATTTGCGCAAAATTACGCCCGAAGGCGTGGAATTTAGAAGCATTTTAGACGGTTCCAAGCACTTTTTTAGCCCTGCAAGCGTCATGAACGCCCAGCGTGAAATCGGTGCGGACATCATTATGGCCCTCGACGAGTGCACTCCGTACCCAAGTACCGCCAAAGAGGCCGAACATAGCCTGAATTATACCCTGAAATGGACCGCCGAGGCCATGCAATGGCTTAAGGAACACCCGCCCATTCACGGTTACGACCAGCAATTCTTCGGAATTATTCAGGGCGGCATGCACAAAAACCTGCGCAAGCAGGCTATCGAGCGCATTGCAGAGCTCGGCCCCGACGGCTTTGCCATGGGAGGCCTTTCTGTAGGCGAACCGACCGAGACCATGTATGAAATTGCCGACTTCTGCACCGACATTTTGCCGCAGGACCATGCCCGCTACGTGATGGGTGTGGGCACGCCGTGGAACTTGCTCGAGCTCATTGAGCGCGGCGTAGACATGTGCGACTGCGTGATGCCGACCCGTAATGCCCGAAATGGCATGCTGTTTACCAGCGAAGGTGTGTTGCGTTACAAGGCTGCCCGCCATGCCGAAGAATTCGACAAGCCGGTCGACCCGAATTGCGACTGCTACTGCTGCCGTAACTTTAGCCGAGCGTACTTACGCCACCTGCACCACGCAGGCGAATCGCTTGGATTCACGCTGGCAAGCATTCATAACCTGCATTTCTATTTGCACTTGATGCGCGAAGCCAAGCAGCACATCGCCGACGACACCTTCGAGGAATGGAAGAAGGAAAAGTGCGAAATTCTGCAGCGCGATTTGCAGTAATTTTCAGATGATAAATGCCGATGCTGAACCAAGTTCAGCATGACAAAAGCCCCGGTTAAAAACCGGGGTTTTTGTTAAAAGAGGATTCCCGGCGCTAGGCCGGGGATAAATCTTAGCGGATGCTGATGCGAGCAGTCTTGGCAATGCCAGCAGACTTCACGCGAACAACATAGTTACCGCGGTTCATGCCCTGGAAGGACACCTGATGATTACCGGCGGCACTTTCGACGCGGTTCATCACCATGTTACCCTGCATGTCGAACACCTGGATGCGAGCAGCGCCAGTGGTCACCACGTTCAGCATATCGCCGTTCACTGTGAGCTTGAGGTCGCTTGCAGCCTTGCGAGACACGCGGACACCTGCGGCAGAAGAGACGCACTTCAGGTCATCCACATAGAGGTAGTTGAGTTCCGGCTGGAATTCGTCAGAGTAACCGAGAGCACCGATGACTTCCCAGGAGATTTTCTTGACGTTAGCCCAGTTGAAGTCAACCTTAGTTTCAGTCCAGCTCGGCTGCTTGAATTCGGCCTGAGCGAAGGTAATCGTGGTCCATTCAGCAGCAGTTTCAACCCTACGGTTATGGAAGGCGAAGTCAGTCACCTGACCGTCCTGAAGCTTGATGGTATGACCGTTACCCTTATAGCGGTAGCTGATAGCCGGGCAGTTGGTCAGGTCAACACCCTTAGAGGTGTCAGCGTTCAGGTTAACACCAAGAGCAACGAACGGATCATACGTGAGCGTACCATCTTTCCAAGAAATTCCTTCGAGGCCAACAAAGCCCTTCGTGCCGTTAGTAGCATCCTTGGTACCCGGGAACACAACGACATAACCCGGAAGAGCCGGATCATAGGTGTTGGTAATTGCAGACTGTCCACCGCCTTCAACGTCGGTGTAAGCGTACCAAGTACCAGTGGTATTGAGAACTTCATCAACGTCTTCAACGTCATCAATAACCAGAAGGTCAGTAATCACCGGAGCAACAGAAGAAGAAGACAGAGTCGGAGTGCCGCTGGAGCTGGACTTGCCACCCTTGCTGCTGGAGCTAGACTTGCCACTGACAGAAGAGGAAGAAGACTTCGGAGTATCGCCAGCACCACCGCTAATGGCGGAAATGGACATACCATCGCAACGTACGTCATCCACATAGAGGTAATCGAGAGACGGCTGGTTCTGAGCATCCGGGACATTCAGCACACCCTTGACTTCCCAAGCGAGGCGCATTACCTTGTCGAGGCCCTTGTCCTTGAGGTTGAAGTGCTTGTCGTTATCGCCCCAGTCTTCCTGGTTGAACTGATCCCAAGTGAGTTCCACTTCCTTCCATTCTTCGGAAGCGTCCTTGTTCACGTGGTGGAAGTTCCAGTTAGTCACGAGAGAAGTTTCGAGACGGAAGTTGTGGCTTGCGCCCTTGAACTTGTAGCTGATAGACTTGCAGGACTTCATGTTGAACACGGTGGTGTCCTTCGTGAGGTTCAGGCCAAGGTCAGCATACGGAGCGTATTCGTAGGTACCTCTAGCAAGCTTGATACCCTTCATACCAACCATGTACTTAGAGGTGTTCTTGCCACCATCGGACGGAAGGAGAACGTCATAGACTTCCTTGCCGAAGTCATTTTTCCACTTGGCATTGGTCAAGGTAGACTTACCAACACCATTGGTGCCGCTTTCGCCAGCGTCAGTCCATGCAGACCAGAAACCACCGGTATAAGCATAATGGTCATTATCTTCCACGTCATCGATCAAATCGGTCTTTGCGCCGTTAGCAACACCGGTAGAGAAGCCGGAGTTACCAGAGCTGCTACCATTCTGGAGGCCGCAATCCTTGTAAGACTTGCCCTTGTTCATCCAGCCCTTAACCATGTTACCGGAGGTGGAGTAAGAAAGGCCGTTATCAAGGTTAATCTTGTTAAATGCTGCAGAACCTTCGTTCACAGCAGAAGCGGACCAGTTTGCCCAAGAAATCTTGTTCTGATCCATCCAGGAAATCCACTTTTCGCTTTCACCCTGGTTGGCACCGCCGTTACCATCGGCAGAAACGGTACCCCATTCCGTTGCAAACACCGGAACGCCCTTGCTCATGGCACTTGCTGCAGACTGAGCCTTGTCACCGTTAGCAGGGTGGGTGGCTGCGTAGAAGTGAAGCGTACAGCCGTAGTTTTTATCGCTAAAGGAGCCAGCACATTCAGCAGGATTACTGGACCAACCCGTGCTACCGATAAGAATCAGGTTGTCAGAGTGCTTACGAATGGCAGAAATAACCCTATCAGCATGGCTCTTGACTTCGCTCCAGCCACCGGTGGGTTCGTTCCAGACTTCGAAAATCACGTTGTTGTATTCACCGTAGGTTTCTGCGGCATAGTCAAAGAACTTGACAGCATCATCGGTATAGCCCGTAGAGCTTTCGATGTGCCAGTCGATAATCACGTAAATGTCGTTTTCGATAGCGGCGTTCACCACGTTCTTGAGGTAAGCCTTCTGCAGGTCTTCACCACCGGTGATATAGCCACGACCCTTGTCAAAGCTGTTGCTCACGCCCATAGCAAAGCGGAGCACTTCGATGCCCATGTCCTTCACCATGAGGTTCACTGCTTTTTCTGTGTAGAAAGCGGTTGCACTGTCAGCAGCAGAGCTCCAGAAGAGGCTCATGCCCTTGACCTGGACAGCTTCGTTTTGATACTGCGGGCAAGAACCCGAGAGCTTGCTGCCATTTGCTTTAAGTTCACCGTAAGTGCTTACAGGACCCACCCTGTTCGCACTGATTGCCATGGCGGACACCGCAGCCATAGCCATAATTGAAAGAATCTTTTTCATTCTTCGTGGCCCTTTTTGGTTTATGTGGACACCAATCCCTTATAGTTCCCAAAGAAAAAATAGTAAAGCAATGCGTAATTTCCTTGTAATATTTTTTATAACAAAAAATGAGCCCAATAAGCGCCGTTTCTTTAAACATCTTTTTACAAAAGAAAGTCCCACCCGAAGGCAGGACTTTCTCCATTGTAAAATTTCAAACACCTCGATTTTACAATTACTCCACAGACTTGCCCTTTTCAACAGCGTCGGCAAGGGACATGCCTGTAAATTCCTGAGCACTGAACCAGCGGCCACTCTTCTTGTCGTCGAGCAAGACAGACACCATGGAACCCGGAATCACGGTTTCGGGAGCGTTAGGGGCGTTGGGGCCACCCAAATCGGTACGGAGCCAACCCGGATCCATCACGTTCATCATGACATCGGTACCGTTCAACTTGCAGGCAAAATCCTTGACAAATTTTGTCAAAGCAGCCTTGGCGCAGGCATACGCCATGAGTTCAGGTTCGTTCGCAATGCCGCTTGTGGTAAGCTGCATACGGCCAAAACCACGCTTGATCATGCCCGGCAAGAAGTGATAGGCAATCTTGATTGGAGCAAGGAAGTTCACGGCGAGAGCCTGGTGGAAGTCTTCCATGGTATTGGTCAGATAATCGGTAAAGTAATGGCTCATGAGGCCCGCGTTATTGAACACGATATCGACCTGCACGCCCCAAGAATCAATTTCAGAGAGGGCTGCGTCGATTTCACAAGCGACTTCGAGGTTGCAACCCACTGCACGGCATTCGACACCGTACTTCTTGATTTCGGCCATCACCGGTTCGGCGTGAGTCTTGTCGCGGCCCTGCAGAATAATGTTGGCGCCAAGTTTTGCCATTTCGATAGCAGTAAGGCGGCCTACCCCACGGCAACCACCCGTAATCAAGGCCCATTTGCCCTTAACGTCGATCATAAGTCATCCTTTTTAATGTTTAACGAGGGGTTACCCCACCCTCTCGGTTTATGGATATAAAGATAAACTTCAACGGTACAAAAAGCACCGTTTTTTTCAAGAAATCTGTATACAAGAGTAAATAAGCTTGATTACAAGTGTAATACAAGCGCACTTTTATTGGGCCACACGGATTCGAATTTGCTAACGCAAATTCAGAGTCATGCAGAGAAATGCTAAATTTGTTCCAAAAATTTAAAGGATGTGAAAAATGAAAAGCTCTAGAGACAACTGGGGTTCGAAACTTGGTGTGATTCTCGCGGTCGCGGGTTCCGCCGTCGGACTTGGCAACTTTTTGCGTTTCCCGGTGCAGGCAGCCACAAACGGTGGTGGCGCATTCATCATTCCGTACCTCATCGCCTTCTTACTTTTGGGCATTCCCCTTTCTTGGATGGAATGGACGCTTGGCCGCGCAGCCGGTAACAAGCACCATGGTACCGCCCCAGGCGGATTCCACTATATTCTGAACAAGAAGCCCTGGGCCAAGCACCTGGGTTCGCTCGGGCTCTTGCCCCCGCTGTTCATCAGCTTCTACTATATCTTTATCCAGTCCTGGATTTTGGCGTTCACCCTACTCTGCCACAGGCAAACTGATGGAAGTGGTCGCCGGCGGTTACGAGCCCATGAAGGAATTCTTCGGCAACTACATTATGCTGAACACCAAGATTGGCCCGATTCCTGCCGCTATTCTCTTCTTCTTGCTCACCTTCGCCTGCAACATGGGGCTCCTGTCCTTCGGCGTGCGCAAGGGCATTGAACGCGTGAACAAGATTACCATGCCGATTCTTTTGATCATGGGCATTATCCTTGTGGTGCGCGTGCTTACCATTAGCGATATCGGTAAGGGACTCGCTTTCGTGTGGAACCCGAATCTTTGTTTGGCTTGCCGCCTCTGGCCAGGTATTCTTTACCATGAGCCTCGGTATGGGCATCGTTTTCTGCTACGCGAGCTACCTGAAGCCCAAGGAAGACCTGGTGCTTTCGTCTTTGACTGCAGGCGCCACTAACGGCTTTGCCGAAATCATTCTGGGCGGTACCATCGTGATTCCGATGGCTGTGCTCATTGCCGGCAACAATATTGAAGAATGCGCGAAGCTCGGCACCTTCGGCCTCGGTTTCCAGACCATGCCGTTCGTGTTCGGCCAGCTACCCTTTGGCGGATTCTTCCAGACACTTTGGTTTGCGATGCTCTTTATCGCAGGCGTCACCAGCGCCATTTCGATTATCCAGCCGCTGATCAGTTTCTGCGAAGACGACCTGAAGTTTAGCCGCAAGGGCTCCATTACCGCCACTGGTACCGTGACCTTCTTGGGAGGCCTTGTGGGTATCTTTGGCCTTGCCGCAGGCGCGGTCGATGAGCTCGACTTCTGGGGCGGAAGCTTCTTGCTCGTGGTTCTCGGCACGATTCAGGCGTTCATCTTCTCGTTCGTACTCGGTCGCCGCAAGTCCGACGTGATTGGCGAAGACGGCAAGCCGGAATGCGAAGCTTTCGCCTTGATGAACGACGGCGCCGCCCTGAAACTCCCCCGCTTCTTTAGGCCGATCATTATGTACGTGTGCCCGATTTACCTGGCCGTCGTGCTGGTCGCCTGGATGATTCACGACGGCATGGGCGTGCTCCTGTTGAGCAACGTTCCCGCCGATGCCAAGGTGACTTTCCTCGGCAGCGAATTCTCGCAAATTGGCTTTACCTGGGGCGTTCGCGGATTCCTGCTCGCCCTCGTGGTGCTTTTGAACATTGCCATCTACTACGCCTGGAAGGTGAACGGCCCGGCAAGAAAGACTACCGTTCTCCACAAGCAGAACATGACTGTCGGCGATTCCGACAACGAGGAGGCATAACATGGAATTTTCTACTAGCGGCCTGATTTTTATGGTCCTTTCGTGGGCCGGCATTATCGGAATGTGCACATTCTGCTTCTACAAGGTGTTCAAGAAGAAATAGTTATGAATTCGGATTTCGGAATTCGGAATTATTTGTAATCGCGGCTTCGCCGCCAAATTTCTTCATTCTGAACTCTGAATTCTGAAATCTGAACTAATTTGAGGATTTATGAAACTGACCAAGTACCAGAGTTCCATTGCGTACCTGATTTTTGTTTTCTGTAGCATTTTTGTGCAAATGGGCTTGTTCGTCCATTTCCAGCGATGGCTCTCGTTCTCGTTCGAAGGTTCCGCCTTCTGGTGGCGCAGCATGCTGTTGCAGGTGGCCATTTTTGCTCCTAGCATCTTTATGCTCCCGGCAGCCAGCTATTTTGCAGGCCGATTCCACAAGGGCCGCGTCATGGCGTGGTCTTCGGTGGGCATGCTCGCCTCGGTAATCGCAATCGTGGTTTGCTATGTGGCAGGCGCAGAATGGGTTGCCTACGGGCTTCTCGGTCTGTACGGAATTTTCCTTGCAGTACTCAGCCCGGCTAAGCTCGGCATCATGAAAGAAATGGTCGAAAGCGAAGACCTAGTCAAGATTAACTCTTGGTACATGGCCCTTTCGGTTCTCGGCACCGCTGCCGCAGCCTTCTTTGCCATGGGACTTTCGGGCAGACCCGATTCTCCGGTAAGCATTGATTTAACTCTCTGGATTTATCTTGGCTTAAGCGTCGTGACAACGATTGCGGGCTTTTGCATCAAGGTCGGCGAAACCCATGACAGCCTCAAGATGCGCTCCCCCATGCGCAACTTCTCGGCCACCTGGAGCCACCCGATTGTACGCCTTTCGATTCTCGGTCTTGCCGCCTTCTGGGGCGTGACTCAGATTTTCTTGATTTTGATTCAGAACATGGCCGACATGCTCAGCACCGCCGTCATTCCGGTTTCCATGTTCATCGTGACCGCCGGCTACGTGATTGGCGCGTTCTCTGCCAGCAAGGCATCCAAAGGCTTTGTGGAAACAGGCCTCATTCCCTTCTCGGCCGCAGCCTCGGCCATTACCATGTTCGCGCTCCCGCTGGTAAACGGATGGGTTCAAGCGATTCTATACGGCGTCATCGGCTGGTGCGCCGGTTCCGCCTTCGTGATTCTGCGTACCGTGATCCAGAACTTTACACGTCCTGATACCGCAGGCCGTATTCACGCTGTGGCAAACGCAATCCAGATGGCTTTGCTCGTGCTGATTATGGGCGGTCAGACTCTGCTCTTAATCTTTACGCCGATTACGCTTGATTACTGCTTCATGATTTTGGCAGTGATTCTTGCTCTCTGCTTTATCGCAAACCTCAAGAACAACCCGATGGCCCTTTTGCGCGCTACACTCCGCTTTGCATTCTTCTTTGTATTCCGCTACAAAGTGAAGGTGATGGGCGTGCAGAACATTCCTGAATCGGGCCCGGTTCTTTTGGTGGGTCCGCACTTCAGCTTTATTGACTGGGCAGTGCTTCAGATTGCAAGCCCGAGACCGCTCCGTATTGCAAGCAACCGCAACACTTTTGCCGATTGGTACCAGCGTTGGTTCTTCCACGGCAACTTCTTGATTAGCATTAACCGCCGTGATCCGGCGCCCGCTATGGAAGAAATCCACAAGGCTCTTTTGAACGGTGAAGCCGTCGTGATTTTCCCGGAAGGCGAAGTATCGAAGACTCCGTTCGTGTCGACCTTCTCGCTGGACTATTCCAAGGCAATTGAAGGCACCGAAGCTCCGATTATTCCGTTCTACATTCAAGGTCTTTGGGGTAGCCGTTACAGCCACGCCAGCGAAAGCGTGAACCGTCCGCAGTCCTTCAACCGAATCATTAGCGTCGGCTTCTCGAAGCCGTTGCCGACAAACGCAACCGAAAAAGAAATCCGCCACGACCTGGAACTTTTGGATACCGACATTTGGAACATTGCCATGGACCATTCCGCCTCCATTGTTCCGCTGTGGTTCAAGGCCATGCGCAAGCGTCGTAGCCGCATGATTTTGATTGACCCCGCCGGTAACCATGTGAACGGTTACGGAATGATTCGCCTGTGCCACTACCTCGGTAAAGTAATCAAGTCTGTCACCAAGAACGACAAGAATGTGGGCTTCATGATGCCCACCAGCCGCGACGCCGCTCTCGGCATTATGTCTATTCTCGGCACCGGCAAGACGACGGTGAACCTGAACTATTCTGCTCCGGTGGATACGATTCTCGGATGCATCGAGAAGGCCGACCTTTCTACCGTAGTTACAACTCGCCCCTTCTTCGACAAGCTTTGCGGCAAGAACCCGGCCTTCAGCCAGATTGCTGGCAAATGCCAGATGATTTACCTGGATGAAGAAGAAGCCAAGATGTCGACGATTTGCCGCTTTGTTTCGGCATTCATTATCCGTACATGCCCGGCAGCCATTTTGCGCCGCTTGTGGTTTACCTCGGCTAAGCTCGAAGACGACGCCGTGATTCTGTTCAGCTCGGGTTCCGAAGGCACGCCGAAGGGTGTTGAACTCACCCATAAGAACGTGATTTCCAACGCCCAGCAAGGCGACCATATTATCAAACTCCGTCGTACCGACGTGATGACCACCTTGCTCCCGCTGTTCCATTCCTTCGGCTTTACCATGACCTTCATGATGCCGCTGTTGGATGGCGTGCCCATGGTGCTTTGCCCGGATCCGACCGACATCAAGACGCTGGCTCGCGTGTGCGCTCAGTACAAGACCACCATTATGATGGGTACCCCCACGTTCCTGCGTGCTATTGCCATTAACCGCTGGGTCCACCCGATGTGCTTGGATTCTCTGCGCTACATTATTGCCGGTGCCGAAAAGCTCCGCCCCGAAATGCGCGAAACCTTCAAGCTCAAGTTCGGTAAGGATGTTTACGAAGGCTACGGTTGTACGGAACTGACGCCGCTTGCCACCCTGAACGCCCCGAACGTGTTGTTGGACGACTTCTTGACCATGGAAAAGTGCAGCGACAATTCCAGTATCGGTATGTCGGTACCGGGAGCTATCTGCGCGATCATTGATCCGGAAACCAACGAATTCTTGCCCAATGGCGAAGAAGGCATGTTGGTGGTGACTGGTCCGCAGGTGATGAAGGGCTACTTGAAGGACAAGGAAAAGACCGACGCCGTGGTCATCAACATCGATGGCCGTCGCTGGTACAAGACTGGCGACAAGTGCAAACTCACTCCAGACGGATTCGTACAGATTCTCGGCCGTTACAGCCGCTTTGCCAAGCTCGGTGGCGAAATGATTTCGTTGACCGCTGTGGAACTGCGTATTGCAGAATCCAAGGTCATGGACGAATGCGAATTCGCCGTTACAGCTGTGCCGGATTCCGCTAAGGGCGAAAAGATCGTGCTCCTGGTCAAGGGCAACGTGAACGCCGAAGACGTTTCTCGCAACCTCCGCAAAGCAGGCATTCCGCCGCTCATGCAGCCGGGTGCGGTATTTGTCGTAGACAACATTCCGAAGTTGGGTTCCGGCAAATGGGACTTCAACGGAATGAAGAAAATGGCCCTGGAGCTTGTCGAAAAGAAAGCCTAGTCCCATTTAAAACAGCTCTTACACAGCAATTTGTATACACCATACAAATTGCTGTTCTTTTTTATAGATAAAATTGTATATTATGGTTCATTGGAGAAGAACGCCAAGGAGAAAAAATGGATCAGATTGTTAAAAAGGTTCAAGAACTAGGACTCACACTTCCCAAATGCCCGGCTCCTCTTGCCGCTTACGTACCTGCCACCCGTAATGGCGATACCATTTACGTTTCGGGCCAACTGCCCTCGATTAACGGAGATTTTTCCGCATTCTGCGGTTCTGTTCCGACAGAAGTTTCTGTTGAAAAGGCTGCCGAAGGCGCCGCCATCTGTTTGATGAACAATATTGCCGCCGCCGTAACCCAGCTTGAAGAAGGCGAAACCCTTAGACTCGTGCAGATGCAAGGTTTTGTGCAGTCTGCCGAAGGCTTCCACGAACAGCCCGCCGTACTGAACGGCGCCAGCGAACTTGCCGTGAAGATTTTTGGCGAAAACGGAAAGCATGCTCGTACTGCCGTGGGCGTATCGAATTTGCCCAAGAATGTGGCAGTCGAAATCAGCTGCACCTTCCAAGTTTTAAAGGCAGAAGCCAAGTTCAACGGCCGTTACGGCTGGATTGAAGGCTAAAAAGTCATTTTTTCATAAAAGCCACCCTTTTCAAGACCCTTTCGGCCCCCGAAAGGGTCTTTTTATTTAAACTTAACCACAAAAACATACGATTTACTTTATTCAAAATCTAAATTTTCACAAACTTACATCAAAAACGCACAGATTTTCATAGTCAAAAACAAAAGACTTCTCAAAAATACACCTAAAACAGGCAAACTTTTTAGAACACAAGGTATAAAAAATCACAACTTTTCAAAAAATCTTAAAAATTTTTGGATATTTTAGAGAAAATCTCTTGCCACTAGGGGGCTTTCGTTCTATATTTCAGCCATATTTTTAAAACAAGAACCTAATTTAGATAGGAAAAGTTATGGCAAATTCTCCATTAAGTGGCGCAGAGGTGATTATCGAATGCCTCAAGCGCGAAGGAATTGATACCATTTTCGGTTATCCCGGTGGATCGGCCATCCCGATGTTCGATGCCATTCTGGATTCCAATATTAAAGTAGTGTTGACCCGCCACGAACAGGGTGCTACCCACATGGCCGACGGTTACGCTCGCCAGACCGGCAAGGTCGGCGTCGCTCTCGTCACTTCTGGTCCGGGCGCCACCAACACCTTTACCGGTATCTACACCGCCCTTATGGATTCTAGCCCGATTGTGGTTCTTGCCGCTCAGACGACTACTCCGAACTTGGGTAAGGACGCCTTCCAGGAATGCGATACCAGCGGTATGACTTTTGCAGCCGTGAAGCATTCTTACTTGGTGAAGGATTCCAACGACTTGCCGCGCATTATGAAGGAAGCCTTCCACATTGCACGCAGCGGCCGTCCGGGCCCCGTGCTTATTGACTTGCCGAAGGATGTGACTGCAGGCCCCTGCACCGCTCCGTTCACCGACAAGATGGACCTTCCGGGTTACAAGATCCCGAGCTACGCTTCTACTGAAAGCATCGAAAAGGCTGCAGAATACTTGAAGAAATCCAAGAAGCCGCTCTTGCTCGTGGGCCACGGCGCTATGATTTCCGGCGCTAGCCGCCAGGTGAAGGAACTCGCCGAAAAGCTGAACGCCCCGGTGTGCTGCACCTTGCTCGGCCTTGGCACCTTCCCGACTGACCATGAACTTTCTCTCGGTATGCTCGGCATGCACGGCACCGTGTACGCCAACAAGGCCGTTCTCGATTGCGACTTGATTCTTTCGATCGGTAGCCGCTGGGACGACCGTATTACCGGTAAGCTTGACGTTTTCTGTAAGGACGCCATCAAGATGCACATCGACATCGACCCTGCCGAAGAAGGCAAGGTGTTGCAGCCGGATGTGTTCATGTGCGGCGATGCAAAGCTCGTTCTGGAACAGCTCTTGCCGCTCGTGGGTAAGCTCGACACCGCCGAATGGGTGAAGACTTGCCAGTCTTGGAAGAAGCGTTTCCCGCTGACCTACCCGAAGCAGGGCGGTCTGCGTATGCAGCATGTGATTCAGACTGTGAGCGACCTCACTCAAGGCAAATGTGGGTGGCACAGTTCTTCCACACCAATTATCCGCGCCAGCTCCACTCCAGTGGCGGCGCAGGCACCATGGGCTTTGGCCTTCCGTCTTGCATTGGCGCCGCTTTCGGCAACGAAACCGGTTGGCCGGTGGTGACCTTCTGCGGTGACGGAGGTTTCCAGATGACCGAAGCAGAACTTGCAACGGCCGCCATCCACAAGCTCCCCATCAAGATTTTCGTGATGGACAACAAGTACCTGGGCATGGTGCGCCAGTGGCAGGACATGTTCTACGACAAGCGTTACAGCTGCGTGGACATGAAGGGCAATCCCGACTTCGTGAAGCTCGCTGAAGCTTACGGCATTCTCGGTCTGCGCATCAAGCGTAGCGCCGACGCCGAACGCGTGATTCAGAAGGCTTTGGAATACAACGAAGGCCCGGTGCTCATCCACTGCGAATGCGAAAAGGAAGACAACGTGTTCCCGATGATTCCGGCCGGTGCTCCGATTACGAGCATGATTACCGAACAGCCGAAGACTCAACTTGAAAAGCCCACGGGATCGACCTAAGGAGATAAGCCATGTTAAAGGATAAAGCACATTCTATTAGTTTGTTAGTTGCAAACCGCCCGGGCGTGCTCGTGCGCATCGCCCTCGTGTTCTCCCGCCGTGGTTACAACATCGATTCCCTGGTGGTCTCCCCCACGCTCGACCCGAACTTTAGCCGTATGAACATCATCGCTCACGGCAATCCCGAGATCTTGATGCAGATTATCAAGCAGCTCGAAAAGCTCGTGGACGTGGTGCAGGCCAAGGACCATACCGATACCGACGCCGTGGAAAAGGAACTCGCACTGATCAAGGTGCGTTGCACTCCGGACCAGCGTACCGAAATTCTGCAGCTTTGCGACCACTTCCACGCCAATACCGTGGACATGACCGCTACTTCGATGATCATCCAGATCACCGGAAACAGCCAGAAGGTCGACACGCTCAAGAGCCTGTTGCAAAAGTTCGAAATCGTCGAATATATTCGCACGGGTAAGGTTATCATGTTGCGTGGTGAAGAGCAGACGTAGCGGGAAAAAAAAGACCGCTCGGCTTTCACGCCAAGATTTCAAGAAATCCGCCTCAAAAGGGCGGATTTTCTTGTATTTGGTCACAGGTTTTTGCAAAACAGCTTTTCTTATAGAAATCGGGGGCTAGTTTATATATATTTTGATTTGATGGAAGGAGTTCTGCTATGAAAATCGAGAAGAAAATCGTCAAAAACAGCGCGAAGCTCAGTTTGGCCGCCAAGAGCGCCATTGCCGCCTCGTTCGGCATTGCAGCCGTTGCATTGACCGCTTGTGAAGAAAGCGGCTCCGTCGCGGCTCCAGAGAGACCCGATCTTGAGAATCCCGACACCGGAGCACCCAAAACCGAGACTCCGAGCAGTTCGAGCGTTGTCGATATTCCTCTGAGTCATGAAGCTCTTAGCAGTTCAGCTGTCGAAGCACTTTCGTCTGCAGCAGAACCAGATTTTCCTCCTCAAGCTGGCGTCATTCCTCCTGATGATATCTACCCAGAACCCAGTTCTTCCTCCGAAGCCAAGCCTCTGAGCAGTTCCTCTTCCGATGAACCGTATCCGCCTCCTGAAGCAGGCGTTATCGAAGCTCCCGATGAAAGCGACTTCGAAAGCAGTTCTTCGAGCGAAGTGAACGCGCAAAGCAGTTCCGCCGAAGAACCGGTACCGCTCGCCGGCGATCCCATTGTAGAAGAAAGCTCTTCGAGCGAAGTAGAACAGCCCTCCAGTTCGTCCACCGGCCAGGAATGCCGCGAAGGAGACCCTTCCTGCATCAACATCCACATATGCACCGATCCTAAAGATCCAAAGTGCTTGATTACGAGCATGGTAACGACCTTCGAACAAGACGACATCATTACATGAACTTAGTTCTATGCCTTACGGAACAGTGCAACTTGCGCTGTTCCTATTGTTATTATAAGGACACGCATTCTGCCCGTCATAACGTGATGGACGACGAAACGCTCGAGCAAGCGATTCGCGTGGGGCTAGAACGCAGCCTGTTTTTCAAGCAAACTTATTTGAACATTACTTTTTTCGGTGGCGAACCGTTACTGCGCAAAGACGCCATTTTCAAAGGCGAGAACATCGCCAAGGCATTCCTTGCCGAAGCCATAGACAAGGGCGAAGCTCCCAGCAACTTTAAGCTCAACTTTGCCGTCAACACGAACGGCACGCTTTTTGACGATTCTTTCTTTGATTTTTGCGAACGGGAACACTTTCGCATTTACCTTTCGTTGGACGGCCCGGAACATCACCACAACATAGCACGCCGTACCGTAAATAACGGCGGCAGTTTCAAGGACATCGAGAAACACATCCCGCGATTCGTCAAGTTAGGAGCAGTCGCCTTAAGCACCGTAACACGCGCCCATATCGAGACCCTTGCCGAAAGCGTCAAGTGGTTGCACGAGCAGGGATTCAGGAACCTTACCACAAGCGTCGACTTTGACGGTAAATGGACCGGCGAAGACTTTGACAGACTCGCCTTGCAATACCAGAAGATGGCGTTGTACTGGAAGGAATGCCGCGAAAAAGGCGACAAGATGTTCCTGGGCACGATTCAAGACAAAATAAAGCTGTACCTTTCAAATTTGCGATACAGGCAATATTCTTGCCACGTATACAACGGCGCCATTGGCGTTGCAACCAACGGCAATATGTTCCCGTGCACGAGGTTCATTACCTCGAACAAAAATCCGCCTTACTTACAAGGTAACGTCTTTACCGGATTCGACGAAGACGCATGCGAACAAATTAAGCAGTTCTTGGACAACGACAAAAAAGAATGCGAAGGTTGCGACATACGCTACCGCTGCTGCGCACATGAATGCGCCTGCACTTCTTTTTACAGCACCGGTTCTATCGAAGGCATATCGCCTGAAGTCTGCACGCACGAACGCATGCTTGCAGAAGTGTGTGACAATTTAATGATTAAAAACTTGGATTAGAAACCGAGGACAGCTTCGGAAATTTCGTTAGCTTCGTCGGAATAATCGTCGGCGTAATCTGGATTGAATTCGCCCCAGCCATCGCTGACTCCGCAACCGACACCAACATCTAACGACGACCACTTGAATGCGCCAAACACACGTTCAAAGCGATCCATAAGATCAGCAAAGAAGTCTTCGGGGAGTTCATCTTCGATAAGGACGGAACCATCCATTGCCAAGAGTTCGCCTTCGGGGAGTTCTTCGAAACGGCATTCGTACTCGTCCATCATCACGTCGTCCACCGAATACCAGTCGCCGCTATCTTCGCTGGGCAGATCCATTTCGGGATACTGCTCCATCAGGGCATCATATACGGCGGAAAGTTCGTCGGTCGTTCCAACGAAACGCATCAGTATTCGACAGTTCATAGAATCTCCATTCTTTAAGCAAATATAGCCGTTTTTACGCAAAAAACAGAAATTTGACCACAAAAGGAGTCCCAAACACCCCTAAACGGGCAAAATGGAACTTTTTGTGCCACGCAATAAGTTCAAATCACATAAAAAATGCAAAAATAACAAAATAATAAGAAAAATTTCAGTTTACATCTTGTCACACCCCCCAAATTTTTATATCTTATACAACAGAACTCTTTGTTCTCCTCCTAACCCCCAAAAAACTAGTCCGGCTCTGCTGGGCTAGTTTTTTTTGTTTTTTGCCGAAAAAAGCAAAAAAAGCTAAATTTTAAGGTACTATGAAAAAGTCAGTACCTATTACGCTGCTCACCGGCTACCTCGGAGCCGGAAAAACCACCCTTCTCAATTTTGTTCTCAACAACCAGCAAGGTTACCATGTCGCCGTGATCGTGAACGACATCGGCGAAGTGAACATTGACCAGACGCTCATCGAAAAGGGCGGAAACATCACTAAAGAAGATTCCGGAAAGGTTGTTCCGCTGTCGAACGGCTGCATTTGCTGCTCCCTGAAGACCGACCTTTTGGAACAAATTGCCGAACTGTTGGAAATGAACAAGTTCGACTATATTCTGATTGAAGCGAGCGGTATTTGCGAACCGATTCCTATCGCACAGACCATTTGCATGGCCGGCGCCCAGTTGCAGAGCCGCGACGGTCGCCCGCTCCCCTGCCATCTGGACAACATCGTGTCTGTGGTTGACGTAGCACGCCTTGCCGACGAATTCGCCGGCGGACAGAAACTGCTCGACAAGGATCTCGAAGAAGAAGACATCGCCAACCTACTAATTCAGCAGATTGAATTCTGCAACACCATCGTGATGAACAAGGTTGATAGTTTGTCTAAAACCGACCTTGAACACGTGAAAGCCGTGGTTCGCGCCTTGCAGCCTGAAGCCAAGATGATCGAGACGAATTACGGCAAGGTCGAAATGAAGGATATCTTGGACACCAAGCAGTTCGATTTCGAAAAGGTCGGCAACTCCGCCGCTTGGGCCAAGGAACTCATGAAGGAAACGTCTCCCGAAGACGAAGATGATGACCACGACGAACATGAACATCACCACCATCATGACCATGATGATGACGATGACCATGACGAACACGAACATCATCACCATGACCATGATGAACACGACCACGATCATGAAGACCATAGCCACTGCGACCATGAACACGGCGTGTGCCATTGCGGCCATCACCATGACAAGGACCATCCGCATGGTGACGAATACGGCATCAGTACGTTCGTGTACGAACGCCGCCGTCCGCTGATTCGTGAACGCTTCGAAGTGTTGCTCGACGACTATCCGACCAGCATTATCCGCACCAAGGGTCTCGTGTGGTTCGAAGACGAACGCGATAACAGCTACCTGTTCGAACAGGCCGGCAAGCAGGCTTCTGCCCAGAATTTCGGACCGTGGTTCGCCAGCGAAAGCGAAGCCGAACAGAAGCGCATTCTGCGCGAAAATCCGGACCTGCTCAAGGTGTGGGACGAAAAGTACGGCGACCGCATTATTCGTCTTGTCTTCATTGGCCAGCACATGGACAAGAAGAAGATTATCGCCGCAATGGATAGCTGCCTTGGTGAGTAATCTACTAGAATAAATTAAATTCAAGGCACCCCGATTTTATCGGGGTGTTTTTTATATTATATTTCACAAAAAAGGAAGGTAACATGTCTATCGGAATTCCTGAAATTATCTTGATTGTGGTCGTTGTGCTTTTGCTGTTCGGGGCAAAGCGCATTCCTGAACTCGCCCGCTCGCTCGGCAAGGCCCAGAACGAATACAAGAAGGCGAAGGACGCCCTGAAGGAAGAAGCCGAAGACCTGCAGAAAACAGTCGAGAAAGCCGCCGAAGCCGAAGACAAGAAGTAAATTCGCTAGAATGCAAGACGCGGAATCTAGTTTAGTTTCTCACCTGGAAGCGCTCCGGCGAGCGCTGATTCGTTCTTTCGTAGCGCTTGCGATTGGCATTGTCCCGCTCTTTTTAGCTTCGCCCTACGTACTGAACTGGTTTTGCGAACAAATTACCTTACAGAGCGGAATCACGCTACATTACTTTTCTCCGATGGAAGTATTCCTGCTGCAGCTTAAGATTGCAGCTCTTTTGGACGTCGTTTTATTTTCGCCTTATATCGCCTGGAACATTTGGCAGTTCGTGCTGCCCGCGCTTTACGAAAAAGAAAAGCGATTCATCCGCTCGATTGTCGGGCTTACGAGCATGCTGTTTATTGCAGGCGTTGCATTCTGCCTGATTGTATGTTTTCCATTGATTGTGCAGTTCGGCATGAGCTTTGCGGGCGAAACACTAACGCCCGTATTCGGCGTTTCGAACTTGATTTCGCTTGCACTCTGGCTTTCGCTTGCGTTCGGCTGCATGTTCCAATTCCCGCTGGTGACGTACGCCTTGATTCGCGGTGGCATCGTGAGCTACGAAACCGTTTGCGACAAGCGGCCCTACGTTGTCATTGGCATTCTCGTAATAGCGGCATTGCTCACGCCGCCCGATATTTTGAGCCAGATTATCCTGGGAGCGCCGACTTACCTGCTTTTTGAAGCCGGACTTTTGGCCGCAAGGCGCTTTAAAAAGAAATCTCCTGACCAAAACGCCTGATTGCGTTTTCTCATTTCGCCGAGGACCATCCAACAAATGTTGCATATAGAAAGCAAGTGTTGCATATACAGCCTAAACGTTGCATATAGAAAATAATTTTAGAAGGATTGACAAAATCTTGTGATTTTTCTTAAAAAACTTAACTTTTGTTGCATAAAAATATTGACAAGGGGGTAAAAAAGAGATATATTCTTGGTGTAACAGGATGGAAAACAATGAAACCGATAACTGAATACACCGACTTTCGCCAACTGATGTTGGACTACTACGAAGACCGCAAGCGTCGTTCCGCGTTTTCGTGGCGTGATTTTTCGAAGGCCGCTGGATTTACCTCGTCGTCGTACATGAAGGTCGTGTGCGATGGCAAAAGCAAGCTGAGTAAAATCGGCGTGGAACGCACCGGGGTCGCCATGGGCCTCGTGGGATTTGAAATGGAGTATTTCCGAGCCCTCGTGGAATTTGGGCAGGCCGGGACCGAAGACAAGAAGAAAGCCGCCTACGAGAGAATGCTTTCGATTGCCAAGGTTCACAAAGTCCGCGTGATGGAAGGCGACCTGTTCGAATTCTACGATTCCTGGCAGAATCCGGTGGTACGCGAGCTTGCACCCTTGATGCCGGGAGCAACCCCCGGCGAGATGGCCAAAATGTGCTACCCCGAAGTTTCGGCAGCCGAAGTGCAACAGAGTCTGAACTTCCTGACCAAAGCGGGTCTCCTAAAGAAGGCCGGAGATTCCTTTACGCTTGCCGAGACATCGATCAAGGGCACACCGGACGCCACGCGACTTGCTTTAAGGGGTATGCATCGCATGATGTCCAAGCTCGCCACGCCCGCGATCGACCTCCCTGCTGGCGAACGCAACTTTAGCGGCGTCACCATGGGAGTGTCTCGCGAGAGCTACGACCGCATTGTCAAAGTGTTGGACGAATGCCGTCGCCAGATTATCGCAATTGCCGCCGAAGACAAGGGCATCGAACAAGTTTACCGTTTGAATTTACAATTATTCCCGCTTACTAAAAGCATAAAGGAGAGCAAAAATGAAAAAGCTTAACATTTGCATCGCGGGCGCAGCAGCCCTTCTCTGCTTCAACTGCGGAGATTCCAATAGCGTAAACGTCACGGGCACAGCCGAAGACGTGAACGAAATCGCCGACAAGGGTTCCTCCAGTTCCGAACAGGACAAGTCCTCTAGCTCCACCGACAAGCTGGCTTTGAGCAGTTCCAGCGGAGAAACCCATACCCCGCCTGCGGGAGGCAATTCGCTGGACGCATACGTGGAAACCTTCGGCCTGCAAAACAAGGTGCGTTTTGACAAGGCTGTGATAGCTGTCAGCACTGGCCCCTACTTGCTCAAGCAGCAGCCAATGGACGGCTCCGATCCTTATACGGAATTTGAAAAGGAGGGCGTTGCCAAGTTCACGCAAGAAAACATCGGTGAAATCGAGGAATACTTTCCGAATGCAGCCGAAACTTACGCCACAACGGTTGACGCCATCAAGAACGGCACCAACGAATGCGCCCTCTATTCTTACAACAGTTACGGTAGCGAAAAGTACACCGGTCTCGTTCTGGAATACGTATCGTCCGACACCTTGAAGGTTACCGGCATTGCCGCCAAGAACTGCGAAGAGACTACTAAAGACATGTTTGTTCGATTCTTGGTCAGCTACTGCGGCGACCTGAACCAGGAACCGGTAATTATCGAAAATACCGTAGAATCTAGTGTTAAGAAGGAGCAGTGCCCCGCAGTTGACAAAACTGAATGGGTTGGCGAGAGTTCTTCTGCGGGTGTCACGAGCTCCTCTTCTGAAGTGGCACCGGGATCTTCCAGCTCCAATGAGGTTGTCGAAACGTGCAGGCACATTTCAGATAACGAAGCATTGAAGCAAGGAGCCAACTGTAACTCCGATACGGACATCGAAATCGTTACCGACTGCGCTACCGGCGAGAAATACAGATGCGCAGCAAATTACTGGACACTGGCAGAGATATGCGATCCGGGTAGCGATTGCGACGGTGACGGCATTCCTGACGGAATCTACAGACCAGACTTGGAACCTTGCGACACGGATACATTACTCTATTTCTTCGGGCGCAGTTACCAGTGCATTGAAAACAAGTGGGTGTACCTGCCGCCTCCGGGCCCGGACAGCACCTATTCCCAGGCACGTAATGTCTCGGTACTGCCTCGCCAGGGAATGGCCGTAACCCCGCGTGTCGTGATAGTAAAGAATGCCGACGGAACCGTTTCTATCCGCGATGACGGTTACTACGTCACAAACAACTTCGTTATCAAAGATGTTTACACAGAACTTTCTGGTGATACCATCATCGTAGACGTCATCTACCCTGACGGAGCAAACCTACACTCCTACCAGATTAGCGCGCTCACGTTTACCGTCAGCAAGGAATACACAAACGTCAAGTACCTGAGGTACAAAGACGACGATCGTGTAAAGCCTTTGTTCGAGGAAGACGAATTGCTCCCCTGTGCAAGCAGTTCTACTTGCCAGGAGTGCGGAGAAGGTCTCGAATGTTAATCAACTTGAATTAGATTAAATCGCTACACACCACGCATGTCGGGGTTCCAGACAACTTTATGGAGTTGCACCTGGAACCTCGCATTGTTTTCGGTCATTATCTTACTGTTAACCATCCATTCGACAATCTGTTCGTTTGGAATGGAACCAAAAACCGGCGAGATATAAATATGCGGCATCCGTTCAGGCAAAAGTTGCGCCACGACTGATTCCGCTTCTTGCAAGTCTTCGATATTACCGACAACAAATTTCAAGACATCATTTTCGCAAAGAGTCTGCATGTTCTGAATTTTCATTTTCGTCGACATGCCGCTGCTTTTGCATTTCCAGTCCATCGTGTAAAAGAGTCCGGGAAGCCGCCATTTACAAGGAACGGTCCCGTTCGTTTCTACATTGACTTCAAAGCCTGCGTCGCTGAATTTCGAAAGAAGTTCACTCGCACCCTCGTGAATTAACGGTTCGCCACCGGTAAGCGTAACACACTTTACGCCCGATTCAGTACGGTACGATTCTACCGCCATCAAAACCTCATCGGCGCTCATTTGTTTGAAGTCATCGCCTTCGACCGCATACATGGAATCGCAGTAGGCGCAACGCAAGTTGCAGCCGTGTAAGCGTACAAATACAGCGGCTTGCCCTGTTCGAAGACCTTCGCCTTCGATACTTTTAAAAATTTCAGAGACTTTCATGACAAGCCCTTAGCGTTCGTATTCGACGAGATTGCCTTCGCTTTCTTGAATCTGCACCTTGTAGCAATGCGGGACCTGTTCACAAATCCAGCGGGCCATATTTTCGGCTGTCGGATTCAAGTCCATTACATCGTTCAAGAACTTGTGATCAAGCTGTCCCTTCACGATTTCCTTGATATGCGAAAAATCGACCACCATCCCGTTTTCATCGAGCGTTTCGCTTTGGCAAAACACCGTGATAATCCAGTTGTGACCATGAAGTCCGCGGCACTTGCTTTCATACGGGAGCGTGAGTTTGTGAGCCCCGGAAATTTCCATTCGTTTGATGACTCTGTACATTCTACGCCTCGTATTCCGTTGTATCGTTTATGCCCGCTTCGGCAAGGGCTTCCTTGCGTTCCAAGCAGGTTCCGCACTTGCCGCAATGGATTTTTCCACCCTTGTAGCAAGACCAGGTTTCACTGTAATCGATACCGAGCGATTTACCCTTGCGGGCAATGTCTGTTTTGGAGATATTCGTGTACGGAGCGTCAATCGTAATGCCCGCATAAGTGCCCGCAGAAATAGCCGCAGACATGTTTTTGACGAACGATTCACGACAATCTGGATAGATTGCGTGGTCGCCAAAATGATTCGCCATCATTACCTTGGAAAGATTACGGCTTTCGGCAAGGCCCGCGGCCACGGAAAGCATAATGCCGTTTCGGAACGGGACCACCGTCGACTTCATATTTTCGCTATCGTAATTGCCCTCGGGAATCGCATCGGCCCCCGACAACAGCGACGACGTGAAATAGTCGTGCATGAACTTGAGCGGAATCGTAATATGCGGGATTCCGAGGCGTTCGCAATGCATGCGAGCTAAAGGGATTTCCTTGTCGTTATGGTTTCCGCCGTAATCAAAAGATACGGCGAGCGCAATTTCTGCGGCTCGCTCGTATAGCAAGGTCACACTGTCCATTCCACCGGACAAGACCAACAAAGCATTTTTCATTGAGGCTCCTAGTTTTGTTTATAGTCAGGATGGATTTCGAACTGACTCGCCTCAAAGATAGTAACTTACATTGCTTTATACAAGTCCGTTTACGACTCGTTTAGCATCGGCCATGGCGCGGACCACAAGGGACGCGCCATTTGCGCAGTCACCGACTGCGTAAATGTGGCGAGCCGGGTCCGGAATGATTGCGGTACGCGGCGTGAGTTGCAGGCCCAAATCGTTCACGATGCCTTCTGCCGGGACCCCGGTGAAGCCCATGGCGAGCACAACCAGGTCGGTTTCGATGACTTCGGTGGAATTCGGAACTTCATTCGGCTTGAGCGGGCGGCCCTGCGGGGACATTTCCCATTCCACGCGGACAGCTTCGACGCCTGCGACGCAGCCATCTTTCACGATAAACTGCTTGGAAGACACATTCCAGCGGCGTTCGCCACCTTCGTGCTGGGCGTAGCTGGTACGCAGCATGTACGGCCAATCCGGCCACGGAGTGGACGGAGAACGTTCCTCGGGCGGCTTGGGCATGAATTCCACCTGGAGTACGCTTTCGCAGCCTTCGCGGATTGCCTTGCCCACGCAATCGTTACCCGTATCGCCACCGCCAATCACCAGAACCTTGCGGCCCTTGGCAGAGAACTTTTCAGGATTCGTTTCGCCGGGCTTGTTTGCGCCGTGCAAGAAATCGAGCGCGAGGAAGATGCCTTCGGCTTCGCGGCCCGGGATTTTCAAGTCGCGGGCGTTCGGCGTACCGATAGCGAGGAAGACTTCGTCAAAATTCTTGTGGATGTATTCGGCAGAGATGTCCTTGCCGATTTCGGTGCTGCAAACGAACTTGATGCCGGCATCTTCGAGGAGCTTGACGCGGCGATCGATGACCGACTTGTCGAGTTTCCAGTTCGGAATACCATAACGCAGGAGACCGCCCACCTTTTCACGTTTTTCGTAAACGGTAACGGCGTAGCCCTTGCGGCGGAGCGCTTCGGCAGCAAAGAGGCCTGCAGGACCCGCGCCGATAACTGCAGCGGTTTTACCGTTCCATTCTGCAGTAGGGAGCGTTACGCGGCCTTCTTCGAAAGCTGTTTCGATGATGTACTTTTCAATCTGGCGAACCATGACGGGGTCGTTATGCACATTACCCGTACAAGCGGATTCGCAAAGCGCGGGACAAACGCGGCCCGTAAATTCGGGGAAGAACGCTGTCTTGCTGATGATGTTGTAGGCACGTTCGGCATTCCCTGCAGCGACAGCCGCATTGAATTCGGGCACCAGGTTACCAAGCGGACAACCCGCACCGTGACAAAACGGGATACCACAACTATGGCAGCGTGAACCCTGCTGCACGATTTCGAGAGAAGTCAACTTGCGTTCGACTTCGTTGTTGTCCTTGATTCGCTCTTCTACAGGGCGGTAAACATCTGCAATTCTTTTAATTTCTTCCATATATACCTCAGCCCTTCTTTGCCAATGCGTTACGATAGTCGACCGGGAAGATCTTTACGAACTTCGGACGTTCGCTGTTCCAGTTTTCAAGGATGCGCTTACCCTTTTCGCTACCCGTTGCCTGAACATGCTGTTCAATAAAGTCAATGAGTTCGCGTTCGCTGTCGGTACCGGCAAGCACGCTTTCAAGGTCCACGGAGCCCACGTTGCAGCTCAAGTCGAAGTGACCCGTTTCGTCGTACACGTAAGCAAAGCCACCAGTCATACCTGCGGCGAAGTTCACGCCCACACGACCGAGCACGACCACGCGGCCACCCGTCATGTATTCGCAACCGTGGTCACCCACGCCTTCAGAGACGAGGAGCATACCGGAGTTACGGATACCGAAGCGTTCGCCAGCAAGACCGTTGATGAACACCTTACCGCTGGTACCACCGTAACCGATGACGTTACCGGCAATGACGTTGTCTTCAGCCTTGAAGGTTGCGTTGTGCGGCGGACGCACGATAATCTTACCACCCGAGAGGCCCTTGCCCATAAAGTCGTTGGCTTCGCCTTCCAAATCGAGCGTGACGCCCGGAGCAAGGAAGGCACCGAAGCTCTGGCCCGCGACACCCTGAAGGTGAATGCGGATGGTATCTTCGGGAAGGCCCTTCACGCCAAAGTGTTCATCCACTTCGCCAGAAAGTTCCGTACCCACCGTACGGTCGGTGTTGTGCACCACCGTGCAAAGTTCCACGGCAGTACCCTTTTCGAGGGTTTCCTTGACGAACGGCAAGAGTTCGCGGCGGTCGAAGTTGACCAGTTCTTCCTTGACGTAGTTCTTGTCGAAGGACTTGATGCCACCCTTGACGGTTTCGAAAATCTTGGAGAAGTCGAGGTTCTTGGCTTTGTAGAAGGCGATGGCGGAATCCTTTTCGAGGAGGTCGCTACGGCCGCAGGCTTCTTCGAGAGAGCGGAGACCGAGGCTTGCGAGGATTTCGCGGACTTCGTCGGCGATGAAGAACAGGAAGTTTTCAACGTATTCCGGCTTGCCAGCAAAGCGCTTGCGGAAGTCCGGATCCTGCGTTGCAATACCCATGGGACACTGGTTCGTATGGCACTTGCGGTCCATCACGCAGCCAAGGCTTACGAGAAGGTTCGTAGCAAAGCCGAATTCTTCGGCACCGAGGAGTGCTGCCACCACAATGTCGCGGCCCGTCTTGAGCTGACCGTCGACCTGGAGCTTAATACGACCGCGCAAGTCGTTGAGCACAAGAGTCTGTTCCGCTTCGGCAATACCGAGTTCCCACGGAAGGCCGGCATGCTTAATAGAGGTGAGCGGAGATGCACCCGTACCGCCATCGTGGCCAGAAATGAGCACCACGTCGGCATGAGCCTTGGCAACACCAGCGGCTACCGTACCCACACCCACTTCGGACACGAGCTTCACGGAAACACGAGCCTTCGGGTTGGAGTTACGCAGGTCGTAAATGAGCTGAGCCAAGTCTTCGATAGAGTAAATATCATGGTGCGGCGGAGGAGAAATCAGCGACACATTCGGCGTACTGTGACGGATGCGAGCCACAAAGTCGTTCACCTTGTGAGCCGGCAGCTGGCCACCTTCACCGGGCTTTGCACCCTGAGCCATCTTAATCTGCAAATCCTTTGCGTGGCGCAGGTAGTCGATCGTGACACCAAAGCGGCCCGAAGCAATCTGGCGGATAGCGGAGCTACGGATATCCCCATTCGGAGCCGGAGTATCGCGATCCGGGTCTTCACCACCTTCACCGCAGTTGCTCATGGCACCGATGCGGTTCATGGCGATAGCGATGGTTTCGTGAGCTTCAGGGCTCAAAGAGCCAAGGCTCATAGCGCCTGCCACAAAGTGCTTGACAATGGATTCGCGGCTTTCGACTTCGGAAATATCGATCGGAGTCGCTTCCTTGAACTTGAAGAGGCCGCGGAGCGTTGCCTGACGTTCAGACTGGTCGTTAATGAGCTTACTGTAAACCTTGAACTTTTCGTAGTCGCCGCCCTGCACAGCCTGACGGAATGCGGCCAAGGACTGCGGAGTCCACAAGTGCTTTTCGCCTTCCTTGCGGTAAGCGTACTGGCCACCGGACTGAAGCACCTTGCTTGCGTCGGCAAAGGCAATCTTCTGGCGTTCGCCCACTTCGGTAGCGATTTCTTCGAGACCGATACCTTCGATGCGGCTTGCAGTTCCCGGCAAGAACTTTTCGACGAGTTCCTTGTTCAGGCCGACTGCTTCGAAAATCTGGGCGCTGCGGTAGCTACGGAGGGTAGAAATACCCATCTTCGACATAATCTTGAGGAGGCCCTTATCGACAGCCTTCACGTAGTTAGCGGCAGCCGTCACCGGATCGACATCGAGGTCGCCGTTGTGGCACATGTTGGTAATGCTCTGGAAGGCCAGATACGGGTTGATGACCGTGGCACCGAAACCGAGCAACAGGGCAAAGTGCATCACTTCGCGGACTTCGCCGGACTGCACCACCAGACCGATTTCAGGACGCACGCCCGCTTCTACAAGGGCGCGGTTCACGCTGGCCGTGGCAAGCAGCGACGGAATAGGCACATAGCCCCAATCGACGTTCTTGTCGGTAAGCACGATGATATCGAAGCCCTCGTTCACGGCACGCACGGCATCGCCAGCGAGGTTCTGCAAGGCGGCTTCGAGGACTTCCCCATTGCCACCGAGCGGGAACTGCATCTTGAGTTCCTTAGCCTTGAAGGCCTTATCACCGATGTTTTCAAAACGGCGGATTTCGTCTTCGGTCACGATGGGGCGCGGAATCTTGATGAGGTGTGCCTGTTCCGGAGTTTCTTCGAGGATGTTGCCGTGGTTACCGATGTAGGTCGTAAGGCTCATCACCAATTCTTCACGAATCGGGTCAATCGGCGGGTTCGTCACCTGAGCGAACAGCTGCTTGAAGTAGTTGAACAGCGGCTGCGGCTTGTCAGAGAGCACGGCGAGAGCGGCATCGTTACCCATAGAACCGATCGGTTCTGCACCGTTCTTGGCCATGGGCTGCAAGATGATGGAGAGGTCTTCGGCAGAGTAACCGAAGCGCTTCTGCTGCACCAGAATATCATCAGGAACGTCGGCCGGGTTGATTTCGCTAAAGAGTCCGCGAACGCTCATCTTGTTTTCGGCGACCCAGCGGCGGTACGGCTTGCTACGGGCCACGTAAGCCTTCATTTCGGCGTTCTTCAAGATGTGGTGATTTTCGAGGTCGAGGTAAATGATTTCACCGGGTTTGAGGCGGCCCTTTTCTTCGACTTCGTCATCCTGCAGGTCGAGCACACCCGTTTCAGAAGCCATCACGAAGAGGCCGTCTTTACATAAAGTGTAACGTGCCGGACGAAGACCGTTACGGTCGAGGATTGCGCCGGCGTTCACACCATCAGAGAAAGCGACAGCAGCAGGGCCATCCCACGGTTCCATGAGCATGGATTCGTATTCAAAGAAGCCACGCACGTCGCGACCGAGGTAATGCTTTTGGCCCCATGCCTGCGGCAAGAGCATCATCATCGCATGCGGGAGGCTACGACCCGCAGCGACGAGAAGCTCAAACATGTTATCAAGGCTAGCAGAGTCACTCTGGCCCGGCATAATGAGCGGCAAGAGCTTCGGCAAATCGTCACCGATGACTTCGCTTTTCAGGAGCGGTTCGCGGGCGCGAAGGCTGTTCAGGTTACCGCGCAGGGTGTTGATTTCACCGTTATGAGCGAGGTAACGGAACGGGTGCGCGAGCGGCCAAGTTGGGAACGTGTTGGTAGAATAACGCTGGTGAACGAGAGCCAAGGGGCTTTCGAAATCGAGATCGTTCAGGTCCTTATAGAAGCCTTCGATCTGGCTTGCAAGCAACAGGCCCTTGTACACAATGCTCTTGCGGCTGCAGCTGCAAACATACACGCCCTTGCAGGTCTTTTCGACCAGGCGACGCACCACGTAAAGCTTGATATCGAATTCTTCGTTGGTCTTGAACTTGGAGCCATCAAAGAACACCTGGCGAATGTGCGGCAAGGTTTCGCGGGCCGTGTGACCGATGGTAGCGGGGTTCACCGGAACTTCGCGGAACTGAATGACATCTACACCTTCAGATTCGGCAACGCGCTTGATTTCAGCATCTAGGGCATCGGCGGCAAGCGTGTTTTCCACAAAGTACATTGCCACGCCGTAACGGGCCGGAAGGCTCGGGTAGAGCTTGCGGAAGAACTTATGCGGCATAGAAAGCAAAAGGCCAGCGCCGTCACCCGTTTCAGGGTCGCCACCAGCCGCACCGCGGTGCATGAGTCTCTTCAAGACCGTAATACCCTGCAGCACAATCTGGTGCGAGGCAACATTATTAATATTGGCAACAAGACCGACACCGCAGGCGTCGTGTTCGTTGGCCGGATCGTAAAGTGCTTGAGCGTTCATAAATAATCCTTGTTTTTACTTTTTTGCGCTCCGTATTTGCAAAATCCGTGCCAAACAGACAAAACACCCGTCAATTATTGAAAAAGCGGTCAAAAATGTAAAACAAAAGCCGAATCTTAAAATTCGGCTAAATTTTCAATTTCAAAAATTGTAAAGAATTACACTGGTTTTACAATTTACGTAAGACAGTGTCAAGCCAGGCAAAAACGGCTCTATTCGAACACTTTCTTCTTGCGCTGGTCACGGCCAATCAGCACGAGGCTCACGACCACTCCGGCGAGGAGTACCACCGAGGTGATAATCAGCGCGACGGAATGCCCGCAGGTCAGCTGGAAGAACAGCACCGAGAGGCTCCAGCCGATAACCGTCTGAAACACCATCATGAGCGTTCCGTAGAAGCGCCCGAGTTCACGGAAGGCGGTTCCCATGGCGGCGCACGGCACGTAGAGCAATATAAATAGTAAGTATGCCAACACCTGGAAACGCCCCAGGTTGAAATGCGCCTGCATGGTCTTGTACGCGCCTTCGTTTCCGGCACCTTCGGATTCTTCGATGGCTGCCTTGACTCCCAGCGGGTTCGCAATGGAGGTAAAGACTTCCACTAAGTTCGCGGGGATGCTTACGAGAGCTTCTTTTACCGTAGATTTAAGGCTAAAACCATCATCTGCAGCGGGCTCGGCAGCAGCCTCAGTCGCGCCGACCTCCCCCGCCGCGTCGCCCGTGCCCTCAATGGCATACAGCGAATTGAGCGTTCCGACAATAGCCTCCTTCGCAAAGAGTCCCGTAAAGAGCGCCACCGAAGCGGGCCAGTTATCGCGTTCGACTCCGAAAGGTTCAAACACCGGCGTAATCACAGTACCCACGGCACTCAGCACCGACTTTTCGTTGTTGTCGTTACCGAAACTACCGTCAGTACCGACAGAACCCATAAAGCCGAGCACCGTCACCATGATGAGCACGACCTTGCCCGCGCGGAAAACGAATTCCTTGAGGCGGAGCCATGCATGGCGGAAAAGGTTACGCACCTTGGGCAAATGGTAAGGCGGCAATTCCATGATGAACGTCGATTCCTTGCCCATGAAAACTGTATGGCGCAAGAGCAAGCCATAAATCAAAGCAATCACGATGCCCGTCAGGTAAATCCCGAACACAAGCGTTCCTGCGCTTTCGCCGAAGAACGCCGCGCCGAACAGAGCATACACCGGAAGGCGCGCGCCACAGCTCATAAACGGCACTAGGAACAAAGTAAGGAACCTTTCGCGCTTGTTTTCGAGCGTACGTGTGCCCATAAGCGCCGGCACCGAGCAGCCAAAGCCCACGATCATCGGCACAAAGGCCTTGCCCGGGAGCCCGAGGAACCGCATAAAGCGATCCGCCACAAACGCCGCACGCGACATGTAGCCAGAATCTTCCAAGAACGAAAGGCAAAGGAACATGAAGAAAATGACAGGAATGAACGTCGACACCGTCTGGATACCCGTACCGATGCCATTCGCCAACAGCGCCACGACAACGCCCGGAGCCCCAATCTTTGTCAGGAGTTCCGTCATGCCGTCCACGAAAATTCCGCCGAACAGAATGTCGAAGAAATCGATAAACGCACTACCGACCTTCACCGCAAACCAGAACACCAGATACATAGCAATGAGGAAAAGCGGTATTCCCAAGATGCGGTTCAAGAAGAGCTTATCGAGTTTGTCGGTTCGCGTACGCTTGTTCGTGTTGTCGCGAATCACCGCCTTCGCAATATCGCGGGCGTAGGAGTAGCGGGAATCGGCTAACGCAAATTCCACCTCTTCGCCCAAGTCCTCTTCGATCTTGTCGTGCGGAATTTCGACACCGAGTTCGTCAGCAAGTTCAAGCACTCGCCCGCTATGCTCCAGGTACTGCACCGCCGTCCAGCGGGGGCTTGCACCGAGTTTGTCGGCCACAGGCTTGAGTGGCACCGCAATTTCTTCAATCAGCTTTTCAAGGACTTCGGAATGCTTAACCGGCTTAGGGAGCGGCAGTTCGCGGCTGTTGTGCAGCAACTTGTGCAAGTCATTCACGAAGCCTTCGCAACTCTTGGGCGACACAGCCGTGAGGCCAATCGCCGTCACGCCGAGGATTTCTTCGAGCTTGTGCAGATCCACATGGACGCCACGGCTCGCCGCGATATCCATCATGTTCACCGCCAAGACCATCGGCACGCCCTTCTCCATCAGCTGACTCGTCAGGAACAGGTTGCGTTCCAAGTTCGTGGCATCCAAAATGTTCACGACCAAGTCAGCCTCGCCCTTAAGCAAGTAATCGAGAGCGGCGCGTTCGTCTTCGGAGTTCGCGAACAGCGCATAAATGCCCGGCAGGTCCACCACGCGAATCGTGTGGTTGTCGAGCTTGAACTGACCTTCTTTCTTTTCGACGGTCACGCCCGGCCAGTTGCCCACAATCTGGTTCGAGCCGGTAAGCGAGTTGAACAACGCGGTCTTTCCGCAGTTCGGGTTGCCTGCAATCGCAATCGTGAAAGTTTCTTTCTCGATAGGCATTAGACTCTCCTCAACTGAAGCACATTGGCTTCTTGCTTGCGGAGCGAGAGCCTATACGAAAGCACGCTGACCTCGACCGGATCGCCCAGCGGGGCCACCTGCAAAACCTGCAACACCACACCACGCACAAGCCCCATCGACAAAAGTTTGGACTTGTACTGAGAATCACCCGTGTTGTATCCAATAATTTCGGCCTTGTCGCCTTTTTTAAGTTCCGAAAACTTCGGTTCGTTATTCATACACCAACGATTTACTTTTTCGTAGATTTAGCGGCAGTCTTCGACTTTTTCGCCGGCTCATTGGGAGCGTTCACAAACTCTTCGATTTTTTCGAGAGTCTCCGCCGAAAGAATGTGTTCCATGCAGCAGGCGTCCTTGTCGGCAATCGCCTCGGACACACCGAGCTTGATTAAGAAACCCTTCAGCAGAATGTGACGGTTCAGAATCTGGGACGCCACAAGCGCACCTTCCGAAGTGAGCTCGATACCGCTGTACGGTTCCTGCGTCACAAGGCCCAGCTTCTTGAGTTCGATTACCGCCTTGGCAACCGACGGCATCTTGACCTTGAGCGCCGCCGCAATGTCGCGGACACGGGCAATTCCGTTCGCAAGGCGCAGCATGTGCACCATTTCCAAGTAGTCTTCAAGGCTCTGGCTTAACTTTACTTGTTCCATAGGACGGCTCCGATTAGACGAAAAACACACCTTATATATTAGTCAACGCTAAATTTAGAAAGCCTCGGCTAATTAGTAAAGGCTAAACTCTGGGAAATGGGGGTATTTTTGCGACAGTTGTCAAGAAATCCTTGACAACTGCATTACGAAGGGGGCGTTTCCCGGCTCGTCCCTCGCCGGGTCGGGCTATACTCGCTACGCTCACCGAGCCTGTAGTCTCGGCCCTTCGGGTAACTATCCCTAACGCGATGTTGGCTCTAGAATATAAGGTTGCCCCGCTAAATGCATAAAAAAAAGAGTGATGTCGGAAATAATTTAATGAGGCGGTTTGTTTTTCTTATATAGAATCCGCACATTTATCTTTTTAATGTATATTTCTATCGACATATTGAATTAGAGTAGTACTCTTGTTCCGGTATTGAAAAGTCTGGTAAATTTTTCTAGAGCGCAAGCTCTGCTATCCGGGAATAAGACGAACGCTCACACCGATCGGGTGTGGGTCGTTGGGCGTTTGCCCACGGTTTTGTTCAGTTTTGATCTGACAATTTCCGTTGTGCTTAGGATAGCGGGTTTACCAGAGCCTTCAATACATAAGCCGAACGACACCATACCTTTTTTATTTTATAAAAAATATATGGTTTTGTTGAACACTGCATAATCGCGAGCAAAAGCGAAGCAATTTCAAGGGACTTTCCGAACAAGGCTGCTGCTTGCAGACAGCTTTTGACCGAGGAGGGACCATATGAAAAAGATGATTACCGCATTATTGCTGTTGGCAGCATTTCCTTTCGCTGAAGAATGTTACTTCCAAACTCGACGAACGAGTTATGATTCCGAAACTTCAACAAAAAAAGTATCCTGCGAAACATTAGAAAAAGCCATTCAAGACGTCCGTTTTTATAATAGCGATAACTTCGACAACTACGCTCGTTATTATGAGGACCATTTTAAACAGGAAGGCAATCTTATTATAGAAAAAGACGGATGGATAACGATTAATAAATTTTATTATGCATTAGGTGAATACCGATATTACGGATCCATTATGTATTATGGAGCAAACATCTACAAATGTCAAACGACAACAAGTACAGGATATTGCGACCAAGTTGAATATAACGATTTTGCAATGTACCTAAGGGATTTTTTGAGTTCTTCCGCCAGAAAAAAAAAGAGATAAATAGATGAAAACTAGAATCTTGGTTTTATCGACTTGCTTGGCATTCTTTTTAACTAGCTGTAGCAACCCTTATTATAAATTTTATAATGGGGAACGCTATGAAAGGAATAATTCATGTCAGTATTTAGGCTCAGTTTCTACGGCAGACGATGTATATTCGTATTTAGATGACAATTATGAAATCATGGGTGAATCTGGTTTTTCTTCAACGGCAAATGATTTCAATCCGAATAAAGCTGTGGATGCATGTAACGCTGTTGGAGGGGATGCCGTTTTGATTATTGAACCAGAATATCTTGGCTCTGAAGACGTTGTTCGAACATATTACACATATTCTCCAGGAGAAACATATACAATTAATTCTACATCAAATTATTCAGGTGATATTTACGGCCGTTACAATAGAATTGGCTCATACAATGGAACTGGTAATACACAAACTACGATAAGAAGATCAGGAAAAATTGACGCTCACCCATATGTGACAACGGCTCATAGATACGCATTCCGTGCTGTGTATATGAAAAAAAATAATGTTTCATATCAAAAAAACACATTCTCAAAAAGAACAGAGACTTTAAATCAAGTTGTATTACGTGTCGGAACGGAAAACATTACCGTCAAAAAAATTAATAGCCTTATAAAAATATTGAGTAAGATGAACATGGCGCCTAAAGATAATGTTCAAGATTACATTGTTAACAACTTGATAAAACATCTATTATTGAAGTTTGAATTAGAAAACAAAAGTTTTTTAGTGAGTGAATATGAAATAATGTCAATATGCAGTGCTCTAGAAAAAAATCAAAAGGAACTTATTGATTTGGTAGGAACATTTGACATATCTCTGAATGAAATAAAAAGAGAAATTAGAATTGATTTGATGGGAAAAGAATATATTAAAGAGCATTTAAATAATCCTAATGATTCTCTGGAATTAATGACATTATTTAATGAACTAGCCGAAAAATATGGGGTAGAATATTTAGACAACAATTATTTCGGTTCTCAATTGTTTGTATGCGGAAGTAAAAGTCACTTTAATTCTACAACGAAAAAATGTGAACAATAGTAACGTAGATATTGATTTTTCATAACATTACAAAACATATATAAAGAAGGCGAATTAGACAAAAAATCAACTTGTAAGAAATATTTACAAATTGGGCATAAGAAAGAATCATAAAAAGGTCGCTAAAATATTAGAGGTTATCACCAAAATCCAAGAAAGCATGAAGGGAAAATAACATTTCTAAGGTCGCAAATTGCGACCTTAGAGAGAATCCACTTGTTAGAATGGGAAAAATCACATTTCTGAGGAACTAGACGGGCGTTGCGGGCTGGCGCCTGAAGCCCGCTAGAAGGGGTAGCGAAAGCCCCGGTTGGGCGGGTTTAATAGGAGAAGCCCGACCTGGTCGGGCATGACAATATGGGTGGGCCGGGACTGTAGCGAGGGGAAGTAATTCCCCTTTTATCTAAAAATTTTTGTATATTATCCCCTGACAGGCACTGGCAGCGGAATTCCGTCTGCAAGCCATGACTGACGAATAAGTCGGCCTTTTGGTATATCCCCAACAATTGTTGGGATTTTAGTATATCCAAAGGCCGGCTTTTTTTTGTTTAACTAGAGGTAAAAAATGAAAGAAACCGAAGAAAAAGGTGAAATCGTACTCTATCAGCCGGAAGGTGAAGTCCGGCTGGAGGTGCGTATGGAACGGGAATCAGTATGGCTATCGCAGGTCCAGATGGCAGATTTGTTTCAAAAAGACAGAACCGTTATCGGAAGGCATATCAAAAATATCTATAAGGAAGGAGAATTGCCAAAGGATATCACATGTGCAAATTTTGCACATATGGGTGTTGATGCCGATCAAACTTACAACACAATCCTTTACAACCTTGATGTTATTATATCCGTGGGATATCGGGTCAAGTCCATCGCTGGGACACGTTTTCGTCAGTGGGCAAATAAAGTCCTGAAGGACTACATGCTCAAGGGTTATGCCGTAAATCAACGAATGGTTGCGACTGGAATGCAGATCGCCAATCAGTTTCAGGAACAACGGCAATTAATTGAAAAACAGGGGACGAAACTCGAAAATGTGGACAATCGTCTTTCGACCGTTGAAAAACATATTGATTTCTTTGTCAAAGCCGCCCAAACACCCACAGGAGGCATTCTTGCAACAGGGACTCGGTTTGACGGGCTTGTACTGATTGCGGATTTAGTGAAATCTGCGAAACAGTCCGTGGTGTTTATCGATCCGTATGCAAATATCGAGGTTTTGAAATTTGCCGCGATGCGTGCGAAAGATGTTAAGGCAATCATATATTCCGCACATATCACACCTGAATTTAAGGCAGCCAAGGACATGCACAACAGGCAATATCCCGGCTTGGAACTAAAAACTATGCGCACCATCCATGACCGATTCCTGCTAATAGATGATACCATTTATCATTTTGGTGCCTCGTTCAAGGACATGGGTAATGAAATGACGGCTTTTAGCGTTTTGAATTTTGTGACACCGGAGGAGGTTATTGCCAAAATTCAGGCAAGTATGAAGGGAAAATAAGCCAGCCATTCCCCTTCACAGAAAAAAAGGACTGCAGCAAATTGCCACAGTCCCCTTTTTGCGCATTATGCGAGGTAATTAGAAGCTGTACACCGTTTCAAGACCGAAACGCAGAACGTTGTCGTCTTCGTTGTCCTGCACGGCGACATCAATCATGCCGAAAGCCGTGATTTCCAGGTTTTCAACCGGAGCAATGTAAACGCGGGCACCGACATCGAATGTAGCGGCAGTATCGTCGTCATCATCCAAAGTGTGCGTGTGGTATTCTACAGGAATGCCAACCTTGATGAATTCAGCAAACTTGAAGGCGGGTTCAGCATACACGAAGAAGTATTCCGGAATTTCGCCGTTGTCAAGATCGCTGGCGTCTTCGGTGGCATCGCCCCTATCGATGATGGCATAGAAGGCGGTCGTCTTGATATCGAACATACCCACTTCGAAGGTCGGCTCAACCAAGAAGGCGTGAGCGGTAGAAGTCCAATCCTGGCCTTCCACGACATCGCCATCGTCCATCAGGTAGTCAGCATGGAAGCCATACACAGCTCTGAAGCCAAAGCCACCGATAGAGAGGCCCGCTTCGATACCGGCATGGAGTTCGTTATGCTGAGTGGTCTGGAAGCTCTTGTAGTCCACATACGGACGCAAGTGCTGACCGGCATAGTCGAATTCGTAAGCGGCGTGGACATCGTAAACCTTGGCACCATCTTCGTCGGCCCAGTCGTTATCGCCACGACCAAAGCCAAAGCCAAGAATAAAGCCAGCCAAGTCAATTTCAAAACCACGGATATCATGTTCCTTCATGCCAGCAGCGTTGTCAGCAGGATCATCGTAGTCATAGTAGGCAACGAATGCACCTTCCGAGAAGGTCAGGTCACCCAGCTTGACGGCGAAGAATTCAGCCGGCTGATACTGAATGTAGGCACCATTGTAAATGGCAAACGGATCCGTCGTTTCACCATCGGCTTCAAGGCCCACGAAAGCAGACCACTTTTCATTGAACTTGACTTCAAAATTCAGGTCAAAGGTAGAAGCATAGGAATGGTTCAGGTCTTCATCTTCCAAGACATTGCCCGTGTAGATGTCAAATTCAACTTCGCCATTATACTTAACTTCCATCTTGGCTTCAGAAGTACCTTCGCTCATGCTGGCCTTGAGCATGTCGAAAGCGTTACCGGCAGCGTCGGCCACTTCGCCCGGGTTTGTATTTTCAGCAGGAGCAGACTCAGCGGATTTTTCTTCTTCAGCAGGAGCGGCAGCGACAGGCTGTTCTGCCGGTGTTTCCTGTGCCGGAGCGGCGACAGGGGCTTCCTGAGCAGGAGCGGCCTGAGTTTCAGCAGGGGCTGCGGCAGGAGCTTCAGCAACAGGGGCTGCAGCGGTGGCTTCGGCGGCAGGGGCGGCTTCCTGAGCAAATGCAGACACTGCAAAGAAGGAAGCGGCTGCAAGACCGAACAAAAGATTAGACGTCAAACGATTCTTCATTTTTCTCTCCCTTGACGGATTTATTTTCTGTTTTTGTAACACTCCGTCAGGTTTTTTACAAATAGTGCTACAAAAACGCTTGGCTATCGCCTTCTGTGTGCTATTGTTGCAAAATGCGTGCCAAGATGTTCCAGTTTAGTTCCACAAATTAGACCAATCTAATTCAAGCTTTTTAATTAAGGGCTGGCTGGTTTTGGGCCTACCAGCCCTTAATGGCTCTTGATTCTAAAAGGTTAGTCTTCGAATCTCTTTTCCTTATTAGCCTTCATGCCGAAGAGTTTGAGGAAGATTCCCGTACCCACAAGAGCCACGATAGCGGCAACAATCCACTTGGTATCACCTCCAACCGGCACCTGGTAAAGGAGAACAGCCACAGCCCAAGCAAGAATCGTCTGAACCGTTGCCATAAGGATAGCAAGGCCGAGGCCGATTTCACGGGCTACGACACCCATTGCAGCAAGGCAAGGTACATAGAGCAAGATAAAGATGAGGAATGCGAACACCTGCCAGTTAAAGCCATCCACCGGGTTACCGTTCTTATCCGGATTGTGGAAGTAAGAGCGGAGGTTAGCGTAGATGTCGGCAGTTTCGGAAAGGTCGCCTTCTTCGAGAGCGCCCATTTCGTCTTCATCGAGCGTGACGCCAGCAGCAGCGAGCTTTTCGAACACGGCTTCGCGGGTCTTTTCATCCTCTTCTTCTTCGCCGAAGGTAGCGATGGCAGCAAATTCTTCGCAGGTCAGCACCTTGGCATCAGTAATCTTGTCGAGAGTTTCTTTCTTGAGTTCGGCAGCTTCCTGGCCTTCCAATTCACCGGCGGTTCCGAGAATGTCGGTAAGCGAGCCGATGACTTCAGAGAGATTTGCCGGAATCGAGCCGAGAGCTTCAAGTACGGCACCCTTGATATCGGGAGCGCCACCTTCTTCCTCTTCTTCGGCAGGGCATTCGTCTACACCGGCGATAAGCACCTTTTCTTCTTCAGCCTTTTCTTCGGTGGCTTCTGCGGTTTCAGCAGGAGCGGCGGCACTGTCAGAGACCACAGCGCTATCCGTTGCAGCGGAATCAGCGGCGGCAACTTGTTCCGGTGCGGGTTCTTCAGCCTTCGGCTCTTCTGCAGGAGCTTCTGCATTTTCACCCGCCATAGAATACAGCGAATTCATGGTACCGATAACGGCTTCCTTGGCCAAAAGACCCGTAAACAGGGACACAGATGCCGGCCAGTTTTCCTTTTCGACACCGAACGGTTCGAACACCGGCGTAATGGCCTTACCGATTACAGAGAGCAAGCTATTTTCGGAATCCCCGTTACCGGCTGTAAATTCAAAACCTGCCGGTTCATCGGCCGGAGCATTTTCGTCCGCAGCCTTCTCGACAATACCGAAGCTGTTGAGGAAGCCAAGTATTGCAACGGCGATCGTAATCACCTTACCAGCACGCCAGATGTAGTCGCGCAGGCGCTGCCAGCAGTGAATCATCAAGGACTTGAACTTCGGCAAATGATACGGCGGAAGTTCCATCACAAAGTTGCTGGCCTGGCCCTGGAACAGGGACTTCTTCAAGAAGAGACCGTAAGCAACTGCGAACAGCACGCCGGCGAGGTAAAGCAGGAACACGACCGTGCCCGCCATTTTACCAAAGAATGCAGCGGCAAACAGCGCATACACCGGGAGGCGAGCGCCGCAACTCATAAACGGCACCAAGAAGATGGTGAGGAAACGTTCACGTTTGGATTCCAACACGCGAGAGCCCATAATGCCCGGAACACCGCAACCAAAGCCCACCATCATCGGCACGAATGCACGACCCGGAAGGCCAAGGAATCTCATGAAGCGGTCTGCAACGAAAGCCGCGCGGGCCATGTAACCCGAGTCTTCCAAGAAGGAAAGGCTCAGGAACATGAAGAAAATCACCGGGATAAAGGTCGAAACCGTCTGGATACCGGCACCGATACCGTCGGCGAGAATAGCGGACACAAAGCCCGGCGCATGGAGAACATCCGTGAGCACGTAGCCGAGGCCGTCCACAAAAATTGCACCAAACAGTACATCAAAGAAATCAATGAATGCAGAACCGATAGTGACTGCTACCCAGAACACGAGATACATCACCACAAGGAAGATCGGGAGAGCTGTCCAGCGGTTCAAAAGCACAGCATCAAGCTTATCCGAGAAGGTCTTCTTCTCGCGTGCAGCGACAATTGCCTTGCCAGCCACATTGTGCGAAATGGAATAGCGGTTTTCGGCCATTGCAAATTCCGGTTCTTCACCAAGAATCTTTGTAACGTCAGCCTTGTTAATCTTCACGCCAGCTTCAGCAAACTTGTCGGCATAGCTATTCTGGTTGCCCAAATACATGAGCGAAACCCAACGAGCGTCCGCATCCAAGAGCTTTGCGACCGGAGCCACCTTCGGTTCCAAGACCTTAACAGTTTCTTCAATCTTGTCACCATAAACCATCTGTTTCGGGAGCGGCATCGGAGATGCCAGCACATGGCCCATTTGGCTGATAAAGTTAGTGACGCTCTTTTCGCTCACAGCGGAAAGCGGAATGCACGGCACGCCGTAAACGTCAGAAAGTTCATCGAGATCCAGCTGGATTCCACGATTTTCGGCGATATCCATCATATTGACGGCAATCACCATCGGGATATGCATATCGGCAAGCTGACTCGTGAGGAACAGGTTACGTTCCAGGTTCGTGGCATCGACGATGTTGATAATCAGGCTTGCTTCGCGGCTGAGCAAGTAGTCAACAGCAGCGCGTTCGTCTTCGGCATTTGCGAACAAAGCGTAAGTACCCGGAAGGTCCACCAGGCGAATCTGGCGGTCACCCAGTTCAAAATAACCTTCTTTCTTTTCGACGCACCCGTAAGGGCGTTAAAGAGAGCCGTCTTACCGCAGTTCGGGTTACCGGCAATAGCAATCGTCAAAAGTTTTCTAGCAGCCATTATACCCTCCTCAGCTTGAGCACGTTCGCTTCTTCTTTACGGAGCGAGAGTCTATAAGAAAGCACGGCCACTTCGATCGGATCGCCGAGCGGGGCAGCTTGCAAGACTTCGATCTGAACGCCACGCACAAGCCCCATCGAAAGAAGCTTGGACTTGTAGCGAGAATCGCCTTCGTTATAGCCGACGATTTCCACCTTGTCGCCCTTTTTGAGTTCCGAGAACTTGGGCTCGGTGCTCCACTTTTTCGTTTGCGACTTTCCGCCGCAACCACAATTACAGCTCATATCATCCTCATATAAAAACGGGAAAACTCTTGAGCGGAGCCTTCCTGTTTACTTTGTGTTTTTGACAACCCTTAGTTTTTTCACCGAAGAAACTTTTGCCGAGGCAATCGCATTCGACGGTTTCACAAAATCTTCAATCTTACCGAGCGTTTCTGCCGAAAGGATATGTTCCATACTGCAGGCATCCTTATCGGCAATCGCCTCGGACACGCCCAGCTTAATCAGGAAACCCTTCAGAAGAATATGACGGTTCAAAATCATGGCAGCAACGCGCTCTCCCTCTTCGGTGAGTTCTACACCGCTGTAGGGTTCCTGCCTTACAAGGCCCATTTTCTTGAGTTCAACCATGGCCTTTGCCACCGACGGCATTTTCACGGCGAGAGCGGCAGCAATGTCTTTGACGCGGGCAAGCCCGTTCGCCAAGCGCAACATGTGCACCATTTCCAAGTAGTCTTCTAAACTTTGAGTTAGTTTCGTATGGTCCATTTTAACCAGCCTTATTTAGACGCGGCTAATATAGTTTAATAAATCTAATTAGGCAAGGCTAAAATTATTATAGGAAGCGTATTTATTTAGATTGAACTAATATTATAAGAAAAAATTTACATTATTTTCGCGATTTCGCCCTTGTTTTTGTAGTTAGTTTTATCTAACTTTTAGTTAGTCAAGTCTAACTCTAATTGTTGCCATAGCATTCAGATGCGGGCTTGCTAGGTTGAATCAAAAAATCCAATTCCCTCTTTTGTGTCTCTTTGGGAATAAAGGTGCCCCCGCTCAAGTAGCTCTGAGCAGGGGCATTTTTTGATAATTTAGGTGATTTTTGAGGGTTGCGGCCCTACGCGCGTTTTAGCGGGGTCATGCTCTTGGCGCAAATCGCCATGGTCGAGAGGTTGTGCAACAAGGCCGAGGTCGAGGGCGCCAAGAAACCGAAGAAGCCTGCCGCCAGTAACGACGTGTTGAAGGCCACGATAAAGCGGTAATTCGCCTGGATACGTTCCATAAGTTGAGTACTCAACGTACGGAGTTCGGCGAGATCGCGCAAATCTTCGCTGCGGAGCGTCACATCTGCCGTTTCGCGGGCAATATCGCTGGCGTCACTCATAGCAACCGACACGTTCGCGGCGGCCAATGCGGGAGCATCGTTGATTCCATCGCCCACCATAATCACGCGGCGGCCTTCGGCCTTCATTTTTTCCACATAGTGGTGCTTGTCTTCGGGCAACACCTGCGCAAAGAAGGTATCAATGCCCAAAAGTTGAGCTGTACGTTCAGCAGCTTTCTGGCTATCGCCTGTAATCATCGCCACATGCTTGATTCCGCGTTCGCGGAGCATGCGAACCGCTTCGGCAGCTTCATCACGCGGAGGATCGCTAATGCAAAGTACGCCCGCAAGGTTCCCGCCAATGGCAAGGTAAATCACGGATGCGGCTCCGGCGAGTTCGTCGATCTTTTTCTGTTCCGCCTCGCCCACCGCGATTTTTTCGTCTTCGACGACGAAATGCTTGCTACCGATAACGGCTCGTTCGCCGTCGAGAGTCGTCGCGATTCCATGTGCCACAATGTACTTCACGTCAGCGTGTTCTTCTTCGTGGTCGATTCCCCGTTCGGCGGCCCCGCGCACAATGGCGCGCGCCATGCTATGCGGGAAATGTTCCTCGATGCAGGCCGCAATGCGGAGGATTTCTTCTTCGCTGCGGTCTCCGAACGGAATCACGCGTTCGAGTTTCGGTTCCGCCTTGGTGAGCGTTCCCGTCTTGTCGAAAATGACGGTGTCTGCAAGTGCGAATTCTTCCAGGTACTTGCCGCCCTTCACGGTCATGTTGCGGTCAGCGGCTTCGCGCAGCGCAGAAATCACCGAAATCGGGGTCGAAAGCTTGATGGCGCAAGAATAATCCACCATCAGAATCGAGACGGCCTTAGTGATGTTGCGGGTAAACAAGAGCGTGAGCCCGAAACCGAGGAAACTGAACGGCACAATACCATCAGCCAAGCGTTCAGCACGGCTCTGGATAGAAGCCTTCAAGTCCTCGGAGCGATCGATAAGCTCGATAATCTTCTGAATCTTGGTGTTGCCACTCACGACACGCACCGACACGACAATCGAGCCTTCGTCTACGATGGTGCCCGCAAAAACGGACTTACCGACCGTCTTATGAACAGCCTGGGATTCGCCCGTCATAGTCGCTTCGTTCACAAAGGCGTCGCCTTCGGTAACGGTTCCATCCACCGGAATCATGCTGCCGGAACGCACACGCACAAGGTCGCCCACCTGAACGTCCTGCATGCGCACCTGAACATCGACACCATCGCGAACAACCCACACCTTGTCCACCTTCACGGCAAGACTTGCAGTAAGGGCGGTGCGGGTACGCGCCTTAGTATAATCTTCCAAAAGGCTACTTACGTTCAGCAAGAACATAATGGTTCCCGCCGATTCGTAATTGCGCTGCAGGATGCTCGCTCCGATAGCGGCTCCATCTAACACCTCGACAGAAAGCTTTCCTTCACCAAGGCAATTCAAGCCCTTAGCCACAAACTTGAGGCCCCTGTAAATCAGGTGCACCGTGCGGATAGGAGCCGGAATAAACAACTTGGCCAAGTAACGCCGCGCAATCATGAACGCGAGCTTATTCTTGAAATCCGTATCAAGAGCCTGCAGCTGATATTCGGTATCGGGTTCGATTTCCGGAAGATTTGCAATGTTCAGATTTCGAACGAAATCAATCACCTGTTCACGATAGCCATCTTCGTATTCCAGCAGAATACCGCCGTTTTCCGAATGGACTACCGCTTTCTGGACATAAGGTTCACTCACGCATGCCATGTGGATGCGCGGTTCATGCATTTTTTCAAATGCGTAGGCCCCCGCCCGAAAGCGGATTCGCCCCGGCTTGTCGTAAACAATCGTGAATTTCATAGATTACTTCGCTTCTGCTTCTTTCTTTGCGTCGTTGCAGATGTCGGCAGCTTCGTCCTTCATGTCTTGGAAGGTGGCCTTAGCGTCGGCAGTGAACTTCATGCCCTGAGCAAGTCCCTTGACGGCATATTCGCGAGTTTTGGGAGCCTTGAGGATTTTCTTTGCAATAGCGGAGCCTACAGCACCAGCCACCACCAACCAGAACTTTTCATTTTTCCATACGGACATAGTTTACTCCTTTTGTTGATTGTTTGTTACTATAAATCTATCTCTTTTTACTTCAAAAAGCAACTTACATACAAACTAACAAACGGACTTAGAGCCTTAGTCCCATAAGCTTTCCAATCGACTAACAATGTTGCAAATTTGAAATTTAGTTGACAACTTGCAACTTAGTTAGTAGTGATACAACTTAGTTAGAATGAACTACCTAAAACTGTATCTAATCTTAGTCGCGAAAGTGCGTCCCGGTTTAGATTCTCCATACTTATCGTAAACGGTTTCGTCCATAAAGTTATCGACTTCAAAGCTCCAAGCGAGTTTGTTTTCCCACACGGAATATTCAATACCTAAATCCTGCGTGAACGATGCATCGATTTTTCTGCTTTGGCGAGAACTGACTTTCCAGCCGTAATAGTATTCATCGGTGTAATTTGCGGCCCACCAGAACTTGACAAAATCGTTCTTGTTGAGTATATCACCCATGTGGAATTCGGCCATATAATTCATAAAGAACCGCGGAATGTTCGGGATGATTGCATCTTCTAGAATTCCCTGCTTTGCATTATAATCGATATTGCGCAAATCCTGGAAAGTCCAGTTCGTCCCGAGCAGCACCCATTCATTCACATCGAGTTTTGCGTCGCCTTCGTAGCCCCAGCCGCGAATCGGGTCCATGTTAAAGTAAGGCACCGACATTTGTGAAGTTCCCATATAATGGATGCGGTTCTTGTAATAGGAATAGAATACGTCTCCGTCAAATCGGAATCGTGCAAACAACGGGATTTCTTGCAAATCAAGAGACAGGCCTACGTTAAAATTGTCTGCTTCTTCGGGTTTGAGGTTTGTCGCGGCACTCACGCGCACTCCATCGCCAAAGAGTTCGTCAGGCGTGGGCAAGCGCACCGCATGCTGGTAAGAGCCCTTGATTGAAAGCGGTTTTACAATTCTAAACATCAAGCTTTCATCATAGCTAAAATCCGTGTAATCGTTCGATTCTACAGAAGCCTGCTGCAACAAGCTCGTCGATGTGTTAGAAATTTCAGCCTTTAAGTAGTGAAATTTGAAACCAAGTAAGTTCTGCAACCTAGAATCAAAGAAATTATCTTCAAGCGAAAGGCCCGTCGTCACAGAAATCGTCTTTCCAGGGAAACCGGCCGTATTAAAGCCAACCATTTCGGAGCCCACATCATCTTCAGGGTCTTCCTTATGATACCTGAAAAGCGTATTCCAGTAAACAATCTGATTCTTGAAGAACTGATAATCCAGATTCAGCAAATCATTGAAATCGTACGACTGAACAGTCCTCAATTTTGGGAGTCCCATTGACGAAAGTTCACCCACATTCTTCTTGGCGGTATCGCAGCTATACCAATTGCGGCAATGCACTCGGCTCGTATCAATGACTTTATTTTCGCCATATCCGAACGAAAAATGATTACCCAAATTCAGGTCCTTCACAAAGATGTTTTTCTTATCGAGCCCAAAAGTCGCACCGAAATTATAACCTTCGGACATTGCGTCCACAATACGATTTGCATCGCCTTGAATTTCCTTTTCAAACGCACCGTAGCTTACGCCCAGCGAAACCTGGTCAAACCAAGCATTCATCAAGTTTGCAAAAGCCTGTACATTGTAAGAGGTGTAATGGTCGTGATCGCGAACAATGCTCGTGTCTTCGCCCGTAGAACTTTTCATATAAGGCGAAGTAAATTTGTAATCGTTGTCGGAATGATTAAAATACCCCGACACGCCCACTTCCAAGCCCGCGCCACCCACAATACTATCCACCAAGTGGCTCGCCGTTACAGAAGCCTTGTGCGTATTAAAACTCGAAAGGCTGTAAGAAGCGTCAATCGAATTGGCAGGGCGTTTCTTGGTAATGATATTGATAGCACCGCCAGCGCCATCTGTTGCAAAACGTGCCGGAACATAGCCCTTATAGACCTCGATATCGGCAATCTGATCAATGGGAATATCGTCAAGGCCCAAGTTGCCCTGTGTTTCGACAGGAACACCGTTCACGAGCACCTTGATATTCTTGCCTTCCATGCCGCGAATGTTGATTTTACCTTCGCTGCCCACGCCACCGGACTTGCGCACCTTAACGCCCGAAGCGGAATTGACCGCCTTCGAAACAGTCTTGCTGGTATTCTGCATTTCAGCAGCATCAATCGTCGCAACCGATTCGGCCTTTTTGGCCTGCTTCGCTTGTTCCGCTTCTATTTCAGATTCCACCGAAAGTTCATCTAGCTGCGTAACCCCCGACGCACTTGCTTGTGCAGGAGCATCTGAATTCGACACATCGGCAGACTCCGAATTTTCTGGAGCAGTTTCTTCTAGAAAATCGTCTATCGAGGTAATTTCATCATCTTGAGCACGGACCGAAACCGCACCAACCGTAGCAAATATAAGGGCAAGCGTAGCTGCCTTGTAAATAAACATCTTTTTCATCGCAGCGCAATTGAGCATTTTTTCGCCCAAAATTCTACTCCAAATAGGCTGCTAAAAACCCGAATAGTTTTTTGAATTTGCGAAGCAAATAAAAATCCGCTCTCGCCTGAGCAAGAACGGAAGTTTGTGTTTATGAGGATATTGAGGTTTTATGGAGAATTTTTCTTACTTGAGTGGCACAATCCACATCGGGATCGGTTCCACTGTAGCAATCTTTTTAGCCTTTCCGGTCTTCGGGTCATAACGGAAGTAGGCGTTGCCGTCTTCTTCGGTAGACACTGCAAAAATCACGGTACCGTCTTCATCAATGTACTTGCCGTAGCTAGCCCAGCTAGAAGAGTAGCCAATCGGGAGAGCCTTCATGGTCTTCTTGGCGAGATCGATTTCCACCGGCTTGCAAGTGTTATTGTGGTAGCTATCCATATCGGTCCAAACCTGCTGCAGGTCCACCATCACATTCAAGAATGCATAAACCTTAGTTCCATTAGCGTAGGTAGTGGGGCTCAGGTACTTGAAGTTACCCTTCTTGGTAACATCATCGATAGCGACTTCCTTAGTTACGAGCCAAGCATAATCCTTATCGAACTTGGTTTCACCCACCTTGATACGCAGGAAACCGTCAACCTGGCCGGGAGCGTAGCCCCAAGAGGCGTTACTGTAGCAGTAAATGTAACCATCAGTGACGATGAAAGCCTGATTCTGAGAATCATCAAGAGAGCCCACAGCAGCAACGCGGTCATCTTCGGCCACGGCAATCACGGAATCCTTTTCGACGTCAATGATAGCGACTTGAGCCGTATTACCGGTAGCATAGTCGCTCACGTTCTGCAAGAGGCCAACGTAGAGGCGACCATCCACGATCACGCCTGTACCCGGGCTTACCACGAGCGCATCGTCGCCCTTGTATTCGGAAAGGTCAATCGCACCCGTGCGCTTCATGGTCTTCGGATTGATGATGAGCAGCGAGTCGAGCATGCCGCCCAAGTAAGCCTTTTCTTCGTTCACGAAGTAGATATGGTTTGCCCATACGCCCGCGAGCGTAAGTTCAGCAGACTTTTTACCGATCTTGTTATTGTCATCGAGGCTGTAGCGAGCAATGGAACCGATGTCAAGGTCCGCAATGAACAGAGATCCATCGTAATAAACAACGCCTGCGCGGGTGCCGACTTCGATATAGTCCTTGCCCAAATCACCGGTGTGGTCCAGAGACATGGTGCCGATAAACATCGTTTCGCCCGAAGCAATCGATGTTGCGAATTCACGCTTGTATTCACCCTTCTCTTCTTTCTTAGAACTGCTAGAGGCGTCCTTGCTATCGCTAGATTTAGCTTCGCTACTGCTAGACTTGCCCTTACTGCTGCTAGATTTGTCCTTGCTGCCAGACTTTTCAGTCGAAGAACTGGAAAGTTCCTTTTCGTTGTCAGAGCTTGCCGAAGAGGAATCGTCGCAAGCAACCAGCATACCGAGCGACACGATGAGCGCCGCCAAGAATCTTTTTTTCATATTAGCTCCTGAAATGGTGCGGAAAAACCGCGGTTGTTAATTTTGCGGAGCATTTTAGAAATGTCCCTGGAGCGGTTCTACTCCAAACGGAGGTGGAAAAATCCGATTGGATTTTTAAGGGGGAAATCGTCTTTTTCGTTTTATTTTAACTCCGTTCAGTCATTTTTCACTCCATTCAGACATTCTTGCAATAAAATTTTTTTATTGCCGTCACAAAATTAGCCTTGACGAAGTTTTGTTTACTAATTAGATTTGGCTTACTTTTTAAGACTAGACTAACAAAGCCAGTTTAAAGAGATTTTTGAGGGAAATATGTTGAATATTAACGGAATTGAATGGTTGCACAAAGTCGGGTGCTACCATACAACGCTTGAAAGGGATCCGCTCCTGGTTCTTGAATTTTGCCGAAAGGGGCAAATCAGCTGGGCCGGCGGAGCACTCCCCTGCAATCAGCTGAAGGCAGGAGAAATGCTGGTTTACGACGCGTGGACTTCGGGAGCGCTAACGCGTTCCGCCGATTACTGCGGCGACCGAATCCTATTCTACGAAGAATCCACAAGGTACATTCGTGAACATTTTGCCGGGTTCCTGATAGACATCAAGATGCTCGCACAGAAAATGTGCCGTCCGGGTAGACCGTTTATCGTCCACACTAAAGAAGAAGTGGCCAACGCCTTCGAAAAAATCGACAACAAGTCGAAAAACACGCAGGCCGAATACGGCAAGCTCGCCATTTTGGAGCTTTTGCTCACCCTGAAAAACCTAGACACGCAGCGAGAATCCATTTGCCGCGAACGCAATTTATCTTCGATGCAAATTGAAAAAATCTACTGCATCCGTTCGTTTATCTGCGAAAACATGGACAGTCATTTCACCATCGAGGAACTTTCCAACAAGTTTGACATGCCGCCTACCGCAATGAAACTCTGCTTCAAGAATGTGTTCGGTTTGCCAGTATTCACTTACGCTCGCCGCGAGCGCATGAAACTGGCAGCCAAGCAACTTCGCGAATGCGACCGAGGAATTCTCGAGATCGCAGGCGAAGTCGGTTACAATAACGGGAGCAAGTTCGCCCACGCCTTCCAGGATGTGATGGGCATGACTCCCAAGGAATACAGGAAAAAATACAGGATGACAAACGTCGCGTGATTAGACGAAAGAACGGCTCTTCGAGCCTACAGACGAAAGACGAAAGATAAAAAAGACGCTTCGCGTAAAACAATTATGAAAAAGACATTCTCTAAACTCTTCGCTTACATGGGTTCGCGAAAGCCGCTGTTCCCGCTAGCATTGATTCTCTCGGCATTGAGCGCCATCGCGGGGCTCGTGCCGTTTTTACTGATATGGCTCATTGTCCGCGAGGTTATCTCTGGCGGTGACATGACGAACATCAAGATTTTTGACTACTCCATCGGAGCGGTTCTCGCCTCGGTCACAAGCGTATTGCTCTACTTTGCGGCCCTCGCTTGCTCGCACATGGTAGCATTCAGGCTCGAAGGCGACCTGCGTCGATTCGCCATGAAAAAGTTGATGTCAGCTCCGCTTGGATTTTTCGACAAGAACCCGACCGGCAAACTCCGCAAGATTATCGACGACAATGCTGCAATTACGCACACCTTCGTCGCGCACGAAATGCCCGATATTTCGGGCACCATCCTGATTCCCATCGTGGCGCTTGTGATGATGTTCGTTTTCGATTGGCGACTCGGCCTTGCCTCTTTGGTGCCTATCGCCTACGCCTTGTTCATTTTGGGTACCCTTGGCCGCAGGGGAACCAAGTTCATGGAACGCTACATGCAGGCCCTTGAAGAGATGAACTCCGAAGCAGTGGAATACGTGCGCGGAATTCCCGTAGTCAAGGTTTTCCAGCAGACGATTTTTTCATTCAAGAGTTTCTACAACAGCATCGTGACTTACCACAAGATGGTCACAGCCTATTCCAACAACTGGAAGGTCCCTTACTGCATCTACACGATTCTCGTGAACGGATTCGTACTGTTCCTGGTGCCGACGGCAGCGCTCATTATCGGTAACGACGGCGATGTAAAACTCACCATCGTGAACATGATGATTTACGTGTTGGTAACACCGCTGTTCTCGCAATGCGTGATGCGCAGCATGTACCTGAGCAATGCCACGAACCAGGCGGGAATCGCGGTTGACCGTATCAACGATATCGCCCGCACCAAGGATTTGGAGGTTTGCCAAAATCCGGTACCGATGCAAAAGTTCGATGTGGAATTCCAGAACGTGAACTTCACCTATCCCGATACCGACAAGCAGGTATTGAGCGACATTTCGCTCACAGTACCGGCGGGCCACACGGTAGCACTTGTCGGGCCTTCGGGCGGCGGCAAGAGCACGATCGCAAAACTCCTACCGCGCTTCTTTGACGTCGATAGCGGCGAGATTACCATTGGCGGTGTTCCCGTAAAGCAGATTGACCCGAAGGAACTGATGAAGAACGTTTCGTTCGTGTTCCAGAATACGCGCCTTTTCAAGATGAGCATTTTGGACAACGTTCGTTACGGCATGCCCGATGCAACTCTCGAGCAGGTAAACAAGGCGCTTGATCTTGCGCAGTGCCGCGAAATCATTGACAAGTTGCCTGCTGGCATTAATACCGTTATCGGAAGCAAGGGAACTTATCTTTCGGGTGGCGAGCAGCAGCGAGTGGTACTTGCGCGCGCCATCTTGAAGAACGCCCCCATCGTTGTGCTCGACGAGGCAACCGCCTTTGCTGACCCCGAAAACGAACGCCTGATTCAAGAAGCCTTGCACAAGCTTGCCGCAGGCAAGACCGTGTTGATGATCGCCCACAGGCTTACAAGCGTGGTGAACGCCGACCAGATTATCGTTGTTGAAGAAGGCGAAATCGCTGAACGCGGAACGCACAGCGAATTGCTTGAAAAGAACGGCATTTATGCCAAGATGTGGGCCGAATACCAGCAGTCTGTCACATGGACCCTCGACAATTCCAAGGATAATGAAGGAGGCGAAAATGTATAAGTGGGTTCAGAATACTTTTGCTCTATCGGAAGAAGGCTCGCGCACGTTTGTCCGTGGCGTTGTCTGGACATTCCTGCACTTTGTTTCGCTTATGTTCCCGATGATGATGCTCTTTTATTTTTTGATGGAGCAGATGGGCATAGGTGAATTTGCCGGCAAGACTCCGCACGGGACATGGTTCTATGTGGGCATTGCGGTAATTCTGTTTGTGGTGATGCTTGTCATTTACAGGTTCTCGTACAGCGCGACTTACAGTAGCGTGTACGACGAAAGCATGCGTCGCCGCGTTTCGATTGCCGAAAAACTTCGTAAGTTGCCGCTCTCGTTCTTTGGCAAAAAGAACCTTTCGGACTTGACATCCACCATCATGGACGATTGCAACGCGCTCGAAATGATTTTCTCGCACGCCGTACCGGAACTTTTCGCCGCCATCGGAAGCGTCACCGTTATCGGAATCATGCTGTTCTGCTACAACTGGAAAATGTCTATCGCGCTTTTCTGGGTGGTACCCGCAGCGGCATTGCTCATTGCGCTTTCCAAGAAAATTCAGGACCGCTGGTTCGAAAATTCATATAACGCCCGCCGCGTGATTATGGAGGACATCCAGGAAGGTCTCGAAAACGTGCAGGAAATCCGCTCGTATTCGGGCGAAACCGCCTACCTCGACCATTTCGACAAGGACTGCATCAAATACGAAAAAACGCAGATGGATTCCGATATCAAGGTTGGCATGTTCCTGAATTCGGCGCAGGGCATTCTCAAGATGGGTCTTGCCACGGTGCTGATTACAGGCGCAAGGCTTTGGACCAAGGGCGAAATCGACGTGTTTACCTACCTGGTGTTCATCGTATGCGCGGCGACTGTCTACAATCCGGTTTTCCTCGTATTCAATAACCTCGCCGAACTGTTCTTCGTGAACGTGCGCCTGCGCCGTTTCCGCGAAATGGATCAGATGCCCATACAGCATGGCGACACGGAATTCACTCCCGCCAACTATGACATCGAATTCAAGGATGTCGATTTTAACTACAACGAAAACAAGCAAGTTCTGAAAAAAGTTTCGTTCACCGCAAAGCAGGGCGAAATCACCGCACTTGTGGGGCCGAGCGGTAGCGGAAAGACAACCGCCGCCAAAATTGCCGCACGATTCTGGGACATTCAAGGCGGAACGGTAACGCTCGGCGGCCAAGATATCAGCAAGATTGACCCCGAAACGCTCCTCAAGAACTTCTCCATCGTCTTCCAAGACGTGGTGCTGTTCAACACGAGCATCAAGGACAATATCCGCATCGGTAAGCGCGGAGCAACCGACGAAGAAATCCTGAAAGTCGCAAAACTTGCCGGCTGCGACGATTTCGTGCAGAAAATGCCGCAGGGTTACGATACCGTCATCGGCGAAAATGGCGACACGCTCTCGGGCGGCGAACGCCAGCGCATTTCCATTGCGCGCGCCCTGTTGAAAGACGCTCCGATCATCTTGCTCGACGAAGCAACCGCAAGCCTCGACGTAGAAAACGAATCCAAGATCCAGCGCGGTATTTCGCAGTTGGTAAAGGGCAAGACCGTCATCATCATCGCACACCGCATGCGTACCATCGCAAACGCCAACAAGGTCGTGGTGCTGCAAGACGGTCACATTGCCGAAACAGGCTCCCCCGCCGAACTCAAGGCGAAAGGCGGCCTCTTCAGCAAGATGCTTGAATTGCAAATGAACAAAAATTAATACAAAATTAGCCTTGACAAACTTCAAGGCTTTTTTGTATATTTGTTAGAGAAATCTAACTTTACAATTTATTTGTAGTTTGCAATAAAATGAACCGTCTTTTAGATCACCGTCTCGTTCGCCAATGCGCACCAACACTCGCTGGGCTCAAGGTCGGAAGCCTATTCTGCATGGAATCTTCACCCAGCGAAACGCTGTGCAAACAACTCGCCCACTGGAACAAGGAACTCAACCCTCGCGGCGTGTGCGTGCGCGTTATCGCAGAACGCTGCGGTCGCAGTTTTATCTACGTCTATCGCGAAGACGCCCTGCAAAAGCTTATTGCCGAGCCGGAAATCCGCCATTTTCTCGCCGCCTACGGCTACACAGACTTTAGCACCGACTGTGCACTCGCATACATGACGGCGCGCATCCGCAAATGCCACTGTTTTCCGCACGAAGTCGGACTTTTCTTGGGCTACCCCCTCGAAGACGTGAAAGGGTTCATTATCAACGGCGGCAGGAATAGCAAATATACGGGCTACTGGAAAGTTTACGGCGATGTAACCGAATGCGAAAAACGGTTCGCCTGCTTTCGCAAATGCTTCAACGTGTTCAACAAACTATTTGAAAAAGGCTACTCGCTGCCGATGCTGACCGTCCGAAACGCAGCGTAGCCCATAATCTTAACCTCTTTAAATCACCTAGGAGAATCACAATGGAAAAAATTGCAGTAATCTACTGGAGCGGAACAGGAAACACCGAAATGATGGCAAAATACGTTGCCGAAGGTGCCAAAGCAGCAGGTGCCGAAGCCGACGTGTTCAGCGTTTCGGATTTTTCTCAGAATCAGCTGGCTGAATATGCCCGCTATGCTTTGGGTTGCCCCGCCATGGGCGCCGAGGAACTCGAAGATTCCGAATTCCAGCCCTTCTACGAAGCCGTCAAGCCAGCACTTAACGGCAAGAAAGTTGCCCTGTTCGGCTCTTACGGCTGGGGTGGCGGCGAATGGATGAATCCGTGGAAGGCCGACGCTGAAGCCGCTGGGCTCGTGCTTGTGGCAGATCCCCTCGCCATCGAGAACGCCCCCGATGACGCCGGCAAGACCGCTTGCCAGGAACTCGGCAAGACTCTCGCCACCGCCTAAAATGACATTTTCTTTTTTATAGTGTTTTGGATTGAAGCAGCCCCGACGGAATCACATTCCGTTGGGGCTTTTAGAGGAGTTTTTCAATGCAAGTTTCTCGTGTCAACAAGGTTTTTGCCCGATTGGGGCATTTTCAGATCAAGTTTCGCTGGTTGATTCTGCTGGTAACGGCAATTGTGACGTTTTTGGCGTGCCTCGGGCTTCCGCAGCTGCAGATGACGAGCAGCGAAGAGGAATGGTTTGACGACTGGGACAAGGTAAAGATTGACCAAGCGCATTTTAAAGAAAAATTCGGCAGCGATGATACCTACATGGTGATGGTCCGCGCCGACGACGTGTTCGCACCAGAGGTGTTGCAGGCAATTGACAGGCTTTCCCGCAGGCTCGAAAACGAGGTGCCCTATGCCGACCGCGTGGTTTCTCTGACGCACAATTTGTCGATTCCGGTCGCAAATGACGAAGGTTTTGAAGTCATCGATCCCTTCGAGGGCGGCGTTCCCACTGACCCGCAGGAACTGGAATCGAAAAAGAGACTGATCCTATCCCGCGAATCGCTCGTAAACAACATCGTCTCGGACGATTCTAAAGAAACATGGGTTATCCTCTCGCTGAAATCTTACGAGGGCGGTGTCGATTTCGGCAAGGACAGCATCGCGCCTTTCGCCCGCGAAGTCATTTATTCCGACGAATTCAAGAGCGACAAGTTTGAAATGCTCCCGACAGGCATGAGCTACACCGAGATGGAAGAAAACGAAGTTATCTCGCGGGAATGTGCCATGCGCATCGGTTTCGGCTTCCTGGTGATGGTCTTTTGCCTTGTTTTGTTTGTACGATCGTTGCGTGGTGTGGTGGTGCCCGCGATTGCAACAGTCGGCGGCATTGCCTCGGTGCTTGGCATCAACGCATGGCTAGGCATTATCGGCGATGAAAGCATGGTCGCTCTCCCGGTGCTTTTGGGCATGGCACTTTCAGTAGGCTATTCCATCCACTATATCAATTCATTCCGCATGCATTTTAGGTGCACGGGCAACCGCCGCGAATCCGTGATTTGCGCCGTCGAAGAAACGGGCTGGCCCATTCTCTTTACCGTCATTACCACAGTCGCATCGCTGATTTCGTTCCTGTTCGCAGGCATTCGCCCTATCCGCTGGATTGGAGGCATTTCGGCGGGCATTGTCACGATGGTTTATCTGTATGTCATCATCCTAATTCCGATTCTCATGAGTTTCGGCAAGAATGCTAAACCAGACCCGACGCAAGTAAAGTCGGCAGGAGCCACCAAGGCAGACATCCTCTTTGAATTTTTCGGGCGCAAGGTTTGCAGACACAGCTGGATTGTCGCAACGATTTCGGCTGCAATTATGCTATTACAAGTTCCGGGCATGATGCACATTGACGTGAACATGGACTACACCGAGACCATGGGCGAAAAGATCCCCTTCGTGACGCGGCTCAAGGACATGCTCAGCGGAAAGCTCGGAAGTCTTTACGACTTCAACGTGATGGTGGAATTCGAGAACGACGACGCGCTCAAGGACCCCGCCAACATGAAGCGCATTGAAGAACTCGAGCAGAAACTCGGCACACTCCAGCTCACCAAAGTTTCTGGCGACAAGCCGCGCGTGCAATCCGTGACGCGCCTCGTGAAAGAGATGAACCGCACGCTGAACGCCGACAGCATCGAGTATTACACGATTCCCGACGCTCAGGACATGCTCACGCAGCTGCTTTTCCTGTACGAAATCTCGGACCCAGACGCGCTCTTTGAACGCATGGACGAAAATTACAAGACAACCTTCATTCACATAGAACTCGCCGGCTACGATGCAAACAAAATCGTAGAAGACCTGGATTCCGCAAACGCTTATGCCGCCCGCATTTTCCCCGACGCGAAAGTTTCCGTCGTAGGCGAAGTCGTGAACTACGCCGAAATGAACGGCAAACTCGTTGGTGGGCTATTGCGTTCGTTCGGCGGCTCATTCGTAATTATCGCCATCATGATGATTCTTGCATTCGGGAGCATCAAGGCGGGCCTTATCGGGATGATTCCAAACGTCGCGCCGGTTCTCCTGATAGGCGGCGTCATGGGCTATTCGGGCATGCCGCTCGACATGATTACGATGATTGTGATGCCAATGATTTTGGGCATCGCCGTCGACGATACCATCCACATGAACAACCACATCAAATACGGCTTTGAACGCACGGGCAGCTACAGGCAGGCGCTACTGCTCTCTTACCGCGAAATCGGAAAGACCATGGGCATGACCACTTTCATCCTTTGCGCGATGTTCTTCGTGTTCATCTTCAGCCCCATGGGCGCACTCCACAACGTGGGCCTGCTCTCCATCGTGGGCCTTGGAGCCGCACTCATCGCCGACTACACGCTCACCACCGCCCTCGTGTACCTCACAAAACCATACGGGAAAGGACGATAGAACAATAGTCCCCCTTATATTCTTCATAAATGCAAACGATCTGTTTGACAAACAAGTTAAAAAAGCATATTTTTTGGATATAAGGAGGACAAATATGAATCGCTACATTTATCTGTTAGCATCAACTTTATTCTTTTTCGCCTGTTCTGACGACAACAGCGCAAATTCTTCGGGAAATTCCGAAACCACCAAATACCAGCAGGTGTCTATAGACAAAGAGAACCACCGCATCACTGTAAACCAGGACGCTCACTCCGAGGAATATTGCATTTTACACCAAGGATCCTTTAACTGGGGCGAAGTTTCTTATGAAGCGAATCAAGGCTCAGATGTAACGACCTTCGAGATTCACGGCGACACACTTGTCGTTTTCTTCTATGGCAATACGGATGATCCGCACTACTACCTTGGCGGTTCTACCGATAAAATTTATGGTACATGGAAGAATATTAATTGCTCTAAATATCAAGACAAAACAATTTGTCAGCCTCAAGAGGAGCGCGACTTTAGAGAACAATATGACGAATTCATTTTGACTATTTCCGAAAATAAATTTCAGGAAGAAATTGTATATAAGCCCGCATATTTTAAATATGACGACTACATGAATTCTGTATACCTTCCCAACCTTTATGCGGCTCTTGAAAACGATTACACATGGTCATCTATCGGCATGTTCGGCACTTTGTTTTCTCCCGAACAGACATCCTACATAAAGGTTATAGAAAAAGAACACAACATCGATGTTTTAGAGCAAACAAAAACAGCGAAAAAATTCAAGTTGGGCGGAAAGACATATGAGGTCAAGGTAAAGGATGTAGAACGGGATTCTTTGGACTACAAGGTCACTATCAGTGTCCAGTCGGGCGACAAGGAATGTTCATACGAAGAGCGCCAGGTAAATACGACGAAAGAAAACTGCAAGGACCAGACTACAGAAGGTTTACAAGACTACGATGCCGACAGGGTCTTCAATGAAGAGCTCGCCATCAAGGGAACAATCGTGAACACGAAGGGACTCGATGAATTTGACAAGTGCATCAATGAAATCTCGGTATACTACGGAAGATAAAACATAATATCATTTCAGCATGAACGAGCCGGTTATACAAATTGCCCAAGGTCTTGCCATCCCATTCTTAGGGACGGTTCTCGGTGCCGCCTGCGTATTCTTTATGAAAAAGCAGATGGGGCAAAATCTCAAGCGAGGCCTTTTGTCGTTTGCGGCGGGAGTCATGGTGGCGGCTTCTGTATGGAGCCTGCTTTTGCCCGCTATCAGCGCCAGCGAATCCATGGGCAAACTGGCATTCATCCCCGCGACGGTCGGATTCTGGGCCGGCATTCTGTTCTTGTTCGTTTTAGATAAAATAACGCCAAAACTCAAACGTACGACCATGCTTACGCTGGCGGTAACATTGCACAACTTGCCCGAGGGCATGGCCGTCGGCATCGTTTTCGCGGGCTGGCTTTCGGGAAATGTGGCCATCACGCTTTCAGGGGCGTTTGCGCTAGCCATAGGCATCGCCATCCAGAACTTTCCCGAAGGGGCGGTGGTTTCGCTCCCGCTCCGTGCCGAAGGGGCATCCCGCAAAAAGGCATTTGCACTTGGCGCGCTTTCCGGTGCCGTAGAACCCGTAGGTGCGTTAATCACGCTGCTTGCCGCCGAAGCACTTTCGCCATTCATGCCCTACCTGCTTTCGCTTGCTGCAGGTGCCATGATTTATGTCGTAATCGAAGAAATGCTCCCCGAAGTCAGTGAAGGAGAGCATTTTGATGCAGGCACCATCCTTTTTGCCGTAGGCTTCACGCTCATGATGGTGCTCGACAGCGCGCTATAATTTTTCCGTTAGAAAATCAGCAATCCAATGTGGTAGCCAATAAAGGCAAGCCCAAGCGAAAGCGCCACGTAGTAGCCCATAATCGTGCAAAGCCACTTGAACGAGCCTGCTTCGCGGTAAGTCGTACCCATCGCAAGCACGCAGGGAACGTTGAACATCGATGCAAACAGGAACGCAAGAGCTTCGGGCTTGGTGATGGTACTTGCAAGCGCCTCGCCCAAGTTTTCGCTTGCAGCCACGCGGGTCACGAGCGAGAACGCCTCGCCGGTATGGTTGAAGAGCGTACTCATGATACCAAGCGAAGCTTCCTTACTGAACATGCCGCCAAGATAAGAGACGAACAGTTCCCAGCGCATGCCAAAGAACATCGTCACGGGCTCAATCGCATTGCCGATCTTGTACAGGAGCGTATTTTCCACATTTCCGTCGCCTGCGTAAGAAAGCGCCCAGAAAAGGGCCGCCACCATCAGAATCATCTTCAATGCTTTCTTGAAAATGCCCCAGGTGCTGCGCCCGACCATCGCGGCAATCATCTTCCAGTGCGGCTTGTGATACGGCGGCAGTTCCATAATCATGCCCACGCGTTCATTCTGCGGGACAAGCTTTTTGCCGAACAGACGCGAAGACAGGTAGAAGCTTGCAAAAATCAGCGCCACGTAGCCGATACCGAACAGCGGAGCTGCCGACCCGAAGAAAGTCGACGCCAGGAACAGCACCACAGCCACCTTGCTCCCGCACGGAATCGCCCACAACAGAACGAGCGCAAGCAGGCGTTGCCCGCGGGTATCGAGCACGCGCGTACCGCAAACCGCACCCGCAGTGCAGCCAATTCCAGAGAACAGCGGCATAATCGCCTTGCCCTGTAAGCCCAGGCGCGAAAGCCAGTTGTCGAACGCATACGAGAAACGCGCCATGTAGCCGATTTCTTCGAGAATGCGGAACACGAAAATGATGGCGAAAATGAAACTCGTCATACAAATCGTGATGCAAGTTCCACCGACGAGCACCAGATTGATGAACGAAATCACCACAGGCCAGACGCCAAGTGCGCCGCCAACACGTTCTACGAGCGACTGCAATACAGGCTGAATTCCAAAACCGATTCCCATGCCCGGGAACGCAAGAATCATGCACGCTATCAGCGAGACGACCATGATTCCGAATGCAAAGAACTTTCCCTTGATGTGGTGCGTGGCGATGCGGTCCCACTTGCTGAAAACTTTCTCGATGGACTTGGGCGTCGCCGATTCACGCACAATCTTTGAAACCCAGCGATACTTGGCTTCACCAGTAAGAATACCGCCGTCGCGCCCATCTTCGCTATCGAGGATTGCTTCAATCGCATTTTTGCGGGCAAACGGAAGCATTTCATTCACCACACCGCAAATGAGCTTGTCTTTTTCGAGGAGTTTTTCCACAATCCAGATTTTTTCGCACACGCCATATTCAAAGTCGCCGAGGGCGGCTTCGATGCGGCTAATGAGATTATCCGTTTTTTCAGCAAGCTCTCCCCCGCCAACGAGTTCCTCGCGCAAGCTCCCGCTATCCAAGCAAACAGGCGTCTTGATGGCCGGAACCATCTTCTTGAAAAATTCAGGATAACGTTCCGTTTCGGCCGCACTGAAGCCAAGCACCGGAACGCCAAGGCGCTTTTCAATCGCACTCACGTCAATCTTCTTGCCTGCCGCTTCAGCCACATCCATCATGTTGAGCACAAGCATCACGGGCATGCGAATGCCCACAAAATCCGCCAGCATGTAAAGGCTGCGTTCCAGCTGTGACGCATCTACCAGAATGCACACGAGGTCGGCCTTGCCGCTTTGAATGTAGTCGCGTGTGACGACTTCTTCTTCGGAGTTCGCCGAAAGCCCGTAACTCCCTGGAAGGTCAATTACTTTATATGTCGTGCCGTCAAAAACAAATTCACCCTCGGCCTGCTCCACCGTTTTGCCGGGCCAGTTGCCCACGCGCTGGTGAAGTCCCGTTAAGTTGTTAAAAAGTGTCGATTTACCGGAATTGGGCTGTCCGAGCAAAGCAATAGTCTTGATTTCGCTCATCTTTACGATTCTACCTTGACAAAAATCTGTGAACTTTCCTTGTGATTGACAGCGATAACCGTATCGCGGCAAAAAACGAGCACCGGCGAGCGCCCGTCATTCTTGAGGAGCGTAAAGGTGGAACCCGGCGTAAGCCCGATGGAAACAATTCTTGAAATAAAGCGGGAATCGCCTTCGATCCTGGCGATTGTCCCGCAACGATTCTCGCCCATTTCGGCGAGACTCAATCGGTCAACAAAATCAGCGTTTTTCATGCGCCAAAAGTAGCCGAAACCCATACAAAAAACCGCTCCAAATAGGTTTTGAATGCTCCGAGGGGGTTTAGAGGGGAAAGCCTTATTAACAATACGCATTGTTAAATACCGCTATTTTTCAAATAAAACGCAATGTTACGCATAACAATCAAAAAAAACTTATGCATTGGATTCGAAAACAACACAATTATATTCAAATTAGAATAACCAGATTCATTTAACATTCTCCGCATTAGGGGGCGTCGCACGACTGTGGCGAGACGCGTAGCGGCTCGATGAGCCGAAGGCGAGCAGCACCCGACCCGGCGAGCCGGGGAACGCCCCAAAACAGATTGTAAAAACACAAAAACTGGCCCGTAAGGACCAGTTTTCCTTTTTTGAATATCTGTATTTTGCTTAAAGCCCCTGTTCGCGAAGCGCCCTGCGCTTCTGAATTTCTTCTTGCGGAAGCCCCGAAACAACAGAAATGTCTTCGTCGGTCAATTTGGGCATGGCGAGCATGGCATCGACCATTTTGAGCTTTATTTCTTCTTCTTCGACTTCGGCGATGGACTTGTAGCCGTAAACTTCACTGCATTTCTTGAAATCCATTTTAAACTGCTCCTTGGCATCGCCGTTGAACCACTGTTTCAAATATACAAATGTTTGGGATAAAAACTCCTCGGCTTCTTCACGGGGAAGCGACTTGAGTCCTGCCATAGCCGCTTTCAGATGCTTTTTGAGTTTCTCCCCATTAAAAACATACTTCAAAGCAACCAGCGCAAGAGCAATCTTGGGCGAAATCCGAGGGATTTCCTCGTCCTCGAAGATATCACTCACGTCAATGAGTTCCAACAAGAACGGCAATCCTATCTTGTGGTAGTATTCGGGGTAATTCGGGAACATCGTCTCCTTTTCAATGCGCCAAGGATCCTTTCCATTGTAAAGGACAATGGCGATTGTCGGGATATTTTTCTGGTTACGGACCATAATCTGGAACCAGTATTTGACCAATTGCGGGATGATTCCCGTTTCGGGATAGCTCTTGTGTTCCTCGATGATGCCCACAAGGAGTTCTGCTTGCTTAGGTTCATCGCTGGCAATTTTTACAGTGAAAGCCAAATCACCATCACCATGGGTAACCGTGTCGCTGAAAGCCTCGGAAATTTCTTGCAAAGTGTCGAGATTCACTGTCGCAAGGAACTGGGCAAGATTACTATTCTTTCTGGACGCAAGGCGAAGCAGCTCCGCCGTGCGAGCGGGATCCTTCAGCACCGAGCGAACATAAGGGTCGTGCGGAAATTTTTTGGTCGTAGAAGTTACTCTTTCAATATTTTCATTTTCAGACATTAGCGTGTCCTTGTTTTAAGGTGGCCTTACGGGCTCCCCCGCAAGGCGACAAGAACTTGGTCCTTGTCTATACTATACACGCTTTTTTTGGCCCCTCTGCACCAATTTTTCGAAATATTTATTTCTTTTTACAATCGTCCGTTCGGTTTTGCACAAAACCATTTGGAGTAGAATTTTTAGGCTCATCTCTCTACTTTTTGCTCCACAAAAAAAAGAGGATACAATGAGCCTTCCAAAGATTAACATTGAAAGAATCAACGAGCGGTTCGGCCGTTTTGGCGAATTTTTGCTCGGTCACCGCGCCATTTTGCTGGTGGCGTTTGTCGTTTTGCTTGCGGTTTCGGTCGTGGGCATGAAAAAAATCTACGTCGAGGCCTCGTGGGACAGCTACTTTATCGAGGGCGACCCGATGCTTGTCGAAACGGACAAGTTCAAGGAAACTTTCGGTAACGACTACTTCGTGGGCGTGCTGGTCGAAAGCAACCATTCCATCTTGACGCCGGATAACCTGAAGCTTTTGCGCGAACTTTCGAACGAACTGCGCGACAGCCTTTCGTATTCCGACGGCAAGGCGACTTCGATTGTCGATTTGGAATACATGCTCGGCACCGAAGAGGGCATGGAAATCACGCAGATTGTTCCCGAAGAAATTCCGACGGATGAGGCTGGCATCGCTGAAATCGAGAAGCGCCTAGCCGACAAGCCGGAACTGGCAAAGAAGCTGATTTCGACAGACCGCAAGCAGGCTTTCATCAACATCAAGCTGCGCCCCTTCCCCGAAGATTCCGTGTGGAAAGCCGAAGGCGAAGCGAAGGGTGAAAAAGCAGAAGCTCCCGACATGAAGACGGGCCGCGAAACGGCTGCTATCATCGCGAAGGAAAAGTACGCACCGCTGAACCCGCGTGCAACAGGCATGCCTTACTTGAGCTTCGAGAAAATGACCTACATCGGTCAGGAAATGGGCCGCATTTTCATCATGACCATTCTCTGTGCCATCATCGTGATGTTCTTGGTGACGCGTTCGCTGCGCGGAATCGTCTCACCGTTGATTACGACATTTGCTGGCGTCATTATGACTTTCGGTCTAGTGGGTTACCTTGGCCTTTATATGGACGTGACCAACATCATGGTGCCCGTGATTTTGGCCTTTGCCGTCTCGATTGCATACAACATTCACATCAATTCTTTCTTCCGCAAGAACATGATGCTTACGGGCAAGCGCAAGGAATCGGTGCTTTACGCCATGCGTGAAACAGGCTGGTCGGTGCTGTTCTCGGGCCTTACCACCATCGTGGCGTTGCTCTCGTTCCTGTCCGTGATGCTTAAGCCCATTCGCTCTGTGGGCATTCTCTCGTCGATTGCGATTGCATTCATTCTGCTTGTAGCACTGACGGTTTCGCCGATTCTCTTGAGCTTCGGTAAAGACAAGAAGCCGAACGCCAAGGTGCTTGAACGCGGCGACACGCGCATGGGACTCATTCTTGATTCTATCGGCAAGTTCGTACTCGGTCACGGCAAGCCGATTGCCATCGTATTCGCCGTCATCACCGCAATTTCGATTTACGGCGTGACCAAGATGGAACCCGCCTTTGACGTGGAACGCACCATGGGCCGCAAGGTCGAATATGTGAACAAGATGCTCTATGTGGCCGAATCGGAAATCGGTAGTTTCTATTCGTACGACTTGGTGATTGACTTTGGCGAAAACGACAAGGCGAAAGAAGTCGAGAACCTGAAGAAGTTGGAACAGTTGCAGGATCACGCCGGCAAGTATCCGCTCACCAAGCGTTCTACCTCCATTCTTGATATTGTCAAGGATTTGGATCGCACTCTGAACGAGAATCGTCAAGAAATGTACGCCATCCCCGAAAACGAGGAACAGGTGGCGCAGATGCTGTTGCTCTACGAAAATGCAGGCGGTAGCGAAGCGACTTACTGGATGGATTACGATTACAGAAAGCTCCGCTTGATGGTGGAAATTTCAAGCTACAACTCCAATGAACTCCAAAAGGAAATCGAAGACTTGCAAAATTTCGCTCGCGAACTTTACCCGAACGCAAAGGTGACGGCTGTGGGTAACTTGCCGCAGTTTACTGCCATGCAGCAGTACTTGGAAGTGGGCCAAATGACGTCTTTCCTGATTTCTGTGGTGATTGTGGCGATTCTCTTGATGATTGTCTTCGGCAGTGTGCGCACGGGCCTTATCGGCATGATTCCGAACATTGCGCCGGGTATTTTCGTAGGCGGTTACCTCGGTCTTACCAACATTCCGCTTGATATGATGACCGCGACGCTCATCCCGATGATTATCGGTCTCTCGGTGGATGACACGATTCACTTTATCAACCACGGGCATGTGGAATTTGACCGCAACAAGGATTACCGCGAGTCCATTCTCTGCGTATTCCGCACAGCAGGCCCTGCACTCGTAATGACCACCATCATCATGGTGGCAACCTTCGCTGGCTTTACCACCTCGAAGGCAACGCAAATGTTCAACTTCGGTTTCGTGGTGTTTATCGGCCTTGTCTCGGCATTGCTCGCCGACCTGTTCGTAACACCGCTTTTGATCAAGAAATTCAAGATTTTTGGAAAATAGGAGAAAATCATGACAATGAAAATTGCAAAAACAGCCGCGACAATCGTTGTCGCATTAAGCGCCATGGTGTGCGCAGAAACTTTAACCGGCCGCGACATCGTGCAGAAGGTGCATGACCGCCCCGATGGCGACACCCGCAGTTCCGAACTTTCGATGACACTCGTAAACAAGAGCGGCAGCAAGCGCGAACGCAAGATTACCTCGTTTGCTATGGACGTGGGCAAGGACACCAAGCAGATTATGTTCTTCCGCTACCCCAACGACGTGAAGGGCACGGGATTCCTGACTGTCGATTACGACGACATCAACAAGGATGACGACAAGTGGCTTTACCTGCCTGCCATGAAAAAGACGCGCCGCATTAGCGGAAAGAGCTCCAAGACGGATTACTTCATGGGTTCCGACTTCACTTATGACGACGTTGGCCAGCGCAATATCGACGAAGACACCCACAAACTCCTCCGCGAAGAAAAGGTGGACGGAATCGATTGCTGGGTGGTTGAATCCGTGCCGAAAAAGGGCGACGAAATCTTTTCGAAGAAAATCTCCTGGATTCGCAAGGACTGCCTGATTGCAGCCAAGGTGGAATACTACGACAAGCTTGGCAAACTGCACCGTTTGCTGAAGGTCGAAAACGTCGTGCAGGTGGATGGTTTCTGGGCCATTGGCAAGATGACCATGGAAAACGTGCAGGCCAACCACAAGACTATCCTCGAATTCGGCGACATCAAGTTCAACATTCCGGTTGACACGAAGACGTTCACCGTTCCGCGTTTGGAAAGAGGACTCTAGCAATGTCTAAATTCTGGTGGTTAGCGATCGGAATGGCGGCAGCGACCGCCTTCGCCCAAGAAAGTCCGTTTCAATTCAACGGGTTCGTGGACACGTATCATGCGGTGCAGACAAAGCATCCGCACGATTTTACCACGTCGCGGACGCGCCTGCGTGCGGAACTCCGCGTGGATTACGAGAACGCCTACTTGTTCACCAGCCTGAACGGCGTGCACAACAGCATTCTCGAAGACCGCACCGGAGTGCAGTTGCAAGAGGCGTATTTCAACTACCAGAATGACTTTCTTGAAATTCGCGCGGGCCGCCAAATCGTCGTGTGGGGCGTTGCCGACGGACTCCGCGTTACCGACCTGATTTCGCCTGTTGATTACACCGAATTCATGTCCAGCGATTACGACGACATGCGCATGGCCGTCGACGGTTTCCGCATCAAGTACCCCGGCGAGCGCGCGAATGCCGAAATCGTTTACGTGCCCGTACCGCGATACTTCCAGATGCCCCTCGGCGAAGACAATCCCTGGCGTCCAAATCTGCCCGAGAAAGCGGGTCTCGATTTTCCTGAAGGCCCCGATGCCAAATTCAAGAACGGAGACTTCGGAACGCGCGTTTCGTTCTTCCTCTCGAATTTGGATTTCTCTATCTCGGCGCTCCATACGCACAACCAGTCGCCCGTTTCTGTCGTAGAACCCGTCAGCATGGATTCTGTCGTCATTCACGGCATTCATGAATCGATGACGATGATCGGTGGCGACATGTCGATGCCTATCGGCGAATTCGTGCTGCGTGCCGAAATCGCAGAATACTTTGGCGAAGCACTCGGTTACGCCAACAGCCTCGATTACGCCCGCAAGAACACGTTCAATGCGCTCGGTGGTATCGACTGGTACGCCGGTGACAACTGGACTTTCATGGTGCAGTATTTGCACAAGTACATCGCCGACTATTCGCACAACTTGGCCGCCGAAAAGAATTCTTCTGAAATGACCTTCCGCATTTCAAAGGAACTGCTGAACAACACGCTCAAACTTTCGCTCTATGGCGTATTCGACATCGACAACCTCGGCTACTACTGCCGCGCCTCGGGCGACTACGCCGTTACCGACCAAGTCATGATTTCGCTCGGTTACGACCACTTTGGCGGCAAGCGCGGACAACTTGCCGGCTACAAGAGAAATCGCGAACTCTGGGCGAAAGCGAAGTATTACTTCTAATAAGACCTAATGAATTTTGAATTTGAATCAAACTCCCGCAATCCCTATTCCGCGTTTACGATGCGGCGTGTATTCTGCTTTGGCATTGTTATCGCCGTATTGCTACATGCGGGCTTTTACGCCTGGGGATTCCTGAAGCGAACGCAGGTGGTTACCACCCGCGAAGACGCCGAGGTGATTCATGTGGAGCAATTACTGCTCCAACCGCCTCCACCCCCGCCCGAAGTCAAGAAAATCGTGAAGAAGGTGGTTCGCGCCAAGATTATCCCGAACATCGTGCAAGATACCGTGCCGGAACCTGAACCGGAGCCAGAGCCGGAACCGATCGTGGTGACAGACGCGGAACCTGTTGTCGAAGCACCCGCCGAACCTGTGGCACCGCCCCCGCCACCTCCTCCACCACCGAAGCCTTCGAAGGATTCGCTGATAAAGGTGACAAAAGCCTACCTTATCGGGCTTTCCAAGGCGTTTGAAAAGCAAAAGGACTACCCCGCTACAGCCCGCCGCTTAAAGCAAGAAGGTACCGTGCGCGTGCAATTCACCGTCGCAAAGGATGGAAGCATCAGCGGAGCAACCGTTTCGAAACCGTGCCCCTATTCTTCACTGAACGAAAGTGCGCTTGCCGCCGTGCAGGCCGTGCCCAAATTTGATCCGATTCCAGCTGTACTTGGCAAAGACACCTGGAAAATGGAAATCCCCATTAAATACAACCTTCACTAATAAAGGAGATTCCCGGTCAAGCCGGGAATGACAAAACAATGAACTACATCTTAGACTTTATCCAGCAGGGCGGCGTTATTGCCTACGTACTCGTAGCGATGAATTTCGTCGGTTATTCAATCATCGTATGGAAAATCATTTCACTGATTCTCTTTAACAGGAGCATCCGCAAGCGCCTTCCCTCCAAAATCCTGCACCGCGTGGTGAGCCACAACACCGACCACCACATCATCATGGAAAGCATCCGCACCGAAATTGCGCTCGCCTTCTCGCCGCTGCAGAAGGGCATGACCACGATTGAAAATATCGCCAGCATCTCTCCGCTGCTCGGCCTTTTGGGAACCGTGTTTGGCATTTTCAACGCCTTCAGCGTCATCGCCGTTTCGGGCCTTTCTGACGCAGGTGCATTCGCTACGGGCATCAAGCTCGCCCTCATTACGACGGTGATTGGCCTTGTGGTCGCCATTCCGCACGTTATCGCCTTCAACTACCTGAACGCAAGCATGGAATCGGAACAGGACAACGTAGAAAACGATGTGCTCTTGCAGCTCGGTCGCATTCTCAAGGAGAAGGACCACATTCGTTCTCATAGCGCCGATTCCGCAAACGAGGATGCATAAATGGCCAAGCGCACCCGCCGAATCCGCCCCGACATGACGCCGCTCATCGACTGCGTCTTCTTGCTGTTGGTGTTCTTTTTGGTGACATCGGTGTTCAAGCAAGACGAATCGGTGCTCAAGCTGATTCTGCCCGAAACGCAGACCGAAACCAAGCGCGACACGCCCGAAGGCCTGTACATCGAACTTTCCGAAACGGAACTCGCCTTTAACGGCCAGCGGGGCACACCCGACGAACTCCGCGAAAAGGCCGCAACGGTGCAGAATAAGAAATCCCCTGTCGCCATCAAGATCGACAAGGGAACAACTTACGAACGCATCGCCGTCATCCTTGATATTTTACAGGTGCAAAAACTGTACAATATCCAGCTGATTAACGAGATGGAAAGCGCGGAATAAAGCCACTTGCGGCCTTCTTCTGCCGCAGGGTTTTATACGCGGCCCGCGAACTGGTTCGTAAACAGCAACAATCCCGAAATAAAGATAATGACACCGCCTGCGAGAGTCGCGACGGTGTATATTTTTGTAGCGATATGGGTGTGGGCACTCCCCTTGTCAATTCCCTTGCGGAAAGCGACCGCAGCAATACCGAAGGCAACATTCGTAATCGTCATGCCGATGCAAATGACAAGCGCGCCCAAGAGCGAAAGCGCCACCATCGAATTCAGCAGGCAGAAAAGCACAATCAACGCCACAGCCGGACAAGGCACAATTCCCGTAACGGCGGCAACACCCAGGATTTCGCGCCAGCGGGCAATCGGCGGCAATTTAGATTCCGCGCATTTCCCATCCTGCGCAACAACGCCCTCCGCAGACTCAATTCGCGCACAACAGCCACAGCCCTTGTGCGACTTGAACACATCCCGAATCGCAAGCACCACCAGCAACACACCCGTGAGCATAATGAGCGCATAACTCGCCCGTTCGATTCCGATGCGGCCTGTTTCAAACGCCGAAAACACCGTCGCCTTGAAAATCGCATACAGAATCAGCAACAAGAGAACCGCACTCATCGTATGCGTCACGGTTATGCCCGCGCCAAGTGCAACACCCTGCCGCCAGCGACCCCGACGCGCAATAAAATATCCGACCACAATTGACTTTCCATGTCCGGGTCCAAGCGCATGCAGCATGCCGTACACCAGGCAAATCGCGAGGAACTTCCAGATGGCGTCCCAGTCGCCGCTTTTCATCGCCGAAATCGCCGCCGTCAACTTTTCGCGAAGGACCTTCTGTTCCTCCGCAATCACCGTATAAATAGACCGCGTTTTTTCCGTCTTTTTTTCAGGCACCACAGCAGATTCCGCAGCAATAGGTTCCGCAGGCGCCACCGATTCGACAGTGGCTTCCGTCGCAGCAGGCGCATCTCCCCCGCCCACATCAAAACGCTTTTTCTTGACAGCCGCCGAAGCCGCCACCGCAATCAAAAGGACGAGCAAAAATACAATAGACTTTTTCATAAAGCACCAACCATCACTTTTTAAACCTTAAAAAAAGACCTTCCGTATCGCTTCTGAAAGCACGGAACAGCGTCAGCCCGCGAACCTCGTCAGGAAAGAATTCGACATCCAACCCATCAGGCGCATCGACATCCGCGTTTTCCATATCCGTCGTCATCTGGATATAATTCGTCTGGTCACTGATTACAATCACAAGCATCGTGTAATCCGAAGTTGCCGGAATCGAGAATACAACCTTAAAGTCCAACACCAGTTTTCCGTTTTTCATTGCAGCAGAAAAGCCTTCGATTTTTCGGACTGGCAGGAACTTACTATCAACCGTTACATAGTTAAAATAGCCGCTTTGCTGCAACGGGTCGAGCACGAGTTTTTTTACCTCGTCAATTTCTTTCCCTGTAATTTTACTGTCGCCATTTTCATCTGCCGAAGCAAACATGGCTGCACTGTACACCTCGTCAAAGGACCAATGATTTTGGACCCCTGTAAAGGCATCTTGACTGAATACAGCCTTAATAGACACATCGGCAAACACGTGCGGATGCGCCTCGGCCATGACAGCCAAGCCAGTCAATAACAGCAAAAAATAAGCTAGACGCCTTCGCAAAATTTAACCTCAATTTCAATCTAAATATATAAAACAAAATTTTACCTTTTTTTAATCTTATTCGCAAAAAATCCTTATATATATTGAATTAGCGTTTTTTATATTTTCCTCTCGTCTTTTAGTTTGGGGTTACATGTTACGTTTTTTGATTGCCGTTTTAGTCGCTGTTTCTTTGTCTCATGCGATTACCTCTATCCCCATAAACGGAATCAAGGCGTCTGCCACTTTACCTGACCTTGGCCAAAAGAGCTACCGCCCCGAAAACATGATCATGAAAAAGAACGTACACCCGTTCTTTCAGGTTTGGGCAGCCAAGTTCAATAACAAGCCCATCACTTTGGAATTTCTCGTAGAGGCTCAGGAACTCGACGTCATTACCATTTATAACGGGTACATGCGCGATTCATCGTCTTACACGAACTACAGCCTCGCCCAGAACATCCGAATTTACCAGAACAGCACAGACAATCTTGTAAAGTCGTACACGCTTGCCCAACCCAGATGGGGCAGCTACAAAATCCATCGCCCCGACATCATCGTCTTTGAAAAGCCGCTCAAGAATGTTTATAAGATTATCATTGAAATCGAAAGCATTTACCCAGGCAAGCTTTATCAAGACCTCTGCATCGCCTTAGTCAAGTTCTGGGGTTTCCCGAGACTCCCGCGTAAGCTAAAAGCAGGCCAAATGACCGACCCGCGCGACGGACACATCTACGGAACAGTCAGCATCGGCGACCAAACCTGGATGTCGGAGGATTTACGCTACAAGACTCCCGGAAGCAGGCCCTTTGCCGACCCCACCAAGCCGAATTTGAGACTGCCTATCGATGCGGGCCTAGAATACCCGGAATCTGACATCGATAACGGAATTTGCCCCGAAGGCTGGAGACTCCCGACCGAAGCCGAATTTGCAAGCATCAAGGATAAGCTCCCTGCATCGGCGACCTATGACGACCTTTTCTCGGCCGCAAACCACAAGCCATTTTACGCGATTTACGAAAAAGGTAAATCCAGCACCGATCCAGCCCTCAAGACCGACGTCGAAGAATTCTTTTATCCGACCAATGTCTACGGCCTGAACTTCTCTAGACTGACACGCCGTTATTACGACCAGCAATGTATCGAAGAAAGCGGCGAATTGTTCGCTTTTGCCTCTTATTGGACCGCAGATGCAAAGGATATCCCCCTTTGGCCCGATGAAAACGGCAATGTCGAGGTCAAGCCTTTAAGGTTTTACAGATTTGGTGGTGCAGACTACTGCGAAGCCATGCTTTGCCCCGAAAACTACCATTTTGTCCGCTGTATCCAAGCAGACGACCCACCCAGTTTTGAAAATACGCCTTCCGATTTTACAGATTCCGTAAACGAATAAACATTTTTTCAATTTCTGAAAAACTCCGATTTTTTGTAACAGGCTAAAAAATGGCGATTCTGCAAAGAAATCGCCATTTTTTGACTTTGGCACGCGTTTTGCTTCTATGGCACCGAAAACAAAAAACATAATAGGAGATTGCCATGAGCAACGAATACAGATTAAAAGCTATCAAGGAAATCGCCAGCGAAAACGCTGGTGCCAACCTTCCCGCAGCACCCGCAAACATCGACTTCTACGGCGAAGACGTCTTCAACGCCGAGGCCATGCGCGCATATCTTCCCAAGGACATTTGCAAGAAGCTCTTCGCCACTATCGATGGCGGCGCACCGCTTGACCCGAGCATCGCTGGCGAAGTTGCCCACGCCATGAAAAAGTGGGCTATCGACCGCGGCGCAACTCACTTTACTCACTGGTTCCAGCCTCTTACCGGTTCCACCGCCGAAAAGCATGACTCCTTCCTCGAACCCGAAGATGGCAAGGCAATCCTCGCCTTCAGCGGCAAGAACCTGATCGTCGGCGAACCGGACGCATCTTCTTTCCCGAGCGGCGGCCTCCGTTCTACTTTCGAAGCCCGCGGCTATACCGCTTGGGATCCAACCTCTCCGGCCTTCATCAAGCGTCACGGCAACGGTGCAACGCTCTGCATCCCGACCGCTTTCTGTAGCTATACTGGCGAAGCCTTGGACAAGAAGACTCCGCTCCTCCGTTCTATTCAGGCCCTCCAGAAGTCTGCCGACCGCCTCATGGGTCTCTTCGGCGTTGCCCAGCAGAAGGTCACCGTCACTCTCGGTGCCGAACAGGAATACTTCCTGATCGACAAGCGCTTCTACCTGCAGCGCCCGGACCTGTACCAGGCAGGCCGCACCTTGTTCGGTGCCGCTCCGGCAAAGCACCAGCAGATGGAAGACCACTACTTCGGTAGCATTCCGGCACGCATTTTGAACTTCATGAACGAAGTGGAAAAGGAACTCTGGAAGCTCGGCATTCCGGCCAAGACCCGCCACAACGAAGTCGCCCCGGCCCAGTTCGAACTTGCTCCGATGTTCGAAGAAGTGAACCTCGCTTGCGACCACAACATGCAGATTATGGAAGTGCTCCGTCAGGTTGCTGACCGCAACGGTCTCGTTTGCCTGCTGCACGAAAAGCCGTTCGCCGGCATCAACGGTTCCGGTAAGCACAACAACTGGTCCGTGAACTACGGCAAGACCAACCTTTTGAACCCGGGCAAGGACCCGCACCAGAACGCCATCTTCCTCACCACGCTCTGCGCTGTGATCTACGCTGTCGACACCCACGCCGACTTGCTCCGTATGGCTGTTGCTAGCGCCGGTAACGACCACCGTCTCGGTGCCAACGAAGCTCCTCCGGCAATCATCTCCATGTACCTCGGCGACCAGCTCGCCGACGTCATCGATCAGCTTGAAAAGGGCGATCCGAAGTCCAGCAAGCAGGCCGGTGCCCTGAAGCTCGGTTCTGACACGCTCCCGCCGCTCCCGCGCGACGCTACCGACCGTAACCGTACATCGCCCTTCGCCTTCACCGGCAACAAGTTCGAATTCCGTGCTCCGGGTTCTAGCCAGAGCTGCTCCGAACCGAACGTCATCCTCAACACGATTGTGGCCGAAGCCTTCGACCTCATCGCCGACAAACTCGCCAATGTTCCGGCCGACAAGTTCCACGAAGAACTGCAGAACCTGTTGCAGAAGATCGTCAAAGAACACAAGCGCGTCATCTTCAACGGCAACGGCTACACCGACGAATGGGTGGAAGAAGCAACCAAGCGCGGCCTTCCGAACATCCGCACCACCATGGAAGCCCTCCAGGCTCTCAACAAGAAGGAAAATGTGGCCCTGTTCGAAAAGTATGGCGTGTTCAACAAGCGCGAACTCGACTCCCGTTACGAAGTCAACATGGAAGATTACCACAAGAAGATTCATATCGAAGGCAAGATTGCATTCGATATCGCAAAGAACGTGGTGCTTCCGCAGGTGCTCTGTGCATACTCTAACGCATTGAAGACCAACGAGTTAGCTAAGGGCCAGGGTTTCTATGCTGTAGACGGTTACGCTCGCGAACTCGGCGAAAAGCTCAAGGAACTTGATGCCGCAGTCGCCCAGATGGAAACCGCTCTCGGCGAAAAGCACGAAGTCATTCTCGACGCTATGGCAAACCTCCGCATTATCGTGGACAAGATCGAAAGCATCGTGCCCGACGAAAAGTGGCCGCTGCCGAAGTACAGAGAAATGCTCTTCATCTACTAATTTCTCAAATTACTCATAATAATCCGAACCTCAAAAATGCAATTCGTCGGCCTCGCGCCGGCGGATTGCTTTTAAAAAGGCAAATTTTACAAAAAGTGAAACAGCGTGTGCTCTTAAAAAAATCTTCTAAAATTCCCCTTCAACACAGAATAAAGAATTACTATATTTTGAGCCCGATGAAAACATCGGAATCCATCGAGGCACACATGAGTACCGCCGTTGCAGGAATCTCGCAACGAAACCAGGTGACGCTCTCTGGATTTCACAAAATTTTCCTTTTTTCTGTTTTTTATCGTCTTTATCGTTTGGCAAAAGCTTCTGGCTTTTGCCTTTATTTTTATCCGGATTTTAACTACACAACGAGTACATTATGACTGATAGATTCAACTGGAAAGCGAAACGCGAAAAGAAGGCGTTTCTGGCACTGGCAGACGGAACCGTTTTTAGGGGCTACGCCTTTGGCGCTCCCACTGACACCGTCGGCGAAGCCGTGTTCAACACCGGTATGGCCGGTTACAAGCAGATTTTGACCGACCCCTCTTACGCGGGTCAGTTCGTGGTGTTCACCACTGCCGAAGTCGGCACCTACGCCGCAAACATTGAAAAGTCCGAATCTCGCGACGTGTTCCTGAACGGAATTGTCGTGAACTCGTTGGATGAAGTCAGCCCGGAACTGAAAGAAGAAAGCTTGCACGAATACATGCGCAAGCACAACAAGCCGGGCATTGCAGGCGTCGATACTCGCGCCCTCACAATCCACCTGCGTGAACATGGCGCCCAGAAGGCTTACCTGCACGTAGACGGTTCCGACATCACTGAAGAAGAAGCCATCAAGAAGGCCCAGGAATGGGTCGGTCTGGACGGCCAGGACTACGCAAGTAAGGTTTCTGACCCGAACGGCTACGTTCTCAGCACCGAAGGTGACTTGCAGGTGGTCGCACTCGATTTCGGTATCAAGACGAACATTCTGAGAAACCTGGTAAGCCAGGGCATGAAGGTCACGGTGCTTCCGATTACCGCCACCTACGAACAGATTATGGCAAAGAACCCCGACGGTGTGTTCCTTTCGAACGGTCCTGCCGACCCGAACAGCCTTCCGCAGGTGGTCGCCGTTGTCAAGCAGCTTTTGGGCAAGATTCCTCTGATGGGCATTTGCCTGGGTAACCAGCTGCTCGGCCTCGCCTTAGGCGCAAATGTTTCCAAACTCAAGTTCGGCCACCACGGCTGCAACCATCCGGTTAAGAACTTGAAGACCGGCGCAGTGGAAATCACGAGCCAGAACCACAACTATGCGATCGATGCTATTACGCTCCCCGAAGAAGTCGAAGTCACTCACATCAACCTGAACGACAACACGGTCGAAGGCATTCGCCACACGCAATTGCCGGCATTCAGCGTGCAGTACCACCCGGAATCTGCTCCGGGCCCGAACGATTCTCTCTACTTGTTTAGTGAATTCAGACAAATGATCGAAGAATTCAAAGCAAAACAAGTCAGCACCCCCAAGCCCGCAGAAGTCCCCAAAGAGGTAAAAAATGTCCTCCTCTAAAGCTGCCGCAAAAAAACAGACCAAGTACATCTTTATTACCGGCGGTGTGGTAAGCTCGCTCGGCAAGGGAATCACCTCCGCTTCGCTCGCCCTCCTCCTCAAGAGCCGCGGCTACAAGGTGTTCATGCAGAAACTCGACCCGTATCTGAACGTAGACCCGGGTACCATGAGCCCCTACCAGCACGGCGAAGTTTTCGTGACCGACGACGGCTACGAAACCGATCTTGACCTCGGCCACTACGAACGCTTCGCAGGCGTGCAGTGTTCCAAGGCTTCCAGCTACACCTCTGGCCGCATTTATTCTTCTGTGCTTGCCAAGGAACGCGCCGGTAAGTACCTCGGCGGTACCGTGCAGGTGATTCCGCACATCACCAACGAAATCAAGGACGCCTTCCGTTCTGCAGCCGAAAGCGGCGCAGACATCGTGCTCTGCGAAATCGGCGGTGTCGCAGGCGACATTGAATCTCTCCCCTTCCTCGAAGCCGCAAGACAGTTCCGCTTCGAAGTCGGCGTTGAGAACACCTGCTTTGTTCACCTGGTTCTTGTGCCTTACCTCAAGGCCGCAGGCGAACTCAAGACCAAGCCCTCGCAGCACTCCGTGGCAGAACTCCGCAACATCGGTATTTTCCCGGACATTCTCGTGTGCCGCACCGAAATGACAATTCCGCAGGATCACCTCGACAAGCTCGCGCTCTTCTGCAACGTGAAGCCCGAATGCGTGATCGAAGAAAAGGACGTGAAGGACTCCGTTTACGCAGTTCCCCGCGAACTTTCCAAGCAGGAACTTGACCTCCGCGTGCTTGAACAGCTCCATCTGAGCGTACACCCGATTATCCACTCCGAATGGGACAAACTCGTCAAGAAGGCCACCCAGCCCAAGTACGAATGCACCATCGCGCTTGTGGGTAAGTACATCGCCATCCGCGACGCCTACAAATCCGTGCACGAAGCCTTGCAGCATGCCGGCATGGAACACAACGCCAAGGTGAAGGTGGAATGCATCGAAGCCGAAGAGCTCGAAAAGAATCCGAACATGATCAAGAATGCAGACGGCATTCTGATTCCGGGCGGCTTCGGTAGCCGCGGCGTGAACGGCAAGTGCGTCGCCATCAAGTATGCCCGCGAACACAAGATTCCGCTGCTCGGCATTTGCCTCGGCATGCAGTGCTGCGTGATTGAATTTGCCCGCAACGTGCTCGGCTGGAAAGACGCCAACTCCACGGAATTCGACGAAAAGACAGCCCACCCGGTCATCGACCTGATGGACGAACAGAAGAACGTCACCGAAAAGGGCGGCACCATGCGCCTCGGCGCTTACCCGTGCAAGCTCATGAAGGATTCCAATGCTGCCAAGCTCTACAAGAGCGAAAAGATTAGCGAACGCCATCGTCACCGCTACGAATTCAACTACAACAGCGAATTCCGCAAGGAACTCGAAAAGGCCGGCCTGAAAATCGCCGGTACATCGCCCGATGGCAAGCTCGTAGAAATGGTGGAAATCAAGAACCACCCCTACTTTGAAGCCTGCCAGTTCCATCCGGAATTCAAGAGCCGTCCTACGGCACCGCACCCGCTGTTCAGCGGACTTGTAAAAGCCGCTCTTGCACAGAAAAATGGCAAAACAAAAACCGCGACCGCAAAAGCCGCGCAGAAGAATGTGAATGGAGGCAAAAAGAATGCCTAAGCGTACAGACATCAAGAAGATTATGCTCATTGGCTCCGGCCCGATCGTGATTGGCCAGGGCTGCGAATTCGACTACTCCGGCGTGCAGGCCTGCAAGGTGCTCCGCCGTGAAGGTTACGAAGTGGTGCTGGTGAACTCCAACCCGGCCACCATCATGACAGACCCCGAAATGGCCGACCGCACCTATATTGAACCGCTGAGCGTCGATATCCTGCACGAAATCATCCGTCGCGAACGCCCCGATGCATTGCTCCCCACACTCGGTGGTCAGACCGCTTTGAACCTCGCCATGGAACTCAACGAACGCGGCATTCTCGACCGCTACCAGGTGGAACTCATCGGCGCCAAGGCCGAATCCATCCAGCGCGCCGAAGACCGTCACTTGTTCAAGGAAGCCATGCTCAAGATCGGGCTGGACCTTCCCCGCTCCGGTTCCGCACACTCCATGTCTGAGGCGACCGCAATCGCCCACACCATCGGCAGCTGGCCGCTGATTATCCGTCCGGGCTTTACGCTTGGCGGCACCGGTGGCGGTATCGCCCACAATCCCGAAGAATTCGAGACCATCGTGAATCGCGGTCTCGACGCCTCGCTCAACAATGAAGTCCTTATCGAAGAATCGCTGCTTGGCTGGAAAGAATTCGAAATGGAAGTCATGCGCGACAAGAAGGGCAATGCCGTTATCGTGTGCTCCATCGAAAACCTCGACCCCATGGGCGTGCACACCGGCGACTCCATTACGGTCGCCCCGATCCAGAGCCTTGACGACCGCGCGTACCAGGCCATGCGCGACGACTCCCTGAAGGTCATGGAAGCCATCGGCGTGGAAACCGGCGGATCCAACGTGCAGTGGGCCATCGAACCCAAGACCGGTCGCCGCATCATCATCGAAATGAACCCGCGCGTGAGCCGTTCTTCGGCACTCGCCTCCAAGGCAACGGGCTTCCCCATCGCAAAGATTGCAGCCCTTCTCGCTGTGGGTTACACGCTCGACGAACTCCGCAACGACATTACGCAGACGACCCCGAGCTGCTTTGAACCTGCCCTCGACTACGTTGTCGTGAAGGTCCCGCGCTTCACGTTCGAAAAGTTCCCGAAGGCAGATTCTACGCTCGGCACCCAGATGAAGTCCGTGGGCGAAGCGATGGCCATCGGCACGAACTTCAAGCAGGCCATGCAGAAGGCCCTCCGCTCTCTCGAAACGGGATTCGGCGGATTCGGTGCCTGCGCCAAGTGCGAAAAGTTCAAGGAATACGACGACGAAACCCTCGCCAAGGAAGTCGCCCGTCCGAGCGCCGAACGCATCTTCGTATTGCACGAAGCACTGCGCCGCAAGTGGGGCGTCGAGAAGTTGTACGAAATCACGAAAATTGACCGCTACTTCCTCCGCCACCTCGAAGAACTCGCCCTCTACGAAGACGAAATCAAGGCCGCCAAGTCTCTCGCCGGCCTCGCCAAGAACATTCCGCTGTTCCGCCAGGCCAAGGAATTCGGCTTTAGCGATATCCAGATTGCCTACATGTTCCACAAGCGCCCCGAAGACGTCATGGAAGTGCGTAAGCAGATTGGCCTCAAGCCGAGCTACTACTCCGTAGACACTTGCGCCGGCGAATTCGAAGCCATTACGCCGTATTATTACAGTTGCTGGGCCGAAAATTCCGAACCGGTCCGCACGATTATCGGCAACCGCGGCAAGAAGCGCATCATGGTGCTCGGCGGTGGCCCGAACCGAATCGGTCAGGGTATCGAATTTGACTACTGCTGCTGCCACGCCGCCTTTACGCTGCGTCGCGAAGGCTACGAAGTCATCATGGTGAACTCGAACCCCGAAACGGTTTCCACCGACTACGACACCTCCGACAAGCTTTACTTTGAACCGCTCACGCTCGAAGACGTGATGGGCATTTACGAACGCGAAAACTGCGCGGGCGTGATTGTGCAATTCGGTGGCCAGACTCCGCTGAACCTCGCCATGCGTCTCAAGAAGGCCGGCGCAAACGTCGTAGGTACAAGTCCCGAAGACATCGACCTCGCCGAAGACCGCGATTTCTTCAAGCAGCTGGTTGACAAGGTCGGCATCAAACAGGCCGAAAGCGGCATCGCCCACAACGTGGAAGAAGCACTCGCCATCGTCGAGAAAATCGGCTACCCCGTGCTTGTGCGTCCGAGCTTCGTTCTCGGCGGCCGCGGCATGGTGATCGTCTATAAGGAAAAGTACCTCCGCAAGTTCGTGGAAGAAGCCGCCGCCATTGGCGAAGGCAAGCCGATTCTTATCGACCGCTTCCTCGAAGACGCAACCGAACTCGACGTGGACTGCATCAGCGACGGCAAGCACACCGTGGTGGGTGCCATCATGGAACACGTGGAACCCGCAGGCATTCACTCCGGCGACTCCGCAAGCGTGATTCCGCCCATGACGCTTTCCAAGGAAATCCAGGATAAGGTTCGCAAGTACGCCAAGGAATTCGCAAAGGAACTCCACGTGGTCGGCCTCATGAACATGCAGCTCGCCGTGAAGGATGGCGAACTCTACATGATCGAAGTGAACCCGCGTGCATCACGCACCGTGCCATTCGTTTCCAAGTCCATCGGCGTCCCGCTCGCCAGCTACGCCAGCCGCTGCATGCTCGGCGAATCTCTCGAACAAATCGGCTTTACCGAAGAAGTCCACGTGCCTTACGTGAGCGTCAAGGAAGCCGTGTTCATCACGCTTTCTCCGGAAATGAAGTCCACCGGCGAAGTCATGAGCCTCGATCGCGACCGCGGCCTTGCCTACCTCAAGAGCCAGCTCGCTGCAGGCAACAAGGTGCCGAGCGAAGGCAACATTTTCGTCTCACTCAAGGACGAAGACAAGCAGAAGGCCGTTCCGCTCATCAAGCGCCTCGTAGACATGGGCTACCAGATTTACGCCACCCGCGGCACCTCCACCATGCTCTACAACGAGGGCATCAAGACCCGCGCCGTGTTCCGCATCTCCCGTGGCCGCCCGAACCTGTTGGACCTCATTCACGACAAGGAAGTGCAGTGGATCGTGAACACCACCGAAAACGGCGCCGAAGCCATGGTGGACGAAATCCAGATGCGCTCCAAGGCCGTGGTCTCCGGCATTCCTATCACCACGACGATTGCCGCCCTCACCTCTACCGTGGAAGGTCTCATGGACAAGCACGACTTCGGAAGATTCGAAGTGTGCAGCCTCCAAGAGTACCATAGGCACGTGAAGAAGTAAACCACGCCCTTTAATACCAAAAGCGCAGACTCAATCGAGCCTGCGTTTTTTACTTTAACTAACCCTATATCTTGAATTGGGCTATTTCAAAACCATGTATTGCGTTTTGGCATTGCCACGTTTGACCATGTACACGCCGCGGCTTAAGCCAGCGTTTGTCATGGCGTTGCGGAGATCGCCGATATGTCCGGCTTGGAATTCGCCGACAAACGCTCCGAGCGGGCTAAATACCTTATATGAGCTTTGAATGCTTTGGGGAGCAGAAAGCCCGAAGGCAATTGCCTCTGTAGAATCTGCGGGCGGTTCCACCTTTGGTTCCTGCCACAGAATGAATTCAACTGTCGTTGCACTGCGGGCCGGAACGCTGTAACTGCACTTTGTATCGTCAACCTGAACTTCGTCACCTTCCTTGAGGTTATTGTTGTCGTCGGTTACGTAGGGCTTGAAACTTCCAATTTTCGTGTTTCCGAAGTCAAAGTCCGCCTTGAACTCCTCATTCTTGGAATTGAGAATGACGACTGCGATTTTCGTCTTGAGGGAGTCGCGGTAGGCGGTGACTTTTACATTTGCTTCGGGATTCTTTGTGGCATCAATTCTCCAAGAGCCGGGGCGTGCGAAACGGCTGAAGTTCCCCATAACCCAGAGTCGCTTGGTGGGCTCCACGTTGTCGGGGTTGCCTTGTCCTTGCGGCCAGAGGGCTCCGTTGCCGCAACTGGCCTCACTGCAGGAATAAATCCACCAGAAATGCCAGGCGTTCATATTCGAAATTGTCAGGGCGTCGTGAATCATGCCTGCAACGCGGAGCGCACTTCCCATGCCCACGTCTTCCTTGTTACTTCCAAGATCATAAACTTCGGTTTCCCAGAATTCCTTGCCGGATTCGTGAATTTCAGGGTATGCGGCCGGGTCTCCGCCATATTCGTGCGTTCCAAAAATGTCCGTGTATTTCAGGGCAGCGGGATAATTGAAGAAAGCTTTTTTGTAATTGGGAAATCCGTACCAGTTGATGGCTTCGGTACCAATAATTTTGATGCCCGTGGTATCAAGGGTGGGGCCAAGGTAGTCGCCGACCCAACGCGCCAATTCATCGGGTTCATAGTGGTTATCGCCAGTGCCGTCGGGTTCGTTCTGCGACGAAATTGCATATAAGTTAACACCAGCATTTCGCATGTCTTGCGTAAACTTCAAGATGGTGTTGGCCCAGTCTTGGGCGTGATTGAAATCCAAATGCTTTTTGTCACCGTCGTAATTTACGGTGTATTTGGATGTCCATGGGGCAGCCCAAACTTTGACGCCGTATTCACTTGCCTTTTTTGCGATACTTGTTTCGGAGGTAGTGCCGTCCGGGGCGATGCGGACACGGTGCAGCGTAAGCCCTGCGCCACTGGTAGAGTCCCAAAGGAAGGCGGCGTTCTTGTCGGTGATGGAGCCAGCCCATGCCGAAGCGGCTCCAAAGCCACTGATGCGCTGGTATTCTTTGTCCATGTCAACGTTTATCGTAGCAGCACTGGCAAGAGTACCCCAAAATGCGATGGACCCCGCAAAAAGAGAAAATCCCTTTATTGAAACCGTCATAAAACCTCCCAATTGAACTTTACTTACTATAAAATATGTTGAAAAATTCACTTTATTTACGGCTAAAATCGAATTAGCTTTGATAAAATGACAATAGAATGTTGTATCTTTCAACAGGTATAAAAATCAAGCTCACCGGAGTTTATCATGAAAGTCGTCTTGTTCAACGGCAGCCGTCGCGAAAAGGGCTGCACCTACACCGCACTGAACATTGTCGCGAGCGAACTCAACGCCGCAGGCATCGAAACCGAGATCTTCTTTGTCGGGGGCCGCGTGCTCAAGGGCGAAACGGAAGCTGTTGTCCACGAAGCCAAAGAAATTCTGAAGTCCGCCGACGCGGTGGTCTACGGCTCTCCTGTTTACTACGCCTCACCCAGTGGCGAAATGCTGATGTTCCTCGACAGGCTCTACGGCCTCGCCGAAGCGGAACTGCTTTTCAAGCCCGCCGCCACAGTCGCATCGGCACGCCGCGCAGGCACCAGCGCCACCCTCGACGCACTGAACAAGTACCCCACCTACGCGCAGCAGCCCTTGGTGACCTCGCGCTACTGGAACATGGTCCACGGCTCCAGTCCCGAAGACGTACTCAAGGACGAAGAAGGCGTACAGATTATGCGCGAACTCGGCCGCAACATGGCTTGGCTCCTCAAGAGCATCGAAGCGGGCAAGCAGGCGGGCATTGCGCAGCCTGTTGCCGAAAAGAAAATTTATACGAACTTCATCCGCTAAGAGTTTTCACATGAACGAAGCAGAAAACCGTCAAAAGGTCATTGTCCGGACAAGCATCATCGGCATCGCTGCAAATATCGTGCTGTCGGCATTCAAGGCATTCGTCGGCTTCGCCACAAACTCCATCGCCGTGACGCTCGATGCGGTAAACAACCTTTCTGACGCTTTGTCCTCGGTCATTACGATTGTGGGCGCAAAACTTTCGAACAAGTTGCCCGACAAAAAACACCCGCTCGGTTACGGTCGAATCGAATACCTGAGTGCAATGGTAGTTGCGGCAATCGTGCTTTACGCCGGCGGTACCTCGGCCGTAGAATCGGTCAAGAAAATCATCCACCCCGAAGCAGCGGACTACTCCACCGTTTCACTGGTGATTATCGCCTCGGCGGTGGTGGTAAAACTCGTACTCGGCAAATTCGTGAAGCGCCAGGGCGAACGCGTGAACTCGGGCGCTCTCGTGGCATCGGGTGCAGACGCCCTGTTCGACGCCATCCTCTCCCTTTCGGTGCTGGCCTCGGCCATCGTCTTCGTTCTCACGGGAATTTCGCTTGAAGCCTATGTGGGCCTCGTAATTTCGGCTTTCATCATCAAGTCGGGTATTGGCATGCTCATCGAGACACTGGACGACATTCTAGGCAAGCGCGCCGACGGCGACCTGGTCAAGAAAATCAAGGCGTTGCTCACCGAAGAACCGCAAGTCCACGGTGCCTACGATGTCATCCTCAACAATTACGGCCCGGACAAGTTCCTCGGTTCCGTGCACCTGGAACTTCCCGACACCATGACAGTCGAAGAACTCGACGAACTCACCCGCAGGGTGCAGGCTCGCGTGCACAAGGAAACCGGCGTACTTCTGACGGGCGTGGGCGTCTATTCCTACAACACCAAGAACAATGAATCCGCCAAGATCCGCAGCGACGTCTTGAAGCTTGTAAAAGCACATGAATGGGCTTTGCAGCTCCACGGCTTTTACGTAAACTTCGAAGAAAAAGCAATCCGTTTCGACGTAGTCATGAATTTCGAAATCAAGCCGCAAGAAGGCCTAGACATCCTTTACAAGGAAATCGGCGAAGCCTACCCCGGCTACGATCTGCATATTAACGCCGACATAGACGCATCGTAACGCGCGTCGTCATTGCGAGCGAAGCGCGGCAATCTCATCAGCGCGAGTATTTAAGCATAACTTTCATCACGAATTGCATCGCCATCGCAAACAGCACCATGATGGCGATGTAGTCTAATGCGAACAGCAAATAGCCGCGTTCCAGATCCAGGAAGAAGAATGGTTGCTGGAGTGCAAGGTATTTCCAGAGGCCGCGGGCCGCAAATGCATATATTCCGTAAGCAGCAAGCGCGAATGTTATGCCCGTTGCGATCTTTCCACGGATAAACAGCGACAAGTGCAGCCCGATATGGAGCGATACAAAAATAAGGTACCAGTGACTCGCAAGCATGTGGGCGTTACGGGCAAAACTTGCTCCACTTTCAATGCCGAGCCAAACAAACACATGGTTCGAAAGCATCACGCCGCTTATTATCAAGAACAGAACGCATACGATAACGCCTGCGTTAATGACCGTCCGCAAGATTCGCAAAGCGTTGTATTTGCCTTTGAACACGCCCTTGATCCACGCGCGATTCCAAACAATGTGAACCGCCCATAGGATAAACAAGACAACGCCCAAAATTTCGTGAACTAGTCCACTATCCAGCACTTCGCCGAAAGCATTATAAAAAAGACCGTTCCCACCCATCAATATCAGGGTGAGCACGGCCATCGCGACATCTAATGTACGGCGGGCTATTTTACCCACTTGTCCACTTCCTTCTGCGCTTTTTCGCGTTCATTCTGCGCGACATGCCCGTAGATGGCGAGGCCCGCAGTCACGTTCGCGCCAGTCACCTTCTTGAGGCGCTGCACTCCCGAAAGGCCGCTGCCTTCGTGCGTCATGAACGGGTGAATCGTCTTGCCCTTCAGATTGTACTTCTCGAGGAAGGTGAACATGGGCATCGGCATTTCGCCCCACCACACCGGATACCCGATGTAGATTTCGTCGAAGTCCTCGGGATTCACGTTCACGGGCTTGATCGCCGGGCGAGCATCCTGCGAGAGTTCCTTCTTCGCGACATTGATGCAGTCGTCGTATTTCTTGGGGTATTCCTTTGCGGGTTCCACGTGCAAGAGCGTGCCACCCGTCTTTTTCGCAATCATCTCGGCAATGATTTCGGTGTTGCCCTTGGTGATCGTTCCGACACCATAGTTTTCGTCAGCGCGCGAATAATACGCGACCAAGATTTTCTTTTCGGCAGCCATAGTGACTCCTATGAGGAAAGTTAAGAGGATGAGGATTGTGCGTTTCATAATGGTTGCTCGCGGTGAAGGTTACTATTGTAATTTACTATAATCTTCGTCGCTTACAGGTTCAAGCCATTCATTGCTGGTGCCTTCGCCGGGGGCTTCGAACGCGATGTGGCTAAACCAGGAGTTTTTCTTTGCACCGTGCCAGTGCTTGACATTCGCAGGGATCACTACGGCATCACCCGGATTCAGGCTTACGGGAGCCTGTCCCTCAATTTGATACCAGCCGCTCCCTGCCGTTACAATCAGCACCTGACCACCACCCTTTTTTGCATGATGGATATGCCAGTTGTTGCGGCAACCCGGTTCAAACGTGACATTGTTCATCGGGAACCCTGACTTGGCATCCGTAACAGAATTCAAATATGAATTTCCGATAAAGTATTTGGCGTAATTCACATTGGGTACGCCAATCCCGAACTTATTCCGCTTTGCAAATTCCACCGAATCGCTAACGATGTTGTCTTTTGCAGATTCAACAGCCGAGACCTTTACACTACCTTCAGCCGCAGCCTCCTTCAAAAGACGTAGCGCATTCAACGTGCGCGGATAACCGCAATACGGCAAGCAGTTGTAAATCGCCTGTTCCACGTATTCGGCCGTGCGAATCTTCAAGTTCGCGCCGATATGCGCCTTGAGCTGCGGCTCCGTTCCCAGGTTCACGAGAATCGCCATCGTCAAGAGTTCGCGGGTATTCAGGTCGAGCCCCTTGCGGGTGTAGTAATCGCCAAAGCAGTTGCTCGCCAAGAAGTAATTGATGGTCGGCATACCGCTCTTGCCGTTCTTCGCCATGTCGCGGAAAGTCTGGCCGAACAGCGTCCCCTGCGCGTCGGCACCCGCCTCCAGGCGGAACTGCGCCGTCACCGTCCCACGGTTTTCATCCACCTTCACGTTTTTCGCCTTGAACACGCTGCGGGCAATTTCAACCGCATCCACCGTCCGCGGGAACCCGGTGTAAGGGGCGCACTGGTAAATCGCCTCGAGAATCTCTTCGGGAGCAAGCCCCTGCGCAAGCGCCGTCGCCACTTCTTCTTGCAAAAGCGCGCCCGACTGCTGCGTCACAAGCGACACCAGGCGAATCAATTCCACCTCGCGCTTTTCCACAAGCGGAGTCGCCGCCGGAACCTCGTTCTGCGTGAAGTTGTCCATCACGGCACGCAGTTCCTTGTCCTGCGTAAGCGCCTTTGCCTCGCCCTGCGGGCAGCAGTCACATGCGGCAAGCACCGCACCCATACCAAGCATCGTCATAATCGTCCCTAGTTTCATGGTTTATTCCTTTTTTTCTACGCCTTTAATATAAATAAATGCGCAAACCTCGCAAAATACCATTTTTTCATGCTCAGTATGCGCGAAACGCATAGTGAAAACGGTGCCTCACGGCTTTATGGGCGTTCCCCTGCCCCAACTTGTCATCCCCGCGAAGGCGGGGATCTCCCAGCGTCGAAGGGGCCGGGTCGGGTGCTGCTCGCCGAGCACGCTCGGCTCATCGAGCCTTGCCGCTCTGTCACCCTGGACCCTGGAGCGAAGCGATAGGGGATAGGGTCCACGGCAAGTCTCGCCACCGCGTGGCGGTGCGACGCCCCCTAACGCAGAAGCGGGTGTGCAATGTGTAGTGTGGAGTGTGGAGTGTGGGATGTGTGGTGTGGAATTATCCCGCTAGGCGGCAAGAACATCAAAATCTAGCTTGAGTGTATCATTATTTGGGGCGCTTAAAACAGGATTTTCAATATTTGACGGCAACTGACCAGGAAGATTCGTGTTCAATCCAGAAACTAGTGCAGCCAAGGGGACAGATGTTGTCCCATCGGGCAATGCATCTCTATAGTTCTCGAATGCCGTATATACCAAAGACCGTATATTTGAGCCGACACCAGAAAAATATGCAGAAGCAGAATCAAGAGACTCATTCAAGCCAAGTCCGGACAACCGCAAATCATCAACTTCATTCAGGGCACTTTCAACTGTAGTTGAAACATTGGATATATTGTCCTCAAAGTTCTCCAAGACAACATCCGCATTCATCATCATGCGAGGTTCTAAAGATTCGATTTTGTAGTTCAACTCGCCGATTCTTTTTTTATTATTCTTTTTAGACATATTACAAGCCCTTTAACATATTGAGATTTAACGATTCACCGGCTTTTTCACTTGTACACAACGTACAGAAAAACCATATGTCTTATATTGATCGGATCGAGAATTTCCCGTAGATGATTTCCCCTGTGATCCGGCAACAGCACCTTCTTCGGCATAATTCTTTGATTCTTCAGGATAAAACCAATACGTATAATCGTTAACATCCGAGAACTCATACGCCCAATTATATCCAGCGGCAATTAAACTATACCCTGTATAGTTAAGGCCGCCAAAACCCGTTGATCTAACACCTTCCACACCCGCATCATTTCCATCTGCGTGAACTACAATATAAAAGTCATTGTATGTAAGCAAACGCCAACCATCTGGGCAAATTCCCTGATGATTCTCTTGAATCAAATGGGCACAACTCTTGGTATTACAACTATCGTTGAAGCCCATCATTTCAGCCCATTGGTAAAGTCCTCCATAATTTAGGCATTTTGTGGTATCATTGTTATAGCAGTAGCGTTCAACTTTAGAGTTGTCAGATTGATTCTCAGAACCATCAACCATTATACCAACATTCAAATTCTCTGCCATAACATTGATTGTTGCCGCTTTATTATTAGTATCTTTTCCTGTCACAGTCAGATACTTGTATATACGCTGTTCATATTCAAATTCACCATACGAAAAATTCGGGGGAAGATCGCCCCATCTTACAAAACTACTACTTGAAGCTACTGACGAAGATGATTGTTTCATGGAAGAACTGGAAGACTTTACGGAACTACTACTTTGCTTATTGCTTGATGACGAGTTCACCGACGAACTGGACTTACCCTTGTTACTACTAGAAGAATCACCTGTCTTTACGGAACTGGAGCTCTTGGAGTCAGATGAATTCTTTGTTTCTTTCACGGAACTACTTGATACTTCGACAGGTTCAGATCCCTTGACACTACTGGAAGACTTGTCTTTGGTTTCGTTACCCGAAGACTTCTTGTCAATCGAAGAGGATGACTCTTCGGTGGAATCAGAGTCCTTTACGCTTGAAGACGATTCAACAGCGGATGTTTCATTATCGTCACCACCCGCCGACGAAGAGTCATCGCAGGCGGTCAGGGCAAATATTGCCGCCAACAAGAAGATGGTTAGAGATTGCTTCCCCTGAAACAAGTTCAGGGTCGCAATGACACGCTGGAAAGACTTTCTCATAAAAACATCCCCGTCTATAGTTTATCTTGTTAAATATAGGTAATGCCCCTGCCAAAGTCCATACCCCCCCCCATTGTAAAATTTAGGAAACAAGAATACCCTCCGGCAAAAAGCCCATTCTAAACAAAAAAAGTGTAAAATTGTCATAAATTTTTGATTTTTCCACACTTTTTAGTTATATTTTGGCGTATGAAGCGCAAAATTGAAGAAAAACTGCTCCAATGGGCCGACAACCCTAAAAGGATGCCCCTCCTACTGCAAGGAGCCCGCCAGGTAGGCAAGTCCTTCCTTCTGGAATGGCTGGGGACCACCCGTTTTGAAAACATGGTTCACGTGAACCTGGAAACACAGGTTTCCATTGCAGAAATGTTCAATGGCGACATTACCCCGCAAAAAGTCGTCCACGCGCTCGAAACCGTTTTCCAGACCCCGATCAAGCCCCACAAGACACTCATCATCCTTGACGAGATCCAATGTTCCGAAAGGGCGCTGATGTCGCTCAAAATGTTCTGCGAAGACGCTCCAGAATACGCCGTTGCGGCGGCAGGAAGCTTGCTCGGAGTAGCCATCAACCGCGAAAAATTCTCCTTCCCCGTCGGCAAGGTTCATGAACTGACTCTTTTCCCGCTAGACTTCGAGGAATTTCTCTGGGCATGCGGCGATGAAACGCTCGCCAAGACAATCCGGGAGCACTGCACAACTTTCATTCCGCTAGAAGACCCTATCCACAACAAGGCCATTGAACGATACAAGCAGTATCTGATTCTCGGCGGAATGCCCGCCGTTGTGCAGAACTTCATCGACACGGGGAGCATCGTTCTCCCGACCGAAATCCAGAACCGCATTCTGAACGAATACTCCGCCGACATGGCGAAATACGCCTCGCCAGCCCAAGCCGTAAAAATTCGCGGGTGCTTCAATTCAATTCCCGTACAGCTTGCCAAAGAAAACCGAAAGTTCCAATACAAGCTGGTCCAGCGCGGCGGAACGGCGACCATCTTCGGAGAATCCCTGGATTGGCTTACGTTCGCAGGGCTTATCGTCAAATGCGAACTCATCGACAACGGATTCATGCCGCTGGCCGCCTACGTGAACATGTCCGACTTCAAAATCTACATGGGAGACGTCGGGCTGCTCACCCTTAAATCCGGGATGGCGTCGCAAGTCATACTGTCCGAAAACGAACCCGACAACGGATTCATGGGCGGGCTAACCGAAAACTATGTAGCGCAGGCCCTTGCAACAAACGGGCACAGGCTTTTCTACTGGAAGAACAAGAATACAGCCGAGGTCGACTTCGTCTTGCAAATTCAGGACAAGATAATTCCCGTCGAGGTCAAGAAGGGACGCCACACAAAATCAACCAGCCTCACGATGTTTCGCAAGCAATTCAACTGTGAAAACGCCATCCGAATTTCCAAGAAGAATTTCGGGAACACCGACGGAATACTCTCTATTCCCTGCTATGCGGTATTCTGCATTTGAGTTGGCAAGATACTTTGTTGCGAACAGTAGCCTACTTCACCCACTTGTCGACTTCTTTCTGGGCCTTTATAAAAAACTCGTTTCTTTTTCATTTTGTCATTTTATGACACTCTAAAAAAATATTTTTGCTCTTGCATGGTCAAAAGGCTTCATTTTCCTCAAATAAGCCAATTGACTCAAGTTTCACCACTTGCACCAGCACGAGGAAAAATGTATATTGACTATAGTTCAATTCAACAATGGAGGTCATCATGGCACTAGCTATTGCATCAGTACCGATACTGACCGGCGAAGCGTCGGACAGGTTTGACCTCATGATGGAAGAAAGCGAAAAGCGTCGCGGTTCCATCGATTTCTCCAAGCAAATTGAACAGGCCAGGGACATTCTCTCCAAGGCCGATTTTAGAGAATTTAAGTAATGAACATTCTCCAACAGAATTGCCGCTTTGGGTTCTACACTCAAGGCAAGGCCGCCCTATGCAAATCATTCAAGTGCGGGGACAACGACTTGGACGATTTCTTCACAAAAGACGCTTTTTTGCAGAGCGACGAATTGCTTTGCAAGAATTATTGTTTCTCCCTTGTTGATGACCCGGCACAACTGGTGGCGGTTTTCACTCTTTCCAATGACAGCATCAAGAAAATTCCCGGATCTCGCAAAAGAAAGATTGAGAAAAACATCCCTCGCGAAAAGATATACAGCAGCTATCCGGCCGTCATGATAGGCAGACTCGGCATAAGCCTTGATTTTCAGAGCAAACATCTGGGGAGCGACGTCCTGAGTTTTATAAAGGCATGGTTCGTCGACCCGCTCAACAAGACCGGTTGCCGTTTTTTGCTGGTAGATTCCTACAACAAGGAACGAAATCTCAAGTTTTACCAGAACAACGAGTTCAAATTCCTGTTCAGCACCGAAGAACAAGAACGCGAATTCCGGGGACTCGGTCCTGACAGGCCCTTGAACAGCCGTCTGATGTATTTCGATTTAATTGAACTGAAAAGAAAGCAGACTGACGATTCTAACTAAGGCGCAAGCCTACTTCACCCACTTGTCGACTTCTTTCTGGGCCTTGTCGCGTTCGTTCTGGGCCACGTGTCCGAAGATGGCGAGGCCGGGGGTCACATTCGCGCCGGTCACCTTCTTGAGGCGCGCAACACCCGAGAGGCCGCTACCTTCGTGGGTCACGAACGGGTGAATCGTCTTGCCCTTCAGGTTATACTTTTCGAAGAAGGTGAACATGGGCATGGGCATTTCGCCCCACCACACCGGGTAGCCGACGTAGATTTCGTCAAATTCTTCGGGGTTCACGTTCACCTGCTTGATGGCCGGGCGCGCGTCCTGCGCAAGTTCCTTCTTGGCCACGTTGATGCAGTCGTCGTAGCCCTTGGGGTATTCCTTCGCAGGCTCCACATGCAGGAGCGTGCCGCCCGTCTTTTTCGCGATCATCTCGGCAATGATTTCGGTATTGCCCTTGGAAATGTTCCCGACGGTGTAGTTTTCATCGGCACGGGAATAGTAAACGACGAGGATTTTCTTTTCTGCTGCCATAGAGACTCCTAGAAGAAGTGATAAAAGAATCAAGGTGATTTT
>CADBHQ010000003.1 GCA_902794535.1 Fibrobacter succinogenes | reverse complement strand
CGCTACGACTTGAACCGCGCCGCCGAACTCAAGTACAACAAGATTGTGAACCTCGAAAAGGAAATCGCCGCGAAGACGGAAGAAATCAAGAAGTCCGCCAGCGACGGCGACTTGAGCGAAGAGGTGACCGAAGAGACGATTGCCCTCGTGGTGAGCCGCTGGACCGGAATTCCCGTCACCAAGCTTTGTGAAGGCGAAAAGGCGAAGTTGTTGCACCTGGATGAACGCCTGCACGCCCGTGTGATTGGCCAGGACGAAGCTGTGGAAGCAGTTTCTGAAGCCATCTTGCGTAACCGTAGTGGTTTAAGCCGCGAGAATGCGCCGATTGGTAGTTTCTTGTTCCTTGGCCCGACAGGTGTGGGCAAGACGGAACTTGCCCGTGCGCTTTCGACTGAACTGTTCGACAGCGAAGCTGCCCTGGTGCGTATCGACATGAGCGAATACATGGAAAAGCATAGCGTGAGCCGTTTGATTGGTGCGCCTCCGGGATACGTGGGCTACGAAGAGGGCGGCCAGCTGACCGAAGCCGTGCGTACGCATCCGTACTGCGTGATTCTGCTCGACGAAATCGAGAAGGCTCACCCCGATGTGTTCAACACGCTGTTGCAGGTACTTGACGATGGTCGTCTGACCGATGGCAAGGGCCGTACCGTGAACTTCAAGAACACCTTAATCTTGATGACGTCGAACCTGGGCGCCGCTCATTTCCAGAACCGCGCGGGCGATGCAAAGCCTGTGACCTTGAAGGAAATTGAGCCGGAACTCCGTGGTTTCTTCAGGCCGGAATTCCTGAACCGCTTGGACGAAGTGCTGGTGTTCCAGAGCCTCACGAAACCGCAGATCAAGGACATCGTGAAGCTGAAATTCAAGGGTCTAGCCGAACGTGCCGCCCGTCAGGATTTGCAACTCACGCTGACCGACAAGGCGCTCGAAGCGATTGCCGATGGCGCCTACCAGCCGGAATTCGGTGCACGTCCTATCCAGCGTTATCTGGAAAGGAACGTGGAACGCCCGCTGAGCCATGCGATCCTCGCTGGCGAAGTGAGTGCCGCAAAGCCGGTAACCATCGACTACGATGGAACCGCGTTCACGGTGAAATAAAATTCTCCTCCAATCATCCCTCCCTAACAAAAAATGACCTGCATCCTAAACGATGCGGGTCATTTTTTAATGTCTTTTGATTAGCGTTTTATTTGGCAGACATGATTTTTGCGACTTCGTCGTGAATCAAGCCGTTCGAGGCCATGCTCGTGTAGCCTTCGTAAATCGGGGCTACCGGCTTGCCGCTTGCATCGAAGAGTTCCGTGATGCCGTCGATAGTGCTGAACTTGCCGCCCGCCTCCTTGAACAGGAGCGGATACGGGGCGATGTCCCACAGCGACACCACAGGGTCAATCATGAGTTCGGCACGGCCGGCGGCAACCAAGTAGTAGCCGTAGCAGTCGCCCCAACCGCGGTGCAATCTAGCAGCCCGACGTACGGCAGCGTACTTTTCGCCATAGCCTGCGGTTTCCATGGTATTCACAGTGCCCGAAAGCACAAGCGATTCCGAAAGAGTCGAAACCTTGGAGCAGCTAACTTCACGGCCGTCTAAGAAAGCGCCGCCATCTTTTACCGCCCAGACCGCCGTGTTCATCGCAGGAATGCGAATGAGGCTAGCAATCGGCGTGCCCTTCTTGTACAAGGCAATCAGCGTACCAAACAGGGGCACGCCATGAATGAAGGCCTTGGTTCCATCAATCGGGTCAATTACCCACTGGTATTCGGCATCGGGATTTTCAATTCCGAATTCTTCGCCAATCACGCCAAAGCCCGGAGTTTCTTTTTCCCAGAACTTGCGGGCGATTTCTTCGGTGCTCTTGTCAGCGATGGTAACAGGCGTGTTATCCTTTTTCCATTCCACGCCTACGCTTGCCTGAAAATACTTCATGATATTTTCTTGGGCAAGATCCGCAGCCTTGAGCGCAATCTTCAAGAGTTCTTGATTTTCAGCAGTCGCTGCCATAACACCTCCGGCAATTAAGCCTGAGCCTTCCACTTTTTGACGAGACTGACCAGGAGTTCATTTTCTTCGCGCTTGCCAAGCGTCACGCGAATGTGTTCGGGCAGGCCAAAGCTGGTGAGCCCACGAACGATCATGCCGTTCTGTTCGAGGAACAGCACGAGGTCCTTCGCCTTAGGGCCAATGTGAATACAAATGAAGTTACCCTGGGTCGGCAGCACTTTGAAGCCAAGCGATTCGAATTCCGGAGTCAGGTACTTGATACCTTCGGCATTGAGTTCAAGAGTCTTCTTGACGTGTTCCTTGTCAGAAAGGGCCGCGATTGCAGCCACTTGGGCAGCCTGGTTCACGTCGAACGGCGGCTTGATTTTCCACATGGCCTTGATTACTTCGGCATTTGCCATGGCGTAACCAATGCGAAGGCCTGCGAGACCGTAAATCTTACTGAACGTGCGGTTGATGAACAAGTTCTTGTACTTGTCGAGCATGTCAATCAGCACGGGGTAATCTTCGGCAGTTGCAAATTCAGAATAAGCCTGATCGAGGAACACAAGCACGTTGCTCGGAACCTTATCTAGGAATTCAATCAATTCCTGCTTGTTATAGTAAACGCCAGTCGGGTTGTTCGGGCTGCAGATAAAGACCACGCGAGTCTTGTCGTTCACCGCCTTCAAAAGTTCCGAAAGCGGAGTCTTCTGGTCGCCCACACCGACACCGATAAAGTCAGCACCGTTCGAAAGCGTCGTAAACTTGTAGACCGAGAACGTCGGCGTGATGCCGATACAGTTGTCCCCCTGACGAATGAAAGCCTTGCCCACCATGTCGATGATTTCGTCGGAACCGTTACCAATCACAATCTGGTTGGTGTTCACACCGTAAAAATCAGCGATGGCATTAATCAGCTTGGGAGCATCACCACGCGGGTACAAGTGCAATGCGTCCGCGATTTCGTGGTAGGCTTCGACCGCCTTCGGGGAAGCTCCGAGCGGGTTTTCGTTCGAAGCCAATTTAACGACTTTCGTAAGCCCATACTTCGCACGGATTTCATCCATGGATTTGCCGGGAACGTAATCAGAAAGTTTCAAAAGCTCTGGACGCGGATCAATCATGATATCCTCTTTTTTTCGCGCCTAAAATTTAGCTAAATTGGGACTCATGAAAATTTCCCATTTCATTATTTTTGTGTTAATAAGCCTTTGCATTCAAAACGCATTCGCTTTAGACCGTATTTGGAACATGCGTTATACCCTTGGCCCCGATGCAAGGCCCGCACCCAGGTTCGGTGCAGGAATCGGCATGCGTTCTGACTTTGGCAGCAACGTTCTATTCCCGGTCAACATTTTGGGTTCACTCAACAAAGAATGGGAACTTGGTGTCAAGGTGGACATGTACACCTACAACAAGATGGACAACTTGGAAGCATCCATTGACCTCGGTGGTAGATACCGTATGGGTGCAGGCCGTTTTATCGAATTGGACGGCTATTTCGGACTTAACCGCAACAACGGTAGCGCCTTGGTGCTGACCTACGGCAAAGAAGTCTACATCGCAAGCAATTTTTCGAACTCCTACGAAGCCCGCGCCGGCTTTTTCGAAGGCGTTACCGGCGAAGACGGTTACGTGAAATTCGCCCTCGGTACCATTCCGACATTGCACTTTGGCAAAAGCTTTCTTTGCATGATCGAAATCACCTCAAGCGGAAGCATTGGCCACCTGCGCGACGACTTTATGGTTGACATTATTCCGAAGCTCGAACTGGCCTTTGGCGGAACCCGCGTGCGCCTGGAATTCGACATCGGTGTCATGCAAGAAGAAAACAACGACCAAAAGAGCATCGGTCTGTACGTGCAGACCGCCTTGTAGTTATTCCCACATTGTATTTACGAGCATGGAATCCTTCCGAAAGAGGATTTCTATTGTTCCCTTTTCTGCCGTATTCAAGTACGGAATCTTGAGAGAATCAAGCCTTTGAATTACCTGCTTGCTCGGATGGCGGAATCGGTTCTTGCGCCCGCTCGAAATAAGGGCTAGCTTTGGTTCCACCTGATTCAGGAACTTGCGACTGCTTGATGTTTTTGAGCCGTGATGTCCGAGCTTGAGTACATCGCTTTTCAGGTAGGCATCGGTTTTCATGATTTCTTTTTCGCCTTGCACCGTCAAGTCGCCCGTCAGCAATGCGGAATGCCCGAGTCCCTTTGCCCGAAACGCAATACTTTGTGTATTCGCATCGATACAACGCTTGGTATCTGGATGGAGCACCTTGATTTCAAAGAAGTTTTCCTTGTACAAGATTCCGCGAGAAATGTCGCGAATTAGAATTCCCCGCCGATAGGCTTCAGAAACCACCCGTTGCCAGTTTTCTTTTTCATCGATTCTTGCGCATTCCGTTATCCAGAGTTCCTTGACCGGAAACATCTTGATGATTGATTCTGCGCCGCCGAAATGGTCTTGGTCTGCATGCGTGATGACTAAAGCATCTAGCTTGGAAACCCCGATATGGTGCAGGTACGGAACGATGATATCTTTCCCGGAATCTTGCCGTTTGATATCGCCCGCATCCACCAGAATATGCGAGCCCGAAGGTGTCGTGAGCAAAAGGCTATCGCCCTGCCCGATATCGATGGCCGTCAGTTTCCAGCTCGGTTTTAGAATAGCATAGTATCCTTTGTATGCGAAAACGATTGCAAAAAGGAGCATGCAACAAAGCGAAAACCGCCTAGCGACTCGGTTCTTGCTTGCAACAGGAACCAAGACTATCAACGCCCCGCACAAAAGCAATATGGAAGGGTCAAACGGCCCAACAGTCACAGAGGCCTGCGAAGAATCCGACAGCAAGCGCGTCAAGAGCGATGCCAGCCGTAAAAAGAATCGCGCCGCATAACAAAAATGTTCCCGCAGTAAATCAATCGGCGAAAGCAAAGCAAAAAGCCCCGCCTGCATGCCCATCGAAATCGCAGGCACCACCACAATATTGCCAAGCCACGCAAACGGAGAAAGCGTCTTGAAATGGTGAATCAAAAATGGAGCCGTCGAAAGTGTGGCGCACAGAGTCACGTAAGTCGGCTCCACCACAAATGCCTGCAAGCGGGCCCACCACTTATTCTTACGAAGTTCATCGGGCAATTTCTTAAGCGGATTCCAAGAGCCACCCATCAGAATGCCCATGGTCGCCGCCACCGACAGCTGGAAACCAGGATTCCAGATAACAGAAGGCTCTGGAATCATAATAAAAAGGAGAGCGACCCCCAGGCTATTCAAGGTATTCGCAGTCCTTTGGAACAATGCGCCGACCTGCGGCACGGCGAACATGAGCACCGCCCGCCTTACGGCGGGCGATCCGCCGGTCACCGGAATGTACAAGAACAAGAGCGCAATCGCCAAAATGCGCACCACTCGATGCGGAAGCCCAGTCGCCTTCAAGAAAATCATCAGCATGCCCGCCAAGAGCACCACATGAAAACCACTAATCGCTAAAACATGTACAAGCCCCGAGCGCTGAAAATCACTGCGCAAAGCATCGGGAATGCCCCCGCGGTCCCCCGCCAAAAGCCCAAGCAACAAGCCTGTTTCAGACGGATCCAGATAATCGCTAAACCTCGACGCAATCCACTTGCGAAAATGGTAAAAACTTCGTTCCGGCACCCAAGTTTCACTGAAAACGGTCCAATGGACAAATTTTCCGTACGCCAAAAGACCTTGCGACTTAAGCCACCCTTTGGTATCGAATGCCCCCGGCACTGTAGGCGGTAAAACCGGGTAATACGAAGCCTCGTAACACAGAGAATCGCCTGGCATGGGGTACTCGGGCAACGTGCGTTTTTCAGTCAGTCGAACACGATATGGTTCAAGAGACTCGCCCGCTATCGTCTGAGTCGTACGAATCACGACAGCCATTCCACTTTTTTTGGATTGCGCCGTCTCAACAATCCCGCAAGCCGTGGTCAAAGCACCTGCCGCAGGCGAATTCTTTTCTTGTTGACACACCGAAAACTCATGAGCCACAATCGCCACCACCATGCTAATCAAGACCACCCATTGGAGCGACCTTTTAAAAACATGCGTCACGAGCCCTAAAATGGGCCATAAAAAGCAGGCATACGTCGGCTCGTCTATTCCTGCAAAAATAATCGTGATGACAATCGCGCTCAACAACGCGGGTTTTCCCATGAGCGGGGTGAGTAAGTTTTGCAAATCGGTCAGAATTTTATTTTTTTTGCTAGATTTCATTGTTATAAAGCCCTTAAAATAGTCCTATCCTATACACGCTTTTTTTGGGGCAATGGAACCTGTTTTTATGAAAAATTTTTGTAAAAAATTTTGTGCGTCATTATTTTTAGGCTTAGCGCTTCTCGTTGCCGGCTGTGGAGATGACTCTTCACAGGAATTTATCCTTTACCCGGATAGCGGACTTGCCTTTGGCCTTCACCCCAATGACTATGCCCGCAACGATTCTTCGGCCGCAAACCTTGCCCATGGTATCACGCTGACGGTTCATCCCAAGGCAACTTACCAGCTATCGTTTGACATAGACCCCAATTTTGAAGCACCCAAGCTCCAGCTTTTTAGAATTTACACCACCGATGACGGCGAAGAACTGCACGCCAAAATGGTCCGCACGCTAGACCCTGATATCCAAAATGGTCGATACGTCTACAGTTTTGTCTGCGAAGAACGCGAAAGCACTCTGTGGGCAACCTCTTTAATTCTGGACAAGACATTCTATCCGGGCAGCGTTTCAAACATTCTTTTCACCGGCGACGGCGCCTATTCTGACCATTTTTCAATCAACTTGATTTTGGTCGGCAATATTGAAGAAGACCTTGAAGACTATTCCGTTGACGAACTCGCCTCGAATCTACTCGCCGAATACCGCAAACATTACTCCTCGGTAACCATCGACACATTGTACATCAATCGCGCCGAATCCCACCCGAAATTGGGTAAAAAATACCCGGCAAACGCACCATGGATTGCAGGGCGTTCTTCGGATGATGTGATGCTTTCTGAATTAGGCGGTTGGCCAGGAATCGAATACGCCTTAGACATCACTTTAGTTCATTTTATCGACAACGAAGGCATTTTGGGCTATTCGAACCTGTTCAGTGCAAATCTTGGCTCGGGAGTCGGAAGCACGGTCATTCTCGGCACACACATCAAGACTCTTATTGGCGAAGAAAAAATCGATATGCGAGGAATTATCGAAACTGCTCTACACGAAACAGGGCACTTCTTTGGGCTCCGCCACACGACTGCAACTCAGGCAGACATTGAAAACATCTTCATGGGCTACGATTTTGGCGATTATTCAAACATCGATGACGGACTTGATGACACGCCCTCTTGCATTGGCACGGCAACCGTAAACCTCATGAAACTTCAAAAATCGGACATTCAATACAGACATTTAATGCCCCGTATTCGAATTTCCGCAGGCTCTTCGTTCAAGGTCGAAGATTGCCCGGATGCAAGCAACTACATGTTCCCCGTTACCGTAGACAATGTAGACCTCCAGTTTAGCGAACAGCAACTTGACATTATCCGCCGTAACTTAATGATTTTCCCCCACTGATTTTTATGAAAGCATCGCAATTTTCTGAAAACGCACAACTTTTAGCATTTGTCTTGCAACCCGGTGCCGAATGGCTCCCCGAGGTTATTGACGCCTTGGAACGGACATGGGGAAAAATCCGCCATAAAGGGAAACTTTTTGCTTTCGACAAGACGCCTTATTACACCCCCGAAATGGGCGAAGGACTGTACCGCGGCGTACTTTCGTTCGAACGTACGATTCCGCCCGAAACGATAGCCCTCGAAAAGGAACGTAGCAACGCCTTGGAACTCACCATGGCACAAGCGTCGGACCCCAATGCTCGCAGAGTGAATATTGACATCGGCTACATGGACTTGGACAAGGTGGTGCTCCCGAGCTACAAGCGAGGGCCTTTCAAACTTTACGCCGGCAACGGCGTGTGGCTCGACATGCTCTTGACGTACGCGAAGGGGCAATTCCACCCTACGGCATGGGCTTTCGAAGACTTCAAGCGCAACCCCTACCAGCATGACTTACAGCTTATTCGCGAGCGCTACAAGAAGGCTGGCAGCGGGAAAGATTCTTCTAACGAAACGGCGGTTAGGCTTTGAAAAATCTGATTTCGATTGTCGTAGGCGTCATCGTCTTGCTTATTGGTGTCCGCTGGTTCATGCAACAATCGGCGGCCAAAGAAGCATTCGACAAGCACGAAGCTTTAATCGCCGAGACAAACGAGTGCCTTGAAATGGCCGAATGGAACTGCGCCGAAAAGAATGTGCGCACGCTCCTCAAAGAAACGCCTGATGACCAAAATTTGCAACTGCACTTAGCAGGAATCCTTTTCGAGCAAGAACGCTACGAAGACTGCATCGCCTACGTTCAGTCGCGCAATTTTAAGCATGAAGACCTGGATTTCCTTAAGCAGAAATCTGAATCGCTGATGCGAGAAATGGCCGAATTGCAATTGGAACGATCTATGCATTTCCGCGTGGAATTCGAAGGTCGCCCTTCCCGCAGCGATGTAATGGAAGCGCTCTCGGTTCTTGAAGTGGCCTACGATTCGCTTTGCAGGCTATTCGATTTCCACCCCGAAAACAAAATGCACTTGGTTCTTTACGAATCGTCGCAATACCAAGGAATCGGGCCGCGCCCAGAATGGGTGGGGGCCGTATTCGACGGCAAGTTGCGCATTCCGGTGAACGTGATGGCCTACCGTGAAATTTACCGCCCGATGTTTTTCCACGAGTTGACGCACGCGTTTGTACGCGCCATGACACGCCATCATGTACCGCTGTGGGTCAACGAGGGAATTGCCCAAGTGATTGACGCATCTCGCACGGGCATGGCAAAGCCCGAAGGCGGTACTCCCAGTATCGAAGCACTTACAACGCCGTTCGTGAATGAAAACAACACTTCGGCAGCAGTCAAACTCTACTGGTATTCGCAGGCCATGGTCGAACGACTTTTAGCACGCAACGCAAGCCTTGTACACTTTAGAGATTATATTCAAAACATGCGGCAATTGGGCGACGAAGAAGCCCTCCAGAAATTCTATGGCGTAACAACGCAACAGTTGCTCGACGAAGTAAGGTAATTTTGGCAGCAGAGTTCTTATGGCAAATCGCAAAAAACACATCGTGATTCTTGCAACCGGCGGCACCATCGCAGGCGTCGGTGAACCCGGCAAAAATACGGGCTACGTGTCCGGGCAAATCTCTGCCGAAGACCTCGTCAAATCCGTGCCCGAACTTTCGGACTACGCCGAAATTACGGCCGAGCAGATTTGCAACGTAAATTCCGACGACATCACCGACAAGCTCTGGATTAAGCTTTCAAACCGCATCACGGAACTGCAAGAAGACGAATCTGTCGATGGAATCGTCGTGACTCACGGCACCGACACCATGGACGAAACCGCCTACTTTATCAGTCTGACGGTCAAGTGCGAAAAAGCCGTCATTGTAACCGGATCCATGAAGCCCGCCACCGCCAAAAATCCAGATGGTCCCGAAAACTTACTCGGTGCCGTTCGCGCCGCCGCAGGCTTTGCCGTCGATGACGACCCGCCGGCAAATTTAGTGTGGGTGTATTTTGCAGGCGAACTCTTTGATGCACGCAATGTGCAAAAATGCTCCGCCTCGGCAATTAATGCCATGGGCATCAACGCTCCCGGCGAAGGCTCCAATTGGAATGCCCTCAAGGAACAGAACTTCTTTGATGTTTCCAAGCTCGAAATTCTCCCCCGTGTCAACGTAGTCTACTTTACCGTAGATGCAAATCCGAAGATTCTGGAATACGCCGCCTGCGTTTCCGACGGCCTCGTGATTGCAGGCGCAGGCTCGGGCGAATTCAGCCTTGCGTGGGCGAAAGTCCTTGAAAAAATCGACATTCCGGTCGTCATTGCAAGCCGCACTCACCACGGACTTGTGACTCTGAACGAGTCACTTGCGCCCGGCCGCATTTGCGCCGGTCGCCTCGCCCCGCAAAAGGCAGCAGTCCTCCTCAAACTCGTGCTCACACAAACTAGCCGCACCGACGATATCAAGCGCGTTTTCGCCTTATAAAAGACTATAAAAAAGACGCGGTTTTACCCGCGCCTTTTTAGCTTCACAACATAAAACACGAATTAAATCGTCTCGACGCTCTTCACGTCGGCGCAGTAATCTACGCCTTCGATGTCAAAACCATTGGTTGCCAAGAAGTCGTGACGGTAGCCTTCCAAGTCGCCCACCTGAGCAAGATTTTCCTGCGTGATGGTCGCCATGCGCTTGTTCACTTCTTCTTGCACCTTCGGGTCCAATTCCCAATCGTCAATACGAATCAGGTGGTTTTCATCCGTCGGAACAGCACTACCCGTATAAAGACGTTCGTTCATCAAGCGTTCCATCTGTTCAATGCAACCTTCGTGACTACCCTGTTCCTTCATCACCTTAAAGAGCACCGAAAGGTACAGCGGGATAATAGGAATCACGGCACTCGAACGCGTGACCAAGCCCTTATTCACCGACACATAGGCTTCGCCCTTTAATTCCTTCTGAAGTTCTGCGTCAAGTTCCCTAGCAGTTGCTTCCAAGTGCTTCTTGGCGCCACCAATCGTACCGTCGCGGTAAATCGCATGCGACAAAGCCGGGCCAATGTAAGAATAGGCAACCGTCTTTACACCTTCGGCAAGCACGCCAGCAGCCTTAAGCTGACGAATCCAAAGAGCCCAATCTTCGCCACCCATCACCTTCACGGTGTTTGCCATTTCTTCTTCGTTGGCGGGCTCTGCGCTAATTGTGCTGATTTTACCGGTCATGCAGTCAATCGTTGCACCCGAGAAGGTTTCGCCAATCGGCTTCAACACGCTACGATAAAGCGTTCCGTTGTCCGGATCCACGCGCACGCTCGATGCCACGCTATATACCAACAAATCGACCTTACGACCCATCTTGTTCAACGTATCAATCACGTTCTTGCGCATTTCATGGGAGAATGCATCGCCATTAAACGTTACCGCGTCGAGGCCTGCTTCATGAGCGAACTTGTCAAAAGCCATGTTGTTATACCAGCCAGGTGTACCCGATTTCTGGCGAGGTTCATCAGTACCTTCTTTTTCAAACGACACGCCGATTGTTGCTGCACCAAATTCAAAGGCCGCAGAAATTCGGCTAGCAAGTCCATAACCTGTCGAGCAACCAAGCACAAGAACCGTCTTCGGAGCATCTTTCGGGGTTCCGCGTTCAGCGCGCTTCTTTTGTACGTATTCAATTTGGCGCTTCACATCCATGGCGCAACCCTGAGGGTGGGCATTCACGCACATATTGCTGCGGATCATCGGTTCAATTACCATCTTTACACCTCTTTCTTAACTATTTGTTTACAAACCGCGCCAAATGTAGCAAAGAGAGGCCCTTTTTTGAACCCTTTTGGAGCCTTCCCCGTCTTTTTTGTAAGGAAAAAGTAATTTTATAACCTTTTTGAAAGTTTGAGCCAAGCCATAAATAAAAGCTATAACTAACTATCACCATTTAAACTATATTCTTCGTTTTTCTTCATTTTTAATTAGTCATTGTTCATTATTTAGCCCTAATTTGGGCAACCATTTTCTAAATTTATGCATATGAGTGAATTTTTGCATAAAAACAGCGTCGGCCCCGTAGTTCCCCAGACTTTCGAAAAAGATTATGGCGAACAGGGCTTCATGCTGGAGTGTGGTAAGACACTCCCGACGCTGACTATCCGTTACGAAACGTACGGAACACTGAACGCAGACAAGAGCAACGTGGTCTGGGTGTGTTCCCCGTTAACGGCCGATGCCCACGTAGCCGGATACTATACCGAAAACGACAAGAAACCCGGTTGGTGGGACGCCTTGATTGGCCCCGGAAAACCGGTCGACACAGACAAATTCTTTGTCGTGTGCAGTAACATTTTGGGCGGCTGCAAAGGCACAACTGGCCCCGCCTCCATCAACCCGCGCACCGGCAAGCCCTACGGCAGCACCTTCCCGATGATTACCATCGGCGACATGGTGAATGCCCAACGAGAACTCGCCAAGGGACTCGGCATCGATCAGCTCTGCTGCGTGATCGGTGGTTCCATGGGTGGATTCCAGGCCATGAAATGGGCCATTTACTACCCGGACCTTGTACGCCGTTGCATCGTGATTGCAAGCTCTCCGCGTTTCAGCAGCCAGGCACTCGGTTTTGAAATCGTCGCACGCGACGTGATTACTCAAGACCCGAACTTTAACGGTGGCGACTACTACGAATCCGCCCACCCCGATGTCGGCCTTTCGAACGCCCGCAAGCTCGCCCACATTACCTATCTCAGCGCTGTGGGCATGGAACAAAAGTTCAAGCGCGCTCAAGACCAGGAAAGCCGCAACCACGCAGTCACCTACAGCACGCCTTTCGATCTGAATCTTCCGCTCGAAAGCTACCTGCGTTATCAGGGTGCCAAATTCGTGGACCGCTTCGACGCCAACAGCTACCTGCACATTGCACATGCTACAGACAGCTTCGATCTCGAAACGGAATACGGCTCTCTTGAAAACGCTTTCAAGGGCGTAAAGGCTGAATTCCTGAACGTGAACCTCAGTACCGACTGGCTTTTCCCGCCGCATGAATCACGCCGTATTACAAGCGCACTCTTGAATGCAGGCAAGGTCGTTACGAGCCTCGAACTCGACACGCAATTCGGTCACGACGGCTTCCTCATCGAAGTCGGCGACCTCGGAAAGGCCGTGGGCCGTTTCCTCGACAGCAAGATTATTCCGACCTCGACCGATACGCAGGTCATGCCGGTATTCCATGACACCGAAGACTTCGACTACATCGGAAGCCTCGTCAAGGAAAATAGCAAGGTGCTTGACCTCGGTTGCGGTAACGGCGAACTGCTCGACTACTTGAACAAGAAAAAGCATGTTGAAGTTCTCGGCATCGAACGCAACTTCAAGAGCATCATGGATTGCCTTGAAAACGATGTGCCCGTGATCCAGCGCGACCTCGACGAAAGTGGAATCAGCGACTTCAAAGACAATAGCTTCGACTATGCGATTATCAACCGCACCATTCAAGAAATCCGCGACCCGGTCGCCCTCTTGAACGAGCTCTTGCGTGTGGCAAAGCGCGCCATCGTGACCTTCCCGAATTTCGGTCACTGGACAACTCGCGGAAGCCTGATGCTGCGCGGTCGCATGCCGAAGTCCAAGGAATTGCCTTACGAATGGTATGACACGCCGAACATCCGTGTGCTCACGCTCAAAGATTTCTATACTCTTTGTGAAAAAGAAGGTTTGAAAGTCGAAACCATTCATTACCAGAACGAACACAAGTTCAGCAAGTTCCTGACGGCTATTGGCCTCACGACCTTCGGTGCTGAACACGTGATTGCTATGGTGAGCAAAAAGTCCCAAACGTAAAGTTTGGGACGATTGCGAGAGTGAGCGATGAAAGAGCGAACGGTCTTATAAGTAAGCAAGAAATAAATTTAGGGATTAATTATGGCTATTTTATCGATGACGGGGTTTGGGAAGAGCGAGTCCATGTACCAGGGCGCAAGTTGCGTGATTGAGGTCCGCAGCGTGAACAACCGCTTTCTGGATATCTCTTGCAAGTTACCCAAGAACCTGGCCTACCTCGAAAATAGTTTCAAGAACCAGATTAAAGACAAGCTGGTCCGCGGTTCGGTCATCTTTAGCGTAACGCTTGGCGCAGGCACGGGCGGAAACATTCCCGTTTCCTACAACGACGCCGCCATCAAAAAATTTGTCGAAATCACGCACGCCATGCAACTGAAGTACCACATTGCAGGCGACATCCAGCTGGAACATATTCTGGCCCTCCCCGAAGTATTGCAATTCACCGATGCCGACGCCGACTCCGAAGCGCTTGAAAAGCACCTCGCCACCGAACTCGACAAGGCTCTCGACCAGGTGAATGAAATGCGCGCAAAGGAAGGAGCAAACCTCGCCCGCGATCTCGAAGGCCGCGTGAATCACTTGAACGCCGTTCTCGACAAGATTGAAGTTCTTGACCCGCAGCGCATCGAAGTCTGGAAAGACAAGTTCAAGGAACGCATCAACCTGCTCTTGAAGGATAGCGAAATCGACGACGTCCGCCTGCTGCAGGAAGCCTGCATCATGGCCGACAAGCTCGACATCCACGAAGAAATCACGCGCTTCCGCAGTCACAACAAGCTTTTCTTGAACGCCCTCAAGGAAGGCGGCGCTCAAGGCAAGAACCTCGGATTCATTCTGCAAGAAATGGGCCGCGAAGCCAACACCCTCGGCACAAAGTGCCAGAGTGCCGACATCGCCGCCCTTGCTATCGAGCTCAAGAACGAAGTCGAATGCATCCGCGAACAATCGCTTAACATCGCTTAGTCGCGACGTTTTTCAATCCATTAAAAAAAGCGCTCCTCAGAGCGCCTTTCTTTTTTCAATTTAAATCGAATTAGTCCTTAATGCAACGCAAGCTTGCGCCGTATTCCGGATTGAACTTTTCGAACTTGGCGATATCCTTGTCGTGGAAGAACACCAGCACTTCGCCTTCAGCCGTCCAGAAGAAAGCCTTCTGACCAGCAGCTTCGAACTTGCGTTCCTTCAGCGGGACATCGCTCTTGGCAAAGTGAGCGCCACCGGCTTTGGCACCGAATCCGAGTTCATCCTTGCCGTTGCCGTAATTGTTGGTACCCTTGATTGGATCCCAGCCGTAGCCCGCCTTCAACACAACGCCCACCGGCTTTTCCTTGCCAGCAAAAGCAAGCAATTCATTCCATTCCTGCTTAGTCGGCATGTGGAAGCCTTCAAGGCAAGCCTTCTTTGCATTTTCAAAATTGTAGAGACGGCCCCAGTGATTGCACTGCGAACAAAGCGAACCCGACGCCGTGCCATAATTCATGTTTTCGGCCGTCCAAAGCTGCGAGCCAATACGAATCCATTCGTAAGCGTAGCCATCGCGCGGATCCTTGTAAGAACCACTCGTAGCCGGTTCGCCCGATTCATCGAAATATTCGCCGAATGCAATCTGCTTGTTCTGCTTGTATTCAGCCTTAGACGCAACCTTGCCATTCTTGTGGTAGCGAATCACCGTACCTTCGATATAGCCATCGACATAATTGTATTCCGCTTCGGGAATACCGTCTTCATAATATTCCTTGACAACCCCTTCGCGGCGATCGTTCACGTAATTGGCTTCGCGCTTTACGTTACCGTTTTCGTAGTATTCCTTTTCGGGGCCTTCCTTCTTGTCTTTGACATAGGTTGTCTCGATACGGACTTTTCCACTGGGGTAATTTTCAACGCGTACGTCTTCGCACGCACTAAAAATCATGGCAGAAGCGAATACGCCCGCAAGAACCACCGGACGCACCATGTAATTTAATTTGTTCATCTTCTATTCCTTTATTTGTAACCCACACAAATTCCAAGATTCATTTAAATTCGGATTTTACCTGCGGTTGCAAGGAGTCCAAGCATGTAAAGCATGCCATCGTAATAGCGCCAGAAACGGTAAGGCACAGAAAGCGCTGCCAAATCCTTCACAAACGGCTTGATGCGCGGATCGTCCGTCGGCAACACCTGAGTTGCAGCCGCATTCATTGCAATCACACCCGGGGTCGCATTACGGCCTGGGCGCGGAAAGTCGCCACCATCAATAGCGTAATCTGCCAAGTAGGGGCGCTTGCCGTTAAAGTAGTTCAAAAGTTTTTCGCAGATTTGCTTTTCACATTCGTGTCCGCGGAACAACGCATAGTCCAAACTCAAGTTCATAGCCACGCGCCAAGCATCACCGCTAAAGCAATCACTTTCGGGGTACCAAGGCGTTGCCTTCGGAGTTCCATCGTATTCGGAATATTCGCTGCAAAGGCCCGTTACCGGGTGGGCCGCCTTTTGAATATATTCAAGACTTTTTTCTACAGTCGTATACCACCTTTCGTCTCCGGTTGCTTCGGCAAAGGCGCGGTAGAAGGCAATGGTGTTGTAGCTCGGGTCCGTAAAATCGTTGCCCAATACAGGAGAGAACTTCACCAGGTTGCGTTCAGGGTCAATCATCGGGCCCACAATTCCATTATTCGGCTTATTGCGCATCCAGTTAATCAGTCCCACGGCCTCGTCTTTGAGGTCAGGACGATTGAACTTTTCAGCCGCAATCAAAAGAGCCATGGCAAAGTATTCTTCGCCATCGGGAGCCGCACCCGGATCCATCTTGCTAAAGTCCGTTGTCGAAACCTGCCAGGCAAAGTAGCCCACATGCGGACCGTCATCATTTCTCAGATAACGCTTGGTAAAATTCCAAAGTTTATCGAACTGACGTTCATGGCCCGTGAGCGCCGTAATATACATGCCGTAGCTCATGCCTTCGGAGCGGATATCGTCATGACCAATATCAATGATATAGCTCATGTTTTCAGAAGCATCAAAGCAAACTCGTTCGTCGATCGGGTCTCCTTCAAATAGCTTGCTATAGGCATTTTGTATAAGCTGATTAGCAAAGTTCGGCCCGTAGCCGGCTTCAACAAACATATCACGCGGTGTCAGTCGTTCCATCATATTCCTTTAAGTTTTTTTACCACAAACTACCTATTCCATAAGATAAATAATTTGTATTTTAGCAATATAACAATTACAGAGATATGGAGTCATTTATGACAGATATGCTGATTTTGGGCTACGGCCCCGCAGGTATTTCAGCCGCGCTCTATGGTTTGAGAGCAGGTCTTTCTGTCCAATTGATCGGCAAAGACGGTGGTGCCCTCGCCAAAGCCCACATGATCCAGAACTATTACGGGCTTGAAAAGCCCCTTTCTGGCGAACAACTTTTGGACGTCGGCCACAAGCAGGCCATGGCCCTTGGCGCGAAAATTATCGACGACGAAATCACCGACCTCATGTTTGACGGTCAGGGATTCTCGGCAAAAGGTCTAGTGGGCGAATACCACGGAAAAGTTTGCATCATGGCTACAGGGGCTGCCCGCAACAAGCACCCGGTGGCCGGCATGGCAGAACTCGAAGGCCATGGCGTAAGCTATTGCGCCGTATGTGACGCCTTCTTCTACCGCCAGAAAAACGTAGCGGTTCTTGGAAGTGGCGAATACGCCCTCCACGAAGTCCAGGAACTTTTGTCCGTTGTCAAGAGCGTCACGCTCCTTACAAACGGAGCTGCCCTGGCCACCTCGTTCCCGCCCAATGTCCGCATCGAAAATCGTCACCTGCAATCCTTGGTTGGCGAAGGCCAGTTCAAGGGCGTTCGCTACGAAGACGGCACCGAAGATGAATTCGACGGACTCTTTGTCGCACTCGGAAGCGCAAGCGCCACGGATCTCGCCAAGAAGGCCGGCGCAGGCTTTGACGGCCCCACACTGGTTCTAGACAACGATTTCCAAACGACACTTCCGGGCCTTTTCGCTGCAGGCGACTGCACCGGAGGCACATTACAAGTTGCCGTAGCTGTTGGCGAAGGCGCCAAGGCAGGACTCGCCGCCATCAAGTATATCAGGGAGCATAGGGCCTAGATCGAATTTAGAATTCGCTCAGTTCTAATTAGATCATGCATCGTATTACTCTACTCACCAACCCCGACAAGTGCAACTTACGTTGCGCCCTATGTTTTTTAAGACAGAACGGCATTGTATCCTTTTCAGGCGAAATGCCCTTTGAAACAGCCAAGGCGGCCATAGAAAAATACGCCGCCGAAAAAGATTCTTCCGGCAATTCCTTGCTTAAAGAAGTCATCCCCTCCACCATGGGGGAACCATTACTTTATTCAAGATTCGAGAATCTACTGCACCTTTGCGAAATGTCCGGCATCAAAATGAACCTGACCACCAACGGAACTTTCCCTGGCAAGTGGAGTTCGCCGTCCCTCATGTTCGAACTGGTTCAGGCATGCAGCGACATCAAGGTCAGCACGCTGGCCTACGAAATGGGCGGATTCCTTCGTCACCTTTGGCGTGAAAATGTAGAGAAGCTTATCGAATGCCGTAAAAGGCGACTCGATTCCAGCGCCCGCATTTCTTTGCAAGTGGCATTGCATCGCGAAAACCTTCAAGACCTTCAGGACATTGTCACTTGGGCAGAACAAGCAGGCGTTCAGCGAATCAAATGGAATCCAGCCGTATTCATGCCGAATTCGGCAATCCTTGAAAGGCGTTTTAAGCTGAGCAAGCAGGAACTTGACACAATCCGTCAAGAACTTCTCAAAGGCTCTCTCCATTCAGATAAAATCAAATATGAAGGATCCCTGTTTTTGGAAGACCCAACCGAAGACTGCCCCATGAGCGGTTCATGCGAAAAATGCCCCTTTACAGATGAGGTCTGGATATGGCCCGATGGTCATGAAGACCATTGTCCCAATCCTAAAAAACGCTGGGGTAAATTTTAGCGGCCACCGACCAGAATCTGGTCGACTTTAATAGAAGGCTGTCCGACAGTCACAGGTACATGTCCAGAACTTGCGCCGCAGACACCTGCGGCCAATTCCCAGTCAGAGCCCACCATGCTAATGCGGGGCATGATTTCGTGCCCCTTGCCAATCAAGGTAGCACCGCGCACCGGTTCACAAATCTTGCCGCCACGAATCACATAGCCTTCGTCCACAGCAAAATTGAATTCGCCTGTTGCCGGATTCACCGAACCGCCTGCCATGCGAGCGGCATAGAGACCGTTATCGACACTTGCAATCATTGAATCGAGCGAATCCTTACCGGGAGCGATAAAGGTATTGCGCATACGGCTTACCGGTGCATACTTGTAGCTTTCGCGGCGAGCAGAACCTGTGCGAGCAATTCCGACTTCTTGGGCGCCCACGCGGTCGCTCATGTAAGTCTTCAAAATACCGTTTTCAATCAAAGTCGTGCGCTGTGTGGGCGTACCTTCGTCATCAAAATTCAGACTACCCCACACGCCATCCATGGTACCGTCGTCAATCGCAGTCAAGCAAGGTTGGCCAATCGCTTCGCCAATTTTACCGCAGAACGGGCTTGCACCACGACGGACCGATTCCGTTTCGAGCGGATGTCCGCAGGCTTCATGGAAAATCACACCGCCAAAGCCATTGCCCATTACGACAGGCATCTGGCCACCCTTAATGTAGCCCGCCGAAAGCATACGCAACAAGCGTTCCGTTGCTTCGGTCGACAAGTCTTCGGGCGAATAATTGGCTAAAAGTTCATAACCGCCCAAGGCGCCAGGAGCTTCGTGTGTTGTCAATCTTTCGGTTCCGTCGGATACCGTCACAGTCACGTTTACACGCAAACGGGCGCGGTTCATCGACAAATTCAGCCCTTCGCTGTTCATGAGCGAAATCGTAGAGCAAGAATCAGTCACCGAAGCGCCTACCTGCACTACTTTATCCGAAATCTTGCGAGCAGCCTGGTCTGCACGGAACAAGAAATCCTGCTTGACCGCCTGGCCTAGAACGCGGGGATCCTTGAATGCGGCGACATTGTAATCAGCCACGCGCTTTTCGGGCGCAAATTCAATCGGTGCCTTGCTCATTTGGGCGATGCGGCCAAAAGCGAGCGTCTTCACGAGCTTCACAAGAGCTTCTTCGGAATCATCGCTCGTAAAGCCGTAGAGCACCTCGGTTCCATAAATCAGTCGGATACCGATACCATACTCGGTGCCAGCCGTTGCGGACTCAATCTGGCTAGACTTCAGCCCGAGCGTCGAGCTACGGGTTTCTTCTTCGAAAATTTCAACAAAGTCCGCGCCGGCGCTTTTGCCCGCTTCAAAAATCTTGACCGCAACAGAAGTGTTCAAACTACACCTCGCCGTTCATCTTCTTGCGCACCGGGATTCCCGCGGCAAGCATTTCTTTCTTGATTCCAGGCACGGTGTAATCGCCAAAGTGAACCATCGAGGCCACCAGCGCTGCATCGGCAGAAGTCTTGCGGAACAAGTCCACAATGTGAGCCGGAGTTCCGGCACCACCGCTAGCAATCACCGGCACCTGCACCGCACATGCCACCTGGTCCGTAATATTCAATTCATAACCATTACGAACGCCGTCGGTATCGATTGCGTTCAGGCAAATTTCACCAACGCCCAAGTCCTCGGCCTTCTTGGCCCATTCCACGGCATCGATGCCCATCGCCTGGCGCCCACCACGAATATACACTTCGTAGCCGCTCTTGAACTTGTCCGAAACGCCAACGAACTTGGCATCCATGCCCAAGACCACGCACTGGCGACCGAAAGCCTTCGCGCCTTCGGCAATAATTTCAGGGTGCAACACGGCAAGGCTGTTCACGCTCACCTTTTCGGCTCCAGCCAAAAGGGCTTCGTGCATATCGTCCAAATTACGGATACCGCCACCCACCGCAAACGGAATAAAAACACGGTGAGCAATCTGGCGAATCATTTCCATATCGCATGGACGATTTTCGGCACTGGCCGTAATATCATAAAAAACTAATTCATCGACACCGTCAGCGCTATACTGCGCACCCATTTCAACCGGGTCACCGATATCGATATTACCCTTAAACTTGACGCCCTTCGTCACCTTGCGGTTGCGGACATCAAGACATACAATCAATCGTTTAGTCAGCATGAGAATTACAGATTACGGTCGATAACGCCTTTAACGGTAGCCTTCGGTACGGCACCCACCACATTGCCCACTTCAACTCCATTCTTGAAGAGCTTCATGTTGGGAATGTTCGTGATTCCAAAGCGGGCGCAGATATCACCCACACCGGCGTCATCCACATTAATCTTCGCAATGATTGCTCGACCATCGTATTCATCGGCAAGTTCATCGATCACGGGGCCCATCATCATGCACGGGCGGCACCAAGTTGCCCAGAAGTCCACAAAGACCAACTGGCCCGAGGAAATCACCGAATCAAAGTTTTCAGCAGTCAAATGAATTGCTGGCATATAATCTCCGTTTTTCTATTAAAATAGAAAATTACAACTAGAACGCGATTCCTATCGTGTAATTTATGTCTAGACCAGCACCCACAGCGGTAATTTCGTCAATATCATCTTTTGCATCCTTTGATGCAGAGAACCGGGTGTAGGTAAAACCGACGTCCCACGACGATGTGAATATCCCCGTACGGACCTTATGCCCCAAATACAAGCCAAAACCAAAGCCGTTCACATGTATTTCATCATTTTTGTCAGGATGACCATCATAGGTATATTCCAACCCTACGCGGTCATACTTGAAATGGGCCGCAGCAAAGAAACCCCGGTGGCCCTCTTTCAAATAAAAACGCAGGCCTTCCGAAATACCGAACAAGAATATATCCAGGTCTTCATCGGAATCCGAAAATTCTTTCCAAATAATATAAGGGCGAGTAATCAAGGATACATGACTTGCAAGATTGCCTTCGACCGTCATGTAAACAGACGGGACATCGAACAGCGACAATATCAGCATCGAAATCGGATGGATTGACACTGCGAAAGTCGGTTCGTTGCTTGGCGTATGATTGATATTCATCACCGGAAGGTCGCTTTGTGGCGCCCCAGAAGTGAATACATAGGGATCATCAACAAGCTGGGCCGACGCCAATGCAATCGAAAGCAAGCAAACCGAAAGAACCTTTTTAAACATACTCCCCTCCCCCAATCGCTAGAACGCGAGTATAATGCCTGCCGTCAGGAGGCCCACGCCCAAAGCGCCAAGTCCAATAGCAACGCCACACTTGGTGTCACCGCTGTCATTCAACTTGTGGTTATCCTTGACCATCTGGCGAGTATCGTCGCTATCAAATGCAGACAAATTCTCATAAGCATGCTTTTTATCAGCAGCCTTGCTCCAATCGCGCTCTGCCAGGTACCACATGACACCACCGGCAATGAGCGGAACAATGGAACTCCACAAGAGTCCACGACCAATACGTCTCTGACCGCGTTCCTTGTTAAAGGCATTCTGTTCTTCGATAAATTCAAGATCATCAAGAACAGGCGTCATATCCACATACACCAGGTTCGGCATATACGGCTTGATTTCTGTAATCACCGTAGTATCACGGTAACCCACCTTTCTAAAGTGAATGGTCGCCTTAACCTGAGGCTTGACATTATCCACAATAGCATCCGTCATATAATCAGGCATTTTGTTCAGCGAAGGATCCTGATTCACGTAGACTTCGGCCGCTTCAGGGTTCGAATTAAGCGTCAAGCGAGTCGACGGGCGAAGTACCGGGATTGTCACCTTGTTTACGCTATCGGCATTAATCTTCACGACAGCAGAGCCCCACCATTCAACATCTTTCAAGACCTTCATCACCGAAATCGTGTACTTGCCCGGCTTGATATTCTTGATTGTATCAGGAGCCACGATCTTCAGCGGAATACCGTTCACATACAAAGAGCAAGCTTCAGGTTCCGAGACCACCAGCAAGTTGGCCTTTCCCGGCGGATACAGTTCGATTGTTTCTTCGACAACCTTCACAATGGGAACGACATAGTTCGAAAGCGAAAGATCGATCATCACGTCGTCTTCCATATTATAAAGACGCTTCAATTCATACCTGAATATCTTAATATACGGGTTCTTCTTGGCAGCGGCGATACTATCCTGGATTTCGCGGTCGCGGATTTCCTTTTCCACCTTCGCGATTTCTTCCATTTTCACACGCTTGTCTTCTTTAGCCATAGCGGTCGCAAGGTCGTCGTCGGCACCGTCATCTACCGGAGCCGCCTCAGCCTTGGTCGTATCGGCCTGAGCCGCCATCGAATCCTTGACCGCATCGGTCATAATGATATCGGCGGGTTTTGCGTTCAAATCGACTTCTTCATTTTCATCTTCAGTCGGTTCCACTTCCTGGCCGTTGCTTTCCTGCAAGGCTACAGCCTTCTTATCAGCAAGGCGTTCCATGTGGCGCAATTCCGCTTCGGTCGGCTTCTTCAGGAAAACCGTATCGTTTTCAATTTTTACGAAAATGGCTTCGAGTTCCGAAGAATCGCCATTTACCCAATAACGGACAGGCACTTCACGCCATTTGGGGGCCTCGGATTCCGAAGATGCGGGAGCCACCTGCGACGAAGACGACATCACAGAAGAAGATACCGCCTGCACAGCCGAAGAGTCAACCTGCGTAGCAGGTGCAGCATCGTCAGCAAAAGCAAAAACGCTCGCCAACGTAAAAAACGACGAAAAGAAAATTCGCTTAAACATATTGTAAAGATAAATAAAAAATTGCAAAAAAGCTCTTTTTTATACCGCTATTTTTGCTTCACGAGCTTTGCACAATAAATCGGGCCGCGTCCACCGGAGCGATCCGGCAGAATATGGACGCCTAATTCGGTACGGTCCGCGCCAGGAAGCAGATTTTCAATCATTTCGAAGCGCATGGCAGGCCTTTTTTTCAGGATTTTCTTGACGACATCGTCATTTTCCATCGGAGAAAGCGCGCAGGTGCCATAAATAACGGTTCCACCCGGCTTTAGGGCATCTACAGCCGAAGCCAAGAGCGCACCCTGCTCTACCGAAAGCCTTTTCACGCGCTTTGCAGACCATACTTCCAAATGCGACGGAGAATTCAGCACATGACGGTCCGAAGAACAAGGCGCATCCAGCAAAACCTTGTCAAAGCATTCTTTCTTATGAAGTCCAAACTTCATGCCGTCGTAACCCGTCACCTTAATCACGGAACGCCAGTTTTCGGGCAAGGAATTCTCAATCACATGCTGGAGCCTCAAGCGACGATCCGGCGAACGGTCGTTGCTCTGCAAAGACCCTTCGCCTTTAAGCTGAGATGCAATCACGAGAGTCTTTCCACCCGGTGCCGCACACATGTCAAGCACATCGTCACCCGGTTCTACACCAAGAGCTTTCGCCGCAAAGACCGAAGCCTCATCCAAAAAATAAGGTTCCAAGCCTTCACCAAAACGCAATTCCATTGCACAGCCTTCTCCCTTCAGGGATTCCAACAAGGCCGGCCAACGGTCACCAAAAAGCTTCTCGTAGTAGTCGAAAAATTCCATAGTATAAATATAGTAGACGATAGGAAGTTAGAAGTAGACAGTAATTAGTAGTAGCGACCTTATAAAAAAAACTCTCTGCTCTGGGGTAAGAGCAAAGAGTTATTTCGTTGAGCTACCAGGATTCGAACCTAGACAAACAGAGTCAGAATCTGTTGTGCTACCATTACACCATAGCTCAATGCGCCCCCAAAGTTAGTAAAAGAATTTCACCTCGGCAAGGGGTTATTTAAAAATATTTTGAGAAGGAGGCGTATAAGTCATCCATTGTTGCTGCTGAACGGCACCTTCAGGCAACGTTACTGGAGTCAGCGTCACGTAATATTGCAATTCGATATCCGATTTTTGCAAAGTGGACATCACCTTCGGGTCTCCAGAATAGAGAACCACCTGCTGTCCACCCATGGGCAAATCCGAAAGCATCAACATATTGCAAGTCACGTCGCGAACAAAATGAGACGTACCTTTGATACCCACGACAACGCTATTCACCATGCAGTTGCTAGACTGAGTGGTATCTTCGCGATCGATTACCAAGGAAACTCCGCTCACCAAAGTAGCCGGACGAGTCAGCTTCAGTTCGCCCACATTGAGCGTATCCTTCAGGTTCTTGATTTCTTTTGCAGTCAGGTAACGGGAAACTCCCACCTGAGTCACAAGGTCATCTTGCAACTTGCGGAATTCGATTCTAAAGGAATCACCCGGCAGAGAATCCGGAAGCGGCAACCACCAGCGACCAAGACTGTCAGTCGTAGTCTGAGCCACAAACAGCATCGAATCGCCTTCGGTAAAGTTGAAGCCGTAAACATCCTTAATAGTCATCACTTCGACATCGGCGCAAGGATTGCCATTCTTGCAAAGAACCGTACCCGAAAGGCGGGCCACATTCTTCGCTTCCTTTTCAGATTCCTTGATCAAGGAATCAGCTTCCGACGTCGTACTCCAGACAATCGGACCCGAATTAACGGAGTCGCCCGACTTAATCTTTCCAAGATCAAGAGTACGGTAGATAAGGCTATCGGCAAAGCCAAGAGACCGCATGCGAGCAACCATCATAGAATCGCCCGGGAAAATTTCCATGGACCATTCACCTTCAGGCACTAGCATCGAGAAGCTGTCGGCAGCGAACACATCGTTGCAGAACGGCGTTCCCGAAAGGCATGTCATAAAGTGGCCACCCACAGAAACTGCAGAATCTTCCACTTCTTCAAAATAGAGCACACTGCTGACAACAGCAGCCTTCGCAAGCTGAATGCTGTCGTAGGCCTTTGCCTTCAACGTCGTGCGCGGCAAGTAGAACACTTCGATTGCCGATGTATCAATAACAGCCAGCTGGAAGGTATCCGACAATGCAGAATCGAAAGCGTACACGCCATTGGAATCTGTCACGACTTCGATCTGTTCAGGAATATGCAGAACGCTATCGTAAACAGCCATGCGGGCCATACGGACCATGGCTTCCGAGGCAGGAGATCCATCTACGCGAAGCACCACACCGGACACAGCAACCGTATTGCCCGTATCCGTCACGGTACCGGCAACCTTTTCGTTACTGCAACCAATCAAGGCAACCGCAAACGAGGCTAGGCAAGCTAACAATGAAAATTTCTTGCTCATTCTTCCTCCTCTGTTTCTGGCGGCAAATCCACCTTTTCCTTACTCAGCGGGAAAAACTGGATATTCATCTGGCACACCATGGTTTCACCTTCGTCCGAACGGATAATGTCAACCACTTCCTTACGGAACAAATCAATCTTACTAATGATGCGTTCGAGCCCTTCAGCAGAAACGCTCATCGTCATACAAGATACATTTCTACGTTCGGTACTGTAATGGTCAAGGGCGTCTTTACCCAAATCCATCATCTGTTTCTGGAACTGGTGAACAAAGAGCGACGAAATTTCGGAGCCGCTAAAGATAGCCTTGTTCACGGAACGATAGAATCCCTTTTCGTCCAGTTCAATCAACTGCATCGACAAAAGCAGCTGAATCGCTTGCTTTGCCTGCGGAAGAGAAATGCGCGGATTCAGGAACAAAGCAAGTTCCTGAATGTTCTTCGGGCCCACATTCAAGACGGACAACGCCTCGCGGACCGCCACGTAATACCACTTACTGTAGTATTCCTGCTGGCTCTTGGTCAAAGACTTGATAGCGCTCGGGAGAAGCGCCGACATCTGTTCGAAGATTGCCTGCTTAGACGCCGGCGTAGTGGCATGCGTGAAGTCCACCATCAGCGTGAAGTAGCGACCTTCCTTTTCATTCAGGCCTAGAGCCGCAATAAACTTGGGCAACATCTGAGGCGTAAGCGACTTGCGCCCGCGGACCAAGTCCAAATAAAAGCCCGACGAGGAATACCCCGCCTTCTTAGCAAAGGACCTGTAAGAAAAGTATCGCTGCACAGACTTACGGTAGTCGTAGTAGTCCTGCAGGAACTTTCGATAGTTGTAGTAAGCGTATACGTTCATCGCCATAAATATAATTTTTTTGTCAAATTTTGGGAACACTCTTTTTTCTTACAAGAAGGCATAATTGCGTTAATTTTTGTTAAAAGAACAATTCGAGAACACTTTTGAAAAAAAAGGTGATACGCTTGCCGATTTTTTTAGATATATTCAAGGAACACCCAATCCCATCCTTTGGACTTTCGTCTGGAACCAGGCGAAAGTCCTTTTTCGTTAATCAATCTTTTACTTCTTTACAAGCTATTCATTTTCTAAATTTGGCGCCATGAACAACATTTCGGAGAAAATCATACACTTCTTTAGGGATTTCGCTTTCAAGCTTTTACGCTTTGTAGGCATATTAGCAGTTATATATATTAGTATGGTATTCTATCTCGCTCTCACCGAACGAAGGAATGCTTTCCCGCGAGCGATTTATCACAAAGAAGCAAACGAAGCAATTCAAGGCAAGGCGAAAACTCTCACTTGTACCCTTGAAGACGGAACCGTTCTCAACGGATTCACTCTTGGCAACGAGAACGCACCGGTCATGCTCTACTATCCCGAAGCCGACGAAGATGCCGCCCAATTTTTGGCACAGGTCGATACACTCTCTGACATAAACATTGTCACATTCAACTACCGAGGCTCTGCTCAGAATAAAGGAACGCCTAGCGAAGAAACCTTCGCACAAGACGCAAGACATATTGCAGAATGCGCAGCCCAGGTAAATGGCAGGGCGCCGCAAATCCTTGTGGGACGCGGCATGGGAGCAATTTCAGCAATTAACCAATACACAAATAACGAACAAATTATCCTAATCGATCCAATCTTTGATATCGCCGATGCAATCCATCAAAAATACGGATTCATGTATCCCAAATTCTTGGTTCGTACAAATTTCATGGTAGACACAGACAAGCTAAAAAGCACTCAAAATAACATAACTGTAATCTTTGACAAGAAAAATCTTGAGTCCAGAACAAGGTTAGAATATTCCAAATTGGAAGGCTCAAAATTTTTTGTTCGAAATGGAGAGTCTTTAAAAAAAGTGCTTTTTTTAGCGTTTAAAGGCAATTTATCTCCATAAAATCGGACAAACTCTATGTGCATTTCCGCACAAAAAAAACTTTTTGGGAACAGAATTTAGTGCTTTTTTTCTTATCGGCATTGAATTTATTTACGAAAATTATTAGTTTACCAAGAAAACCACAAATAAACAAAAGAGGTGTTTATGGAAACAATCATTGTAAAAATGGATATACGCGGTTTTCTGCGTTTTCCCAATCAGGCCATCAAGACGATGAAACTCGACAAGATGGCTAAGCAAGAATCCTCCAAGAAGGGCGAAGTCATCGAAATCGGTCCTTATGCCGACATTGAAGTCGACCCCGTGGGCAAGCGAGTCGCAATCACGCCCACCAAAGAAGCCAAGACGACATCATTCCGTTTTATCGTCGGCGTCAACTCTACCAAATCTAAATTCCTTTATTTCAAGGGCGCTCTGAACGCCATTGGCGAAAAAATTGTTACCGGTCCGTACGAACTCGAAAAAGACGGCAACAAGTACATTTTCACAAGCAAGAACTCCACCAAGAAAAAAGGCCCGTGGAAGCTGATTGCTTGCCGCAACTCCATTGCTAACAAAACCATGCTTTCGATCGATTCTCGCGGCACGATTATTTTCGACCGCAAGACTAGAGATGCCGTGAACACCCAGGTGAACAAGACCATGATCGCTGATTACGATCGCGCCAAGAAGGTCTTCAAGCTCTCCTTCAGCAAGGACAAGGGCTTTATCAATGTGCGCACCATCGCTAGCCACGCTAACGCCTCCTTTATGGGCACCTTCTCTTCGCACGGACTCGCCCTCCCCAAGCAGAGTTTCCGTACCGAATGTAAGGTCGAAGGCAAGACGATTACTTTCAGCGTTGCCTCGCTGGTAGCCGAACAGAAAGCGGCTGAAAAAACCAAGAAGTAATTAGTCGGAGTATCCTATGATCGACATTCTCAAGTTGTTCTATACGACGCACTATAATTTGGGTGCATTGGCAATTCTTTTCGTATTCCTTTTAATCTTCTTTTTAACCAAGAAAAATTATAAGGGAGCGATTATTGTCGTCATCATTCTTATAGTCTATAATGTCGGCATTTATAAAAGAACCGAAGGCAAGTCCTGGACCATCGAAATCGATCCTCCTGCAGCAACTCCGAACGAATACGGAACCTACAACGAGCCCGAACCGATCAAGATGACATTCTCTGCTACCCCGGAGAAATGGACCATTACCGATTCAAAAGGTGAAACCCACCATTGGTGTTGGCTAGACGCCCTTTGGGATCAATTCGCAAATACTGACATTGTCGCCTGGATTTGGGGCGAAAATGCCAGCAAGAAGATGATGAAGTCTACGGAAACTCGCGCAAACAGCGCCGGAACCCAAGATTAATCATCGAAATTTAGAATATCAAGCTCACCTGCTTCCATACGGAGGTAGGTGAGTTTTTTTATCCATTCTCCCGACGACGCAACAATGCCATTTTCGACATTCCAAATGCCCGAAACGTGATGATGGCCAATCACACAATATTGGCTATCCGTTTTCTTGAGCATTTTATTGGCCCATTGCAAGTATTCGTCCATCTTGATAACGCGGGACTCGCCCACCTTACGACTGTTACGACCCACAAAACGGGCAAGAGCCATCCCCCAATCCGGATGGATTTGACGGAACAAGAATCGGTTCAGTGGGAAATCAAGCACTCGACGGAATAACCGGTAACCGAAGTCAGACTTGGCAACGCCATCGCCATGACGGAAATAAAGCCTTTTTCCTTGAATTTCAAGAACCAAATCCTTATGGGTCTGCACACCTATGGATTTCGGGAAAAAATCGCCATAAGCAAAATCGTGATTTCCTTGAATCAAATGAACTTCACAGCCCGATTTCACCAATTCGCGCAATGCAAAAAACAAGTCAAAATGGTTACGGCACACATAATCGTTGTACTCGTACCAAAATTCGAACAAATCGCCCACAATCACCAAATGCGAAGCATGCCCCTTGATAGATTCCAGGAATCGAACTAAGGCTTGCTCACGATTAGGCACTGAGCCCGGCGGGTTTACCCCAAGGTGCGCATCAGATAAAAAAAATGCAGGCAGAGACATCGAGAAAGAATATAGAAAACTATAATAAATGAGGAATGCAAGATGAGAGAGGAGTTATTACACATTGCACGAGTTTGTTATATTTTGTGATGATGAGATGGATTCATGCAAAATTTGCGGTCCTTGCGGCAATTACCACCATCTGTGGCGAACTTTTCACGGGTTGCTCCATCGGCCTCACCAAATACGACCTACAAGAATACCCGAAAACAATTCCCTTTTTTGAACCGATTACACTTACTTTCGGCGAAAAAACGGTTTATTTGGACACAAATCTGCAAAGAGCGTACTCTTTTGCGATAGATTCCGCAAGCTACCCTATGGAATCCTGCCGCGGCGTAGCACATATCGACGCTTCCGTCACCCCCGATGACGAACCTAGTGCATGGAATATCGGAGCCGCAATCATTCCCTTCTGGCCAATGCTTCCTGTAAGCGAAACATGGCATTACCACATGGAAGCCCGAATTTTCTGCCACGGAGCTTTAACCTTCAAAGTGGAATTCGATGAAAGCGAGCACGTAAAAGCATTCTGGTACGGACGTATGCGCGCAGACCTCGTAAACGACGCCTCCCAAGAAATGCACCGCAAGCTCTTGGAACGCCTTAAATTTGAAACCCGCCTCGTCCGAAATACTGACCTAAATCTGGCACAGGATTTTTAGCTATGCACACTCTCTATATTGTAGCCACCCCCATCGGGAACATGGAAGACATCACCTACCGTGCCGTACGGACATTAAAGGAAGTTCCGCTGGTGCTTGCCGAAGATACGCGCCACACACGCGTGCTGTTCGACAATTACGGGATTAACACGCCCATGGAAGCCTACCATGACTTCAATAAAGAGAAGGTGACGCCCAAGTATGTGGAATTCTTAAAAAACGAAGGCGATATCGCTCTCGTGAGTGACGCAGGCACACCCGGCGTCGCAGACCCGGCATTCAATTTGGTGCGCGAATGCGTTCGCGAAGGCATCGATGTCCGCGCGATTCCTGGCCCTTGCGCCATGATTACCGCACTTGTTTCTAGCGGCATGCCCACCGATCACTTTTGCTTCCAGTACTTTTCGCCCAAAAAGAGCGCCCAGCGCATTCACTTGCTCGAAAAATTGAAAGACGAAGAAGCAACCCAAATTTTCTACGCAAGCCCGCACAACATCGACAAATTCGTCGAAGAAATCGGTCAAGTCTTTGGTGAAATCAAGATTGCATTGATGCGCGAGCTCACCAAGAAATTCGAAGAGCACTTGATTGGAACTCCAAGCGAGATTACAGCACATTTTAAGGCTCACCCGCCTAAAGGCGAATTCGTACTGATATTCAATCCCCAAGACAAGAGCGGGCTGTAAAGATGTGGAATGTGAGATGGGTGATTTGAGATTAATCATTACACATTTCACATTACACATCAGTTAATGACTTTATGATTTTAAATTAGAGACTAGAAAAACAAGATTATGTTGAATAGGATCAAAACACGACTTAAAGCGCTCCCGAAAGTTTATTGGATTTATATAGCTATTCTCTTTGTTGCCGAGACCATAGCCTTTTCACTGCGTCCAGATACGCCAGGGCTTTACACTCATGTTTTGCAGATTCTACCCTTAGTCGTAACGCTCCTGTTTCTGATTTTCAAGAACATCCGCAAAAACTTTAAACGCACCCTTTTTGCCTTTGCAATCATTTCATTTATATTCCTCGCACTCGATTACAACTTGGGTGACCTGAACAGAATTGGCCATGCCGGCTTGATCCAGCTCATTCTTACCGCATGCCCCATCGGACTTTTCTGGATTATTCTTTTTGCCCGTTGGAACTTTAGGCATATTAAAACGAAAGAATCCCGAACCGCCTTAATCCTTTCATGCATCGCATGGGGTTTGTACGCTTTAGCCTACCCGCCCATGCCCTTGGGCCCGGCGGCACTCTTGATTCTAGTTCCCTGGTTCATTGTCTTAAGCAGATTCAGCCGCGGGCAAGCCCTGTTCGCCACATTCTGGTCGGGCATGCTCTACAACAGCATCAACTACTACTGGATTTATAACGTGATGCATGTAGAAACCGCTCCTTCGGGACTGATTCTCTTAGGCCTGTTCCTGCTCATCGCCTTCTTTAGCGCATACAATACCTTGGCCGGATTCGTCTACACTCTCGCCAAAAACGCCCCGACCAAAATCCGCCCGATTTTATTGGTTCTTTATCCCGTATTCTATGCCGGTCTTGAAATGACCCGAACCTACGGCGATTTTGCATTCCCGTGGAGCCACTTGGGCTATGTTTTCGGCAACAGTTTGGAACTTTTGCAGATGCTTTCTTATATCGGAATTTTCGGATATACAATTCTTGTGATTGCATCGAACCAAGCCGTGGCACACGCTCTCTGCAAAGTTCAAGACATCAAAAAGGCCATCCCTGTTTTAGCTGTCCCTGTATCCATCTTTGTTTTGTTGCTCGTTCATGGAAGCATCGTTTTATCGAATCCCGAAGCAAAGCCATTCTATAATGCCGAAGCCGAAGGTAATCCTTCCATAGCCCTTATTCAGCCAAGCATTGAACAAGGCGCCAAGTGGAGCAAGGAACGTTTCGACAACATCGTCAACAAGACGCTCGGCATGGTAAACGATAGCGTCAAGGAACATGCCGACATCATCGTCCTTGCCGAAACGGCAATTCCAGACCACATTCGCAGACAACCAGGCGTCATCGAACGCTTTCATGAAGTCGCCGACCATAAGAATGCACAGCTTTTGACTGGCGCACTCGACTACCGCCGCAATCCGCGCGGAAGCATTCGCAAATTCGACGTCTACAATGCATCTTTCCTGTTCACTCCGGGCGACTTCCACTTCCCGAAACGCTACATCAAAAAGCACTTGGTGCCTTTTAGCGAACGAATTCCTTTCGATGAAATCTTCCCGATTCTGAACTACGTGGATCTCGGCGAAGGCGATTTTGTCGCCGGCAAAGAAACGCCTGTCTACGAGCCGTTCCTTTGGACTCCTTACATTTGTTACGACGCCATTTTTGGCGATCTAGTTCGTGAAGCCATTCGCGCAGGTTCCCGCTTAATGGTGAATATCACCAACGATGGCTGGTTCGGCCGTAGTACCGCCCCCTACCAACACCTGAACTTGATCCGCTACCGCGCTATTGAAAACGGCATGCCGGTTGCCCGCCTTGCCAACAGTGGCGTTTCGGCATTCATTGACCAGTATGGCCACTATGACGACAACACCGAAATATTTACCGACCGCGTTGTACAAAGAAAGGTGCCGCTCAAAACTCGCGACACCCTTTACAGCCACATTGGCGACATTGTTGAAAAGTTCTTGCTTCTGTTCTTTGCAGTCTATCTGTTCGCCGCTCTGTTGCTCTCCTTTAAAAGCCGCAAAGCGTAGCTAGAACAAAAGCATCGGCGGCCAGTGTCCTGCCTTGGGGCGTTCCTTGAATTCTACCCCAGGCATAAACTCCTTGAGTTCCAGCGTCATTGCTGGCGGCACGGCGCCATCCATTCTGCCATACAACACCTGGGTTTCTGCCGTTATAGGCACAGGCTCGTCAATGCGATTTTTCGCAATATACGAAAGCCCCTTATACATGGCTTCAGGATTAATAACCTTTGCGGCTTTCATCCAATCATCTTGCCATTCGCCAAATTCATTTTCGATTAATTCATAAAAAGCATTCAAGGTCGCATCTACGGCAGTCTTTGTCTGGTGCGCAATAAACGATAAATTTTCATTATTCCATTCACTATGTTCCGAACAATAATCTGCATAGGGAGCAAGTAAAATCCATTTCTGGTTCTTAGGGCGATTCTTTGCATTCTTCAAAAGCACAAACGCCCCGAAGCCCCATCCTACAACGGTAGATGCCTCGGCAAGACCATCCAATTCATAGAGATTATCAAGAACAGAAACCATTTTTTCATAGGTAACAAACTGATGATCCGCGTCAGGCGCAACGCCCATAAGATCATCTTCCCAAATCCCCATATCCGAGGCAAAATCCGGAAGCCATATCCACTTTTCGTTCATAACGTGTTCCTAGAATTCTGTTCGTAATACACTTCTAAATATACAGAGTTTTTTCTGAATAGAACACTTATCTCAAAAAAAAATTAATTTCTTTCGTTTTTCTTATTCCAAGAAAGAATATTCCATTTTAGAAGATACGAATAAATTTTACAGTAAAAATTCGTATGAAAAATAATGTTCACGCTATCCTTTTTTAAAATAAACATTATATTTTCAAAGTGATGTTTCAATTAAGGCGACTATCTATCCGTATTACACTCCTTTGCCTGAGTCTTACACTCGGAGCACTGGCTGAAACATCTTTTGAATCGCAAACATTTCCGCAAAAGCCTAGTGAAAGTCAGATTTACGACGACAACCACTTACTTAACGCATCTGAAACACAACTTTTTAACGACCTCGCCTACAAATTCCAGCAAGAAACAGGGATTGAACTCACCTGTGTGCTTGTAGACGACATCGGACACGCCAACCAATTCGAAAAAGGGGACAAGTACGCCAAGTACACGGCCGAACAATGGAACCTCGGCAAAGAAAATGGTGAAGGCATCATGATCTTTGTCGCCCAAAAGCAACGTTGGAAAAACATTGTCGTCACCCCAGGCCTAGAAAAAATCTACAGCGAAAAAAATCTCGCCAAGATCCAACAAAAGACACTCCTCCCCGCCTTCCGCGAAAACAATTACAGCGAAGGAATTCTTTCGCTTTCATACGCGCTTGCTAAAATGGGAGCAAAAGCCAAAGGCAAATCTCTTGGTATCGACGAAACCCCATACAAGCTCCGCGAAAATAGTGTTTCATCACTCATGATTTTATTTATTCTCTTTGTTTCGTTCATGCTTTTAATGGCAAAATTCAGCGGCGGACGCGGAAATGGTATTTTCTGGTTCCTGTTCGGAGGCGCCATCAAGAACAAAAAGAAAGACGAACCCGAAATCGGATTCGGCGGCGGATTCGGAAGCAATCCGCGTGGTTTTGGCGGTGGGTTCGGAAGCGGTTTTGGCAACAGCGGATTCGGGAACAGGGATTCCTGGTGAGGTGATTATGAAAAAGAACCTAAGCATCGTAGAACTTCAAAGGTCCAACTGGCCGGGCATGCTACAGCAAGCCCTGGGCGACAACCTGATTTCGGCGTTCCTGCACGGAGATTGCCTAGTCGAAGGATTCAACGCACTCGAAAGACCTTGGACCGTAAGCTTTATCTTGCGAGACAATTCTACTGCAAGCATCAAGCCCCTGCAAGATCTTTTACGCGAAGCCAAGAAAGAAAACATCGAATTCCGTTACTTCTTTACGCTTAAAGAGATCCAGACCTCCGAAGACGTATTCCCACTGGAATTCTTGCATATCGCAAACAGGAATGTGGCTCTCGCTGGCGCAAAACCGCTACCCAATTACCAGCCGAATGCAGAATGCCTACGCCTTGAATGCGAACGTGAACTGCGCGGGCTCTTGATTCACCTGCGCGAAGCCTACATTTACTTACAGCAAGACCGCAATCCGCTCGGATTCTTCGCCCGTGCAAATGCGACTCTGCTGCCAATCATGTACGGTGTCTACTACCTGATACACAAAACGTATCCCGAAAACCACCAGCAAATCTTTAATGCCTACCCAGCACTCCGTGCACCAATCAGTAGCAGGAACGAAAAGGCTTTCATCGAAAGCATAAATAGCTATATTGCGACCGTCACAGAAATCGTAAACCAGGTCGACACCATGGATGCGGTTTAACGCGGGAAAACTAAATGACTTGCAACAGCATTTTAGGCACCATTCACCATGGTACCTACAAGAAAGTTATCGACGTTCCGTTCGAACGCCACGAGCTCAAGGAGCATTCTATTCGCCGCATCGCCCGTGATGGCGTAGAAATTGAAATCGACATCAACGAAGACATGCAAGAAGGCGATATTCTCGTCGAAACGGACCATTACGTGTACGCCGTCAAAATCTATGTGCCCAAGCCCCCAAAAGAAAACCTTGACCCCGTCAACAAGGTCAAGCATTATCTTTAGCATCACATTTTTAATCTGCGATAGAGCCGAGCGGTCTTTTCGTGAGCAACAAAGCCCCATGCGTTAAGCTGGGGCGGTTGCGAGAGCGAGGCGATATCACATTTTTAATCCGCAATAGAGCCGAGCGGTCTTTTCGTGAGCAACAAAGCCCCTTGCGTTAAGCTGGGGCGGTTGCGAGAGCGAGGCGATATCACATTTTTAATCCGCAATAGAGCCGAGCGGTCTTTTAACGTCCGAGCATTTTCCCGTTGAGAGTTGCAATCCAATGCTTGTTCATCGCCTTGGCCGGAATTCTCATTGTCGTAAGCCCCTTATTGATACGGGTCTTGAACAACACAGCGCCATTCAAGTCTATGAGGGCAAAGGTTCCGCCCAGGCTTGTTTGAATTTCAAGAGATTCGCCGTTTACTGTAAAGAAGTTCGTCGGAGAAAGTCTGCTGAAATCATCCAAACCGACATTCATCGGAGGGGGGTCTGTCTTGTTTTTTTCGTCGCTCTTCCAGTCCGGATCATGAATCACGGGTTCCGTTACAATCGGATTGGCCGGTTCCGAGAATCCGAGTTGCTGGTCCATCCAGGCAATTCTTTCTTTCATTTTCTTACGAAGATGTTCAAATTCGCCATCCCAAGTAGTAGCATTATAGCCGCCCATAGCCATTCCAAAGCCGCCACTCTGGCTGTTGCAGTACTTCATCGGCTCCGGGTCAGTATCGTTTTGGCCACTAGCCTTGCCCAAGTTCGGCCAACGCTTGAAGTTTCTGTCGGCAGCGTTCTTCAAATAGATTTTCATGGAATCCAAGTATGCATCCATCGTCTTGGTGTGCCATACACCGCTACGGAGTTCCGCCCAGCGCTTCTTCAGTTCGCTCTGGTAATGGCTGTCTTTCCACATTCCCAAAAGCCAGTTCGGAGCTTTCAGAGAGCTTCCCATACCCCACATGCCACCGTTGCCTGATTTCTGGCTATTTTCGATTTGCCAACCGGTGACGCCGGAACTTCCAAAGCCGTTTCCACCGCCGCCAAAGCCCCACATACCACCCTGGCCGCCTTGGCCACCGCCATTTTCAGGCTGGCTTCCGTTACTCATGGCAAGGTTAAAGTCCCATGCCGGGCCAAGCGTCACCTTACCGCCCTTACTGTCCTTGGGCTTGTGCAAGAAGAAACTGCACCAGTAAGAGTCCGCATTGTTGGTAATTTCTTCGTGCAACACGTAATCGAGTGCCGAAGTCATGTCCACATAGTTTTCGTATCCGCTACCGTTCTTGCCGTTCTTGAACAAGCCTTCAAGATCGTTCAGGTATTTTTTCAGGTATTCTTCCTGGGCCTTCTGGATATTTTCCTTTTTCGGGTAATGCAAAATGACGTTCAGGCCGTCCGAAGTATTAAAGCCTTCCTTTTCGATGGGACCGCTGCCTGCACCACCCGTATTGGTACCCGTCTTGTCGAATGCCCAAATGTAACCGCCGGTAACGCTGTCGCCCGCGACATCGGTTTCTTTAAGCTTGCTCACGTTTACACGATACTTGCCACGCTTAATCTTTTCGAGAAGCACGTACACACCGCGATAAACACCGTTGATGTACAAGTCAAAATGTCTGCTACGGGGGCTATAATGCCCGGCCTGCCTAAAGAGCCAATGGGCAAGCGCATTACGCATCATACTCTTGTCTACATACGGACCGTGGAACACCCAGTCGTCACCAGGAGGGAGCCCAAACAGGCTCACGTCCATGCCTTCGCCTTTTTCGTCGCGGACTTCCACGCCGTAACCCGGTTTCGGGAACAAGGCAGAAGATTGACCTCTAACCTTGATGCCAATATCGTAAAGGGTACCCTTGGCACTGTCAGCCACATTGTTCGTCTTATCATCCAACACACGCATGGTTGCCGGAATCTTTTCGGTGACATTCTTGTCAAGGCATTTCTGCTTGGTGTCAACGAAAATAATAGGCAGATCATAGGTCTGTGCAAAGGAGAAAGACGCCAAAAGCGCCGTGCCAGATATAATTTTAGCCCAATAGCCCATATAGTGCCTCCAACTATCTATTGTAAAAATAGCTTCAAATGTGTAAGAATTTATGTTAATTTTAGTTAATGTGTTGTGCAATTCAACAACACTCCAACTGCAAAAAACGCGCTATTTTTAACAGAATCAAGGCTTTATTAAGCCATTTTAAAGCATTTTTCGCCATTTCCAACGACAAAACCAAAACCATATTTTCGTTTAAGAAGCGTGTAAAAATAAAGTTGTCCACCATGGACAAATCTCAACGCAAGCATTTCATCGCCTAAATAATACCTTCTGCAACCAAAGTTCCCGATTATTCATCCAATAAGCATAAAATTTTTATATAATAATGTAAACCTTAGGCTACAGGAGGTAAACATGTTTACCGAATCAAAAGCACAAAAATGTTTCACGATTCCGTTTGCGGTCAAGCACGCTTGGCTGTGGATTTTTCTCGCGGTCGTTTTATGCCTTCCGAGCACGACACGCGCAAATGAAAGATTTACTCCCGCGGAACTCGACACACTCGTTTCAACCATAGCATTGTACCCCGACCCACTCCTGGTACAAGTGCTCGCCGCCTCGGTCCATGGCGATGAAATCCCGGGAGCCGCGGATTGGGCAAACCAACACAAGCATCTCAAAGGTCAAGAACTAGCCGACCGAATCGAGTTTGAAGACCTTCCCTATGACGAAAGCGTTCAAGCCCTGATTCCTTTCCCGACCGTGCTTGCCACCATGGCCAAATACCAAATATGGACAGACCAGTTGGGCGACGCTGTTGCTACCCAAAAAGAAGAAGTGATGGACGCCGTTCAGCGTATGCGTAATGCGGCCTATAATTATGGTCACTTACAAAGTAACGAACATGTAAAAGTCATCAAAGAAAAGACGATTATCATCGAACCGGTTCAAAAAGAATACGTTTACGTTCCGGTATACAACCCACACGTCGTTTTCTACGCTTATTCCAACGGATACCCGGGACTGCGTTACCGCTACGGAGTCTGGCTGGGAGCCTATTACGATTCCTGGGGTTGGGGAACCAGCCGTTTTGAATGGGACACGCACCTGATTTACGTACACGATTATCGTTGGTACCATAACAGACCTCGCCCGCACCATCCGCTCCGCCACCACAATCCGCCTCCTCCCCATAGGTACCACAGCGCACCTTCCCCGAGGCACGACCACCATATGGCACCCCCTCCGCCAAGACATGACCACCACGCAGCTCCCCCTGCGCCAAGACACGACCATCATGCGGCACCTCCTACACCAAGACATGACAATCACATGGCTCCTCCGCAGCCTAGGCAACACGACACATACACTCAGCCTTCTAGCAGGCCGACCAAGGTCCCCATGAGCCATGATAACGCGCCGAGGTCTAAAGCCGAAATCGAACGTTCAGTCATACACTCGGACAAGAGAGTTACAGTCAGATCGTCCAACAACAACTGGCAAGACGATTACAACAACCAGGGAAACAATCAAGGTTATGGTAACGCAAGGGATTCTCATAGCAGCCCGAGGCATTACGACGATTCCCGCAACAGCAGCCGAAGCCATGGCGACAACGGTCATAACGGTAACAGCCGCGGTGGCTTTAGCAAAAGTATGAGACGATAATCCACATCTTTAAGATGTGCAAACATTCATGAAACCTTTATTCAGCATTCTTCCCGTAGCCTTTTTACTCGCCGCTTGCGGCGGGAAAGGCTCTACTGACGCATCGACCGATTCGGGTCACAATTCCAAGAATAATTCCCAATATTCGCAATACCCCTGTAAGGCAGCCTTAGAGGGGGTTATTGTATACTTAAACAAAGAGAAAGTTGGCTACATATGCCAAGATGAGTATTGGGTTGACTATGAAGATCAGGAGCTATTTTCAAAACTTGAAAATGGACCCGCCTGTACCGACATAAATAAAATCGCCGTCATTTCCAACAGGACATCGCACACTACCATTGTCTGCCATGACCGCGACTGGTTCTTCGGTGACGAATAACCATTTTACTATATTTTCCAGCGTTAAAAACTAAAGGATTAACCATGGAAATCCCCGAATCTTCGAATTTTGTACAGGACATTATCGTTAACGACCTCGCCACGGGCAAGCGCAAGAGTGTGCATACCCGTTTTCCGCCGGAACCGAACGGCTACATCCATATCGGACACGCAAAGTCCATCTGCCTGAACTTCGGTACGGCAAACAAGTACAAGGACTTCGGTGGCGTTACGAACCTGCGCTTTGACGATACGAACCCCACTAAAGAAGATGTGGAATACGTCGATTCCATCCGCGAAGACGTGAAGTGGCTCGGCTTTGAATGGAAGGGCGGCGAATACTTCGCCAGCGACTACTACGACCAGATTTACGCCTTTGCCGAAAAACTGATTGAAATGGGTAAGGCTTATGTGGAAGACCTGACCCGCGACGAGATGCAGGAATACCGTGGCAACGATGCCGGTAAGCCGAGCCGTCCGAGCCCCTACCGCGACCGCAGCGTCGAAGAGAACATGAAGCTCTTCCGCGAAATGCGCGACGGCAAGTACGCCGATGGCGAGAAGTGCCTCCGTGCGAAGGTCGACCTCTCTAGCCCGAACATGAACATGCGCGACCCGGTTATCTACCGCATCAAGCATTGCACGCACCACCGCACTGGCGACAAGTGGTGCATCTACCCGATGTACGACTTTGCGCACCCGCTCAGCGACTGGATCGAGGGCATCACGCACTCCATCTGTACGCTGGAATTCGAGGCGCACCGCCCGCTGTACGACTGGTTCCTGATCGAGCTCGGTCTCGACAACCGTCCGCAGCAGATTGAATTTGCCCGCCTGAACCTGACCTACACCATGATGAGCAAGCGCAAGCTTTTGGAACTGGTGGAAACGAAGGCCGTGATGGGCTGGAACGACCCGCGTATGCCCACAGTCTGTGGTTACCGCCGCCGTGGCTTCACGCCGAGTTCCATCCGCGAGTTCTGCGACCGCATCGGCGTTTCCAAAGCCGACTCCATGGTCGATGTGAACTTGCTCTACTTCTGCATCCGCGAAGAATTGAACCAGACCGCCAACCGCGTGATGGCCGTGATTGATCCGGTCAAGCTCGTGATTGACAACTGGGAAGCCGGCAAGGTCGAAATGATCGAAGTGGAAAACAACCCGAACGACCCGAACGCCGGTACGCGTCAGGTCCCGTTCAGCGGCGAACTCTACATCGAAGCCGATGACTTTATGGAAGAACCGCCGAAGAAGTACTTCCGCCTGAAACCCGAAGGCGAAGTCCGCTTGAAGGGCGCTTACTTCGTGACCTGCAAGAGCGTCGAAAAGGACGCCGACGGCAAGGTGAAGGTGATTCACTGTGTCTACGACCCGCTGAGCAAGGGTGGCGAAACGCCTGATGGCCGCAAGGTCAAGGGCACCATCCACTGGGTTTCCGCCGCTCACGCCGTGGACGCCGAAGTGCGCTTGATTGACAACCTCTTCACGCTCGAAGACCCGTCTCAGGTCCCGGAAGGCGAAGACTGGCACGACTACCTGAACCCGGAATCCATGGTGATAAAGCAGGCCAAGGTGGAACCGAGCCTCGCAAACGCCAAGCTTGAAGACCGCTTCCAGTTCATGCGCCAGGGCTACTTCTGCCTGGATAGCGAAGATTCCAAGCCGGGCCACCTGGTGTTCAATAGAACGGTTGGCCTGAAGGATAGTTTCAACCCGTCGAAGTAATTCGCCGATAAACTTCGCAATACCACGTCATGCGAGCTCTCGCTGTATGCATCAATACAGCTTCGGCTCGCATTTTACTTTAGCTCTGCACTTTAGTGCAGGAGATTGGCTTCGCCAATCGTTCGCCAAAGGATGTCGTCACCATGTTTTGTCAGAAATTTATTTTTGGAACAAAACATAGGTAAGGACCTCGTCTTGCTCGTTTCTAGGCGAATTACGATTCATTATTGGATTTACTCCACAACGAGTCATTTCAAACAAACTAAATTTCAAACACTCCGGAGCGATTCCGGGGCGTTTTTTCATGCATTTTGCACTTTTAAGTACCCTTTTGTAAATAAAAAAGCTACATTCAGTATGATAAAGCATCTGAGGCGCTTATGGAAAATGCAAAAAAGACCATTAACCTGTTCCTCAAGAACAAGTTTAACAGCGTAAACGAACTGAAAGCCGAATTGTACAAGGCTGGTGTTGCCGCCATGGAAGAAGGCTGGACGTTCATGGACGCCAGTTTCCAGCTAGGCGGCAAGGCCCGCGACGACGGCATGGACGGCGAAGAGGTCGAACAGACTCTTCGCCGTGCGTTCTCCGCTGAAAAACGCACCACGGAACGCCCAGAAGAAAAACCTGCTCCGCAGAACGCCCAACCGGCTGCGGAAGGCGCCATGCCCCAGGCACAAGCTGCGGCCGCCCCGCAGACAGTTGCCATGCCGATTATCACCCCGCTGTCGGCAAACATGATTTCCATGGAACAGATGCTTGCCATGGGCCTCGATACTCAATCCTTGGAATTGTTGCAAAACTTCAAGATTGACCCCGAAGCACTTTCCATTCCTTGGCCCGCAGCAGACTGGCGTAAAGACTTAGCCAAACTTTTGGAAGCGACTTTTGATTCCGAAGAAACGATTTCGTTCAAGGTTTCAAACACTCCCGAAACAACCGAAGAACTTGTATCGAACATTATCGGGCAAGAAGACTCTATCAAGAAAATCATGAAGAGTCTCGACAGTCCCGAAGGCGCCCTATTGTGCATTAACGCCGTAAAGGGCGGCGACGACGTCACAGATGAATCTTTCCGTTACCGCTATGTGGTAGTCGACAACCCCAAAATGTCCTTGGCCAAGCAGCTCGCCTACTACAAAGCCTTGAACTTGCCCTGCGCAGCCCTCGTGAACACTGGCGCAAATTCAGTGCAGGCTTGGGTAAAGATTTTTGCAAACGACGAAGAAGAATACAACGAACGCGTAGACTTCCTTTTCAAGACACTTGATTCCCAAGGATTCAAGGTCGACCCGAGCAACAGCAACCCGCACATGATGGTGCGTATGCCGGGCGTGCTCCGCGGCGGTAAGCAGCAATACCTGATTGGCCTGGAACAAGGTGCCAAGAACTTTAAGGAATGGCAAGAATGGGTGGAATATTCTTTGGACGGAAAACCGCTCATTGAACTTGCTAGCGACACCGAAGAAGCCCCCAAGAAAGACCAGACCATTGTCGAAAACATGCTCCGCGCCGGCGAATTCTTCTTGTTCACGGCACCTCCGAAAAGCGGTAAGTCTCTTGCGCTCATGGATTTAGGCCTATCCATTTGCTACGGCGAAGACTGGTTCGGCAATTCAACGTCTTCTAGCGACGTGTTGTTCATCAACTTCGAACTGACCAAGTCTGTGTTCCTGAACCGCCTTTACCTGTTGGCCGGCAAGCGCAACTTGAACGCCAGCACCCCGAAGTTCGGTTTCTTGAACTTGCGCGGTACGGCTCTTTCACCGATTGAAACAGCCCAGCTCATTGCAAAGCGTATTCAAGGTGCCAAGCGACTCGAAAACCATGATTACCGCGTCGTTGTCATCGACCCGATTTCAGCCGTATTGCACAATCCGAAGTCTACACGCTTGAATGGAGCTCCGCACCAGATTTTGATGCAGATGGTCGACACCATTATCGCCCTCACGGGGTGCGCCGTAGTGTCGTCTTGCAACATTGATGAATACCCCTACCTCGAAGCCCGTGCCGACTCGCTTATCAAGCTTTCGCCGGTGGAAGGCAGCCTGAACCTTTACCAGATTAATGGAACATTCCGCGAATTCCCGAAGATGCTCGCCCGTGAATGCTCCTGGATTTACCCGAGATTCCTTGTATAGCACGAGCCTGCGGCTCTTTGAGCAAAGAGGTCGCAACTACGTTGCTTTGAGGCATGAGTTTATAATGAAGAACGAAAGAATGAAAAACAATTTTAAAGGTACAAACAATCGCGCACGCGGAAATTCCTTGCGTCGCGGCAAAGAACAGACGGAAACCCCGAAAGAAGAAAAGCCGGTACGTAAAGCTCCGGTGACATTCGAAGACATTAAGCAACAGCTCGTCGCCTGGGTTGAAAACGAACATATTCCCGGAAAATTTCAGGCATGGTTTACGGCTGATGCAATACCGGATCACGCAGATTGGCGCATTCTAAAGACCTACCGCGGCAAGCAAGAAATTTTCACAATCGAAGCACCTGCCCGCGGCATGGAAGCCCCCGAACTCGTGACCCGCGTTTTTGAACAAATCAAGAAAGAGCACTTGCATATCTTTAAGAAGGCTCTTCGCCAGATTTGGTTCCGCGCCGTTGGTGACGGACGCTACGCCATGCTTGTACAAGTAAACCTGAAGGGTCGATTCTCTGCCCACGGTTACAAGACTTTCATTGATTTTGTACAAAGAAACTGTCCTGAAGTTATCAGTTGCCACCACATTCAATGCTTGCCCGACCAGCCTTTTGATCCGGCCGGAACTATTCCGATGAAGGTCGAAGCCAAGAGCGCCTTCGGTAGCGACTTTATGCCAATAGGCGAAACTGGAATCAGCATGCATGTGCTGGATTGGACGCCGCGTATTCACGACGCCTGGATTGGCCTCCCGAAACGTATCGAAGATGCAATCCACCCGAATGCAGAAGACAGCTTCTTTGAATTCTATTCCGGAAGTTCTTTTGTAAGCACCATGCTTGCAAACCGATTCAAACGCGTTGTTTCGATGGATTGCCGCGAATACGCCATGATGTCTTCGCGCTTGAATGCTCGTAACGCCTTGGATGACAACATGAAATTCATCCGCAGTCATGTAGAGCAGGAATTTTTCGGCAAATTCTTCAGCAAGCCCGAAAACGAAGGCCGTTGGACATTCTATTTCAACCTGCCCGGCGACGAACCATTGGCACAGGGAGTTGCTCAAGCTGCAGCCCTTTCGAGACCGGAACGAATTCTTTTGCAGACATCGAACCTTGAAGTAGCGGCACGCACCATCAAGCAATTCAGGAATGAAGGCTACATGCTGCGTAAGAATATCCCGCTTTACCTGGAACCCGGTTCTGGAAAATTCGAGATTCTGTTCCTGTTCGTGCCCGACCGAGTAGGCGTTTTAGGGCAGAATCCGGCTCAAAAACAGCGTTCTAGGACCATTCAGCGCCCACAAGAACGCGTTTCTGGCCGAAAAACGCAAGAAATTCCGCATTTTAGTCAAAAAAGCCCTTCTTTTAAGCAAAGAAAAGGTTAAATTATTGATATAACAGTCTTTAAGGGATTATTATGCGACTTTTAAAATGTGCATCCATCTGTCTGGGTCTTTCGGCTTTGTTGGCGTCTGCCTACATTGTTAAGGAAGGCGATACCCTTTGGGACTTGAGTGACGAATTCCTCAAGGACCCTTTTGCCTGGCCAGACCTTTGGGAAAATAACCGCCACATCGAAGACCCGCACTGGATTTATCCGGGCGACTCCATTTACCTGGGCGATTCAATTCGCGAAGGCAATGTGTTGCAGGTCGAAAAGAAGAGCAAATATCCCTGTAATGCATCTATTTCGGACTCCGCTCTCCCGAAGGGTAAGGGTCTGACGGTTGCCAACGCAGGCTGTGACGACGGCGACGAACGCAATAGCGATTTCGAAGGTATGCTCGGCAACCTGCGCGATAAGGACAAGAAGGCCGTCAAGAAGGCCAAACCCAGCGACGAATACTATTATAAGCAGCGTCCGGCACCCAAGATTTTCAACGGCTATTACCAGATTCACGCGCCCGAAATCTATACGCTCGATTCCTTGAAAAAAGACAAGCGCTTTATTTCCATTAAATCGGGCGAAAAGAAGGAACCCCTGATTCACATGCCTGAAACGGAAGTGGTCGTGGGTATCGGTAAGAAAACTGACGCCAATCTGAAGCGTGGCGACCTCGTGGAAATCGTTGATGCTAAAGCAATTAACGTTCCGGCAGCCAAGGGCAGCAGCTTTGACCGCTATGCCTTGCTCCGCCTTGCTGGCATTGCAAAAATCACCGCCATCGGTGACACGCTTTCTCGCGCCAAGATCGTAACGAGCTTCCGCGAAATCAAGATTCACCAGGCCAAGGCAAGACTCAAGCAGCCGCTCAAGACCATCAATGTGTCCGGCTATAGCAAGGTCAAGGAAGCCAAGTTGGACGATTTGGCCATGATCCGCTATTCCATGGACCCGATGCTGATTATCGGCGCATTCTCGTATGTGCTTGCTGATAAAGGCATTAACGAAGGTTACAATACTGGTGACGCGGTCGCTATTTGGGAAGAAGACAAGACTGATGAATCGCTCCCGCCCCGCCTGATTGGCCGCGGTATCATTGCCAGAGCTGCTGACAACGAATCGAGCATTCTCATTCGCGAACTCTATTCCAACAGCAGAAGAATTGAAGTTGGACACAGGGTATCGGTGACCCACCGTGCGCAGATTGTCAAGTAAGAGAATCGCACCAAGCCTACAAGTTCTATAAGGACAGGCAATGCAGGTTTCACGTAATAATCTGCTGTTCGTCCTATTGTTTGCGGGAGGAATTGTCCTCCCGACGGCGATTCTTTCTTTCTTAAGCTTTAGGAACATCCAAAACGAGATTTACCTTTCGCAAAAGAACTTCGACGAAAACCTGAATGCATTCCAAAGCGAAGTCGAAGAAGCGATTGAAAAGGAACAATCCAAAATTTACCAAGAGACCAAAGCGGCCTCATTGTTCTTGTACGAACAGCCACAAGGACTTTTGGACTTCGGGCATGCGGCTGAATTCAAGTCTGTCGAAGGTCTAGACGCCATATTCCTGTTCAATAACGGAAACTTGATTTACCCGGACATGACGTCCAAAAAATTTTTCAAGTCTTCCAATTTTTCAAATAGCGTACCTTCGCTCCTTGACAAAAAACTTTATCAAGTAGAAACCAGCGGTTTAAAGGACAGCGTTGCCCAAAAGATTTATCTGGAACAGCGGTCCCGGAGTCTTAGACCCGCCAGCTTTTTCTTTGAATCCAAGGAAGAACAAGTCCAGAATATTCTGGGGCTGATTCGTTTCTACTACAAGAACAAGAAGTATGACGAAGCATTACACCTGCTCGAAATTCTTGAAAACAACCCGCACCAGCAGGGCTACCTACATGCCGACTTGACCTACGCCGTCTACATGCTCCACTTTGAAATTCTCGTATTCCAAAGAAAGCATCAAGAAGCGCAGGACTACTGCCTTTCTGTTTTAGCTCAATTTTTAGACAAGCAGAACATCGACGACATATCTTCGTCCAGGTACTTCTTTGAATCGGCATTCACGCAGATTCTTTCGTTTGAAAGTCTCTCGCAGGAAAAGCGCGAAGCCTTTTGGAACCTGCGCGAAAACTTCAACCGCCAGTTGGGGTACATGGACATCCTGTTCTACAACAAGGACTTGTTCCTCGAAATCTTAAACGACGATATTTCTTCGAAAGAAGGCATTCTTTACAAGAATACCGAAGAAATCACCTTGTTTAAAATGTCTTACCCATACCTTTCGGGCGACCAAGTAGTAATTGCGGTAATCAACAAAGACGCCTACAAAGCAAGACTGCTGAACAAGATTAAAACGGTCATACAGAGTTACAAGAACATTCCGTTCTCTATTACCGAAAACAGCGACAAACTTGTTATAGGTGAAATCCCGGAAGGGGCTCCGATTATCGCACAACACTACATTTCCGAAGCGCTCGAATGGGAATTTACCTTGTACGAAAAAGACATGCAGGACATTCATAAAGAAACTAGACACCGCATGTTCTTGATGTACGGACTCATGCTGTTTGCGCTGATTACCGTCATTTTCGGTTCGTTCTTCATGTTCAGATTCATTACGCAGGAACGCAAGCTCTTGGCCATGAAGGCAAACTTCTTGTCTAGCGTTTCGCACGAACTGAAAACTCCGCTGACATCCATCAAGATGTTTGCCGAAATGATGGCCCGCGGGCGCTTACAGCGAGCTGAAAAAGTGCAGGAATATTCAACCCTGATAGGTAAAGAAGCTTCAAGACTCGAGAACTTGATTGGAGCCATTCTGAATTACACGCGCATGGAACACGGAACAGGCGCTTTCAAGTGGGAAAAACTCGACTTCTCGATTTGCGCCAAAAAGGTCTTTAACGCTGTTGAAGATATCGGTGTCGAAAAAGGACTTACCTTCTACACGCATTTTGAGCCCAACGTTTTTGTAATGGGCGACTACACAGCGCTTTACAGTTTAGTGCAGAATCTAATCGATAACGCAATAAAGTACACTGATGCTCCCGGCGACATTCATGTTGAAGTCAAGAGTGACAGCGAGTGGGTCATATTCTCGGTAGCAGACACCGGAATTGGCATTGCGGCATCTGAGCAAAAAAATATATTTAATGATTTTTATAGAGTGGGTGACGAAATGACCCGCAGCACCAAGGGGTCGGGACTCGGCCTTGCAACCGTCAAACGCGTTGCCGAAACTCACAAGGCAACCATTTCGCTGGTCAGCAAACCCGGGAAAGGATCTACGTTTATCGTCAAGTTTAAAAAGGCAGAATAACCATGAATTTCAAAATACTCATCGTAGAAGACGAAGAAATCATCCGCTTGGGCCTCCAAGATAATTTTGAAATGGAAGGCTATGTCGTAGAAACCGCCTGCGATGGTGAAGAAGCAATTGCCAAGGCTGATTCTTACCAGCCGCATTTGGTGCTTTTGGACTTGATGATTCCGAAAAAGAGCGGCTTTGAAGTTTGTCGCTATATCAGAAACAAGCATCCGGACACCTATATCATTATGCTCACGGCAAAAACCGAAGAAACGAGCAAGGTGGCAGGGCTTGAAATGGGTGCCGACGACTACGTGACAAAGCCGTTCTCGATTCTGGAACTTTTGGCCCGCGTCAAGGCATTCCGACGCCGTATTGAACCGCAAAGCGGCAACAACTCGGTTCAAGTTCCTGAAATCCTTGAATTTGCAAATATCAGCATTAACGTCAAGAAGTTCGAAGCAACCAAGGGCGGCATTCCTCTGGACTTGACCACCCGCGAATACCTGATTATGAAATATTTCTGGGCACATCGCGGCGAAGTCATTCTGCGCGAATCCCTACTCAAGGAAATCTGGGGCTATACCGACGAAAACATGCCTTCTACCCGTACGGTCGACAACCACATTGCAAACCTTCGCCGTAAAATAGAAGACGATTTGGACAACCCCAAGTTTATCATTTCTGTTAGAGGCGCCGGATACAAGTTTGATGCATAAATGAAACAGATAGGAACAAACATAAGGCTTTTGCAATTACGCACGGCAATTACGCTCGTGTGGTTATGCGGGCTTGTTTCTTTCGCTTTTGCAGAGAAAATGGAAACAAACATTCAAGAAGCACTTTATCTGTTTGAAATGAAGGGCGAAACGGCAGACGCCATCAAGATGCTTGAAAAAGCTGCCATGCAGGGCGACGAAGACGACAAGGAAAAAGCCTATTTCTATCTAGGAAAAATTCAGGAACTTGCCGGCAACAAGACATCGGCAAACTTTTACTACGAGCAAAGTCTAGCCAGGACGAATGAAGTTGCCAAAGCCTACTGGCTTTCGGAACGCGAAAGCGCAACCAGCAGCAAGCCCGAAGCGCTACTGAGAGCACCGCTCCAGTTGAAGAGTCCTATTTTAAGAACCTTCGGAAAAGATCCGACCTTTTTGCTTTTACGCGACGGCACGATTAGCAAAATCATAGATGACCGCGTCGAAAACATTACTGTCGCTCCCGCCAACAAGCAAATTTTCAATATCGATCGTCAAGGAATCTGGTACCAGCCCATTGACCAGGACAGCCTTGTTTTTAAGGCTTTATATGCCAGCAGCCCCAGCAAGAGTTTCCCCATTACAGACATTACGCACCTCTTGATTGACGGAAACAGGGCGATTGTCCAAGGCGAAAAGCAACTAGCCATTTTAAACAACAAGCGTGTTGTTACTCAGGTCGCCGACAAATACAGCGGCTGTGTTCCCGAAGGCTATTTTGCTCCGACTAACGAATTTGTCTTGAATTGCACCGACAACGCGCTCCATTTTATTTCGCCCGAAGACGGTTCAACCAAGAAATCTATCGCCCAATTTGACGTAATCAGAAGTGTTCTTATCGACAAGAACATGCTATTCCTGGTTTCGGGCAATTACCTTTACGGCTACATTCCAAAAGCAAGAATTTCTCCCCTTTGGAAAATTTCGGTCAGCAATATCGAAACAATGTTCTCTTTCGAGAAAAGCCTTGTCCTACTTGAAGCTTCCGGAAGAATTTCGCTGATTGACAAAAAAACAGGACTTATCCGAAAGACAATCCGAAGCGAAGCCTCTTCTGTTTATCCGCTCGCAAAGGGAACTCTCGGGCTATTCTCTAGCGAAGGCGCCATTACCGCAGTCGACACTGTACTCAACCCGTTGTGGCATTTCAATTTTGCAAAGCCGATTGAGCAATCCCCCATTTACACTAACGGGAATCTCTATCTGTATTTTGGCGACCGAAAACTAGTTTCGCTTTCACCGCATTACTACGGAAAAAAGATTCTGCTCTCTGAAATTTTAGCAAGACAAGCAGCCGAAATTACCGAGCACGAAGAATGGGAAGACCTGCCTCCCGTTTTAGATTCGCTTTTCAAACTGGAACCGGGAAATGCCGAGGGTTGGTTCTTCAAAGCACTTTATCTCGAACAAAATAAAGGAAGTGACCGAGACAAACAGAAAGCCTGGTCCGAGGCCGTCCGACTTTCAAGTAGCAATCCGCAAGCGACACAGCTAATATTAAACCGATTCAGCAAGGCCATTGGCGCAAAATTCGTAACGTTACTGCCGATTTCGCCCAAGACCCGTTACCCGCAATTCTTTAGCAGCAAGAAAATGCTGTACACGATTGACCCTGCAGCAGACAGATTGCTGTGCATTAACGCTGAAACAGGCGAACTGCGCTGGTCAAAATACATCGGAACGCTCGACAACAGCCCCGTTATCGATAACGATGAAAACACCCTCGTTATTGCCTCGGGTTACAACATTTTCATTTACGACTTGAACAAGGATACTTCTCCGGCCTCCTTGCAGCTTCCGGGTAAGGCATTCAAGATGAATGTTACCGAAGACGCCATTTACGTTTCTACCTGGAACGGATTCTTGCTCAAAATCCAGAAACCCGACAATAAACTCGCTTGGTCCAGAAAGATATTCTCTGTTCCGTTCCTGCATACCAAATCGGACAAGGCCATTTTCGCATGCAACCTCGAAGGAGAACTCGTTTCCCTTGATGACGAAGCCGGACAGACTGAGGAAAATTCTGCTCGCAAGATTCCTGGCCAAGTTTCACATATGCTCAGCGCAGATTCCATTATTACGGTCGCAAGCGGAAACAAGCTTTACCTATTCAATCAAAAGAAGAAGGATACCCCGCCGCTGCAGATTCTAATGGAAAACGACGTTTCTTCGCTGCAAGTAATTTCTGATGCGGGCGAAAGAAAAATCCTTGTCGGACTTTCGGATCAATCCTTCTTGCTCTACTCTGAAGCAGGCGCCCCTCTGTGGAAATTTAACGGCAAGAACGCCGTATTCCCCAAGCCCTTTGTCAAAGATGGTTTTGCCTGGATAGACCAAGGAAACGAAGTCATTGGAATCTCTTTAAAGACCGGAAAGAAGGAAAGAAAATACAGTACTCCAAGTGGAGCAGGCACACCGTTTATACTGAATCATACTTTGTTCAGTGCCTCTCCAAAGCGCTTGTTGTACGGATTCACTCTATAGTCTAGAAATATGCCATAAAACAGCATATTTCTGCATCTTGTAAACAAATTTTGGTGGTTTTTTTGTTAAAAACACACTAAATTTATGATATGGTTTACAGGATTACAAAGAAGACTTTGGGAAACATCATGAAAATACGTGCAAGGCAAATATTCACCCTGGCAACAGCCCTAGGCTGCGTTTTCACCGTTGGTTGCAACGAAGAAACTAAGCCCACCGCCGATAAGATCCAGTCGGAATACGATCGCAGCGAAACCCTGTACATCGGAGGCTTTGACTGGACTCCGCCATCTTCATTTAATCCGTTGGATTACAACCCCAACTTCCCTATCGATGGCAATTGCCGTATTACTTACGAAGCTTTGCTCGCTTACAACCAGTTAAGCGGCGAGCTCGAACCCATGCTTGCTGACAGCTACAAGAGCGACGAAAACAAGATTACAGTCCATCTTGATCCTAAGGCAAAATGGAGTAACGGTGCCCCCGTTACTGTTGAAGATGTTCTTTACACATTCAAGATTGACTCCCTGCTTCCCACGCCGCGCCATGACAACTGGCAATTCCTGAGCCAAATTACCGACGACGGTAACAACAACATTTCTTTCCATTTCAGCAACAACAAGAATCCCTTGATTATCTTGAATGCCCTTGCTGAAACATCTATTCTGCCGAAGGCCGTATTCGAGCCGCTCGTCCAGGGGGCGAAGTCCGGTAAGAGCTACGACATGAACCGCATTGCCGAATTCAAGAACGATTCGATGCCTGTGGTTTCTGGCCCTTACAACATCAAGACCTATTCACCGGACCAGATTGTTCTGGAACGTAATGACAACTACTGGGGCAACTATAAGTTCGGCGGAAAGAAGCCGACTCCCAAGTACATCATTCATTCCCTGTACAATAGCAACAACCAGTTTAACAGCGCCATGACCAAGGGCAACTTGGACATTTCTTCGGTGTTCCTGCCCCGCATTTGGGACAAGGCCAAGGACAGCATTCGCGCCTGGAGCCGCAACGAACCCTACCATCTTCCGGGTTCAATTACGACACTCTTTATCGCCCATACACGTGCTCCGTTTGACGACGTGAACATCCGTCGCGCCATGGTGCATGCCATCAATTTCGAAAAAATCAAGGCCCGCGCCGTTTCGAACTACACCCCTGTTATTCAGCCCGGATTCATTCTGCCCTTCGGTACAGAATCCAAGTTCTTTAACAAGGAAGACGCAGACAAGTACGGATATTCCTATGATGTCGGAAAGGCCAAGGAAATCTTGACGAAGGCAGGCTACAGCTGGGACGAAAGCGGCAGACTGCTCGACAAGAACAAAGAGCAGGTTCGCAATATTACCATTGAATGCCCGCAAGGCTGGACCGACTGGGAAGACGCTATTAAGGTTATCGTAGAATCCTTGAACGAAATCGGTCTTGCCGCCGAAGAAAAATTTGTGGACTACAGCGTTTGGGACAAGAACCTGCGCTTGGGCACATTCGATCTCGCCATGAAAACACAGACTGCTGAACTTTCTGCAGCATCTCCTTGGAACAGGTTCGATCAGGTGATGAGTTCTGTTTCTCTCAAGCCCACTGGCGAAGAAGCTTTTGCTAACCAGGGTCGCTACAAGAACGACGATGCAGACAAACTATTACTGAAGATTCCGGCAATCACCAACGAAAAGGAACTGGTCGAAGCTTATCGCGCTTTGAACAGAATCTTTATGGAAACGATTCCGGTACTTCCGGTCATGTATCGTCCTACACAGTATTACCAGTTCTCGACAAAGCACTGGACCAATTTCCCGACCGAAGAAGACCCGTATGCACCGCCGCAGAGCCTTGTAGTTGCCGCCGGCGTGAAGGGTCTCTGGAAGATTACTCCGCAGGCAAATGCGAAGTAAAAAAATCAGATTTTCCACTTTTGAAAACGCCCGTTTACAGGGCGTTTTTCTGTTTTTAGCCCACAAAAAAACTATCTTTATTTCGATACTTCTTAATGGAGGACCCTATGGGTAAGTCTCGTTTTATTTTGCCGAATGCGTTCACTAGCATGAACTTTCTTTTGGGCGTTTTTGCCATTTGCTGGGTGACCGGCGCATTCAGTTCTTTTACCTCTTCTGACCCCATCCGCACCGGTGCTTATTTCATTATCTTGAGCGTTCTCTTGGATAAGCTGGACGGATTTGCCGCTCGTCTCGTGAATGCAAGTTCCGAGTTCGGGGCCCAGTTCGACAGCCTTGCTGACCTGATTGCCTTCGGTCTCGCTCCGGCATTTACCGTTTTCTTTACCTACAAGACCCAGAGCCCGGAATGGTTCCAGACCAACGGAGTGCTCCTGATTGTCGCATTTGCAATCTACGTGCTTTGCGCCGCCATGCGCCTTGCCAAGTACAATGCCTGCGATAGCGACACCTACCACCACCACTTCTCCGGCCTTCCGTCTACCTTTGCCGGTGCCATCAACGCTATCCTGATTGTCTACCTCAAACAGAACGGTCTGTTTGAAAACGCCGAGAGCCCGCTCATGGTTCTCCCGGTACTCGTGATGCTGGTAACCGGACTTTTGATGGTAAGCCCGCTCTTCTTGCCCAAGCTCCAGCCCCGCAAGAATCAGCTCTTGAACATCGGCCAGGCAATCCTGATTGTGATTACCTATATCTGCGGATTCCTGTTCATTTCTGACAAGGTTCCGTTTATTTTGGAATACCTGCTTACGCTCTGCTCTGTGTACCTGATTGCAGGCTTTACCTTAGGCCTGATTCAGCGTAAGAAGATTATCGAAGAAGCGAAAGAAGGAAAGTAACAAAGCCTTCGCTATAGCGATCAAAGAGCGCTTCTAGCGACATTCGAGGAAGTTCCAGAGTGATGCACTCTGGACTTTTTTGTTCTTTGCACCAAGTGCCGAGACTCCCCGGTGTGGGGTATCCAATGTCGGCATGCCAAGGCAAATTGAAGGATTCGCACAAACTTTTTACAAGATCTGTACATGCCGGAGCATCGACACAAGCCATAGGAGCGTGCATCGAAATAATGCTTTCGGGCGAAAGTTTTTGAATGAGCGTAACAAGCGCTGCCGTTTCTGGCTCACGGCCAAGAGCGTTTCCTGCCGACAGGAACGTATCTCGCGGGGCTTCTAGAATGGAGCGGGAGCCTACGGGTTCCTTGCTCCAATTTGCCGTCGGAAAGTTGCGGTTCAGGTCTACCCCATTTGCGTTTCCGCGGGTTCCAAGCGTCATGCCATCGGGGTTTGCACAAAGCACGAAAGCGACCGATTCAAAAGGCTTTTCGAACGCCCGAAGGACTCGGCTCAGCAGGAACGTGGTTTCGGGCTCTTCGCCATGGATTCCAGCAACCACAAGTACGCGGCATGAGTCGGAGCACGGAATGTAGCGCAAGGGCGTACCGAGAACGGAGTGCCCGTATTCAGCAAAGGGCAAGCGAAGGATTCCACGGGTTTCAGGAGCAAACGGCATAACGAGTTCAAGACCTACACAAAATACGGGTAGATGTAATTTTCAGCAAGCGATTCCAGGTTATCCAGCAAGGCGGATTTGCAAGCAATATCCGTCTTTTCGTAGAGGGCGCGGAGGTCTTTGAGCGAGAAGCTTTCAAGGTATTTTCGCGAGGTCGGCAAGTGCGCGATATGCCACTTTTCGGGCTGAATCTTGCCGCGGCCAGGCACGAAGACGCGCTCGAAGCCGAAGGACTCGCCCGCCCCGATTAGTTCGGTCAACTTTTCATGGAAGGGGCGGAACATGCCGTCACATTCGGCGGGGGTGAGTTCCACCTCGTAGCCGGCAGGGCATGCATTGCCATCGACCACGTCTAAATCAGTGCCCAAATGGTGACGGCTTGCGCCAGGGAGCGCCGACCAAGTTAAAATCGCATACATCAATTGTTCTTCGTCTGCCGGGCGCTCCATGGGGAGTCCTTCGGCAGAAAGCAGTTTGAGTTCACCCCTTGCCTTGCGATTCCAAATCGAAAGCTGTCGTTCAAACGGGCGGTAGGCGGATTCTATGCGGAGAGCAAAACCGGACTTTGCAAACGTTTCTTTTAATTTGTTGTAATCGTCGAGAACCTGTTTGTCAACGATGTAGCCATCGACCTCAACAAAATCAGCAGAGTCAACCGGACGAAGGCCGTAACAAATCTTGGAGTCCATCAGACATGCCCTCCCATCTTTTCAATCAAATCTAGCCACTGCTTGGTAGTCGCCTTCTTTTTGCGCACGACCTTCTTTTTACCGAGAACCTTAGACACCGCATCGTTCAGCGGAGACGGATTCGCATGAGTCCATGCGATTGCTAAAGCGTCGGAAGCATCGAGCGGCAAGTCACTCCCTTGTATTCCGAGTCGCGCAAAAATCATGTTGGCCACCTGTTCCTTGGAAGCGCCACCATCGCCTGTAACCGCCTGTTTGACAACTCGCGGACTGTATTCGCTATACGTAATTCCGCGCTTGCGGCAGGCCACTAGAACCGCGCCACGAATGTGGCCTAGCACTAGAGCACTCTTGGCATTTTTCGCAAAGAAAATACCTTCCATGCCAAACGATTCGGGCTTGTATTTGTCCAATAACTCTTCGAGCCCGGACACGATATGCAACAGTCGATCTTCGAGCGCATGGCTTGCTGGAGCATGCAAAGTTCCGTATTCCAGGACCTTTACTTTTTGTGCGCTAGATTCAATAAATGCATAACCGGTCGTAATGGTGCCGGGGTCAATTCCAAGGACGATCATACCCTAAAAATAAAAAAGATTTACTACCCTAGCCCAAAAGAAATAACTAGATTTTCAATGTATAAAAGAGGACCGCTATGATTATCGACCAAGAACATGCAGGAATTGTCATGCGAGCCAAGACCCATCCGCGACAGCTGGGAATCCCTTTAAGTCGCTGGGGCCGAAATCTGATTGCATGCTGCCCGTTTCATTCTCCCGAAGAAACGTCTCTGTTCTTTTATGACGCTTTAGGATACTGGCGCTATCGTTGCTTGCAGTGCGGCAGCGAAGGTGACCTTGTTGAATTTGTAATGCGCAGTCGCTTTAACGGCATGGACGAACAAGCCGCTAGAGCGGAAGCTGTAGACTTTTTAGGAACGCTTGAACCGGATCGCGACCGCGAACAAGATGAACATCCGTGGATCAAGGAAATCGGTGGCGAAAAATCCAAGGTTCTCGAAAACTTTGTGCGCTACTGCCACTGGGCCGCCTGCAGAAGCCCGTCTTCGGCCGACTTCTTGGCCGCCCGCGGATGGAGCATTGGTCAGGCTCAGCTTTATGGCATTGGCTATTACAGCGGCGACCCGGAACCGTTCGTGAGCTTCTGCATGATGTCGGGCATTGAACGCCACCAGATCAGTTTCTACCTGGACAATCTGGACGCCTACCATGAACCGCGCATCACGATTCCCGCTCGCAATTCCAAGGGCTTGATTCACTCCGTTTACGGTCGCCTGATCGATGAATCTGACGGACCGCATACGTACGTTTCTTACGCCTCGGGCCCGGCAGACATTCCGTTCAACATTCAGTCCGATATTACAAAACCTGTAATTGTCGAAGGCTTCTTCGATGCACTGACCGCCGACCTTGCCGGCATTCCAGGTGTGGTTTCGACCATGTATCAGGAACTCAGCCTGAGCCACCTGTACAAGCTTAAGGCTTGCGGCGCTGAATCGGTCACGGTCATTTTAAGACGCGAACAGGACCGCCGCGAACAGGAATACCGCATTCAGAAATACCTGAAGATGGCGGAACACCTCGGTCTGAAATTCAAGTCCATCGTTCTCCCGAAAGACGAAACGGTCGACATGGTTGTCCGCAAGAACGGCGCCGACCAGTTGCTTTCGCTTGTCGAAAACACAGTCGAAGACACGGTGCATACCCACCGCCGCTCCATGCTGTTGCAAGACATCAAGGAAAACTTCGATGCTGCCATGGTTTGCCCGCCAGATGTAAGCGTTGGCTACGCCCTCAACACCTTCCCAAAGTTGACTCAGGAAATTGACGGCATTCAGTCTGGCTGCTTCTATGTGTCTTCGAAGCCCTTCGGCCTGAAGACGACCCTCCTTTCGAGCCTTGCTTTGGATTTGGTCCAAAGTAACCCGAAGCTCAAGCTGATTTACATTGCCCTCGAAACGCCGCGCCGTCAAATCTTTGACAGGCTCGTCGCCATGCTGATTGGCGAATCGGTGCTGACCGTGCGCAAACAAAGCGAAGACGAAGGCGTAAACCAGAAGATTCTGGAAGCGACCCGCGACCTGATGGCATTCGTGCGCAACAACCGCTTGGAAATCTGGGACGACCAATTTGATTTCGACAATATTGAACTGCTTGCGAACTTGAGAGAAGAAATCAAGCTGCACCACAACTTGGTCGTTGTCATTGACGGCATTGACCATTTGAAGGTTTCGGACTACGCGGAACTTCTGGACATTCACGAAAGACGTTCTTCAGTGATCCTCGACTTGTACAAGGCCCTGGACATTCCGATGTTCGTTGGCGGAGAATTGATTTCTTCTGACGAAGGACTTGTGGGACCACGCGCCTACCTGCGCGATTCCGATGCCATTTACTGGCTGGAATCCAATGACGGGAAAATGGTTCTTACCGTCGATTCCAAGCGCTTGGGCAACAACCAGCTGTACCAAGGTTCGATTTCAATCGACCCGGCTTCTAACCGCATGCAAGAAGAAGCCGAGATCGACTAATGTTCACCATAGTCGATTTTAACAACTTCTGGAGTCCATCGGGCGGTGGCGTACGCCGCTACCACCTGCAAAAGATGGCATTTTACGAACAACAAGAAGAAGTCTTGTCGGTGTTCGTGATGCCGGATTCCAAGACTTATACCGAACAGAAAAGCAACGGTCTCATTATCGAGCACGTAGAAGCTTACCGATTCCCGGGCAAGTGGGAATACCGCTTTATGTGGCGTCCGTCGCAAATCAAGCCCATCCTTGAGAAGTACAAGCCCCAAGTGATTGAAGTCGGTTCGCCCTATATTTTGCCGACCGTGGTGCGACACGTGGCCAAGAAAATTGTGCCCGACGCCATTCTTTTAAGTTTCTGGCATGCGGACTTTCCCATTACCTACGTGCAGCGCCCCGTGACAAACAAGTTCGGCCGTACGCTAGGCATTTTGGCGAAGAAAGTCGCCTTCTGGTACGCCAGACAAGAATTCAAGCATTTTGACGGCATCCAGGTTTCTTGCGACGAAGTCCTGAAGCGCCTCGAAAAGAATCGCCTGCCCAAATCGCACTGGATTCCGCTCGGTTGCGATATTCAGATGTTCTCGCCCGCAAAACGCGACGAAGCGCTTGTTCAGAAATTAAAAGCCGGAAAACCGGAACGACTCACTATCTTTTTCCCGCATCGTTTTTGCGAAGAAAAGGGAATCGAACTCTTGTTGGGCGCCTACCCCCTGATTGCAGAAAAGCTGGGATGCGAACCGGCGCTTGTTTTTGCAGGCACTGGCCCGTACCTGCCGCAGGTCGAAGAAGCGGTCAAGAAGCATTCTCACATTCAATACGCCGGATTCATTTCGTCGATCGATGAAATGGCAAGACATTACGCCAGCGTAGACATGGGACTGGCCCTTTCGGGCTGGGAAACCTTCGGGCTTTCGATTCTGGAAAGCATGGCCTGCGGAAACGCCCAAATTGGGGCAAGCACAGGCGCCGCTGCTGAACATGTGCTGAACTCAGGTGCTGGCGTTGTCTTGAAAAAGCGCACGTCCGAAGCCCTGGCAGACGCCATTGTAGAACTTTACCGTTCGGACCTGAGCCAAAAGAAGGCAAACGCCCGAACATACGCCGAAAAATTTAGTTGGAACGATTGCTTTAAGCGGCAATTGGACCTTTACAAACAAATTTATAATCAAAAGAGGAAATCATGATCCGTCACATTGTATTTTGGAAATTGAAGAGTGAAGCTGAAGGTGCTTCTGCAAAAGAAAACGGCCAGAAGATGGTCGATGCATTCCACGCTTTGGCCGGAAAGATTCCTGGTCTCTTGAGCATTGAATCGGGTTTGAACTTTAACAAGGCCGAACTGGGTAACGGGGATATCGAATACGATGTCGCACTCGATACTACATTCCACACCAAAGCAGCACTCGACGTTTACCAGAACCATCCGGAACATTTGGCAATTGTATCGTTTGTTAAAAAAGTCGTAACAGAACGCCGTGCAGTTGATTTCGAGTTCTAATCGTTGAGCTTGGAAAAAACTCATTTTATTTTGTAAGACTCACGACAAATCTCATTTCTTTTTGCTAAATTATTGAATATGGTTCAATACAGTCAAACTTCATGGCAGGAATATACTCTGGCAAATTTGCTGGAGACCATGCGCTATGCGCCCATGAACGTGACTATCGGAAAATCCCCCGTTGTACACTATACGCTGCCCAAGGCAATCGAAGCTGGCGAAATCGTACGCTACACTGTTGTAGTCGGTTTCCGCAAGATTTGCTGGACGGGCCGCATTAGTGCAATCAACAAGGGCAAAATCATGGTCCGCCTGGACAAGGGTCCTTTCCGCGGATTCAATGCGAGCCACGAATTTGTAGACGAAGGCAATTTGACCGCCTGCTACGACGACTTTTCTTTCCAAGGATTCAGCGAATTCCCGGAAGAAGCTTTTGCAAAAGTGATGGACAACGCTTCGATTGTTTACGCCGTGGCTAGCCGTAAGGACGCCCGCGATACTCTCGCAGCCATCGAAAGCAAGAAACAGACCCAAGGGTTCAGCGCCATCGACCAATCCGCTACCGCCGGATAGCAGCGGAGATTTCCATGTACAGAAACCTGGAACAGGCACTGCTAGATCTTGAACGAGCAGGCATGCTCAAGCGCATTCAGCGCGAGGTGGATCCGTACTTGGAAATGGCCGAAATTGCCCGCCAGACATTTGAAAACAAGGGACCGGCCATTCTTTTCGAACATGTGAAAGGAAGCCCGTTCAGGGCCGTTTGCAATATCTTTGGCACGCAGGAACGGCTTGATTTTCTGTTCCGCGACACCCTGAAAGGGACTCAAACCGCGGTCCTGTTCAAGTCGAATCCGGTCGAATTCTTTAAGCACGCCTCGCCCGCCAAACTTTTGAGGGCAGCCCGCACAGGCCTGCATTCGCTCCCGAAAAAAAGCGGAAGTCTTAAGGATTTTAAGGAATGCAAACTTTCGGACTTGCCGCAAATTGTCTGCTGGCCTAATGACGGCGGTGCCTTCTTGACGCTCCCGCAGGTAGCGACACGCCCCGCCGAGAACGCCTCGGTCATGACGACGAATGTGGGCATGTACCGCGTGCAGATTTCGGGAAACAATTACGCCAGCAACGAATGCGGGCTCCATTACCAAATCAAGCGCGACATCGCTAGGCACCACCAGAAAGCGATTGAAGAAGGCAGACCGCTTAAGGTCAGCATCTTTATCGGTGGCACGCCCGCGCAGACGGTGGCAGCCGTCATGCCCATGCCCGAAAACCTGAGCGAGCTCTTATTTGCAGGTATGCTCGGCGGCAAGCGTTTCCGTTACTTTATTCACGACGGCTACCTGGTTTCGAGCGATGCGGACTTTTGCATTCTGGGCGAACTCCAGCCGGATTTAAAGCCCGAAGGCCCTTTCGGCGATCACATTGGCTACTATTCCGATAGGCACCCGTTCCCGTATCTCAAGGTCGAAAAAGTCTTGTGCAAGAAGAACGCGATCTACCCCTTTACCGTCGTAGGGCGCCCGCCGCAAGAAGACACCTTATTCGGAAGCTTTATTCACCAGATTACAAAGCCCATGGTGCCCGCCTCGATTCCGGGGCTTGTGGCACTCCACGCCGTCGATGATGCCGGCGTACACCCGCTTTGCCTAGCGCTTGCCCACGAACGCTTTAGGCCCTACGCCAAGCCCGAAGACCGCGAGCCGCTCGAACTCCTGAAGACGGCCAATGCTATTCTCGGATTCAATCAGGCAAGCCTGACCAAGTACCTTTTGATTGCCGCCGCCGAAGACGAAGAGGCCGGCCATAAAATCGACGTCAACGACGTTGCCGGATTCTTCGGGCATGTGCTGGAGCGAATCGACTTTAGCCGCGACTTGCATTTTGAAACCAGCACCAGCATCGACACGCTTGACTACACCGGAAGCAAACTGAATCACGGTTCCAAGCTGACACTTGCAGCCGCCGGCTTAAAGAAGCGCGAACTGCGCCACAATCCCGAAGATTTGCAATCACTCAAGATCCCGGGAATTACCTCGGCCAAGATTCCGATGCCAGGCGTCATCGTTTTGCAAGGCCCCGCTTACGATAGCGCTGGCCGCGAAAACTTCATCGCACAAATCGAAGAGGCGCTCGCTCACTGGGAATTCCGCGAGAATTATCCCTGGATTTCGATTGTCGACTCAGAACTCGATTCTTCTCTGGACACTAGCAATCTTCGCGATTTCTTGTGGCTAACCTTTACACGTTCTGATCCGGCAAAGGATGTTTTCGGTTATCAAGCCCGCATGAGCGAAAAGCACTGGGCATGCGAAGCCCCGTTGATCGTGGACGCTCGTATCAAGCCGCATCATCAGAAAGCGCTTACCGTGCCTGCAGAAATTAGAGAACATGCGCATCAGGTTTTGGAGGAAGAAAAAGTTTTTGGGGGTTGTAAATGAAACGTTTTTGTTGGATAACCGTACTTTTTTTGAGTTTTGCATCGTTTGCCTTTGCAGATCATGTCTGCGGGACATCCATCATGATGGAAAACTTTTTAAACAACAAAAACAAGTCCTTCTCGCATTTCAAATATTCTAAACCGAGCGCTCTCGAGTCTGCAACAGCCTGCACAGATTCAGACCTTTATGATAGCGTTTACACTCGCACTACAAAACATTTCGAAATTTTTTATACGCTCGAAGGCCCGCACAAAACGACTAAGGCCTACATTGACTCGCTAGAAAAAGCCCTTGAGTACGCATGGGACTTTCATGTGAACAAATCGGGAATGCGCCCTCCTAAAGGGTACTTCGAAACACATCAATACCAAAAGTCAACACAGAGCGACCTTTATCCGGTTGAAGTGATAGACCTATCCATGTTACGCAACGCCAAGGAGCTCCTCAATGGCGAAACCTGCGATTTGTGTTTCGGGCTCACACTTCTCATGAATGACGACGAAAGCGTCCTGCTGATAGAAAACGATTTTAGGCATGGAGTGGAGAAAGCCTCAACCATTGATACAGCCCATGTCAATGGAAAGTCCTGTCCATACATTAGCCCCACAGAAGATTTCACGAACCCGATTTATAATTATTCTTACGCTAAAAACTTTATGCCAGCGCTCCGCGTGACGGCGGTTCATGAGCTTTACCACGCCATTCAATTTCGCTATTTGAACACCTCTGTGAACTTCTGGTTCGAAGCATCGGCTTCGGGAGTTGAAGAAGTTGCGGCTCCAGATGTCGATGACTATTTCGAACACCTTTCGTATGTGGCAAACAGAGTCGGGCAACCCTACCCCACTCTTGCCAAACCTTACGGCGCAAGCGTCTTATTCTTGTACCTGAACAACCATGTGGGCAGCGACATAAACAGACTTATCTGGGAAAACTTTGCGAAAGAACCCAACAAAAATTTCCAGTACCAGTTAACGCAAGTCGCAAAGAAAAAGGGTCTTTCAGCTGATTCCTTGTTCCACGACTTCGCAGTCAGACTTTCGTTTGCGGGCGATCGAAGCAAACTTGTCGATTCTACGTTCTTGATTGCAGACGATCAAACAAAATGGCCCCAATTCAAGACGACACCTCAAACCGGAAATTTCGAAGCACTCCCTCTTGACTATGTAGCCTACTATTATAACACGAACGGAACGCCCGATTTGTCCAATTTTGAAGGAAAGGCCTCGGCGGTCGCAATTTATCCGGATTCCTACAAGATTCGATTCTTGCCGACAACGAACAGTATCGATTCTGTCAAGACCGAATTTTTACGCCAAGGAACTCCAGATTCTACCATCTGGGTTTTCAGCCGTTTTTTCGAAGACGACTTGATTCCGACCGTATTAAAGGATTCTACGCTACGAGCCTACCCCACCCCTTGGCGCCAAGGCCCGCTTTGCTTTACTCCGCTTCCGCGTAACAAAGATTATATTGAGCTCCGTAATCGCCGCGGTAACCTGATTACCAAAATCAAGTATAACGGCAGTACGCATTGCATTGACGAAAGCGAAGTCAAATCGCTTTTGGCGCCAGGAATATACCGCTTTAGAATTGAAAATAGCGGTAAGTTGAAAGACTTTATAATTGTTTATTAAAGCCAGCTGAAAATATTGTTCGTCTTTTCGAGACCGGGCAATATGGAGCTTGCGGCAGGCTTATCCGTATTGCGGAGAATTGCCTTGCAGGCTTCGGCAAACAGTTCATGTCCGTTATTGTAGTGGTCGTCGAGACGGCGACGAGCATAGCCTTCTGCGGAATGGTTGTGAATCATGAACGCCCAGTCCGAAGACTGGAACAGCATGAGTTCGCGTTCCATCTGCTTAATGTAGCGGGTCAAGAGTTTTCCTCGCGGAGACCCCTCGCCCATCTTTTCGCGAATAGATATCAAATGATCAATCATCGCCCGCATACGATACGATTGCGGGTAATACTTGTCCGTTTCACCGTTAATCCAAACAGAGCCAAAGCCGCCTTCGCCCCAACTTGAGAAAGCCGGTTCGTGCGCATCGGGATCCGCAGAATTAGTCATCACCTGGTCAGCACCCGCAAATTCAATCACCGACGAAGAGGCTGCACGCATCAGCATTTCTTCGAGGAATATCGGGCCTTCAAACCACCAGTGGCCAAAAAGTTCAGCATCGTAGGGACAAAGCATGGCTGCCTTGTGGCCTTCCATGTTCACCAGCAATTCCGAAATGGTGGCTTCGCGGTTCACCACAAAAAGTCGCGCATGGTCTTCGGCGAGTTTCATGGCATTCCACGGGCGGTAAATTTCTTTGTGTTCGCCACCGGTAATGCGCTTGTACTTAAAGCCAGAATCAATCGGAGTATCGCCGGCAAAGAAGTATTCGCCCAAATAATCACGCGGGCGTTCTCTGGCGATATCCGTAAAGAATTCGCGGTACTCGGGGTGGCCCGGATAACCTGTACGGCGGCTCCAGACTTCCATGGAACTTTTCTGTTCGCGGCCCATGCAGTAAAGCCCCTGCGTGGTACGCAGCGGCGTGAACACGCCGTACTTGGGCGGAGGCGACGCCAGCAAGGCGCCATGAGTCTCTAAGAAGAAATAATGCAGGCCGAATTCGGCAAGGTACTTGTCGAGTCCCGGGAAGTAGCCGCATTCAGGGAGCCACACGCCCATGGGCTTACGGCCAAAAGCGCGCTCGAACGTTCGCACCGTGACATCGAGCTGCATGCGAATAGATTCCGGGTCGCTCTGGTACGCCGGCAAGAACGGGTGCGTTCCCACGCAAGTGAGCAGGTTCAGCTTTCCGGCCTTTTCAAGTTCCAGAAATTCCGCGAGCAAGTTGCGATGCAGGCGATTTTCCCACAAGTCAATCAGCGTGTGCTGGCGGGAAAGGTAAAAGTGCGAAAGAGTATCTAAATCAGAGCCCTTGTTGCGGGCCACTTCTTTTTCAATCAGCTTAAGTTGCTGTTTCAAATGGTCCGAAAACTTGTTCAGCAAGCTTTCGTCCGAAAGCATTTCAATCAACGGCGGGGAAACGCTTAAATTGAGCGTCCCAGGAACGCCCTTTTCCAAGAGACGGCGCATCGCCTGCACCAAGGGCAGGTACGTTTCGGCAATAGCTTCAAACAGCCAGTTCTCTTCGAAAAAGCGTGTATAATCCGGATGCCGCACAAAAGGTAAATGTGCGTGCATCAGGAAAATGATTTTTCCGGGAGCTCCCATTAAAACGGATTACTCCGTGCGCTTCACGACAATCGGAACAATCGTGGTCGGGAAATCGCCATCCTTGTCGGTCGCAAACACCGGAATGATCTTGGTAGAATCCGGCAGGTCTTCTTCAAAGCTGAAGGTTCCATCCGGGTTCAGCGGGAACGGTTCGCCACGCACCTGGAGATGTGCATCCGGACGAGTTCCGCCGTAAACGATCAAGCGAGTCTTGACCCACAGGAAGAAATCCTTACCGTAGTTCACGGAATCCTTGGCGACTTCGATGTTGTTCGACTGGAGGGCAGCGCTAGAAAGGGCGCCCGAGAACATCGATTCCGAAGAGCTACCAAAGTTACCGCCAAGCTTCTTGAGCCAAGATTCAGCCGTCTGGCTAGAGAATCCGGAACTCATGAAGTTGCCGAGCGTGTTGCCACCGAGAGAAGCCTTGGCAAAGGCATCGTCTTCGGCAGGAGCGGCTGCGGACTTGTCAAAAGTCATGACCGGAGCCGATTCCACAATGGGCATAAAGTTCTTGCCGGATACGGCACCGAGAACGGCGACGCAGGCCTTGCCGGCGGTATTTTCGACATACCAGCTACGAGCATTTGCCGGAACTTCGACATCGCGGAACTTGCGCTTCTTGCCGCGCTGCACCGTAAGGTCATCGGCAATGTCGAACAGACGAAGAACGATTTTCCCCTTACCGTGCTTCGCTTCGTTAATTCTGTTTTCGGACACTTCCCAGAAGGCGTGCATCCAGTTCGGGTCCTTCTGCATGAGCACCAGGTATTCGGCGTCAAAGGACTGAGCCATCTTGGCGACATCTTTTTCGGACACCTTAGCCCTAGGCTTTCTTGCAACCGGCTTTGCAGGCACAGCCTTTACGGCAGGCTTGATAGCGGGCTTTGCAACAGGCTTTACTGCAGGCTTAACAGCCAGTTTAGCGGCGGGTTTAACAGCGGGCTTTGCAGCAACCTTAGCGGCAGGCTTTTCAGCAGCTTTTGGAGCAGCGGCCTTCGTTGCAGTCTTTTTCGCGGCGACCTTTTTCACTTCGTCCGAAATCTTGGAAACCTTCGTTGCAGCAGCCTTCTTCACCTTGGCTACGGCTTTTACAGCCTTTTCTTCAGCATCCTTCATCGTCTTAAGGGTTGCGGTCTTTTTGGCAGCGACCTTCGCCACCTTTTCCTTTACCACAGCCTTAATTTTCGACTTTGTTTCTGTTTCTTTTTTTATAGCCATACTAGGCCTCCTTCATTAAAAAACCTACCTGCGCTCCTGGCCCCATGTCGCAATACCGGTGAGACCAATACGGAGCCCGATAAACGTTTCTTCCCATTCTGTTTTAGAATCGGAGAAGCGCTTGCCCCCTTGCAATGCAATATCGATTGTGGTGCCCTTGCGGCCCAGCGGGAATCCGCCACCGAGCGAGCCGCCCACTTCATAGACATCCTTGATGTACCAATTTCTGTACCATGCTCCGGCGCGATAACTAATTCGGCTCCAGTAAGCATCGTAGAACAGCGGAGATCCATCAAACTGGTAACCAAGCGACACCATGTAATCGGTCTGGGTTTCAGTTTCTTCGGGCATGTTCCAACCACCCGCGATATTCTGAATATCCTTGTCCCAAATGCGCCAAGTCAAATCCATCATGACATTGTGGCGCTTTGCCAAACGGTAATTGACGCCTGTGGCAAGCATTGCCGGCACATCAATTTCACGCTTAGAATGGGTCGATACAATCGAATCCAGTTCGCTGAATCTAAAGTCATAATCCAGCGAATTGACCAAGGTATAACCGGTCGTATACGACAAGAAATACGACGCCATCTTACCGCGATACTGGATAGCTCCCGTATAGTAAGCCGGGTGATGCTTGATTTCCCAATCGCCTTCAACATGGTCAGAAAGATTGCTTGCATCTGCAGCCCAAGTTTCAGAAGATTCCAGGTCGTCGTAATTAGGACCAATCGTCAAATCACGAGAAATATTGCCCATTACAACGTGCGCAGACGCACCCACAGAAAGGGAACGGAAGAACGGCAAACGAACCGCATAAGTCGGAACGAGTTCGTAGACGCTGCCCTTGTATTCAATTTTGGAATCGGTCGTCGCATTTTTATTTTCGAATTCATCGTTCAGAGAAGACGAATAATGCTGCCACAACGAAAGACCCATTGCACCGAACATGCCCATAGGGAACGAAAAGTTCATGGACGGAAGCGTCATGCCGGAATACGCATAATGCTTACCCCCGTTACGGGCTGCATCGAGTTCCATAGCAAAGTTCAGGTTAAAAACCACCTTCGCATCAAAAGCCATTCGTGCCGGGTTCACGACAGACAAGCCTTCGGCATCGCCCGTTTTGGCATTACCGGCAAAACCGCGTGCCGCCGCAGACGTAACACCACCCATCACCTGTTCTTCGCCCAAGGCATCAAGCCCGATCATCGAAGAAAAAGCAAAACTCGTAAAAGCACCTAATGCAAGCAGAAATTTTTTCATTATTCATCCCCCCGCCTAGATGCAAGCCAGAGCTTAAGAGTCATCGGATTTTCCAAAGAGGTTGAAAAATCGTAGCGGGCATAATCAAAGTAATTCACATACTGAAGGAGAGTGTCTGTCACACTCACGATCGAATCGCCCCTATCGGTCTCAATCGTATCTTTCCTAGACTTCGTATAATCCGTGAAGGTCGGGTCCTTTTCCTGCAAGTACGGAAGGCCCATACGCATCATGAACTTCATGTTACGGCCATCGCTAGCCTTATTCAAGAATTCACGTACGCCGTAAGTCAGCTGAATCGTCAAGGAATCGCCGTCGTGGAAAATCAAGTTCTGGAAACCCGATTCGACAACCGTAGCCGTATCGATAAGGTACTTCGACTGCATACGGCGAACCACCTGGTCAGCACTATCCACAAAGGAGCCGCTCAGCATCTGGATGGGATAACCAAATTCGTTACTGCCCTTGGAATCATCGCGGGCCATCGTCAGTTGCGCATGGAGAACCACCTGGCGAACATCGTTGCCGTCGCCATCAGCACTGGGGAATTCATCGCCATAAAATTCAGACAGAGCCTCAAGGATAGGTTCGGACGGAAGTTCAACAACCAAGGAATCGTAAGTACCAGCATGCAGAATCGGGCATTCCGGACAATCTTCCTCGTTAGTCATGACATCTGCCATACGGAACGGATTAGGCGTAACGTATGTCATCGAATCTGAATGCATTTCGAAAATAGGCGGACGAGCCGTTCCATCGCCATAGAAACGGTACATACGGGGCGACTTCGGCGCAGAAAGACGAATCTGCAAGCGAGCGGCACCCTTCACCTTTTTAAGTTCGTTCACCAACTTCGAAGGCATATCCAAGCGGAGCCCTCTAGCCGTCGTGGTATCGGTGTCTTTAGCCTTAAGCATCTTCTTTGTCAGCTTGACTTGATAAGTCGTATCAACCGAGCCATCGCTTTCCCATTCCGTCAAGCTTTTGTACCAGGTCGTATCAGCTTCGTCCATCACATTCGAAAGGAACTTCTTATACGAAACAGAATCCGTGGATGTAAGTTTCCAGCTCACCGTGAAATCGACTTCTTCGTCAAAAGGAACATAATCCGACGGGATAGCGTTGTCTTCGTAGAAAGGCTTATGCCAGAACAGTCCCAAATACGCGCCCGAAGTATCCGATTCCGTAAACGACTTCATAAAATTCGACTTAGCTTCAAAAGCAATATCAAACACCAAGTCATGCGTAATGTTCGAAGAATGTCCAAGAACAGCACTGATGTCTGCAGACCTAGGCAACTCAGGAGCATACCTTTGGGCCGATGCCACCTTGATATTTTCAATGCTCAAAGTCTGCACCTTATAGCTACTCGGCAAGCCGCGAGCATCAAGCCAAGATTCCACACCATTTTCGTCAGAATCGAACAAGCAGGCGGTCAACGTAATTGTGCATAGCGATAGCGCCAACGCCAGTAAATGGGTCTTTTTCAAATGATTAAGCAATGTTTTCTTCACTCAGTACTCCGAGTCTAATCTGTAATTCCAAGGACAATATAGCAAATTAGGTACAAATAACCGCCAAAATTTCCTATATTTAGGCCCGAAAAAACTAGAGGATATTATGGCCCAATTCAACGCCCATTTTAGGAACATCAACGGGGACGATACTTACCCGCTGACCGACGTCATTTACCGCAGCAAAGTCGACGGTAGCTTGCTCGAAGTCGAACATGACCGCGCAGCACTTGCAAGCAAGAGCCCCGACGAATGGAAGAAGCTCTTTGCCGAACGCCGCATGAGCTTTGAACCGGCCGACATGAGCGGTATTTGGAGCAAACGCGAAATGGTGCTCCCCGACATGCCTCTCGAAGACATCGTGACCATGCGCGAAGGCTGGAGCCCGCTGTTTGACGCCGCTCCGCTCGCAAAAGAAATGGGCATCAAGAGCCTGAAGGTCAAGCTTTGCGGTAACTCTCACACGGGTTCTTTCAAGGACCTCGGTATGACGGTTCTCGTGAGCCAGGTGAACCACATTATCAAGAAGGGTATTCACCCGATTGACGCTGTGGCTTGCGCCTCTACCGGTGACACCTCTGCCGCTTTGAGCGCCTACTGCGCCAAGGCCGGCATTCCGAGCATCGTGTTCCTGCCCGCCGGCAAGACGAGCGTTGCCCAGCTGATTCAGCCGATTTCTAACGGCAGCATCGTGCTCGCCCTCGACACCGACTTTGACGGTTGCATGAAGATTGTGCAGCAGGTCACTGCCGACAACCGCATTTACCTCGCCAACTCCATGAACAGCCTCCGCGTGGAAGGCCAGAAGACGATTTCTCCGGAAATCTGCCAGGAAATGGGCTGGAAGGTGCCCGACACCGTGATTATCCCGGGCGGCAACCTCGGCAACGTGAGCGCTCTGGCCAAGGGTTTCGAAGACTGCAAGGCCATGGGCCTTATCGACCGCATTCCTCGCATTATCGTGGCTCAGGCCGAAAACGCCAACCCGTTCTTCCAGGCTTACGAACGCGGTTTCGACAAGCTCGTTCCGATGCAGGCCAAGAAGACTCTCGCTAGCGCCATTCAGATTGGTAACCCGGTCAGCTATCCGAAGGCTGTGCGCGCCATCCAGAAGACGAACGGCATGGTCGTGAGCGTTACTGAAGAAGAACTCGCCAATGCCGCCCACCGCGGCGACCGTATCGGTCTCTACTGCTGCCCGCACACTGGCGTGGCTCTCGGCGCCCTCGAAAAGCTCGTTGCCGCAGGCAAGATCGATAAGGAAGAAAACGTGGTCGTCATCAGCACGGCACACGGCCTCAAGTTCACCGAATTCAAGGTCGGCTATCACGAAAAGAAGCTCGAAAACATCTGCTCCAAGTTCGCGAACCCCGTGTTCAAGGCTCCAGCAGACCTCGGCGCCGTCATGGACATCTTGAAGAAAGAGATGGCAGAACGTAGGCGCTAATTAAGCGCTTTATCGCTTAAAAAAAGTGACCCGCCGGCGTAGCCGGCGGTTCTTCATATACGGGCATAGCCCTAGGATACTAGCAACGCGTCACACGCGTTGACGGTCTGGCACTGG
>CADBHQ010000002.1 GCA_902794535.1 Fibrobacter succinogenes | reverse complement strand
AGGGCGTTCACCATCTTGGTGCCCTTCGGGTGCCAGAACACCATGCCCGGAGAATGGTCTTCGATGTGGTAGAGGTCCATTTCCTTGCCGATCTTGCGGTGGTCGCGCTTTTCGGCTTCTTCGAGGAACTTCAGGTAAGTTTCGAGACCTTCCTTGTCAGCAAAGCAGGTGCCGTACACGCGGGTCAGCTGGTCGCTGTTCTGGTCGCCATGCCAGTAGGCGCCCGACATCGAGAGCACCTTGAAATTCTTGAGCTTGCCGGTAGAAGGCACGTGAGGGCCGGCACAGAGGTCTTCAAAGTTCTTGCCCGGTTCGCCAGTCACGTAGAAACTGAGCGTACCGTCGCTACCTTCGCGGGCGAGAGCGCGTTCAGCGTTGTCCGTCTTGTACTTGTCGCCCTCGGTGCGCTTCAGGCCATCGGCGGCGCTGACTTCGCAACGGGTAAACGGACGGTCTTCCTTGATGATTTCCTTCATGCGCTTTTCGATGCGCTCGAAATCCGACTGCTGGATCGGGGTCGGTGTCATCAAATCGTAGTAGAAACCCTTTTCGATAGCCGGACCGTAGGCGAGCTTGGTGCCCGGGAACAGGTCGCAGATGGCTTCGGCAAGCACGTGGCTGCAACTGTGACGCAGGAGCATCAGAGCATCCGGGTCGTCGTTGCTCGGCGTGATAATCTTGATGGTGCCGCTCTCGGTGAGCGGGCGCGTGAGGTCGAGGACCTTATCGCCGAGTTTGACGCCAAGCGCCTTGCGTGCAAGCCATCGGGGAAGGTGAGTTCGATTTGAGACATAAATAATCCTTTTTGTGGGCGGTTCTCGCCCGGTTCCCCAGAAATACGACATCTGGCGGTGAGGCGTAAGATAGAAAAAGACTATAAGCGTGGCTAGTGGTTGGTGATTAGTGGTTAGGAAAACAACCCTTTCAAACGTGTCATTCTGACGCCGAAGGCGGTATAGAATTGTTGCCAATTCATTGGCTTACAATTCTTAAGCTCTTGTGGGCTAAGAATCCAGTCCTGATAATACAAAGGGGAAAGCCTTCCCCTGGGTCGCACTGCGTTGCTCCCCACTCCTTCGCCTAGGAGCCATGGCCCCTAAGACCCCGAATTCATTTGTCAACCCTAAATTAGATGCTTTCTGGGACATTGAACTAAACTTAAATTGTATGTTTTTGTCAGTTTGTTGGTTTGCATTAGTGTGTAAATAAGGTATATTCAAAGGTGAAGGCGTCGGTGCGTGAGCATCAGAAACAGAAATAATCATGGAGATTGCTTATGCGTAAGAAAAACTTCAAAAGAATTTCAAAAGGTGGATGGGCCATTCCTATTTGCTTGGGCCTATATTTATTTATAAGAAAGAATGGACATGGTCTCATGTCTGTGAATATACCGTCCTCGCTTATTTTGGCAGTGTTGGCAGTGGGTGTCTTTATTGTTGTTGTTTGGATTTTGTCACAGAGTGATGCAAACGGTAAAGATGCAAAGGAAAATTGTACAACTGAGAAAAAATCAAAGGAGAGTTCTTCTAAGAAACCGGCTTGCTTTGCTGATGATCCCGAAGTGGAACCTATAGATACGAACTATTATAAAGATTGGAACAATGGTGTTGGTTTTAACACTGTTACAATCGGAAAACAGGTTTGGATGGCTCAAGATTATGAAGAAGGAGGCTCGAAAAATCCTAATTCAGATGAAAATATTGTTATCCCTGATGGGTGGCGGCTGCCGACTAAGGATGATTTTAAAGACCTTGAAAGGTATTTAAAAAATCAATTCTATACTGATACTGAAATTGCGCATTTCCTAGAAAGAAATTTGTATAGAAAACCATTGCCTGATGATACCTGTCCTAATTGCGGTGGAAAAGGCTCGGCTGAATCTCCTACAGGAGATGTAGTTGAATGTGCAAAATGTGATGGAACTGGTGTTATAAGCGATGAAAGTGTCAATGAGCTTTTTTGGACCGGTGATAAACATGGCAACGCTATAGTTTGTGCATGCTTGCAAAAAAATAAATTTGGTTTTTGCACGGTTAGTGAAGATTCTGTAGTTCATCTCAGGTTGATAAAAATAGATGAAAACAATATCTTTTACAAAGCTGGTGGTTTTTTAGGAAAGTATTTTTAAAGTTGCCAAATAATACTAAATGAAAATAAATATTGATTGAAAGAGACTCTCTTGTGGCGGAGAAGATGTTATACAAGATTGTTTGGGTAATCAAACTGGTGGCTTGTGTAAACAATTTGTCTATGAAATAGCGAAAATAAACATCTAAATAGAATTTTTTATGTAAAAAATACAAAAAGTGTCAAAAAATGTCGTTTTGACACTTTTGTTTGTTATATTGTAGTATGGATGTTCCGCTGTTTTTCATAAAATAATAAAAACGAGGAAAAATGTTTGACGAGGATTTAAAAAAGTTTGATTCTCAGATTGAGTTTCATATGTTTTATAAAGCTGATGCAGAATGGTCTATGCTGCATGAACCTTTAGCAGGGACAAGTAGACCTTTTCATCTTGGGGGAAATATTGACGAGATTGCAGTAATCAACGATTATAAGAATTTTGATTCCCGAATTAATGTTGAGTATGTCCATTATTTATTTGAAAAATGGGAGGCTGAGGGAAAAGGTAAAATAACTAAGGGGACTACATGGAGCTTTAAGTTCAACAAACATTTGTCAATCTATTCTTCGTTGGATGAACCCTGGGGAGTGCTGAAACAAAAGCGCCGGAAAAGATGGGTGTAGGTGAAAATAATCCGTTAACCGGGATTGGCTGATTTTAGGTTTATCTAAAATATTTTTTTAATCTGTCAATAGATTTGAGATCTTTATCTAGGAGATTTGTTCTTCTGCGTGGTTCCTTTGGTACATAACCGATCAGTTTCTTTATTTCTTCAGTGCAGTAATTTTTTTCCTCAGATAATTTTTTTTCTGAATCGCCTCCATTTTGTTTTGAATGGACGATTAATAAGGAATCTTTATTGCAATTAAAATATGCATCTTCTTCACGTTGTATAAGGCTGTCTGTTAGACAAAAGATTTCTCCATAATGCGAATGGGGACTTTTTTCGACAACATTACATTTGGATAGTGGTAAAAAGCTTTCTATTTCATTTCCTTGATATGTGATAATATATACTTTGTTTTGTTCGTCGTTGAAAATTAAATCTTGGATAACCGAATCTGAATAACCACTGGATCTGTGGCAAAGTGCGTTTTCCTTTTTTCTTATACAGTTTTCTCCGACATATAAGCTGTAATCAGAAGGAAATGGCATTACTCCTAATGCTAATCCTTCGCTCCATTGCTTTGCTGGTTTGGGTGGGGTAGGCTTTCGTTTACTTTTCTTAAATGCTTTAGAACAAATGGTTTCTTTTGTTTCCCAATATTCAGGACGAATGCTGTCAATTAAATTGCTTAGTTCGTTGATGGTTGGTTTTAAGTCGGAGGCGAATTCTGTGTCACACATGTCAACGATTGCGTCCAAAACGGATCGCTCAACATTTGTTTTATAGGAATTCATTTCTTTTTCTTGATCGGAAATTTTACTGTCATGGTAGTTGTACAGAAAATAACCGATTAGGACTATTCCTAAAATTGAAGATAATCCGTTTTTTGTATTCGCTGTCATCAGATACCTCTCTTTTTGCTATAATATAACCTATTTCCTTGCTAAAGTCGCTCTTTTGACTTTTTATTTGTAAAAATGTCGTTTTCTAAGCGACATTTTGGGGTGTTTGTCAAATTTTCGTTTTTTGCAATTTGCTTAGAAAAAGGCAATGTTTTCTAGGGATAGATTTGAAAAAGGTAATTCTACTAGGTAAAACTACACCTTATACCGAGCTCTTTTCTCAGCAACGCAAAGTTCCGTTTGTTTAGAACGTTTCCTAAATTTCACTTTAGGGACGAGCGTCATCTGGATTCCCATAGCATTTAGCACCTTGAAAATGGTTTCAAAACGCGGGTGCGCTTTTTCGTCTAAAGCCTTGTAAAGGCTTTCACGACCGAGTCCGGTCTTTTCGGCAATCTGCGACATTCCCTTGCTTCTGGCGATATGCCCGATGGCGCGGAGAAACAGCGCGGGGTCATCTGATTCGCTAACCATATTCAAATATTCGGCGACGATTTCTTCGTTGTCGAGGTATTCGGCAATGTCTAAGCGCTTGTGCATACACATCAATGTATCTAATTGGATACACGTTGTCAAGAGGTTAACTTGAATAAAAAAGTGGGCTTTACCTGGATAGGAGCATCGAAAAAAATGCCCTGCCTGTTGAAATCCTTCGTGCTATACCCGTATATCTCTACCAAGCCGGCGTCAAACATCACTTTGACCCCACGAATCGTGTAAAATCTGCAATTGGCGAGCGTCGCGGCAACCAAGACACTCTTTTTCTTCCATAAAGGGGGGGGGCTTGCCCCTAAGACCCCAAAATAATTCTGACGAAAAATTTCATATATTTATGGTATGAGAAACTTGAAGATATCCTTTGCATTTCTATTCTCCGTATTCCTTGTTGCATGTTCTACGCCGACAGTTTCTAGCGGTGATTCCGATGAAATTGAACGGATATCTTCCGATAGCGAAAAAACGACTTCTTCCTCTAGCGTTGCAACAAAATCGATTTACGAAGCGGTGGAAGAATCTGGTTTGTACACGACTAGGGATTCCGTTGCCGCTTATCTTTGCAAATTTGATAAATTGCCGGGCAACTATGTTGGCAAAAATGAAGGCATTTCGCTTTACGAAACAAAGACGGGGAACACCTTTTCGAAGTGGAATTTTAATCCGTGGACAATGCTTGGCGTGATGATCGGCGGTGATGTTTTTGAAAATCGCGAAGGCCTGTTGCCGAGTGGAAGTTACCACGAAGCGGATGTTGAATATTCTGCCAAGAACCGCGGAACAAAACGCTTGATTTATCAGTCTGATTGCGTAATCTATTATACCGCAGACCACTACGAGACATTTAATAAACTGGATGTCCATTGACATCGACAACCTATTTGTATATATTGTAGCTGATATTCGATAATCCTCGTGACAGTCGACATAGACCTTCGGGTCCGTACGTGCATTCGCGGCGGGGCGCATTCATCTTCTTGTTGATGCTGTTGGATAGCTGGTAGGAACACGACCTACTCGAGTGTGCTCGCTAAGGCGGGTGCCAAGTAACGCCGGGGAAAGCCCCCGCCAACAGGATTGCAAGACCATCCCATAAAAAAGAAAACAATGCCATAGTTGTCGCAAAAAATGCGACAACTGCTCAATACGCATTTTTTGCGTGTTGTTAAATCATTTTTTTAAGGAGATATCATGTTCGATGAAATTTTCGGAAAATTCAACGGAGGCCCGAATCGCGGTGCTAACAACGCAATCGGGGATTTTGCCAAGGTGCTAGAAGAAAAAGATGCCGAAATCAAACGGCTTAAGGAACTGATTCTGCGTTGCCCTAAATGCGGTGCAAAATTGCGTTACTCGAGAGGATAAAAGAAGGTCAAAATGAAGAAACAAGAAGTCATTATTTCAAACCCGTTGGTTGGTTCCAAAATAGCGAATAAAATTGTGGTAATTCGTGATGTTCAGGTCATGATAGATCGTGATTTGGCGGAATTGTATGGAGTAGAAACAAAAGTCCTTAATCAAGCCGTCAAAAGGAACGCAGAGCGGTTTCCTGATTATTTTTGTTTCCAACTTGATAAAGAAGAATCTCTTGAACTGGTCACAAATTGTGACCGGTTCAATATACTAAAACATTCGTCTTCTAATCCTTACGCCTTTACGGAGCAGGGAGTCGCGATGCTTTCGGCAGTTCTTCGTAGCGAAAAGGCGGTTCGTGTTAGTATTGAGATTATGAATGCATTTGTTCAGATGCGCCATTATTTGCGTCACAACATGAGCCTTGTCGGGCGTTTAAATGCCTTTGAAACCAAGGTTGATACAAAACTTGTTGAACACGACCTAAAATTCAAGAAGATTGACGAAAATTTCTCTAAAATATTCAATGAACTAGATTCTAATCCAAAAAAGGCAAAGGAAGGGGTGTTCTTCAAAGGGCAAATCTTTGATGCCTATGCATTCTTCCAAGACATCATCAAGACGGCAAAAAAAGAAATCATTCTTGTTGATGGTTATGTGGATTTATCAGTTTTGGAGAGACTATCTGTAAAGCAAAAGAATGTCTTGGTCAAGATTTATACGCACCCGAAGGCTGAGTTGCGGCAAATTGATGTAGACCAGTTTAATCAGCAGTATCCTACTGCAACTATGGACTATACCAAAAAGATGCACGATCGTTTCTTGATTATCGACAATAAGGAACTTTATCACATTGGAGCGTCGCTAAAAGATTTGGGCAAACAATGTTTCGCCTTTGACAAAATGGATGACCCTAAGACCCTAATTCCCATCATTTTGGCGAATTTGACTTAATCCCTCCCTATGTCCACAAGCTGGTAATAAACATCGGGCTTGCTATTTCGTCCCAAAAATACGGTCGCCAGCATCGCCGAGGCCTGGGCAAATGTAGGCAGCCTCGTTCCGGCAGAGGTCCAGATGCCCGACATAAATCTGGACGTCGGGATGAGCCTCGTGTAGTTTTTTCAAGCCTTCGGGAGCGGCGATGATGCACATGAACTTAATCTTTTTTCCGCCGTGCTTTTTTATCATGCTGATGGCATCGGCGGCAGACCCGCCAGTCGCAAGCATGGGGTCCACGACGACGATTTGCCGTTCGTCAATCGGGTCCGGGAGCTTGCATTAGCCGTTTAGAACTGCTCAACGCTATGTGAAAAAACTGCTTTTCATAGTATACCAATTCGCTGATACAATATATTTTAATACTAATCATAGTAACATTGGGTGTGAATATGAAAAAGAAAATCCTTCTTGCGGTAGCGCTTGTAACTGTTTCGTCCATGTTAATGTCATGCGGCGACGATGATTCCGTCAGCAAGGATTTTGACGAAGACGCCCCCATTCTGGATATCCCCGGAGATTCTCTCGGTCAGGAAAACCCCGAGGATTCCCTCGATCCAGTTCTGCCCAAGGACACGGTTGACCCGGTTCTGCCCAAGGATACCGTCAATCCCGTCCAGCCAAAGGATTCCCTTTCTCAGGAATTGCCTAAGGATTCTCTCGGCAATGACGAAATAAAGGATGAGGTTGCTGTTGCTAAATTCGATATCGCCCTGTCTATCGAGGATATCATTGTAGATTGGTACGGTGGCGGTGGCGAAAAGGACCCCGACAATAATAGTTTTACCTATAAGCAGTATGCCAACAACTACTGGGACATACACGACCTGAATACAGATGTCTATACTAAGGTGGAGATAAACTTTGCCAAGGCAGTTGCATACGATAACATTGATGTGATTGCGACTTATAGCGACGAGGCCAAGACTACGGAAAGAATTCCCAGTGGCGCAACAAGCCTTGTTCTGTCCTTTGAACCGGGCAAGACACTTGTCAGTTTGGCTCTTGCCGTAAGCCCAGACACTCCAAGTGATGCCGCAACGATCAGTTTCGGTAAAATCATTATCCGGGCAAAGGATTCCGATGGCACGGTAGGCAAGATGCCTGTAAAGTCCCCAAAATTAGGCTTGGACAATGCCAATCCTATATTGGATTTCCAGTATTGTGCGGACCCGACGGCCATTGAGTACAAGGGGCGTCTCTATGTCTATGGCACCAACGACCATCAGCAGTACGAAGAAGGTGTCAGCAATACTTACGAGAAAATCAAGACGCTGGTAATGATGTCCACTGACGATATGGTCAACTGGACTTATCACGGACTGATTCCTGTCGGTGAAGTGGCTCCGTGGATTATGGCTTCGTGGGCACCCAGCATCATTAGCAAGGAACAGGCCGATGGCAGCACGCTTTTCTCCCTCTATTTCTCCAATAGCGGCTTTGGCACCGGCGTTATCCAGGCGAAGTCTCCGGTGGGTCCGTGGACATCTCCTTTGAGCAAGAGCCTTATCGATGGCGACAATCCTGTTGTAAAAGGCAGCGGCTCCATATTTGATCCGGGTGCCGTAATTGACGACAACGGCGATGGCTGGATTTCGTTCGGTAATGGTCAGGGCTGGATTGCCAAGCTCAATCCGGACTTGCATTCCCTTGACGGGGATCCGGTGAAACTTCCGTCCCCGTTCCACTTTGAGGCAAATGAACTCAATTATATCAACGGCAAGTACGTATATACTTTCAACAACGACTGGAACGACCATACTCCTTGGGAATGGGGTGGCGAGGCTCCGACGGCCTGCAGCATGAACTACTTCACCAGTACCGAGCCCCTGAATCCTGATTCCTGGACCTACGGCGGGAACTACTTCAAGAACATGGGTGAGAATGGCATGACCTACGGCAACAATCACACTCATCTCCATAAGTATCAGGACAAGTGGTACATATTCTATCAGGCAGCTATTCTAGAGGCTTCCATAGGTACCCACGGCGGTTTCCGCAGCATTCTGGTTGACGAAATTGAAGTGGACGAAGCAAATGTCGTTATCAAGGAAGCGAAACCGACCTACAAGGGTGTAAAGGCCATCAAGAATCTTGACCCCTATTCCGTGCAGCAGGCTTCTACGGCTGCCGCAACCCTGGGCATTCGCTACGTGCCAACGGAGGAACCCGGCCACATGGTGGCTTCCGTCGGTACTCCCAGCAAGGATGGCCCGGCACCTACAGAAGGCGTCATCGAAGTTCGCAATGTGAATTTCAGCAGCGCAAAAACGCTGAAGGCCCTGGTGAAAGGCAAGGGCTCGGTAACGCTCCGTCTTGACAAGCGAGATGGCGCGAACGTAGCCTCAATCAACAGCGCAGGCAGTGACTGGCAGGAACAGGAAGCGAAGTGCGGCAACATCTCAAGCGGCGTCCACACGGTCTATCTGATTATAAAGGGTGATGTGCTGTTCGATACCTGGCAATTTGCAAATTAGTCCACTGATAGCCCTGGGCTATTATATAACTATATTTCTTGTATGACCATTTACAATATTGGCAATCGGGTCGTCAACAATTATCTTTTTGCAATTGATGAAGGGTGCATTCTCATTGACACGGGATACGAGAATGGTTTTGCGCGTTTTCAAAGAAACCTTAAAAAGCTCAATATTCAGCCAAGCGAAATTAAATTCATTTTTTTAACACATGCGCACGACGATCACGCAGGATTTTTGAACAAAGTTCTTGCCATCACAAATGCAAAAGTGATTTTGCACCTCAAAGCAATCGAGCGACTGAAAAGCGGGCAGAATTCTTTCGAAGGCGGATGCTCAAGCATGCTCGCCTACATTTTCTGCAAGCTGTTCGCATTATTCGGAAAATCTGAACACAAGTTCCCGCCAATCAAAGATGAATATTTAAATCGTTTGATTACCACTGATTCGCAAGAATTTCGCAATCTGAATTTGCCGATTCAAGCCATTGAAACGCCGGGCCATACCGCAGACCATATATCTCTTTTGAAAGACGGAATTCTATTTTGCGGTGATGCCGCCATGAACGGATTTCCTAGTATCAAGCGCAATATCATTTGGATAGAAAATCTGCATGATTATCGTAAATCATGGGAGAAGATGATTGCTTTCTATCCCGCCAAAATTTATCCATCGCATGGCAAACCGTTTGACGTGAACGATTTGAAAAGATTTATCAAAAGTATAGATAAAATAAAATTACGACCATTATAGTGACAAGAGGCGTTCACACGGTCTATCCGATTATAAAGGGTGATGTGCTGTTCGATACCTGGCAGTTTGCGAATTAGTCCACTGATAGCCCTGGGCTATTATATAGCTATATTTCTTGCATGACCATTTACAACATTGGCAATCGGGTCGTCAACAATTATCTTTTTGCAATTGATGAAGGGTACATTCTCATTGACACGGGATACGAGAATGGTTTTGCGCGTTTTCAAAGAAACCTTAAAAAGCTCAATATACAGCCAAGCGGATATAATATCCATCATGTTCATACGCCTTGGGGTCTTCCACAAACCCAAGCGCGGTAAGTTCTTTTGCAGCCACATAGAACGGCAAAAGCAAAACAAATAGCCAAATAAAAACAAACTGTTTCATACAATTTAACATCACTCTCTTTTGACCATCGTTGTAACCTCCAGCGTATCGGCATCACTATAAGGCGTCTTGTATATCAATTTCCAAGTGAAAGAGCTATCCTTCAAAGACAATACGTCCATCGCATAAAAATGAGATTCTGGAAGTGCTGGCATATTCGTGTATTTAGGATTTCCGCAATAAGTTGGATAATTGTCGCAATAACACGTATAGTGCGGAAACGAATGCATCTCAGGACAAGAAATAGAAACAGAATGTATTGTCGGCGCCGTTTTGAGATTCGAACTTAAAGAATCTTTGCGTTCATTTTTTTCTTTTGACTTTGCAGATTTTTTGGAGTCTTTTTTCTTTCCTGTTTCATAGAAAGTCACGCCACTAGGCAAATCAATGGCAGTCAACTCATACGAAGACGAGAACCTTTTTGAATGAGAACAAGGGAAAGTTTTCTTTACTGAAGCAAATTGTTTTTTAAAATAAGCGGTGTCAAACGTTGCATATACAGGACGAGGGATATAACTCGTTTTCTTAAACAGACCAAAATTTAAATTTATGTAGGCCGTATCTTGATACGTATTTGTGTCCGGTTTATATTTCCGCGAAAGTGGATAACCTTTAAATTTATCATCGGGACACAGTTCCGCATGGCACTGAAATTCATCCCCTTTTATCTCGCAGTTAGAAGCCCGCCATACAGAAATTTCGCCTTTGTGATCTTTAATGCGATAATACACCAAGGCATTTTCAGGAATACGATTGTTATAGTACAGAAAGAAAAGTGTTCCTGCAACCAGAACAAGCAAAATAGGTAACACAATTTTCAAAACAAACTTGTATAAAATTCTCTTTGTCACCTACGGTTCCTCGCAATAACGTTCTTTTCCACTTACGTCCATAGACTCGTAATAAACATAGGGCTCGCATCGTCGGCTTTCTTGAAGCCGCAATGCTCGTAGAAGGCGAGTTCTTCGTTATAGGCGACCACGACGATGCGGAGGTAATCCTTGTATATTTCATGGACCTTGTCGACGAGGACTTTGCCGATGCCTTTGCCCTGGTATTCGGGGCGCACGAGCAGGTAATGCACGTAGGCGTTCATGATTCCGTCGTCCATCGCGCAAATCATGCCGACGAGTTTGTCGCCATCCCAGGCCGAGATGACGGTCTTGAAATTCTTCATCGCGACTACGAGTTTGTCGGGGAAATGTCCCGAGGACCATTCGACGGAGAGGAAGAGGTCTTTTAAATCTTGTTCAGAAAATTCGTGGGTGTTTTTGTACTCAATGGTCATAATTATGCTGGAGATGCTTATTGGATCCTATCGCCGCTACGCGGCTCCAGGATGACAGAGGGTGGGCGCGGCGTTTATTCTCTGCGAAATCTTTTTATTCCTTTCGGCGGTAAACATTCGCGAGTATTGCGCCGGAGATGTTGTGCCATACGGAGAATATGGCGCCAGGAACGGTTGCCATGGCAAGCGACGAGAATGCAGTGCTTGCAAGGCTCGTGGCAAGGCCGGAATTTTGCATGCCGATTTCGATGGAAAGGGCCTTCGTCTTGGGCGTCGAGAATTTTAGCAGTTTGCCGAGGCCAAAACCGCAGCCGTAGCCGAGCAGATTATGGAGAATCACGACGGCGAATACGATAGCACCGGTAGAGAGAATCTTCGAAGCATTGTGCGAGACAACTGCAGCCACAATCATCGCAATCGCAATCACGGAAACGAGCGGTAACACCTTCACAGCGCGGGCTGTCCACTTGCCAAAGAACTTGTTGATGACAAACCCAAGCGCAATCGGCACAATCACGACCTTCACGATAGAAAGGAACATCGCCATCACATCCACGTTCACGGTGGTGCGCAAGAGTAAATAAGTAATCGCCGGCGTCAGCACAGGCGCGAGCAGCGTGTTCACGCTTGTCATGCCTACAGAAAGCGCCACGTCGCCTTTCGAGAGGTAAGTGATGACATTGCTAGAAGTTCCGCCTGGGCATGTGCCTACGAGAACAACGCCCGCCATCAATGCGGCATCGAGTCCAAAAATCTTGGAGAGTGCAAACGCGAGCGCTGGCATCACGATAAACTGCGCTGCACATCCGATGGTGATTTCTTTCGGTCGCGCAAATACAAGTGCAAAATCGGTCAGCTTGAGCGTAAGCCCCATGCCGAACATCACGACCATCAGCAGGTAATTCACCCACGAGAGCTCAATCCAAAGCGTCGATTTCGGGATGAACAACGAGAGCGCCGCAATGGCCAAGACGACAACGGCCATCCACTTTCCAACGAATTCACTGATCTTTTCGAGAATGTGCATTTTAAAACCTTCTTAAATCAAAAAAAAAGATAATCTAATTTCCAGATTACGGCTTAAATCTCAATGGTTTCTTCGTCGCTTGTGATGAATGCTTTGAGCCGTTCAATGGTGTGGTCAAAATCGTTCTTGATAGAACATTCCCAAACGGTGGCGACGCGGTAGCCTTGTAGCGCAAGTTTCCAGTTCGTTTTGATGTCGCGAACGGTGTTGTTCGTGAATTTGTCGTTCCAGAATTCGGGATTGCTTTTGGGGCGACTCGTAAACTTGCAACCGTGTTGGTGCCAGAAACAGCCGTTAATAAAAATGACCGCGCCGTATTTGAGAATATACAGGTCGGGTGTGCCCGGCAAATCGCGGCGGTGGAGTCTGTAACGCAGGCCCGCTTTAAAAAGCGCCCGGCGTACCAAAATTTCTGGTTTCGTATCTATGGAATGAACCGCCTGCATCATCTGCGAGCGGTTCATGGGAATTCGTTTTTTCTGGCGATGTTTCATCGGCCCGAGGCGCTGTTTTATTTCACGATTCCGACGTCGCTTGTTTTGACAAAGCCGCGGATTTTTTCACCGAGGCGGATTTCGACGAAACCACCCTGTTCCGAAAGCACTTCGAATGTGGTGCCTTCAGAAAGCGTGTTCAGCGTTTGCGACTTGTTGTTCGGGGCGCTGGTCACATCGGCATCCTTGGCGGTTACGACGCCTTCGATGTCGGTTTCGGCCACAAAAATCTTGTAGCCGGCACTCATGGCGATAATGCAGAAAACGCTAGACAGCGCAAACATGGCGCCAATCAGCACGTTCTTTGCCCTACCGCTACGACTGATGCGTCTTGCGATTGCGGCAAGTGCAATTGCCCAGAAAATCCCGAGCAATACCCACATCTGCGTTCTTAAAGAAAGCGCATGGTGGGCCTTGAAAAGGCCTGCCAAAAGCGGGTTTTCTTCGCCGTCTTCTTCAACCTTGTCGCGGGTCATGGCCTGCGCGTACTTGAGGTTGTGAATAATGTCGTCGTTGTTGGGGGCCAGGCGGAGTGCCGACTTGTAATAGTAAATGGCAAAACCAATTTTGCCTTCTCTAAAGTAGGCGTTGCCCAAGTTGTAGTAAAGGTCCGAATTTTCGGTGCCGTTGTCAACGCAGGTGCGCCATTCGTCAATGGCTCGCTCGAATTCGCCTTCGTTATAATAGACGACGCCGGATTCAATCCCGTTGCAATGATCTGCCGCAAAACCTGCTGTCGCCAAAGCGACCATCATGGCGAAAAAGATAAATACTTTCATTTTCATATTATACCTTCAATCCTTCGCACAATTTTTCGACATCTTTCAACATTTGTTCCTGCTCGTCCTTGGTCGGATTCACCGGAGCAAAACGCGCGAACGCGCACTTTTCAAGCCAGCTGTCAATGGCGGCAATCGTTTCGGCCTTAATACCAAGCTTGGCAAGTTCTTCCTTCATTTGCGGGCGGGTCATGCCCTTGAATTCCAGGTTGGTCTTGTCGCTTAGGTAATCAATCAAGCCGTTTTCGAGGGCGGCGTAAAGTGCCTTGGCGTCGCCCTTCTTTAAGGCTTCGCGGGCGTTTGCAAAACGGGCCTTGAGCATCTTGTCGGCCTTGCCCTTACGCACCAGGGCTGCATCGCTGTTGTGCTTGCGGCGGCTACGCACGGCAAACGTTACAATCAGGTAGAACGGAATCGCGGCGGCAAAAATCACCCAATAAAGAATGCTCTTGTAGGGGGCGGTCGTGTCGCAGGCGTCGTTCACCTTGTGAATAAAGCGAATGTCAGAACCCAGCGATTCAATTTCTTGTTTTTGCACGGCAGCGGGGCCTTGGGCGACCGGCGCTTGGAAGATAGCCTCGGCAGCGGCTTCACCCTTTTCTACGACGACGTTCCAGGGGCCAGCCTTGGCGGTTTCGTACTTCTTTTTGCTCGGGTTGAACCAAGAGTAAGAAATTTCGGGAATGGTGAATTCGCCCTTCTTTTTGGGGTACAGGAACACGCGAATGTTCTTGGTGGTCACCACCTTGTTGCCTACAACCTTCTTGTTGATTTCGTTTTCAGGCGGCACTGAGCGGAATTCGCCAAAGTCGGGGAGCTTGGGGTCGGTAATGGATCCAGGCAGACCGTCACCCTTGATGTTGATGGTGAGCGTCATGGCTTCGCCGACCTTGAGGTTGGTGCGGTCGAAGTCTGCGTTAAAGGTGTAATTACCGACCATGCCGCTAAAGTTGGCGGGTTTGCCTTCGGTAGGCAGCGGCTTTACCGTAATGTTCACCGTGGGGGTCTGCGTTTCGGTTTCAACAGATTCCTGACGAATCGATTGAGCGTGGAACGACATACCGCCCATTTGCTTTTTCTCTTCGACTACCTTGGGCTCGCCGCGCTTGGTGTACTTGAACTTGAACGGCGGAATTTGCAGGTTGCCGCTCTTGGTGGGGCTGAGCCATGCGAACTTGGCGCTTGCCTGCATTTCGCGGCGGCTGCCTTCGACCGGTTCGAACTTCATGTTCGAAAGATCGCTACGGTGTACAATAAAATCGTCGCCCGTGTTCATGTCGGTGGCCTGTAGGCCGCCTTCAAAGTGTTCGTAGGTGTGGAATCCGAGCGTCACGTTGAACTGTTCGCCTTCGTAAATGGACTTTTTGCTCGGAGTCAGGCTAACGGCCAGAGCGTCGTCGGTGTAGGCGCGCTGAATGGTAATAGGAACATCGCCGGTAAGGTTGCGTTTTTGTCCGTCGATGGTCAAGAAAATCTGTCCGACGCTGAGTCGGCCCGTCTTTTTCGGGGCTTTCAGCTTAAAGGTGTAAACGCGGGCTTTGTAACCGCCGCGACTTCCGCCACTGAAAAACGAATTGAACATGTCTTCCATGCTGGGGCGAATCACCTGGTCGGTACTGTCGATTCCCATGAGGGTGAATCCGTTTGCAGGTTCCATCTGCAAATCGCTACGGTTTTCAGGAAGTTCTGCTAAAGGGAATACGAGCTGGAGTCCAAAGGTCTTGCCCGATTCCACGCGTTCCCGGTCCACTTGCAGGGACGGCCGTGCAGATACGCACAGGGCAGCGGCTAGGCAAAATAAGATAATTCGTTTCATGCCCCAAATTTACCAATTTTTACAGAAAAAGACCACGAGATGGGGGAGGCCTCCCCCTCGCTGCAGCCGGATTCGGCTTTCGCTACCCCCTCTGCGGGCACGTCCCGCAACGCCCTGAAAGAAGGAAATGAAATTTTTGGAAAAAGTCGCTGAATATATACTTTTTCCCCTTGACGCGTTAGTAAATTTTTGTTAAATTTGGCGCGCTGTTAAAAAATAGCGATAAAACGTCGAAAATAAAGGATGGAAGGAAATATGTACTGCATTCTCGCTGCCCTGCTGGTCAAGAGCTTCAAGAAGTACGCCAAGCGCGCTTAATTTGCCGCCTGGCTATTTTTTTTAGTTTTTCTCTCTCTGGTGATTAACCGGTTACGCTTCTATGGCTGACCGGTGTTTTTTTTGCCTAAATTGAGGCGAAATTTGCCTTAATCGAAGTTCAAAGAGCGGCGGTAGGGGGTAAAACCGGCGTTTTTGATGAAATTTTCGGCTTGCTCGATGGTCGTGAGGCCGTGATTCTGGAGCACGTTTTCTTCGATGACGATGCTGTTGATGTCGTCGGCGCCGCAGTGCAGCCCGAGTTCACCCAAAGAAAGCCCCATGCCGAGGAGCGAAACTTCGATATGCGGGATGTTGTCCAGGTACAGGCGCGAAAGTGCCAGAAGCTTGAGGTATTCGTCGCCGCGCACGTGACGGATCGGGAACTTGTCGGTCTGCGGCTGGAATGTCCAGACCACAAAACTCTTGAACCCGTTTGCAATATCTTGAGTCTTGCGCACGTAATCCAGGTGCTCGATGATTTCTTCGGGCGTCTCGACGCTACCGAAAACGATGTTTGCGCTGCCGGGGAGCCCTTTCTTGTGGCAGGCGGCAAGCGTGTCGCACCAGACTTGGGCGGGCAACTTTTTCGGGCTCAGGATTTGGCGCATGCGGTCGCTTAGGATTTCTGCACCGGCGCCCGGCACAGAGCTCAGGCCAGCTTCTTTAAGAATGTCCAGCAGTTCGTCGAGGGTGATACCATTGAATACGGCAATGCGTACGAGTTCCACCGGCGAAAAACCGCGGACTTTCACGCCCAGCTCTTGCGTGAGCATCTTCAGCACATCGGTGTAATAGCTGAGCGGAATGTTTTGGTTTACGCCACCTTGCAAAAAAATCTGGTCGGCGCCTTTGGCCTTGGCCTCCAGCGTCTTCTGGCGGATTTCGTCCAAATTAAGCACGTAGGCTTCGGGACTGTGTGCGGGCCTGCAAAAACTACAGAAACTGCAAGTGATTTCGCAGACATTCGTGTAGTTGATGATGCGGAAAGCCGTATAGCCCACCTTGTTGCCCGGATTGATTCGGTGGCGCACGGTGTTGGCGGCTTGGGCGACCTCGGTCCACGGGGCGTTCTTCAAAATGTCCAGCGCTTCGGCCGGAGAAAGGCGAACACCATCCACAGATTTTTGCAACAACGGATTCATTGGCCTGAAAATAGCTTTTTTTACATTTGAAGCAAGCCAAAATGGTCACGATAATTGTATTTTTCTTTCGGTACCGAACGATACCTTTAAAAATGCACAAATTGCACAAAAAGGTGAATATATGCTTGATTTGAACACTGTCGATTGGAAGACGCTCCCCTTCGGTTATTACGATACCGATTACAATGTCCGCTGCTACTACCGCGATGGCAAGTGGGGCAAGATCGAGCTGTCTTCTTCCAAGGACATCAGCATCCACATGGCCGCTACTTGCTTGCATTACGGCCAGGAAGGTTTTGAAGGCCTTAAGGCATACACGGGCAAGGACGGCAAGGTCCGTATTTTCCGCGTCGACGAGAATGCCAAGCGTATGCAGAACACGGCTAACCGCGTACTCATGGCTGTTCCGCCTGTTGAATTGTTCCGCGAAATGGTCCACACTGTGGTGAAGGCCAACGCCCGCTTTATTCCGCCGTATGGCTACGGTGCAACGCTCTACATCCGTCCGCTCCTCATCGGTATGAGCCCGGAAGTCGGTGTGAAGCCCGCTGACGAATATTTGCTCATGATGTTCGTGACTCCGGTGGGTCCGTACTTCAAGGACGGGTTCAAGCCGGTGGACATGATGATTAGCCGCAACTACGACCGCGCTGCTCCGCAGGGTACGGGTACGGTGAAGGTCGGCGGTAACTACGCTGCTAGCCTCCAGTCTCTTGCAGAAGCCAAGAAGCTCGGCTACTCCAGCACCATCTATCTGGATGCGAAGGAAAAGAAGTACATCGACGAATGCGGTCCGGCAAACTTCTTCGGTATCAAGGGCAAGACCTACGTGACCCCGAAGTCCGAATCCATTCTGCCGTCGATTACGAACAAGAGCTTGCAGCAGTTGGCTGAATACCTCGGCTACACTGTGGAACGTCGCCAGGTCCCGTTCGAAGAACTCGCTGAATTCTCCGAAACGGCTGAATGTGGTACCGCCGCCGTGATCACCCCGATCAAGAAGATCGTGGATCCGGTTGCCGGCAAGGAATTCACCTACGGTGACGGCAAGAATCCGGGCCCGGTCTGCACGGAACTCTTCACGAAGTACACTGCTATCCAGTTCGGTGAAGCGGAAGACCCGTTTGGCTGGACTGAAGTGGTGGATCTGTAAGAGGTCGCGACTCCGTCGCTTTGAGCGATGAGGTCGCTCGTCTTCGACTCGCTTCGAGGTATGAGCGAATTTGAAAATTTCCCGCGGAGAAGTCTGCGGGATTTTTTGTGATTGCGATAATTGCGTTTCTACATCAAATAATATATATTGGTAAATAATGCGCTTGTGCTATGAAGGAGCTGGCTATGGCTTGTATTAAATGGTTTGCTTTTCTAGGCTTTGTAGTCATGCTCGCCGCTTGTGGGGACGACAGCGATTTGGTCATTGAAACGTCTTTCGATGCGGCTGTTGAAGATATCGAAGATTCTTCTAGCAGTAGTGGTAGGGTCGAGTCTTCGTCCAGTAGTAGCACGGACTATTCGTCTGCCGAAGAAAATTCTTCAAGTAGTTCGGAATTTGCGGAGGAAGAAAAAGGCAGGACTATTTCCGGTGTTGCTCAGAAGGGGCCGTTCGTCGCCGGGTCCACTGTTAAACTTTACGAATTGGATGAAAAGACTTTGACTAAAACGGGAAAGTTTTTTTCTGGAGAAGTCGATTCAGTTGGTGATGGTGGGTTCAAGGTGTCGAATGTGGAACTGACGAGCCCGTATGCTCTTTTTGAGGTGACAGGCAAGTTCCGTAATGAGGTGACAGGTGAAATGTCTGACAATGAAATCACCTTGCATGCCCTTGCCAATCTTGATGAACGCGAAGAGGTGAACATCAACTTGCTTACGCATTTGACGTATGAACGTATTCTTTTCCTGTTCGGGAAGGGGAAGGACTTTGCTACTGCCAAGAAACAGGCCGAGTCCGAAATCTTTAAAGCGTTTAATATCGATGACGAATTTGGCAACCTCGAGGACGTGAATATTTTTGATGATAACGAAGAAAGTGCGGCCTTGCTTGCTATTGGCTTGCTTGTACTTGGTGATGACGAGGCCGGTTTGTCCAGTTTCCTGGATGCTTTTACGAAAGATTTTAGAAATGATGGAAAGTGGGACGACGAAACTACCGTTTACAAAGTTAAATACAGGGAACTGGATGTCGAACGAATTCGTAAAAATATTGCGGATTGGAATGTTGGCCCTGTTCCGAAATTTGGAAAGTATCTACTCAAGATTGCATGTGGCTTTTATAGTTTTGGCAAATGCTATGAAGAGTGCAGCGTTGAAGAATCTATTATTAGCGAGGGGAGTAATTCTTGGAAGCTTTGCCGAGATGGCGTGTTGTTTTACATTGATTTCCAAACAGTAGATACGTATGGATGGGCTGCAGGAATTGATGGGGAACTACAGAAAGGCGACTCGACGGGTCGTATATATAAGTATGACGAAGACTTAAAGGCGTGGATAATAGCGGATTATGTAAGCTATGACTATGTTACCCTTATGCTCAACGGATGTACGCATAAGCGTGAAGGCGAAGTTGGCTTGAATCCCAGGGATAAAACCTATTATGTTTGTGCGTATTATACGGATTCTGAAGTAGGAATAGATGGATACAAATGGAAGAGAGCGCGGGAAATAGATTTCATTAAGCGTGATAATAAATGCGAAAGTGAAGATGTTGGTCGGATTATTGCCGGAATAGATACGGTCACGAATAGATATTACTGTTCCGCGAATGGTTGGGTGGATTTTATGGCATGGAGTTTTGATGTGCCGAAGGAATACCGTTTTAATCCAGATATAGATTATGGATCCATGACAGACAAACGTGACGGCAAAACGTATAGGACTGTAAAGATTGGTAACCAGACCTGGATGGCAGAAAACTTGAATCATGCGGGTGACGGGATAGGGCATTGCTACGATGATGTCTCTGAAAACTGCGAAACGGGAGGGCGCCTTTATAAATGGGATGTGGCAAGGGATGTTTGTCCCGAAGGCTGGCATTTGCCATCAAAGAAAGAGTTCGAAACATTGTTCTCTGCTGTAAAACGAGTGTATGACAAATACGACAAGGCTCAATATAGCCTTGCCGATATGTTCAAGGCGACTAGCGGTTGGAAGAATGAATACACGAGCTGGACTCAAGGCCTAGATGTGGTCGGTTTTTCTGCGGTGCCTGCAGGCGGAAAGCATATTTATTCATACCGCATGCCTGAATACAACCTTGCTGGCAGTTTTGCGTTTTTCTTGACTTCAACTGAATACAATGAAAGATACGTGCACGTGATGCTGTTGGGAACGGATGAAGCCTCTGTAGTATCCAATTATATGGAAGGCGATCCTCATTATGACTCCAAGGAATCGGAATTTTCTGTTCGCTGCCTCAAGGATGCGAAATAATCGACGGAGGTGATTATGGTTTATACAAAATGGCATGTCTTATTAAGCATTGTTGTCTTGCTTGTTGCTTGCGGGAACGACGATTTGGTAGTGGAAACGTCTTTCGACTCGTCTGTAGAAGATATAGAAGAAATATCCTCCAGCAGCGTTAAGGAAAAGTCTTCCTCGAGCAGCAAGGGTATTTCGTCTGCTAAAGAGAATGTCTCGAGTAGTTCGGCGCGCGAACCGGATTCTTCGGCGACAGACTCCGTGCCTGCAGCAGTCATCAAGGACAAGACAATTTACGGTGTAGCCCAGAAGGGACCGTTCCTCGCCGGAACAAAAGTCAAGATTTACGAACTGGATGCAAAAACCTTTGCCCAAACTGGAAAATATTTTGAAGGAAAAGTTCAGTCAGATAAAGACGGCTCGTTTGTTGTGCCAGGAGTGACCTTGTCGAGCCCTTATGTCCTTTTCGAAGTTTCGGGCAGTAATATTACCTTGAACGCACTCGCCGACCTGAGCGACCATGATACGGTGAATGTCAATGTGCTTACGCACTTGGAACAGGATCGCGTCTTTTATCTGCTCGAACAAGGACTCAAATTTTTTTCAGCTAAGATACTGGCCGAGGTTGATGTCTTAAGCGCGTTTTACATTATGGGCTCGTTTGCAAGTTTTGTAGACATGAGTATTGCCGGCGATAAGGGAAGTGCAGAGTTGCTCGCTGTTAGTGTGCTATCATTATGCTATGGTGGCGAGAGCAAATTAGCGGAATTCTTGAACGATTTTGCTGCTGACATCAAGGAAGACGGTAAGTGGAATGACGAAATTGCCAAAGCAAAAATTGCGGATGAAGCGCAAAATAAATATTTTGAAGGAAAACTTGATGCAATCTACCGGGATATCTTGGGTTGGAAAATAGGTTCTCTTCCGAGTAGTCAAGACTATATAAAGCGTATAAATGATTTCTGGTCTAGAATTTATGACATTGGTTTTTGTCCTGCTTATCCTGCTTATAGTACAGACTCTGTGGCAAGGCATGTCAATAATAAGAATAGTTCAATTTATGACTCCGACATTTGCTTTTATTGCAAGAAATCGAAAATTTGGACTTGGCTCAGGGGATCGTGTATAGATGGACCTGTAGATGAACCTAAACAAGAGGAAGTCCCTGCTTCTGGAGATGATGGCCAGTTGCGTGAAGGTGACAGGGGTGATGTAGAAAAGTTCGACGAAATTCTTGGTCGCTGGGTGGACGCTAACGAAGAAGATCGTACACTTATGCTCGATGGCTGTACTTTTAAACGCCGTGGAGAAATTAGCAAAAGTCCTAAAGATGGAGCCTATTACTATTGCGATAGTTGCCCTGATGCTATTCTTTGGTATAATAATGGTGCGGCACCTGGCGAACCCCCAAGTTGGCGGAAAGCGGTGGATGTAGATTTCGTTAGACGCGATGAAAAATGTGAAGCTGGAGATGTTGGCCGGATCATTGAAAGGGCTGATAGCGTTACCGGGAGCTTTTACTGTACGGTGAATGGTTGGACTAATTTGAAGGACTGGAGCTATGATGTGCCGAAGGAATTCCGTTTTAATCCGGATATTGATTATGGAACCATGACGGACGATCGTGACGGTAAAAAGTACAAGACCGTGAAAATCGGAGACCAGGTCTGGATGGCCGAAAATCTGAATTACGCCGGCCCTAATGATGACATTAGCCGTTGTTACGAAGACATGCCTGTAACCTGTGAAGCTGGGGGACGATTGTACAGTTTGTCTGTGGCGGATACCGTTTGCCCCAGTGGTTGGCACTTGCCTAAAAAGGAAGAATTTGAAATTTTGCTTGCTACAGTGGGTGGAATAGATAATGCTAGCAATGCTCTCAAGTCTATCAGTGGTTGGACTGAGGATTACAGCGGTTCAGATGCCTACGGATTTTCTGCGTTGCCTACTGGAGGAGCGTTAGTTGAATCGCATTATGGAGATTTTTTCAGTTATAGTGGCTATAACGCGAACTTCTTTTCTAGTGATGGATACGTCTTTTCCATTCAATTATGGGGTAGAACGTCCATTTCTGGCAAGGGAGGTGCTGTCAATGATCCTAATGAAGCCTTGCTTTCTGTCCGTTGTGTCAAGGATGCGGAATAGCCGAACGGCGTAAAATGCCTCGCACCTCAATCATCCCAAGCGTTCTTTAAGGCGCGTGTAGCGGCGGGTGCTGCGGTTGTTGCGGACGGCCTGGTGGAAGGCGCCGGGGGCAGAAAGAATCCACACGTGGCCTTTCGCGCGGGTAATTGCCGTGTAGATCAAGTTGCGCTGTAGCATCACGTAGTGGCTGGAATCGAGAATCACGATGACGGCGGGGTATTCGCTGCCCTGGCTCTTGTGGATTGTGCAGGCGTAGGCGAGTTGCAGTTCGTCGAGTTCGTCGTCTTGGTAGGTGATAAGCTTGTCGTCGAAGAAAACGGCGATTTTTCGCTTTTCTTTGTAGATGCTGTAGACGATTCCGACGTCGCCGTTGAACACGTTTTTATCGTAGTTGTTCTTGATTTGCATGACGCGGTCGCCGACGCTCCATTCGATGCCGACCATTTTGTGGCGCGGAACGCCCGGGTTCAGCAGGTTTTGCAGGAACGGGTTTAGCTCAATGATGCCGAGGGGTCCCTTGCGCATCGGGACAAGAATCTGCAAGTCGGTTTTTAAGTCGATGTCGATTTTGCTGCGGACACCCGTCGCGATCAGTCGCTGTAAATGCAGCTTGGCTTCTTCGGGCGTTTCGAACGGAACGAAGTGGAAGTTCGGACCTTCGATCGGGGCGGGCGTGATGCCCTGATTGATTTTAGCGGCCTTGTCGGCGATGTCGTTGTCGCCGGATTGTCTAAAGATGTGCTGCAGGCGCACGCTTGGAATGCGCGGACACTGCAGCAAATCGTTGAGTACGTTGCCGGGGCCGACACTCGGGAGCTGGTCGGCGTCACCTACAAACACGATGCGGGCCGTTTCGGGAACGGCGTCGAGGAGCGAGGCCGCAAGCCAGGTGTCGACCATACTGAATTCGTCAACGACGAGCAAATTGCAGTCAAGCTTGTTGAATTCGTTGCGGTTGAATTTCTTAGTGACGGGGTCGACGTCGAGCAGGCGGTGAATGGTGTAGGCCTTTTCTCCGCAGCAGTCGCCCATGCGCTTGGCGGCGCGGCCCGTCGGGGCGGCGAGCAAAATGTTTTCGCCCATCTTGCGGGCAAGGTGAAGGATTCCCTTGAGAATCGTCGTCTTGCCGGTGCCGGGGCCGCCGGTAATAATGCAAATCTTATGGGCGGTGGCAAGGCGAATGGCTTCGCGCTGTACGGGGTCGAAACTGAATTTGTGTTCGCGTTCCCAGTCGACGAGTTCGCGCTCGAAACCGTAGGTCGGCAACTCGTTTTCGTTGAGTCTGCGCTTGATGATTTCGGCGATTTTTTGTTCCGCGTTATCGAGCGGCGGGAAAAAGCAATCGTCGCCGTGGCGCTTGATGCGGCCCGCTTCGCAAATTCGCTTGAACTGTTCCAGCAGATTTTGAATCGCATCGTCATCGGTGACATCGATGCGCAAATTCTTGAGCGTGCGACCGATTAAATCGTTGCTCGGTAAATAACAGTGACCGTCCGAAAGTGAAGCCTCTTGCAGCGAGTAAAGAATCGCCTCTTGCAGGCGCATGGGGCTGTCTTTAGGAACGCCCACCTTCATTGCGATTTCGTCGGCTTTCAAGAAACCGATTCCCCAGATTTCTTCGCAGAGAATGTAGGGGTTCTCGCGGATTTTGCTGATGGTGTCCTGCCCGAATTTCATCCACAGTTTCTTGGCAACGGAACCTGTGATGTCGTGATTGTACAGGAACAATAAGGTTTCGCGGCTGTGGCGATTTTCTTGCCAGCTCGCGAGGAACTGTTCTACCTTGGCGGCTGAAAGGCCCTTGATTTTCTTGGCACGAAAGCGGTCGGGCTCATAGTCCAAAATATCGCGCAGTTCTTCGCCGAACGCTTCGACGATGGCCTTTGCGGTCTTAGGGCCTATCCCTGGGAAAAGGCCGCTACCGAGGTAGGCTTCTAGATTGTTGTTTTGCGTTTCGACGATTTCGAAATGCTTTGCTTGGAACTGTTCGCCAAATTTAGGGTGGCGTCCCCAGTCGCCTTCAAAGCGCAGGTTTTCACCTACAGAAAGTTCGGGGAGGGTGCCCGTAACGACCACCACCTTCTTGGTGTTGTTATCAATAAGCCGCAGCACGGTGAAGCCGTTCTGCGGACTGTGAAAGGTAATCGACTTGACGGTTCCTTCGAGAATCACGCGATTTATCGTGCCTTGGGGACTTTACCTTCGTCCAATTCAGGGTTCCAACGGTCGGGATTGTAACCTTCCATTTTGGAGAGCGTCTTGCCGCGGGTGCAGAGCAAGAAACCGAGAATGGCTGCATCGTGCAGGGCGATTACAAGAGCTGTCTTGTAGTCGAGACCAAAGCCGAGCGGAGCGCCCTTCAGGTTTTCGGGGCTTACCCAAAGAATGTAGTCGCAAGTAATGAAGGTCATGAACATGCACGGAATAAGTGCAATCCAGAAATTCTTGTTCTTGCTGCGCAGGTAAACCGTGGCCACGCAAAGGCTGCACACAGCCATGAGCTGGTTACTCCAACTGAAGTAATTCCACAGAATGTTGAATCCTTCGGGGTTCAGGTTGCTCCAGAAAATGATGGCAGCGCAGATGGCAAACATCGGCACGGTAAGGAACAAGCGGTTTTTGACAGAGGTCTGTTCCATTCCGGTGAGTTCGGCAATCGTGAGGCGGAGGCTGCGAAGGCTGGTGTCGCCACTAGTGATAGCAAGAACAATCACGCCCACGACAACGAGAATCGAAATCGGAGCCCAGGGAATCACGGTAGAAACGAGAATGCTCAAGACCTTAACGCCCGAAGCGCCGGTTAAGAGTTCCGGCATCTGGTGGTAAATGAACATGCCACCGGCGGCCCAAATCATACCAATCAGACCTTCGATAATCATCATGCCGTAGAAAGTCTGGCGACCAGTCTTTTCGGTGACTTCGGTGCGGGCGACAAGCGGGCTTTGCGTGCTATGGAAACCACTAATGATACCGCAGGCAATTGTCACAAAGAGCATCGGGATAATCGGCTGTCCGCCTGGATGCTTGTGGAAGTTGCTCATGATGTCGCTAAAGCAAAATTCGTCGAGCACGTTCAAGTTCGGGACGATTCCAATGAAAATCGCGAGAGATGCAAGAATCAAGAGGGCTCCGAAAATCGGATAGATGCGTCCGATAATCTTATCGATGGGGAAGAAGGTGCTTGCAAAGTAGTAGGCGAAAATGCAGGCGACGGCAATCCAGAACAAGGTGGGCGATACTGCAGAACCGGCAAGAATCGGGGTGTTAATGAGGGCTGCAGGCGTGTTGGTGAAGACGGCGCCCACCAAAATCAGGGCGACCGAGATCAGCGTCATCACGATTTTGGCCGGGCCCTTGCCCAAGAACTTGCGGGAAAGTGCCGGCACGTTGTAGCCGTTGTTGCGCATGCTGATCATGCCGCTGAAGTAGTCATGCACGGCACCGCCAAGCACGTTGCCGATAGGCAGCAAAATGAAGACGATGGCGCCGAATTTGATGCCGAGAATCACGCCAATCACAGGACCAATACCTGCAATGTTCAAAAGCTGGATGAGGACGTTTTTCCAGTGCGCCATAGGAACGCGGTCAACGCCATCCGGGTTTTCGAGGGCGGGAGTCTTGCGGTCATCGGGGCCGAAGACACGTTCAACGAATTTTCCGTAAGTGAAGTATCCGCCGACAAGAATCGCGATACCGATCAGGAATGTAATCATGTTATGCCTTCTTTTTGAGGTTTGTTCTTAATTTTAAAAATCTTCTTCTGCTGCGGGAGCTTCCGATTCTTCAACAGCGGGGACTTCCGGAGCTTCTACAGGTTCTTCTGCCGGAGCCTCGGTTTCGTCGGACTGCGTTTTCACGTTCCCGCCGCGGACATAACCCTTATCCTTGGCGATTTCGTCGGGAGTCTTGTCCGTGCCAAATTGCTGTCTGAAGTACAGAATGTTCGTTGTGTAGCTCGACTTGCCGGCGTAATCGTAGCCCACGACCGGGTGGAACGACTTGCCAAGCTGCAGTGCGATGGCAATGCCAAAGCGGAATCCGTTGTTGCCCTTCACTTTGACGTCGGGCTCGATATCGGTCATCTTGATGGGTTCGGCGCCTTCGACGGCGAGGCCTACCGTTTGATAGAATTCGCCGGAGGCCTTCATTTCGGCACCCTGGTAACCGAGCGACATCATGACTTCAAAGAAGTTGAAAGGCTTGTAACCGATAACGAATGCAAAGTTGTTCGTTGAAATGTCGAGCTTGAGTTCGCCATCTAAGTCTTCGGGGCTGTAGCCGATGGCGCTGGAGTTGTGACCGTATACGATGCTTATGTCGAGCGGTTGGGCTGCTCTCGGGAGCATGTACTGGAAAAAGTGACCGAAACTGTACTGGAATCCGAAACCGAACAGGCTGAATTTACGCAGTTCGCTGATAGATGGCAAGTACATTCCGCGGATAACAGCGCGGAAATGGAAGAAACTTGCGCCCAGCTGCAGGTAGGGATAAGTGAATACGCCGAGACCGTTAAGGGTTTCGTTACCGTATGTGGTTCTGTCCAGCATGTTCGTGGGGTCGCCGTGATCGCCAAAAATGGTCGGAAGTTCGAATCCGTTTTGGGTGTACGTTCTGTCGTCGTCATTAATAGGGATAATCGAAATCGGGAGGCCCGCTTCGAAGGTAAAGCTCTGCGGCACAGAAGCGCTTACGAACCAGTTGCTGTTGAGCACGTTACCCAGGTTGTCGACAATGGGCTTGACGTAACCGGTACGATCGCCAAAGCGGCTATCGAAAGCGGACATGGTTTCGCGTTCGGTGGCCCAGCCATCTGCGTCCATGGCGAAAATGGAACTGGCCCCTAAAAATAATGTGGCGATTAAAGCGAGCTTTTTCATACGGCGGCAAATTTAGAAAAAGAAAAGGCGCCGGGTGGGCGCCTTGGGTTAAAACTGATACTGTATCGAAAGATCCGCTAAAATGAAGGTTTGCCACAGATACGGGTCTAAATCGTTGTTGTCGACTCTGGAGCAATGTACATTTTTAAACCAGCTTTCGTAAACTTTGATAGAGGGGACCATGGCGATGTGCTCGGTAATATAGTAATGCAGGTTGGCGATGAAAGCAACTGCAGAACCCATGAATTCGGCATCGTATATGCCGTCGCTGAATATGGCGGCGTTTTCGGATTTGACGCTACTGAAGGAATATCCGAGGCCGAGGCCTATCTGGAAAAAATCCGGATAGAATAAGTTGTATGTAACTTCGAGGCCGGCGCGCCAAATGCGAGTCGACTGTTCGTAGGATTCATCGGGGAAGTCGGCGAGAACCTGATCCGAAGTCCAGTATTGGAATCCGATTCCGAAAGAGAACGCCCCGAGGTTTACACCGAGCATAAAGTCCGGAGTTGCGATGAATTCTAATGCAGGCGGGTGAATGAGTCCGACAACGCCTGCGGAATCTTTGCCCTTGATGGCATGCTCGTTAAAGTCACCTTTGGAAACCATGACGCCAAAGCCTGCGGTGGCGTAGTAGCTACGCGGCCAGTAATATTCGTCGGCGAAAGTGAGTCCGGCACAAAGGCAAATTAACAATGCAATGACTTTCAGCTTTTTCATTTTTTAACCCCTAACCAGTAACCCCTACTTAGCTGCGTAGTAGAACATTGCGTCGATGCACTTCTTGGCGGCTACGCGCACGCTTTCGTCAAGTTCCACATGCTGTGCCTTTTCCGGGTGGCGGAGCGTTTCAAGAATGTTTTCGAGCGAGTTCGACTTCATGTATTTGCACATGCTGCAGCTGCCGATAAAGGTCTTTTTCGGGAATTCGTACTGCATGCGTGCGTTCAGACCGCATTCGGTGAGCAGCAGGAACGGGGTGCCTTCGGGCTGTTCCTTGATGTAGTTCACCATCTGGCCGGTGCTGCCCACGTAGTCGCTCAAAAGGGCAACGCCCGGGTGGCATTCGGGGTGGCTCACCACCTTGAGGCCCGGGTTCTGGCTGCGGAAGAAGTTGATGAGCTCGGAATCGTAGGTTTCGTGCACGTAGCAGCAACCGCTGTGAAGCACGATTTCTTTCTTGATGCCTCGCTTCTGCATTTCATCGATCAGGTTCTGGCCCATGAGACCATCGGGTACGAACACAATCTTGTCGTTTTCGAGGCTAGAGACAATTTTCATCACGTTACTGCTGGTGACGCACACGTCGCAGTTCGCCTTTACGTCGGCGGTGGTGTTGATATAGCACACGAAGGTGTGGTCGGGATACTTTTCGCGGAGAGCCTTGACTTCGGCGCCGGTAATGGAGTCGGCGAGGCTACAACCCGTAAGTGGGCCCGGAATCAGAACATCCTTGGTCGGATTCAAAATCTTGGCGGTTTCGCCCATAAAGCGTACGGCAGAGAACACGATTGTCTTTGCGCTCACCTTGGTGGCGTCTTGACTCAGCTTGAAGCTGTCGCCATCGTAGTCGGCAACGCCCAAAATGATTTCGGGGGCCACATAGCTGTGGGCGAGAATCACGGCGTCGCGTTCCTTCTTGAGTTCGTTGATTTCGTTGATGAGCGGGAGCATCTGTTCGCATTTTTCCATGGAATAGGTGCAAAGCACAGCGCCCGGCTGGATAGAGCTAAGACGTTTATAGAGTTCTTCTGCTGTCATACGCCTAAATATAGCAAATTGTAAAAATATTTCTATATTTGAGCGTAAAAAGTTTCCTGTGCCCTGAAAAGCCCATGCAGGAGCCCTACTGGGTGGCCTGCAAGGCTGTAAGGGAGGACGAAACCGGCATGAACCAATGCCTGCAAAGGTGTGAAGGAGCCGGAAGTAGATTGAGCCCCGAGCCAGAAGAACTGTGGGAAACGCACTTTTGAGGAACGATGCGAACGACGTCATTCTACAAAGCCGCTTTGGTTGCGGTGTTTTTGTGTTGTGCGTGGGGAACCCCCTTTGCACAGACCGTGGTCACGTCAAAAGACGTGGCGGTCGATGAGTCGGCTCCTGTACAAGATCTTGGTTCGACCGAGGTGACAGCGCCTTCGGTATCTGGTGTTGCAGTTTCTGGCACAGACTATATGGAAATTAGCCCTTCCGCTTGGGAAGGCCGTGGCTTGTCTGCCACAGAAATTCTGTCGTCGCTTTCGGGAATTCAGGGGTATACGCAGGGGGGCATGGGCAGTTTTCAGACAGTGAGCATCCGTGGCGTTGCGGCAAGGAATATCTTGATTTGCATTGATGGCATGCCGCTCAACGATGCGGGCGGTGGTGCTGCTGACCTTGGCGCCATTGACCTCAACAATATTGAAAAAATCGAAGTCTACAAAGACCGGACTCCGGCTAAGTATGGTGGTTCGGGTGTCGGCGGCGTTATCAACTTTGTGACTAAAAGTGCAATTAAGGCGTCTCGCGTGCCGACCGGTCGCGTTTTTGCAAGTTTTGGCTCGCACAATACGTTCGAAGGCTCTGCCCAGGTGAGTGCAAGTGTGACCGACAGCGTGCAGTTCTCGGCAACCGCTTCGATGCGCCACAGCGACAACGATTACGAATTTGACAATCGTAACGGCACGCTTTATAATGACGAAGACGATTTTAAGGACAGAAGAAAAAATGCGGAATTCACGGAGTATTCCGGAAACATTCAATACCGCATGCTTCATAGCGGTGGATTCTTCTCGACTTTGTCCGGAAACGTTATGCATACCGAAGCGGGCAACCCCGGTACCGAAGACTTGCAGACTTATGTGGCAAAGTTTACGGGCGACATGGGCCAACTTTCGTACCGCTTGGAATTCCCTGAATTTTTTGACTGCTTGCTGGTGGAATCTGGCATTACGGGAAGATTCGAAAAGAATTCGTCGGAATCGTATTATCCGCTGGATAAAATTGGCTACTTGTCGCAAGATTTCAAGGTACTTGGCCTTGCGGGGTATAGGGCGATGCCTGAAATTTCTGCAACTTTGTACCGCGGAAATCTTGAGGCTTTCCTTAGATTGGCAGGGAGTGCTGAACTCTGGGAAGCGCGCGGACCGGCGCAAGATTTCAGCCTGAATCGTTATACGGGTTCTGTGGCGGGCAATGTGGAATATTCCTTTACGCAGTGGTTCTCGCTTTTGGCCGAGGGCAACGTGCTGAAGTCGATTGATGATATCGATGGCGGCAGATTCCAGATGACTACAGGGGCGGCACTGATAAGCGATGCGACCGAGCGTGATTTGAGCTGGGCGGGAATGGTCCAGGCAAAATTAGGCAAAAAAGGTTCGTGGATTGGCGGAAGTGCTTCGTTCGGACGTTTCTACAGACAGCCGCAATTGATGGAACTTTATGGCATGTATCCGGGAACGCTTTCGAATCCGACTTTGAAAGACGAATCGGCTTTGAAGTTTGCGGCAGGGCTCTATCTGTCTACCCCGAAACAGCGCTCTGTATTCCGCGCCACATACTTTGAAACCCATGCCGAAAATGGAATTTATTGGTTGATTAGCACCAATATGATGAAGGCTTTCAATGTAGACAAGTCCGTTATTCGCGGGGTAGAACTGGAATTGGATAGTCGCCCGGTTGATTTTTTCCAGACCGTATTGCGAGCAACCATTCAAGACCCGCGTGATGATGGCTTAAGTAAGGCCTATAACGGGAATCTTTTGCCGGGAGAACCGGTGCACAGCTACTATGCCGAAGGTACGGTGTTCTTGCCGTTGCATTTGAGTAGCACGTTCTCGATGGATTACAGGTCAAGAATTTATAGTGACCGCATGAACTTTACGAGACAGCCTCCAGTGGCGCATTATAATGCCTCGCTTGCTTGGCAACCGTGGAATAAGACACGCCTCGTTTTTGCGGTCAACAATATATCAGACGAAACATATCGAAACATTTTTACCCCTTATCCGACTCCGGGTAGGGAATACAAGTTCACAATCATACAGGGGTTCTAGCCCCCGCGCTAAAATAGCGTAAAGCCAGAAAGGAGCAATAATGAATAAAAAGATACTCACAACACTAGCGGCGTTATCGTTCGCGTTCTATTTGGGCGCTTGCGGTGACGACAACAGTTCCTCGGCAAGCATTGAATGCTTGGACAACGAAAACTGCCTGGACGACGAAGACCTGAGCAGCGATTCTGACGACGCCAAGAGCTCTAGCTCTGTCAAGTCCAGCAAGAACAAGTCCAGCAGCTCTGTCAAGAAAGACGAAAAGTCTAGCAGCTCTGAAAAGGCTACTTCTAGCTCCAGTGAAAAGAAGGATGAAAAGTCCAGCTCCAGCGAAAAGAAGGACGACAAGTCCAGCTCCAGCACAAAGGATGACAACTCTAGCTCTAGCGAAAAGAAAGACGAAAAGTCCAGTTCTAGCGAAAAGGTAGAATCCAGCAGTTCCGAAGCTCCGGTATCTAGTTCCTCTGCAGAACCGGAATCCAGCAGCTCTGTTGAACCGAAGGTGACCTACCTGGCTAATACGCCGTTTGCCGCTGACCTCGAAGTTTCTGGCGATACGCTGTTCGCCGTGTTCCAGCGCTACGAAGTTGGCGATGATGGATTTAGCGCTATCTTCAACGATCCGGGCCTTCTTGCCATGTACAAGTTGAGCGACGGTACCCTTCTCGATACCATTACTCTTGTGACCAAGAACCCGCAGGTTGTGAAGGTCGTGAATGGCAATGTGTTCGTGGGTACGCAGGGTGAATACAATGCTTCTTGGGGTATTGACGCCGATGAAAACCGCGGTATCGAAAAGGTTGACCTGAAGAAGAAAAAGTCTGAACTTTGGGTGAGCGGTACGCTGCTTGGCGGTGGCGTGTACATGATGGATGTTGATCCGATTTCTGGCAAGGCTGTTGTTGCCGTTTACAAGGCTTACCAGAATGTTCCCGCTGCCGAAGTTGATTTGAGTGACAAGTCGGTGAAGAGAATTGATGGTGTTGTCGATGCCAGCGGTGGTATTTACTATGACACCAAGGGTGAACTCTTCTATATCGGCGACCGTGGATACATTGACTGGGATACGTATGAAATGGGACCCATGGTGGCGTATTCTTATAATGGCCTGAAACTCTCCCCCCTTTATGACGACGAAATGGGTTACCAGCCCGCTGGTATTGCCGTTGTCAATCACGAAGTGTTCGTTTATATCAGCGACTATGCTAACGCCGGTAAACTTTACTGGATTGATGGCGAAGACATCAGCGACGAAAGCATTCAGTTCTCTACCGACACGAAGATCGTAGAAGTCAATGGTGGCCTGTATGTAATGGACCGCAAGGGCAAGGGCAGTATCACGAAGGTGAATACCTCTGCAAAGTCTATTGCCTGGCAGAAGGCTATCGAATCTGAAAACCCCTACGATATCGTGGCAATTGACGGTAGCACGGCTTGGGTTGCCATGTATAACGCTGCCGAAATCCGCAAGATTTCTCTCACGAACGGTTCGACGATTTCTTCCATCGACACGAAGGAACTCAGCGCCAAGATTGTCGAATAAGTGGCAGAATAATCAAAAAGACTAAGGTTCTGTAACCAAGTCCATAGCCCTGCGGATCAGTTCCGCGGGGCTTTTTGTTTTGGGGGCGTTTTCGCCGAGGTACTGGCGGTATTTGCGGGCGCCAGGTTTGCCGTTAAAAAGTCCGTACAGGTGGCGCACCAAAATGGTGGCGGGCGTTCCGCGGGCGGCTTCCATCTCTACATAGGGGAGGTAGGCTTCAAGCAATGCCTTGCGGCTTTCGGGCTTGGCGGCGCTTGCGTCGTTGAAAATGCGTTCATCGGCATCGCGCAGGAACCATGGATTTTCGTAGGCTTCGCGACCGACCATCACTCCGTCCAAATCTTGGAGCAGTTCAAGCGTCTGGTCGAGCGTCTTGATGCCGCCATTGATTGAAATGTTCAACTGCGGCATTTCTGCCTTGAGGCGGTGTACCGTGTCGTAGTTCAGCGGCGGAACTTCGCGGTTTTCCTTGGGGCTCAGGCCCTTGAGCCATGCCTTGCGGGCGTGAATGATGAACACGCGGCAGCCGGCATCTGCAATGGTACCTACAAAGTCGCGGAAAAATTCCCAAGAATCGAATTCGTCGACACCGATACGGCACTTGATAGACACGGGAATGCTCACGGCGTCTTGCATGGCCTTAAAACAGTCGGCGACTAGGTTCTTGTCTTTCATGAGGCAAGCGCCAAAGTTCCCGTTCTGCACTCGGTCCGAAGGGCATCCGCAATTCAGGTTGACTTCCTGAAAGCCGGATTCTTCGACCATCTTGCTGCATTTGGCTAAATCGGCCGGATTGCTGCCGCCCAGCTGCAAAACAGCGGGGTATTCGAATTCCTGATGACGCAGGAATTGGTCCGGGTCGGTATGCAACAGCGCGTTGGTTGTGACCATTTCGCTGTACAACAAGATGTGCTTGGACAATAACCGCAAAAAATACCGTTCGTGACGGTCGGTGCAGTCAAGCATCGGGGCAATCGAAAGTCTGCGGTTAAAGTCTAATTCCATATATTATCTTTCGTCTCTCGTCTGTAGGCTCGGAGAGCCGTTCGTTGAGTTTGGCGCGGTATTTCCACGTGAGTTCGTGCTTCGGACCCAAGACTCCGAACAAAGTAAGCATCGCCTTCTTTGCGGCGCCGTCGTTCCATTCGGGAGATTCTACGTACAGGTTCAAGAACGCCTGCAAGGCGCTTTCAAAATCTTCGGCGCAAGCGAGCTTGCATGCTTCGTGGTACACAATTGCTTCTTTACCTTGAACGTCTTTCTTGGCGGCTTCGGCGTGGAAGTCGAGGAGCTCCAGCAGCGATTTCGCTTCGCGGTACTGGTCGTCGGCTTCGGTGAATTTGGCAAGAACTTCCTTCGCCTTTTCGGTGTCGCCCATGCCGAGGCTTGCCTTGGCCCACAAGAGTTGCAACTTCTTGTCGTCGGGGGTCTTGGCGAGCGCTTCGTCGAGCATCGGGAGCGCCTGGTCAAAATTCTTTTGCGCAATGGCATCTTCCAAGGCCATCTGGAAGCGTGCTTCGTCCGAAACGAAGAATTTTTCAAGACGCTTCTTGAGGTCTGCTTCGGGCAACACGCCCTGGATTACGTCTGCAATCTGACCTTTTTCGACAATGTGAACTTCGGGCACCGAGCGCACGCGGAATGCCTGAATCAGTTGCATGTTTTCGCGTTCGTCACAACTCACGACGCCGAGCGTAAAGTCCATGCTGGTAGAAAGCTGCCCCAGCAACTGGGAATACGGTGCGCAGTCGGGGTATTCTGCAGAGGAGAAAAGGACTGCTACGGCGCGGGTTTCAGAGGCCTGAGCGACCTCGGTTTCAAAATTTTCAGCGGTAATCTGTACAACTTTAGCCATGCCACAAATATAATGAGTACATGCCCTTATTGCAAATCAGAGGTGGCAGAAATCAAGTTCCAACATTTGGACTTGCGTATTTGCCCGAAGTGCTATTCAACGTTTTTCCCGTGCGACCAGACCATGGCTTTTCGCAGTGACCTGACTGACAAGTCCCGTGAACTCTGGCTCAAGGCATTGCTTGCCAAGAATGTGCAAGACCCGGTTTGCGAAAATCCGTGCTGCATTGACCACGGTGAACTGCTTGTCGCCGGCAAACTTCCGGACTACGGTTACGACGGCAGGGTTACCACTTGCTGCAAGATGTTTCACATGCCGCCTTCTATGACCATCACGCTCTTGAAGCGCACTTTGGAACACCCGTTCCAGCAGGTTACGAAGGAGGGAAAACATCATTTCTTCTTTATCCGTGCTCTCGATGCCCTGATTAATAAGCTGTTTGGTGAAAAGGAACCTGACGAAGATCCGCTGGATTTGGTGCAGTACAGCCTTCATTTGAAACCCATTTTGGAACCCGAAGATTCTAATGGCTAAGACTTACATTGTAATAGTGGCAATTGCCGCCGTCATACTGGGCATGTACTTTGCCTTGCCGGATCGTCACTTTACCGATTCTGTGTTCCCGTTGCACGATGGCGCCTCTGTCTTTGAATACGACGACAAGGGCGACGGTGGTTCGTCTGAGGTGACGTTTGCCTTGGCCGATTCTTCGCTTTCGTTTAGCTGTGCGCTTGGCGCCGATACAACCAAGAGCGCCTGGTGCGGACTTTTGTTTGACCTCAGTCAAGGTGAGAAGGCGGAATATCGCAACTGGACTTTTGTGGATTCGCTGATTTTGGATTTGGAATCTAGCGGTACCGATGAAATCTTGGTGAAGGTCTGGACGTTCGATCCCGACGTTACCGACATCACGAAGCCGCGAACCTTCCGCCTGCTCATGAAAGAAATTCCGCTGACCAAGGGCCGCCAGCGTATTGCGTTCCTGTTCGAACAGTTCTACACGCCGGACTTCTGGTACGACGACGAACATATCGACCGCAAGCTGAACCGCCGTCATCAAGAAACGGTTGCCCGCGTCGAAATCGCTCCGGGCTGGAATCACCCGCGTGGCAAAAAGTTCTCGCTCAAGTTCTATGCAATCTCTGCACAGGGCGTGAGCAATTTTGCTTTTGGCGTCGTGATGTTCTTGATGCTTGGACTCATGATTGTGGCGATTGGCCGCACGCATTCGTACAACAAGGAAAGCGAAAGCAAGAAGGCGGATCCTAAGGCATGAAAAAAATCATAATTGCTTCGGCTGCGCTGGCTGTATTGCTTGCAGTCTGGATTTGCCTGTTTGTCAAGTTTAGCGCATCGGAACAAATCCTGTTCCCGGGCTCTACATTCCAGGTGTATGCGGTGTCCGACGCGAACGTGGGTGGCTTTTCGACTGTAGAACTTACAAAGCAAGATTCTGTGGTTTCGGCTCGCGTGAATATTCGTTCGGGCATGGCTTACCCGTATGCAGGTGTCGGAATCAATTTGCTTTCGGTCAACAACCGCCCGGCAAATGGATTCTTTGACTTCTCGGATTTTGATTCGCTTGTTATTGATGTCGAAACCAGCCGCATGCAGCGCGTGGGCGTCAAGATTTTGAATGACGACCCCGTGTACAGTAAAAAGAATGTGTATCAGAGCTACCGCCCGATGGTGGCCCAAGCGCCCGTGATTGTTCGCGACAAAAAGAGCCGCACCTCCGTTTCGATGCTAGACTTTAAAGTGCCTGAATGGTGGCTTGCCATGCAGGGCCTCGACAAAGACGATGGCCTGCGCTACATGAACCGCGGCATGTTCTTTGAAATCACGAACGGCGAAGGAACCATGCTCGGCATTCCCGACGAAATCGTGGTGCGCACGATTAAACTCTGGGGCGAAAATCGCACCTTCAAAGCGCTCATGATTGTGGCGCTCGTGGTGCTCCTGTTGATTTATGCAGGCTTTGTTTCGCTCACGATTCGCAATTCCGCAGGCTGTGTCGCTAGCCGCGAAAAGAAACTGAACGAATTAAAATCTCGCATGGGGAATGCGGCCAAACTCTTGAAAGAATCGGACCGCTCGATTGCCGAAGTCGCGCTTGCCGTAGGCGAAAAGAATCCCGCCACATTCGAAAAAGATTTCGCCAAAATCTATGGCGTAAAACCTCTGGAATATAGGACAAAGAAATGAAACGTATTTGGACTGTAGACCGCGTCATGCGTGTCTTGATTATGGCTGCTGGTATCGGCATTCTGCTTTGGGTGCTGAATTATTTGAGCGGCGTGCTCGCTCCGTTCTTTGCGGCGTTCTTGGTGGCGTACATTTTCGATCCGCTGGTGACCAAGATTCAGAGTAAAGTCAAGTACCGTATTGTCGCTGTCGTTGCAGTGCTTACGCTGATGGTTCTTGTGGTGGGCGGAGCTGTGTGGATTTTCGTGCCGATGGTGGTTGGCGAAATCAGGCACCTGGGCGAACTTATTCCAAAGTTGTTCAACGATTCTACTTGGGCAGATCGTTTGTCCATGTTCGTGCCCAAAAACTTGTGGCAAGAAATCAAGACATTTATTTCTTGGGACAAAGTTGCGACCGCTATGCAGAGCCTTGACTTCTGGAATGCGGCACAGTCTGTGGCGGGCAAGGTCTTGCCGAGCGCATGGAATGTGTTGAGCAAAACATCTGCTTTGTTTGTGTGGCTCTCTGGTGCAATCTTGATTTTCATGTACCTCGTGTTCATCATGCTTGATATGCCTAAGCTTCGCGGCGGAATTAAGAAGCTATTTCCGACAAGGTATAAAGAAGGTGCATCTGATTTTGGAAAGAAGATGGACATGTTCATGGGAAGCTATTTCCGCGCACAATCCTTGGTCGCGCTGACGGTTGGTATTTTGTATGCAATTGGATTTGGAATCATCGGACTGCCTATGGGAGTCGCCTTTGGGCTGTTCTCTGGCGCCTTGAATATGGTGCCGTACTTGCAACTAGCGACAATCCCTGTAGCCCTACTGCTAGCGGTAGTCTACGCTCTCGACAAGGGTATGCCGTTTTGGGAAGTCGCGTTGCTTGTCAGTGTTGTTTATCTGATTGTACAAATTATCGAAGACATGTTCTTGGTGCCAAAGATTGTCGGATCTTCAATGAACTTGCCGCCGGTGGGCATTCTCTTGTCGCTTTCTATCTGGGGAAAACTCCTCGGATTCCTCGGCTTGATTGTTGCGATTCCATTCACTTGTCTGTGTCTTGTGTACTTAGACAAAATTCAGAAGAAAGCGGACACGATTGTAGAGGCCGAAGTCGAACCACCGCCCGAGGCTTGATTTTATAAGGATTTTTCAAAAATTTTTCAAAAAAAGTGTGCCGCGACGCAAAAAAAAAAGTATAATATCACTATAAAATTCTTAACCTACTCAAGGAGTTAATAAAATGAATAAGCAAGATCTCATCGACGCCATCCTCGCTAACAAGGAAGCTGGCATTGAATCCAAGGCTGCCGCTGGCCGCGCTGTTGACGCTGTTCTCGATGGCATCGCCGCTGGTTTGAAGAAGGACGCTTCTGTCCAGCTTATCGGCTTTGGCACCTTCTCTGTCAAGACCCGCGCTGCACGTACCGGCCGCAATCCGCAGACTGGTGCTACCATCAAGATCAAGGCTTCCAAGACCGTGTCCTTCAAGGCCGGTGCTGCTCTTAAGGCTGACGCTGCTAAGGCTAAGGTTGCTAAGAAGTAATTTTGCTTTAAAGCGATTTTGCTGCACCTGGGTTTTTCCCAGGTGTTTTTTTATTAGGTGTTCTAATTCGTCGCTTTTGTCTTTTGCTATATTAGTTCGTAATGTGTTGAATGTCAACTAGTTAACGAGGAATAATATGATTCGTAAATTTGTCGGGTTTGCTTCTATTTTGGCTCTGGCGCTTGCTTTTGCAGGCTGTGGTACCGCAAGTACAGAAGCGGATGACCATTGCACCGTAGACCCGAACGCTGCGGACTGCGTTAACGGAGAACCGGACGGACCTGCGGCTGATCCTGCAGGCGAACCGTAAGCCGAAATTATTTTTCATTTTTTGGTTTTTGCCTTGAAAGCATTACATTTTTTGTCTATATTTGCGCAAGTTTGAACCTTGTGTAATCTAGACGATAAGATGAACCAAAATATTGCAATGCCCTTGCCCCCGTGCAATGCAAAGTGCGCAATCCACTGCGCAGCCGCAATTGGTTTTTCCAAGGTTGATATTATTTCTGATTTTATTTATGCTGGACTTTTTAGTTCAGCTCTTTTCGGTTCTGGCCCGATCGTGATCGGTCAGGCTTGCGAATTCGACTATTCCGGCACCCAGGCTTGCAAGGCCCTGCGCGAACAGGGTTACAAGATTGTGCTCGTGAACTCTAACCCGGCTACCATCATGACCGACCCGGTCATGGCCGATGCCACCTACATCGAACCGCTGAACGTCGCCCGCCTTACCCAGATTATCGAAAAGGAACGCCCGCAGGCCCTCCTCCCGAACTTGGGCGGTCAGACCGGCCTGAACCTCGCCTCAGCACTCAGCAAGGCCGGCGTGCTGGACAAGTACGGCGTGAAGGTCATCGGTGTGAATCTCGACGCTATTGAACGCGGCGAAGACCGTGAAATCTTCAAGGAAACCATGCAGAAGCTCGGCATCGACACCCCGCGCTCCGGCATTTGCCACTCCGTGGAAGAAGCCGAAAAGATCGTTGCTGAAATCGGCTACCCGGTCGTGGTTCGCCCGGCTTACACTATGGGCGGTGCAGGCGGCGGTTTCTGCTACAACGTGGAAGAACTCCGCACCATCTGCTCCAACGGTCTTGAACTCTCCATGACGCACCAGTGCCTCATCGAAGAATCCATCCTCGGTTGGGAAGAACTCGAAGTTGAAGTCGTGCGTGACTCCAAGAACCAGATGATCGCCATCTGCTTCATCGAAAACATCGACCCGGTGGGCGTGCATACCGGCGACTCCTTCTGCGCAGCCCCGTTCCTCACCATCGACAAGAAGCTCGAAGAAGAACTGAAGGAAAAGGCCTTCAAGATTGTGGAATCCATCGGCGTGATTGGCGGTACCAACGTGCAGTTCGCTCATGACCCGAAGACCGGCCGCGTGGTGATTATCGAAATCAACCCGCGTACCTCTCGTTCTTCTGCTCTTGCTTCCAAGGCTACCGGCTTCCCGATTGCCCTCATTTCTGCAAAACTCGCCGCAGGCCTCACCCTCGACCAGATTCCGTACTGGCGCGACGGCTCCCTCGAAAAGTACACCCCGAGCGGTGATTACGTGGTGCTCAAGTTTGCTCGCTGGGCATTCGAAAAGTTCCGCGGCGTCGATGACTGCCTCGGCACCCAGATGAAGGCCGTGGGCGAAGTCATGGCTATCGGCAAGACTTACAAGGAAACCCTCCAGAAGGCTATCCGCGGTCTCGAAAACGGTCGTTCCGGCCTTGGCTTTGCGAAGGACTTCAACAAGAAGAGCAAGGAAGAGCTCCTCGAAATGATGAAGACCGCTTCTTCTGAACGCCACTTCCAGATCTTCGCCGCCACCTACGAAAAGGCCTACTTCGTGCAGCAGATGCGCGAACTCGTGGAACTCGAAGAAGAAATGCTCAAGACTCCGGGCCGCCTGCCTGCCGATGAACTCCTCATCAAGGCCAAGAAGGACGGCTTCAGCGACAAGTACATCGCTAAGATTCTCGGCATCCGCGAGAAGGACGTGCGCAAGAAGCGTACGGAACTCGGCGTGGTCGAAGGCTGGTGCGCAGTGCCGGTGAGCGGTGTGGAAAACCAGTTCTACTACTACAGCACCTACAATTGCAAGGACGAATCTACCGCTTCCAACAACCCGAAGAAGATTATGATTCTCGGCGGTGGCCCGAACAGAATCTCCGCGAAATGGGTTACGAAACCATCATGGTGAACTGCAACCCCGAAACGGTTTCTACCGACTACGATACCAGCGACAAGCTGTACTTCGAACCGGTCAGCCTCGAAGACGTTCTCCAGATTTACCACAAGGAAAAGCCGGCCGGCGTCATCGTGCAGTTCGGTGGTCAGACCCCGCTTAACATTGCCCGCGCTTTGAGCGACGAAGGTGTGAAGATTCTTGGTACGAGCATCGACTCCATCGATATCGCCGAAGACCGCGACCTGTTCCGCAAGATGATGGACCAGCTCGGCATTCCGATGCCGGAAAGCGGCATGGCCACGAACATCGACGAAGCCCTCGCTTGCGTCAAGCAGATCGGTGGCTACCCGGTGATGATCCGCCCGAGCTTCGTGCTTGGCGGCCGCGGCATGGAAGTCATCTACGACGAAAACATGCTCCGCGAATACGTTGCCAAGGCTGTCGGCGTGACCCCGGATCGTCCGCTCCTCATCGACCGCTTCCTCCACAACGCTTTGGAATGCGAAGCCGATGCCCTCTCTGACGGCGAACATGTTTACATCCCGTCCGTGATGGAACACGTGGAACTTGCCGGTGTCCACTCCGGTGACTCCGCCTGCATTATCCCGCCGGTGACCATCACTAAGGAAAATCTTGCTACGATTAAGGATTACACGCGCAAGATTGCCGAAGCCCTCCATGTTTGCGGCCTCATGAACATGCAGTACGCTATTGAAGACGGCAAGGTGTTCGTCCTCGAAGCCAACCCGCGCGCATCCCGCACGGTGCCTCTGGTCTCCAAGGTTTGTAACACGCAGATGGCTCGCCTCGCTACCCGCCTCATGCTCGGTGCCAAGCTCGAAGACCTGAAGCTCAAGGACAAGAAGTTCAACCACCACGGTGCCAAGGAAGCTGTGTTCCCGTTCGACAAGTTCCCGAAGGTGGACCCGGTTCTCGGCCCTGAAATGCGCTCCACCGGCGAAGTTCTCGGCCTCTCCGACGACTACGCCCTCGCTTACTACAAGAGCCAGGAAGCCGCAGGTTCCTTCCTCCCGAACGAAGGTGCCGTGCTCATCAGCCTTTCTGACAAGGTGAACCTCTCCGAACAGGCTATCGAAATCGGCAAGGAGTTCCAGAAGCTCGGCTTCAAGATCTATGCTACCGAAGGCACCGCCAAGTTCTACGAAGCTGCCGGTGTCAAGTGCGAAGTGGTGAACAAGATTGCTGAAGGCCGCCCGAATGTTCTCGATGTTATCTTGAACAAGCAGGTGAACCTCATCATCAACACGCCGTGGGCAAAGCGCGACGCCATCAAGGACGAAAGCGCTATCCGCAAGGCCGCCATTAAGTACAAGGTTCCGTACATCACGACCCTCGCCGGTGCCTACAACACCGTCAAGGGCATCGCCGCCGCTCGCAACGGCCACGGCGCTGTGAAGAGCCTGCAGGAATACCATGCTTCTATTGAAGAGGTGTAATTTCTTGAGAGCGTGTTAACGCAATTATAAAGGACTGCAGCGATGCAGTCCTTTTTGTATTTTTGCTTCATGTCGTTGATTGCCCGTACTTTTATTTTGTTTGCGTTCTTTGTTGTATTCGCAGGTGCTGCGGATGTTCAAGTTATTGAAGGGGATGCCGACGGCTCGTGGGATCTTTCGGCGAAAAAACTCCGGGCAATGGCGACGGTCTATTTGGCGGAATTAGGGCATGTTCCTAGTGAGAAAAACAAGAACTTTGGGGTTTCTTTCTCTGCAACTGGACCGGCGAAGCGTACCATACAGATGAAAATGATTCTTCAAAACGGTCAGATTGAAGAAGATTCTGTTGTAATCGCGAATATGGATGACGCCGACGAAGCTGTGGAATCGATGCTTTCGAAATCTTTTGGATATGCCTCCCAAGTTTACGAAAGTGAAAGACCGCACGAAGTGTTTTTTATGGACCCCGAGTTCATTGGTGCGGATGACAAGATGGCGAATCTTGCGAGCAGAAATACGCAAAAGGCTCTTGGTGTACTTGGATACAAACTTTCTGAGAAGAGTCCCGTCAGACTCCAGATGTACCTAGTGAAGTTGAAAGATGCCTATTGGCTGGGGATGATTCGCGTGGAAGGTTCCAAGGTCGTCAAGGGTGCGCATAAAAAATTCATGCCGGGCGAAGATTTGGAAGTCATTTTCTTGTCGTTAACCAGCCAGGTGATGAATCCGGATGTGTGGTCCGAGAGCCCCGATGTCGAAGTAAAAGATTATGCAAATACCCATGAGTCGAGGTGTCGTGCGACAGCATCTGCAAAATCCATTGATGGTTTCTTTGCTGGTTTTGTCTGGGACCTTCTGTGTTATCTTTCTGAATACAACGGAATAGATGTGGCGATGGGCGCCAAGGACCTTTATGGTAACTGGTATCCGAATTTGCGTATCGACTATGTGTGGGGATTTTTGCCCTATCATTCTTGGAGTGTGGGCTTGGATTATGCGGGATCTTTTGGAGAAACTAAATCGAGGTGGGCGTTTGAATCTATGCACCGGTTTTCGCAGAGCAAGGGTTTGTTCGTCGATGTTGTCTGGGGATGGGGCCATGATAGGGATTTTGAAGGCTGGTATCTGGGCGGCGATATCGGGTACAATCTGTTGGCGTCTAAGTCCAAGGCACATTGGCTGTCCCTGATGGTGCGCTATGACTGGGGCTTAGATGATGATTGGATCGAAGACGGCCGAATTTCTGTCAACTTGATTTACAGTTTACGCGGTTACTTTAGCGATTGATTATCTTTTATACCTAATCTTGCTGAATGAATTAATATGAGAAAAAAGAATCCTTCGATAGAATTGGTCCGGATTGTCGCCATACTGCTTGTGATTATGGCGCATAGTCAGCTTGGAGTTTCGTTTGGTGAAACGCTTGTGAAGGGGCGGCTCGCGATTTCTACGATGATTGCCGACGATGTTCCGCTGTTCTTGCTGGTGACCGGTTTTTTCTTTTTTGGCCGCGTCAAGCAGGATTCCGATATTGCGACAACCTTCAAGTACAAATTGAAATCGTTTGCGAAAACCATTTACATCCCGACAATCCTGTTTATTCTAATCAGCATTATTTACCGCTATTTTGCGCAATCGGTGCCGTCGCTTGCCGATGCCGATTGGGACTATCTCGGGCGCTTTGTATTCAGGCTTTCGCCTGGTGACCATCTGTGGTACATTTGTACCTACATGTCTTTTGTTTTCTTTTTCCCGATGCTTGCGTTTGTTTGCCAAGATTCGCCCGAAAAGAACAAACTGCGCCGCTTGTTGCTTGCAGTTGCGGTGGGTGGTGCCGTGATTGCCGATGTGCAGTATTTCTTTAGAATGAGCATGCTCGATATCGAAAAATACCTGTGGGGCTATTGCACCATATTCTTGATTCTGGGCTACGAGCTTTCTTTATGGGTCAAGAAGTTTGATCTTCAGCAGATGCCGCAGCGTTTAAAGCTTGCCGCCGTGGGCGCGGGCCTGTATCTTGCTGGCTTTATGGTCAAATTTGGCGCACAGATTTACATGTTCGAACAGTATAACTACGGCAATAATCGTTTCCGCTGGCTTCAATGTACGCCTTGCTTTGTGACGGCGGTGGGAATGTTCCTGCTGGTTTATGCCATTGGCTCGCTTGTCAAAAAAGAGGGTAAGCTTGCCTTGGTAATAAATTTCTTTGGTTCTTGCACCTTCGCCATTTACCTGTTCCACCAGCTTGTCATTAACGAAACCGGCGCTTGGCGTAATTCGCTTGTGCAGACGTTCAGCGGGTCTGAAACGTTCTTGACTGCGGCCGGGTATTACGGCGGCTATGCGCTGGCCGTGTTCTTTACGACTTTTGTGGTGGCGCTTGTGTTTAAGCTTGCGGTCGACAATTCTGTCGGTCGAATTTTCAAGATAAAATAAAAAAAGCCGCTCTGGTGGGTCTGTCTCGTCTAGAGACTTGCGGCTCGCGATTGCTGACTGGAACGGCTGCGACGCCGGCGCTTCTTATCCACCAGAAGGGCTCAATCATTAATATACCACTTTATTTCTAAAGTGGTACGATTTTCTTTGTTTTCGATATTCCAAGTTGGAATATATTAGCCGATAAACCCGTGCGGGGTAAAGCCGAGGCCTTTAACGAGCTCGAAGTCCTTGCAGCTGTTGACGCCTGCGGTGGTGAGCATGTCGTCGGTGATGGCTGCGTTCGCGCCGCTCTTGAAGGCGCGTTTGCCGTCGTCGCCCAAGATGCCGCGGCCGCCTGCGAGGCGGATGAATGCCTTCGGGTTGATGAATCTGTAAATGGCAACGATGCGGCAGAATTCATCGTTTGTGAGCTTCGGGAGGTTCTCGTAAGGCGTGCCCGGGATTGCGTTCAGCACGTTCACCGGTGTGGACTTGACGCCGAGCTTGCGGAGGTCCAAACACATGTCGATACGGTCTTCCATGGTTTCGCCGAGGCCCATGATGCCGCCGCTGCAGATTTCAAGACCTGCGGCAAGGGCGTTTTGCAGTGCGCCGATTTTGTCGTCGTAGGTGTGCGTGGTGCACACGTCTGGAAAATGCCTGCGGTAAGTTTCCAGGTTGTTGTGGAAGCGGGTGAGGCCCGCCTCCTTGAGCTTGTCGAACTGCTCGCGGTTCAAGAGCCCTGCCGAAAGGCATACGGAAAGTTTGGTTTCTTTCTTGAGGCGGCGAATGGCTTCGCTAATCTGTTCTACGTCGCGGTTCGAAAGCGTACGGCCCGAGGTCACGATGGAGTAACGCGGGATGCCTGCGGCTTCTTTCTTCTTCGCGTCTTCGACGATTTCGTCGGCACTGAGGAGCTTGTATTCGGGGGCGCCGGTGTGGTAGTAGCTGCTCTGGGCGCAGTACTTGCAGTTTTCGGAGCAACGCCCGCTGCGTGCGTTCACGATAGAGCAAAAGTCAAAATCGTTGCCGTGAAATTTTTCGCGAATTTCGTTGGCGGCATCGCAGAGTTCCTGCAAGTCTTCGCTCAAAAGCTGGACTGCCTCTTCGCGGGTAATCTCGTAGCCGCCCAACACTTTTTCTTTAAGGTCTTGAATAAAGGACATATTTACGCTCCTTTAAAAACGGGCGTAAATATAGAAAATATGTTGGGAGGGGGATGGTTGCGGAATTTTGATAATTTTATTAGATTTCGGGGTATAAAGCAATGTCTGTAAGGAAAATCTCAACTGAGAACGTTTTTTTTGCGATTGTGCGTGGCAAAGTTGTAAATGGATGAACTAAATGATTGTCAAGGAACTTGAAAATCTTGTAAATGATGAGTTTTTGGATTGTCGTTCAAAAAAAGGCTATAAATCGGAAAAACAGATGGCCTTTTATTTACAAAGAAAATTTTTTGACAATCAGGAAATTTATGTTTTAAACAATCTCTATATAAAAACTGTTAATGACAAGGGATGTTTTCAAATAGATCATCTTGTCGTGACAAAATACTGTTTTATTGTAATAGAGTCAAAAACCTGTAATACTCATTTGAAATTTGATGAAAATCTGCAGTGGAGCGTCTTTGAACAAAAGGAACAAAAATGGATTGGGACAAAGAGTCCTATGATGCAAGCGGAAATGCAGGGAGATGCTTTGCGAAAGCTTCTTCAAGATAATCGTGAGAACTTGAGACAAAAATGGTTGAATAAGCAGGGTGGATTCTTAACTATGCCAATTCATACTCTTGTTGCCATTTCTGATTCGGGAATAATTGATTACCCTCCAAATAGTGGAGATTATTGCAAAAATGTTTTAAAAGCGGATTTAATTCCGAATAGAATTCTTGAAATAAATGAGACTTATAAAAATCGTGATACGTTTAAAAATGTTTTGTTGAATCGAGATCCGACTTATATTCTACCTGAAGAAGATTTGGAAAAGACTATACGGTATATAGTTGGCTTACATCATGTGAAGCCTGTTTATCGGGAGATTGAGAGTGTAAATGTTCCGAAGTGTGATGCCTGTGGCCAGGTTTATTCGGTTGCTTACAATAGTTCTTTGAAATGTTATGAACTGGTTTGCAATGGGTGTGGCTCCGCGAAAAAGATAAATTTTAAATGTCAAAAGTGTGGTGGGGTTCTTTCGATTCGTAGATACAACGAATCATTTGTAGTTGGTTGCGAAAAATGCGATAATTATGGCAAATTGGTTTGATGAAATCGGTTTGTAAAAATATAGACTGCAAGACGCGAATCTGTGTAAAACCTTTTTTATGCCGAAATAGTAATTGGATGCTCTCTCATTTGATGCGCTGAAAAATTTGCTGAATTGGTTAAGTTGATTTCATTGCAAGATGCAAAAACTTTTCTTTTTCTCAGAATATTTTCTTATGATAAATTTTTTCAGGTAACTACACGCCGTTTGTAATAAAAAATTCTGTGCGTACGGAACAGTTTCTTTGTTGAAGATACCATTAAAAGAACCTTCTTTCACAGAAAAAGTTACTTTCAATATCAAATCTGCATCTAACTCTGGTTCCGCTTTAAAAGTCCATGCTAAATCATGTGGAATATTCATATTCAAAGGCTTAACTATATCTAATTTAAATGTTCCTTCTTTCTCTGGCGCTCTATCTTCTGCTCCATAAATACGAGCAATCCAATGAGCGTCAGCCAAATACTTTGTTCCGATACTACTTTTCCCTGCTGCATCTTCAATACACAAAACATCTGATTCATCATCGGCAATTTTTGCTGAAAAATGATTACGCCATAAAGAGCTTGCAATTGAAGAATTCTCAAATTCATCATCAGGGGATGTAATATCCAATCCTAATTTGGAAATTTGGGGATTTTGGCGCTTTATTTGATTAGCTAGAGCTCCACATTCGGTTTTCCAGAAAGGCTTTGTTGTTTCTAAACTTTGGCGTTGTCTTGCTTCTATTTCGTTCTCTATCTGCGAATGACGTAATATCAAATCATCTAGTACTATTTTTAAAAGGTTACTATCAATATTTTCTGGCGAATTTATCCACTTTTCCACCACTTTAAAATCATACAAAATATCACTTCCAAGTGCAAAAAACTCAATTGTCTTCTCATGTCCGCTTATCTTTATTTTTTCTTCTTCCGCTATTACGCATTTTTCATCTTTTTTTGCTTCGCTCCATTTATTACAAACGTTAATAAGATCTTGTACAATACCCTTTTGAGTTTCCAAGGCGGGTATTTTATCAGATTTTGCATCCGCTGCCGTAGATGATAATAATTCGGACAATGTTTCAGGTGTTCTTATCTGTTTATAGACATCATACACTTCTCCTTCTATATTGAGGAGTGCTGTATTGGGTAATATACCCAGCCTATTCAAGTGTTGTATTCCCATATCAGTAGTGATTCGGTTGTTTACGTATACTGTGGAGGCCTCATTTTCTTTCACGGCGTATTTACCTGTTTTTGAAACCACGTATTCATCTATTTTTTTATAACACTGAATCGGCTTTGCTGAACATGGTGTTGCTTTGGATTTTGCATTACCGCTCTTACATTGCACGGCCTTCTCACCCATCACATCGGCTTCATGCTCTAGCGAGGCATTATCATTGACAGGCATGCCATTGATATTTGTGATGGGTGAAACGCGACCAGCCTTTTGCTGGGCAACATGCCATGCTTCATGCGGCAGGTGCTTTTCCTGGCCGGGGGCTACATGAATGTCGGTCCCTTGCGTGTAGGCGAGAGCCTGCACGGTGGCGGGTTTGGAACTGTTGTAATGTACTCGCACATCGTCCATCGAGAATCCCGAAAGACTCTCGATACCAGACTTCAAATTGTCTGGCATTCCCGTGTTATTCGGACGTGGTGGGGCTGCATGCTGGGCTGCGTTGCTGGTCATATCCGCTTTGCGCTGAAGGGCTTCATTTTGGGAAGATGAATCAAGGATGGAAAACGCAAAAGTCGTGTCTGTCTTTTGTACCGCGGTTTGTTTTTGTGAGTGAATTACAGACATGTTGTTTCTTTTTGCTGTTTTGAGGTGTTTATAATCAAAAAGGCCATGGTTGCAAACTTGCTGTTATTGTAATGCATGTTGTCTATTGAAAAACAGAAAAGATTTTTGATTTATTTGTTTAATCTGTATTTTACTTACTTTCTTTGGGAATTTTTAGATAGATCTTCCAAAAGTTGTCGGTATAAATGGTGAATGTTATTCTTGAATTTTTAAAAAATCCGTCGTATTCTGTTTTGAAGTTGTTTATGAATGTATCTATTTCACGCTTTTTTTTCTTTAACTCAGCTTCAATGGGGGCTTCGTTGTCAAAGCATTCTTTGTATTCCTCTTTGATTTTTGTTAAACAAAGCTTTTTACATTCGCCTATGTAATTTACAATAAAATCACCGTGATATTTTTCTATGTTCGTTGTGTCGCCTATATTTGAAAGAAAATCTTTGATTTTATCAACATCCGTAGGTGTAACATTATTTTTTGTTTTAAATACTCGAAATTTCCATTCGTTCTCATCTTCATTGGTGTTGAATGAGTCTACATAATGTTTTCTAACTCCTAAATATGGCTTGCTTGAATTATATGGGATTTCATTCATAAATAAATTGTCTGCGTCATCATTAGGAAAATCTGCAGTTTTTCCAATATTATTCAATATTTCTGCAGCTTCAAGTAATGCGTTTGTATCTTTGTCTAATATACCTTCAAAACTATTTGTATTGCCATATTTTTCCAAAGCGTTGTTTAATCTTTCTTTTGCATTCTCACGTATGGTAGGATTTTCATTATTGTACATGTTTATTAAAGCGTCGTAAAACATCGGATATATATTGTATTGGTTGTATGTAGGGTTTGGTTGTTTATCTTTGTTGCGTATATTCAAAAAATGCTGATACGCATGCCCTAATTCATGCAAAAGTGTTGCTTCGATGGTTTGATTTCCTTTTTTTGTGGTATCGTATTCTTCAGGCGTCCCAAAAAACATATTTTGACATTTATCTATATTCATATCAAGGCAAATTTGATTTCCTTTGGCTTTCTTTCCTCTACAAAAACCAGTTGTTTCTCCCTTTTGTATTAGAATATCTCCCCAATTATCTGCTACTTGGTCTCCCGCTTTCATTACATAGTCATTATTTGAGGCTAATGCATTAGGTATTCCATCTCTGCCAAGATATGGCGCTTCAAAAATTGCTTGTACATAAAATTCATCCCATATTTTTTTTCTTGCTTTATATAACTCCATATATGATGCATGATTCATTGTTGTGTCTATGCCAATCCATACTCGTTGTATTGTTTCTGCATTTGTCTTTAAATTCTGTGTCGTAGAATCGCTTTTAATCTCTTTTCTTTGCGTCACCGCCTTTTCTCCCATGACATCGGCTTCATGCTCTAGCCCGGCATTGTTATTGACAGGCATTCCATTGATATTTGTAGTTGGTGATACTCGACCGGCCATTTGCTGAGCGACATGCCATGCTTCGTGCGGCAGGTGCTTTTCTTGCCCGGGGGCTACGTGAATATCTGTTCCTTGCGTGTAGGCGAGAGCCTGTACGGTGGCGGGTTTGGAACTGTTGTAATGCACACGCACATCGTCCATCGAAAAGCCTGAAAGACTCTCGATGCCAGACTTTAAATTGTCTGGCATACCCGTGTTGTTCGGTCGCGGGGCTTCTGCACGCTGTGCTGCGTTGTTGGCTAAATCCGCTTTGCGCTGAAGAGATTTACTTTGAGAAGATGCGTCAAGGACGGAGGATGCGGATGAGGCATCCTTCTTTTGGGCGGGGGATTGGTGTTGTGCGAATGTTTGCATGCTTGCTCTTTTAGTTAATACAGCAGTATTCTCTTTAAATGTTTATGAAAAATCGTTGACTTAGATGCAAGATGAAGCAATGAATTTTAAGTTGGCTTTATCAAAGATATTTTTTTTGAATTATAGTATGGATTGAGATTACGGTCTGTAGATTGCAATGTAGTTTACTATTTATATTCTGCTAAGGTATTGAAATCGCTCAAATTAAATTTTTTATATGTTAAATAAGCAGAAAATGCGGTTGTATCCGATTTGATTTTTTCTACAAAGTTATTTCCTATCTGGGTTACTCTTTTTGCACGTGCTGCTCTTGCAGCTATTATTTCTGCAGACCGATCTTCCAACATCGTGTTATTTTGAACTACTGCCGCGTTAGCAAAAGAATTAATCTTATCTATAAGTTTATTGTCCGCTCTACCACCTACTTTACAATTAATGTCTTTTTTAAAATCAAAGGTATAGCGTTTTATGTTTGTTAATGCTTCTTCTATACCATTATAGAGTGTCGACTCAATAGTGAGGTCAAGTTCTGGACGTTGTAATTTAAATAAAGCGGCTGAGACATGATTGGGTATCATACTCATAGCGTTATTATATCGTTCTTCCAATGTGATATGAACGTTGTCTTCAAAAGAATTTAGGGTGGGATTCATATCCCCGGCTAAAAACCTTTTTTCAGAAGGTGTTAACCTAGAAGGTTCAAAATCATGTCTATTTTCACTTCTAGCATAATTGTACTGCTCATCCATTCTTTTTTCAAAAACTTTAGATTCAATAAGTTCATTATAATCACACGTTAAATGAGCGTAACAATAAATTGAATCTGACTCTAGTATTTTCATATTTTGTTTGTACTTCGAAGAGCCTTTTTCTTGTTTATATTTTTTTATCAAAACAATTGGCTCCTCATAATTATTGAATAAATTTTCTAAATCTTTAATTGATTTAATTTTTTTTATGATTATCTGATCAAAAGATGTATCAACTCTAATAATTGATAGTGGCGATGTTTTGTTTTCTTCTAAATATTGAACAAATTCCACCCCTCCAATTAGAACAGGTTCCGAAGTATCAAGCAATTTTTTTAAATCACCTATTGTGTCACAATTATAAAAATGATCATGGAATTGAATGCCTTGATTGTTGGCTTGTTGACAAGCTCTTGCTACATCTTCCAAATAAATGCATTTTCCTAAGCAAACTGTATCATACTTCGCTTCATAGCGGCTTATTTCTTCTATAAGTTGCAACTTCTTGTCTAAAGAAATTCCTCCCACACGATATTTACTGAATGATTTTGTGTCACGAAGATCATTAATCCACCTTTTGAGTTCTCCTAAAGTATTAAATATATCTTCTCTCGGGCCTTCTATTTCTATAGCTGAAATTCTCTGCACACTCTCCGTACTTAAAAGAGTTCTATTATGGAGAAACTTCTCGCGCCTGCTTTTTTTACATTGCGCCGCCTTTTCTCCCATCACATCGGCTTCATGCTCTAGCGCGGCATTGTCATTCACTGGCATGCCGTTGATATTTGTGGTGGGCGATACTCGCCCGGCCATTTGCTGGGCGACGTGCCATGCTTCGTGCGGCAGGTGTTTTTCTTGACCGGGGGCTACGTGAATGTCTGTCCCTTGAGTATAGGCGAGTGCTTGCACGGTAGCGGGTTTTGAACTGTTGTAATGCACGCGCACATCGTCCATTGAGAAACCGGAGAGGCTCTCAATACCAGATTTCAAATTGTCTGGCATTCCCGTATTGTTCGGCCGCGGGGCTTCTGCACGCTGGGTAGCGTTGTTGGCCATATCAGCTTTGCGCTGTAGAGATTCGCTTTGAGAAGATGAATCAAAAAGCGAGGCGGCTTTGGAGTCTGCGACCTTTTGCGCCGTTGTTTGGCGATGTGCGTATGTGGTGCTCATGTGGTTCTCCTTGTGTTTGTAACGAGAGTGTGGTCCCCGCTTTCGCGGGGATGACATGATTTGGGCGCGGGAATGACAAGAGGGCTTAAGCGAGTTGTTCTTCTTCTTCGTCGTCGACGATGCGCTGGATAGATTTGCCTTGGACGGGCTCTTCCTCTTCTTCGAGAGATGCTCGCTGGAGGGCGTTACCCATGAGGTCTGCTTTACGTTGCAGGCTTGCGCTTTGCAGCGAAGAATCCATAAGGCTTGCGGCGTTACTGTTTGCGACGCGCTGAGCGGTTTCTGATTTCTGAGCGTATGTGCTTAACATAGGTACTCCTTTTCTTATTTATGTTTTAAGTTTCTTTTCGGAAAGTCTGCGGAACGATAAACCTGGAGCAGGGTGATGGCGATGACTGTCAGGATAATCACCACGAAACAGCCCCACTGTCCGACCTTACCTACATAATCCATGAAAATTGGGTCAAAGTTGGAAAGAATGAGCGATGTGAGCAGCGGCGGTATGGCGACCAGTGCCACGAGCAGCGCCAAATGCTTTGAGAAATAGGAATTCACGTTGCAGTTGACAAAGAAACAAATCAATAGCAAGAATACGAGCGCGTATACGACTGTATTCAATAAGCGGAATGCCCAGCGGTGGGTGCAGAAGAAGGCGGCGATTGCGCCCTGGCGTTCATGCGAGCCATCTTCTTTTTCGAACTTTTGCAGCAGCGTGTTGGCCAAGGTCTGTTCCAAGAACGCAGTGTCGTTGGGAATACCGTACGGTGCAACACCCAGTGAATAGTAGGCGTCGTTGTAGAACGAGGCGTCGTCTTCGAGTTGGTCCCATTGTCTGTAATCGAGCCACAACATGGGTACAACGGCGTGGAGCACTTTCGTGCGATTGTCGCCTTTGAGCTGTTGATTCAAATCGTGGTATATGAGCAATTTGCTGCGCGATACCGGTTCGTCGCTAAGGACTATCAAGAAGTTTCTTGCGATGTCTCCGTATGCCTGCGAACCATCCAAGAGCGTCCTGAAAAAGTCGTAGCTATAGATTCCCTTTTCTTGAGCTTCGTAGGTAGAATCCTTGCGTACGTTTATTTTTTCGGTAAGGTCTGCTTGATGCATGAGCAAGTTGGTGTATGCAAATTCATTCGCCGTTTTTAGCGTGTCTTGCAATCTCCAGAAGTTTTCTCTGAAAATTTCCGTGTTAACCGGGTCGGTGGGGTAGTTTTGGAACCAGAGTGTTACGCCGTCGCCGCGGTTGCCTGCGTCTTTGCCGTCTAAGGTGAACGTTGCGACAAATCTTTGGAACAAAGAATTGTTTTTCTTGTTGACGAGCAGCGCGATTTGGTTGATAAGAGTGGTAAAGAAATCCTGCATTTTTTGGGAGTCGTTGGCAAGAGTGGCCCAATCGCTCTTTTTGATAATCCAGTCCACTTTAACATTGTGCTTGTGTGCGACGTTGACAAATTCGCTTTGCCCGTCTCGGTTGAAAAAGTCTAGGGCGGATGAGCCCGAAGGCATTTCTAGTTTCCCATTATTGGAGGCTGTTAGCCCGTAATAGGCGATTCGGGTAATGACAGAAAAGTCGAGGGTGTCGCCGCCTTCTTTTGCAAGCCAGTAAGGGTATATGGCGTAAACATCGCCGTTGAGTTCCTTGTATTGGCTGCAACCGCAGTCGTTGGCGTACCATGTAATGGGGGTTGTTTCTGAAAAGTTGACCTGGACATCTGTTGTCATGTTGACGATGTTTTCTAACAGGCTGGAGTAGAGCGTGTCTAGCAGGGAGAATGCGTGGCTCCAGCGATCTTCGGAACAAGTCAGGAATCTGTAACGCTTGTTGAGTAGCGAGAGGAGTCGTTGGGCGTTGTCAAGAACGGCATCTTTTTGTTTTTTTTGTTTTTTTGTCGGGTAAACCGGAAGTTTGTTGTTCGTTCTAAAAAGGTCATCGATTTCGGTGTCGGTCCAAAGGACGTCTTTGACATTTTGATAGGTGCCACTCGTATCATAGCAAACCCCAAGAGAGACGGCGAATAAGCTTAGGGCATAACGTCGCATCGTCATAGAATCGGCAAAGACAATTCCTTTCATATTGTTCAGGAATTTAGAGATGGTAGGAGAATTCGAAAGACGTATTGCTTCTTGTCGAATGTAATTTTTTAATGTGTCCATTTCGATACTAGTTAACCAAACGCGGTCTATAACGGAATCTTCGGGAGGTATGCGGTCTAGTAGTTTGATTGTAACAGCATTTCCTGCCAATGCGAAGTTGTTGACACGTCTGTGGAATTGGGGGTAGTCCGATATCGCTAGCTGAAGATCTTTCGCCATTTCGTATCGATCCATGTAATAAATACCGACTCTCGAATCGAGTTTTTTGAAGATGTCTGCCGTGTCGGCTATTTTGGGCATGTTGTCATATTCCTGCACGAGAGAGTCTGATATGGTAAACGAAATAAATTCGTTGTTTGCAGCGAAAATGTCGCTAGAGAATACGAGGAAATATGCGATTGTTAACGCAATTATTTTTTTCATAAATTTTTTCCTTCTTTAAGCAGTTCTTTTAATACTGCTTGTTGTATATCTAATTTATTGATAATTTTGCGTTTGTTCATAATGGCTGAAATAGCTGCGTATCGGGCAACATTTGTCAATGCACCGCCTGAAAGTTCGTAATTGTTTGCAAAGTAATCGAAAATTTCGTCTCGGTTTTCGACTTCTGTATTCTGGAAAATATTTTTCCACAAAGTAAGGCGTTCGTTGGGTTCGGGCAACGGGAAATAGACTGTGCTTTGGAATCGGCGTGAAAAAGCCTCGTCTATGTTCGATTTTAGGTTGCTTGCAAGGATTACGATTCCCGGAAAATCTTCGACTCGTTGCAATAGGTACGAAATTTCTTGGTTGGCAGAGCGGTCGTTGGAATTGTTGGTCTGCGTTCTTGCACCAAAGAGTGAATCGGCTTCGTCAAAGAACAGAATCCAGTTACGGCTTTCGGCCTGGTCGAAAATGTTCGAAAGGTTCTTTTCGGTTTCGCCAATGTATTTGGATATCACTTGGGACAGGTCTACGCGGTAAACGTCCATATCCATTTTCTTGCCGATAAGGGTGGCGGTCAAGGTTTTGCCGGTGCCCGGTGGGCCATAGAAAAGCACTCGGTAACCGCGCTTTAGATTTTTGCGAAGTCCGAATTCGTCGAGGATTTCTTCGGAGTGCTCAATCCATGTAAGCAGCTGCTCGATTTCGTTTTTTGTGGTGTCTTCGAGAACCAAATCATCCCATTCTAGGCGCGTGGTGATAAGCTTGGCCGGAAAATGCGAACTATAGTCGGGCTTGTTCTGTACGCCGGTGGTAAAGAATTCCAGGTATTCCGAAGAAATTCGCAGTGCGGCGGAATTGCCGGGCTCGCCGCGTTCACCGTATTCCAATTGCAGAATGCGGCTTGAAACTAGCTTTTGGTCGTTTTCCAAAAGTCGCATTAATTCTATACGGCGTTCAAGGTTGTCGCCTGCCAATATAAAGAGCGCCGTTTCGCAGGTGGGCAAGAATCCGGAATGGCTTTTGCCGTGCCAGCCGCCAAATTCGGTATAGGGCCTGCCAAGAACCTTGTTATTCAAGAAGAATGAATCGAGCGCTTGCGGGCATAAATGGGGGAGTAGTGCAAGTGTCAGAATAATGCGCTCGTCAAAGCCGAGCTCCAGTTGTAGAACGGTTCGGCCATAAGGGGTTTCGGTGTCAAGTTCCGGGGGCGGGCAATAGCGTACGTCGATAGTTTTGCGCTCGTCGTCTTCGGCACAAAAATATTGCTCAAAGCGCAGGTCAATCACCTGGCGGCACCAATCAATTTCATTCTTGAGTGATTCTACCATTTCTTACCTCTCGCGCCAAGTCACATGTAAAGGTGTTTTTTGCCAAGGGAGCTTGACAGTCGTGTAGCTCCAAGGCAATTTGTCGAGCAGAATGTCGAATGCCATCGGGGTGATTTTCAGGTGTGGCCCGTTGTCTTCGGTTGTCAAGATTCCGTCGCGAATCAAGAAAGAAGACCGCAACCCATCTGGCGATGTATGCCCGATGGCGCTCCAGTTGGTAATGACTCCGTTCAAAAGGCTTTCGGCGATGTTTTTCTGTTCGCTTGAAAGAATGGGCATTTCGGTGAGCGGGTTGCTTGTGTCGATGCCGCAGAGCAGTTCGATGACTGAATTGTCTGCGGGTGGGGGCGTGTAGCGCCCGTATATTGTGAAACTCAATACAGAGACGGCCAAGGCTCTTTGCGTGTTGTCGCTGAATTGGCCTGCGTGCGTGCAGCCTGTCTTTTCGAAAAGCATGGGAATGTATGGGGCGAGCAGTACTATGCCGCAATCGCCGGCGTGCGCGAGTTTTGCCTTGGGGGCTGCGATGTCTTTTTTGCCGAGGTTCTTTAATTTTTCGAATGTATTGCAGGCAATTTGCCTGATGTCGAGTCCAGGATTTTGCGCGTGGAGCTGCTTGAGGACTGTTTCTGCGACTTGCAGCGGTTCGAATTTTTCGCCGGCGTGCTGTTCGCACCATTCGGCAATGCGCTTGCGGATATCGCTTTCAATCGTTGCCGATTTTTGCAAGGGGAGCCCGCGGCTGCATGAATCTTGCAGAATCTTGGCGACGGGGGTGCACTTGTTTTCGAGAATTTGGATTTTGACTTTGTTAGCGATGGCCTGCGGTAAAGCCCTGCGAATATGGTCCAGCGGATTTTGAGAGGGAATGCTCCCGAGGTCAATTTCCAAGTTTTCGATGATATAATCTTCGTCTTCGGGGGCGATTTCTTTTAGCGTGGCATCGATGGCTTCGATTAAATCGTGGCGTGCAAAATCGTAGAGCGCACCTTCAATGGTGGCGGCTTGTTCGCGGCTACTGCAAACCAAATCTAGAGTCATATCGTCTATTTTGTTGATTTGCTCTACAGCCATAATGCCTCCGAAATTCGGCCTTTATGTTCCTCGAGCCAGTTTTCAAGTGCTAGGATGTGAGTCCTGCATTTGATAAACGAAAGAACTTCACGAGTGTGTACCCAGTAAAAGACGGGGCACAAGTGGGCGGGCAGTTCGTCGCGAATAAAGCGTTCGATGCCTTTTTGTTTTTCTTCGGTGTTGGTGAACGGAGTCTCCGATGACCAAACGATAAACACCTTGCCAAATGCGTTTTTGGTGAAAATGCCGTCTAGCACATGCATGCGCATGAGCGGGGCTTTTTTCAGGCTTGTCAACCCGAGCATGATTTCGATACGCAGTTTCCACCACTTTCCGCAGCGGTGCAAGTGGAGTTCCGGCAAATGCATCAAGTAGCAGATTTTATATTGTAGCAGCCTTTGGCGAAGAATGGGAAATTCGCTTTCGTTAGGGTTGATTCCGCGCAACTGCAAGAATAGGTCGTCGGGGAATGTGACTCCGTACATGGCCAGCATTTGGTCTAGAATGCGGTTGTAACGGTTAAAGTCTGCTGTAGGTGCCTGTAGCGAAAAACTCTCGGCGAAATCTTGCATGGCCTGCAAGAATGTCTTGAAAAGAACTTCAATCGGTTCAAGGTATTTCTTGAGTTCGCTTGCGCTAGAACCGTAGCGGTATATGGACGGGAATTGCTCGATTAAGGGGAAAAAGTCCATAAAGTCGCATGCCGCCCCAGATGGGAGCAAAACGGGCTCTAGCTCCTGTGGCTCAAATAATAGCTCGTAACGCGTTTGCGAAAGTTCTGAACCGTTGGGCTCTACCGAAATATTCTCTACCGCTTCGCCGAGGTTTCGCCAATCGTGCCAGAGGGCAGAAAAGCGATTTAATAGCGAATCGAGTTTTTCGGGAGAAGATGCTTTTGGCCAAATGCGAACGTCGTAAATTCCAGGCGCGCTTTGGCAGAAGTTGATTTTCGTGCAGTCGAGTTCGCGTGCGAAAAATTGCTCGTAGTCGTCGCAGGTAACAGGGAACTGCTTTAAGACTTCTTCGCGTGTATACAGGGCCTCTTGTTTGTAGTCAATACGGCCACTTGGGGTGCACAAGAAGGATTCGATGTCGAATCCGGTCTTGTACCCCAAATCGGTGAGCGCGAATACGATTTGCTCGAGAATAGTAACGCCCGGGTCGTGCGGGTTAAAGTCGGTCCAGACATTACCGCACAACTTTTGAATAAGGCGAATGCCTTCAAGGCGAAGCGTCTCGTAATCGAGCCCATCGGGCTGCATATTTTTGGAAACAGTTTTAATCAATGGTTGTTTCCATCAGGTTGTCGTACCAGAGCTTGGTAATGCGGTAGCGTACAAAGGAACCGCTCTTGTAGGCGCAGCGTACGCGGAGCTGCAACTTAAAGCTGTATTTATCGGAACCTTTGACCCAACGTATTTCGACTTTCGAACTGCGTCCGCCGTAATAAGATTGCGTTTTGTTAATTTCGGGGTTCGAGTTGAATACATTGACTGCTATAGCGTGGAGAAGTGCGAAACGGCCTTCGTCTTCTTGGCCACCGGCTCCTGCTATAATTTCAAACGCCTGGCAACCGGTCATTTCGTTGGTGATGTCGTGCCAATTTCCATCGGTAGGAACGGGGAATTTCTCGTTTTCCTTACCAATGCGGCCTTCCGAGGCAATGACTCCGTGTACGTCGAGTTCGCATTCGGGCTTGCGGGTGCCAATACCGACTGCAAGAGACGTTTTTTTACTTTGTTCGTCAGCAGTGGGGCCGATAAGAGACATGACGCTTTTCGATTCGTCAAGGCCGGGTGTGCTTATGTGCAGACCGCTTTTATTTTCATTTGAATTCTTACGAATTTCGGTATGCCAGAACGGGTTGCCCTCGGTTGTGTTTTCGTAAAAACTCATGAGCTTGCCCGAATCGGTAATTTGCGAAATCTTGAGTCCGGTTTCGCGCGTTCTTTCGAGGCCTTCTTCTTCCACGTTGACCATGGAATCAATCAGGTCATAAAAGTCTTCTTCGCAGGGCATTTGACCTGCTCTAAAGCGATTTTTTAACAGGGGGCGGTTTAATTTAGCCATTGTTTCTCCGTTGAATAATGAATGTTGAGCCTATTTCTAGATCGCCGAAGCCGACTGTGATATCTCTGGATTCTTCTATTTCGGCAACGACGTTTATAAAATGTCTTTTCATAGGCGTGAGAATACTCCAGGGATATGTTCCTTGAATATAGCCAATATTCTTTTTGTCGGATTCCTCCATGTTATAATTGCAGTTGTCTTTCGAACAAATTCTGAGTACCGTGAAGTCGCTGACGGCCTTGACATAGGGCAAACTTTCGATAAGTGCTAAAAGGTGTTGCTTGTTGAGCGACCATCCGAAAAAGTGCTCGGGGTGGGAATTGCTCCACGGCGATAGAAAACGATTGATTACTTTGTTTAGGTCTAAAAGGCGCTCGCCCTCGTCGATTCCGTTGATAAAATCCACATTGCAGCGGATTTGAATTTTTTCGAATAACGGGTTCATGACCGAGATTTTTGAGAAAGAAGAGGTCCTTTGGCTCAAAAAGATTTTGATGTCTTCTAGGGTTTTTCCGCTAAGGCATGGGTCCCATACACGGCGACCGTCGTCGAACAAAGACGATACAGGTACAACAAGGATTTGTCCGGGAGTCGGAACGTCTGGTTTTTCGGGGTCTAGGCAAGCAAAGCACTTGACAAGGTGCACCTCGGGGAATTGCTCTAAAATCAGTTTTTCGCAGTCTTTTGCGGTCAAGGCGCGGTCACGGTGGTACAGGTATTCTGCAACTCGTGTCCGCATTTCGCTCTGGTTTTCTTCAGGTTCGCCGCCAAAAGATTCTTCGAGCTGGAAAACCTGCGAAAAGCCGCTAATACTTTGGGCGAGTTCGTTAATGGTTCCGGGCTTGCAATGCTTGAAACTTTCCTTGGTTCCAAATCCGCTGCAGCGCATGACTTCGATGCCTTGTGCATACACCGCAAACAGACGGCTGCAATGCCTCCAGCACTTTTGGGCTTCTAGGCGCAACCAGCATAGCCCTTCGGGCATTAGCGGCGAATCGGTCTGGAAATCTTTTGGGAGCGTGAGCGAAACAATTCCCGATGTGGTAAAGTGGGCGGTTGTATTGTATAGAATGTTGTCGGCAGGGAGCTTTGTCCAGCCGTTAGCGCCCAAGTAAGACCAAGTGTAGGTGCAGTCTTCGTTGTTGTAAATGTAATCGGAATCGCGATTTAATACGAAATACAGGTTGACGCTCTTGGCGGCCTTGGCATTGGCAAGCCCTAAGAGCAATGCGCCGCCTTCTAGCTGCAATTGCGATCTTTTGCTAACGCCCCATGGGCGCAAGTAAATGAAATCGCCATCGCTGTTGTCGGAATGTCGCAAGTTAATTTCTGCTGTCGCGGTGTAGTCAATCGACAGGTTTTCAAGTTCCGGCGTATAAGGCTGTTGCGGTAAATTAAAGTCTTGACCGAAATTCTTTTTGATGGCCTGTTGCATCAAGTTCCCGCAAAGGACTTTTGAATATTCCTGATGCATAAAGCCTTTTTCGGGCGATATCAGTTTTATTTTGAAAAATCCGTCGCGGGCGCTGGGTGTGTATTCAAAATTTTCGGCATCGTAGGTCTGGCTTGCAGAACAGCCTCCGAGAACGTCGTCGCACGACAAATAAAATTGGTCTGAAATTTTGTCGGGCTCGATTTGGAAAAGCTTTTGCTCGATGGCGGCTTGCGAACTGAACGGGTACCAAGTGCCTCCCAAAAGGGCGCTTACGCCCACTTTAAAATCGCGGGTTAGCGGGGCTTCGGGGTATAGTCTGTACCAGTCACAAAAATCTCTGACGTTAGGTAGCCCGCGCCAATTGCCGTGAATGCTAAATGCAGAAAGTCTCTTTCCGCGAATTTCTTCGCAGCCGACAATGAAGGAGTTGCCTACGGCGGGCAAGGGGCCAAAGGGCTGCACAGGGGCGCTTGTTGCAAGCGGGCCGATATCGTTGCTGAGTGCCAGCCGACGGCTGCCGGTGACTTTGGCTTGCAATGAAATTTTGCGCAGTTTAAGCTTTCGGAGCGTATTCCAAGAATTGTAAGAGGTACGCGGCATAACGATGATTTTCATCGCAGGGCCTTGCATGTCGAATTCGGCTCCATGTATGGCCGGATCGCAGTTCACAATCGGCGGAACCATTTCCGAAAGCTGTATGGTCAGCCCAATACAATTCTGCTCAGTGCGCGAGTCAAGAAGGTTCGAATCTAGCTGATAGCCTTCAACATCGTACCAGCCTTCTGCTGTCGAAAGCGAAATGCGGAAGGCGTTTTCGAAAAACTTAATAAATTGCTCTGGCGACTGGCCCTTTTCGAGGAGGGTTCCTTTGACGCTTTCGGTATCGAAGAAGATTTTTACTTTAATACGTCGGATACCATCGTTCAGGTAAAGCAGTCTGGAGGATACTGCTAAACCGATACGAGCGTTTTGTGAGGCGGCCGATCGGTCGCCAGAGCGGGTGAGTCCAAAAAGTGGATACGGGGTAGGGTCTTTACTTTCGAGAGCCTGTGCCGGCGTGTATACCGGAATGTCGGTGACCGTGGGAATTCCATTTTCGGGAACGGCCAAGGTGTAGATTTTTTGCACCTGAATGTCATTTAGTTCAACATCGTTTACGGATTTGTATTCGATGGGTTCGCCGTTTTCATTAGTGCCTGCGATAAAGCGTGCTCCCTTTAAAAGCTTGTGCCGGAATCCGCTTGATTCTACGGGAATAACAACGTGGGCATGATCCCCATGAGCTTCGTTTGGCTTTTGACCTAATACCTTGTGAAAATAAAAATCAATGCGGCGATCGGGCAGCTGGTTTAAACGTTCCTGAATTCGGCCTAAGAGTTTTGCGACGACGGCGTAAAGAGCTTTTGAAGGTTCCGTGTTGCCGTCAGATTCAAATTCAATCGCATTTGCAAGAAGGGGAATGTCTTCTTTGTTTATAATCGGGGTGCTTTCGCGTTCCTGTTCGTATTCGCAGATTTTTTCGAGCAGCTGCTGAAGGGTCATGTCGTTAATAGCGACAAAACCTTGCGCAAGTTCCTTGAACTTGCGGGCCTCTTGGCTTAACCCTTCGCTGACAAAGATGCTTCGATTCACGAATATTCCCTTAAATTGTAACGTCTGTACCTTCGTTTATGTAAAACGGGTAAACTAAATTACGGCGGCTGTTGGTGGCAATCACCTTGTAAATGATATTGATTTCTAGAACGTCCTCTGTTAAATTCATTTTGGTGTCAATGTTTTCAATTTCGACTCGCGGCTCGAAATTGGATATGGCGCGCTCGATTTCTTCTTTGATTCGTGCGAGGGTGTTTTCGCCGTAATCGCCAAAGCAATAGTCGCGCAGGCGACAGCCAAAAGTCGGGCGCATCAGGCGCTCACCGGGGTAGGTCCCGAGCAAAATGCGCAGGCTTTCGTCGATGTCTTCATCGGCTTCAGACATGGCGACTGCGCCATTCTCGAATTTGAGCGGGAATTTCCATCCGCGGCCTAAAAAGGTGAGTGCGCTCATTTAACCTCCGATTTGCACCGTGGGGCATCCCAGGGCGATTGTGCCGCCGTGCGCGGTAGAATCGCCCATGCGTGCGGCCGGCTTTTTGCCAATCATGACTGTGGCGGATCCTTTGATAATGGTGTCAGGCGGCCCCACGCATACGCAGCTGTCACCCATGACAGCTGCGGGCATGCCCCCGATCAACACGGTCGGAACGCCGGGACCCACAACGGGCCCACCTACGTGCGGCACGGGCGGGGTTCCGGGCGTTTGCATGGGGCATGTGTGCATATCTGTAAGTCTTGCTGCTGGAGGCATCTTGTGTTTCCTTTAGTTGATCATGACCATGGCGCCCTTGACGGTGGTTTGCCCTGATGCTGAAAATTCTGCTGTTGCGGTCCCTTGCGCTTTAAGCCCGACTTTTGCTTTGATTTCTACGTTTAATCCTTCGGCTTTCAAGTCTGAGGTCGATTTGAGTTCAATACCGCCCTTGGCGTCGACTTTGAACTTTCCTGTTGCTTTGACGGTAACGTCCTTTTTGGTTTCGAGATTGATTCCGCTATCGGACATCTCGACCTTGTTTCCGTTGGGATCTTCTAGGGTTATTTTTTTGCCATCGTCATCCAGAACGACTTTCCTATTTCCGGGAGTCGTAACCGTAATCGATTTCTTTTCTTCGTCAAAAGTGACGCTCAGTTTTTCGCGAGTTAGCAATTGCTTGGTGTTGTTCTTTTTCTCAAGCTCCTGCGGAACTTGCCGCTTGGAACTGTACAGGCTCCCGAGAATCACGGGGCTAGAAGGGTCTCCGTTAAAGAATCCAAGAATCACTTCGTCGTTGACTTCGGGGTAAAACAGGCTCCCGTATCCTTCCGAAGCGTAAGGGACTCCAAAGCGGGCCCATACGCCCTCTTGTTCGTGAGCTGGTCGGGATCATCGCTGATTTGGAGAACGATTCCCGTTAAAAGCCCTGTAATGCCGCAGTTGTAGCCTGCTGCCGTCGGTGCCATGGTGTTGAACTTTTCGACATACCATTCCTTTTTCATTCCAAAAGAAAGGGTCGTTGTCCATGAACCGATTTCCATGTGATGGTGAATTCCTGATACAAGTGCATCGCCATTGAATCGCGATCCCAAGTAATCGAGTTTTACCATTTTGCCTAAATTCGCCTTCACGTTGCCGGTGCATTTGACGCTGCCGCTGATTCGTGAAAGTTCGTTTTTTAATTGTTCGGCTTTTGCCCAAGTGCCCAAAATACCTTTGTCGACTTGAGAATTGATTTGTAGAACCTGGTCGGATATAGAAAGTGCCTTTGCAAGGTCGCTAGAACTCAAGTTCCCCTGCGTTTGCACAGACTGTGCGCCCGATTTATTGGAAATCATTTCTTGCTTGGTAATGTCCCAAGATCTGGCTTCTACATTTTGCACTTGGTGTTCTGAATTGACACTTGCGTTGAATTCGATAATGTCTGTGCCCCAAGTGAGTGAAAGTTCTGAATTTCCTTTGGCTGCGATAGGTTCTATGGTGGTACCGCTTTGGTCGGCAAGCAGCCAGCAACCGTTCGCTTCGGCGCGGGTCATGATAAAGTCCCAGTCAGTACAGTAGTATTGCATCAGTTCTTTATGGGGCCCGCCGCCAATAGAAGAATTGACACCGCATTTTGAAGCTAAGGCGCTGATAATGTCATCGTCGCTTTTATTTTGGTAGTTGGCGTTATGTCTCGATTCGGTGAGAGCGATGGCTTTGTGTCGACACTCTATTTTGGTGCAACTCTTGCCGTCTTCTGATACCGAAATTCCAAGACGTGTGATTACGCCCTTAAAAATGGAATTAAGATCTGTTGAGTAGCCAGCTTTCAGTTCTATTTCTTCGCCGGGCTTTAATTGGTCTCCCTCGCACAGGTTGAATTTGCCGGTAGGCATGTCACCGTCAGCAATGGTGATGGTCGCTTTAGGAATACTGTTGATTCGGTAATCCACGTCGGCCGTAACAATTTGCGCGGTCGATGGCAATGCTTTGCCCTTGCAAAATAAAACGCATTCAACAACTCCGCCGGTATTTTTCAATGGTGATTCTGGCATATATTAATCCCTAATCGGTGGAAATTCCAACATGGTTCCAGGTTTTAAATTTCTGAAATTGGTGAGTCCGTTGATTCGTGCAATTTGAAGGTAGTACGAAGAATCGTTGTAGACTCGGTCGCACATAAGCGGGAGCGTGTCGCCAGCTTTAACTTCTACAAGGTGCGTTAAGTCCGGGGATTTCTTTTCTGTATTTTTCCAATCGTGATAAAAATATTTAGCTCCAATAGATACTTCAGCTCGAACGGGTTCGCCGGTTACGTTGAATAGGGTATACTTGACATCGAATTTTGTAACTCGTACTGTATAGGTGTAGTCGCCCCAGGTTAATTTTACGACGGGCGGCTGGTGTGATTCGTCATCGGTGTCGTAAACGACATTTTTTAATTTAGTTACCATCTGCTTGATGGTTGAACAGCCTTGGGGCCATTCTTCTTTGGGGACAACTCCTGTCGTATCGAAAAAAATTGTCGGAATAGAAATGGTTGGTGCTGATTGTGATTTGTAAACGCTGTAATTTATGAACCAATAATCACTATAGTCGATTGAGGATGAAAAAGACAGACTGTTTGGATTTAACATGACAGTAAATGGCTTTCGTTTGTCAATTGCCGAAAGCTCTCCGAAGTATTCTCGAAATGCTTCGAATGTCATCTTTTGTTGTCCGTCCATTACTATCGCTCCTGATTCTGACGCATGGAATCTTCAATTAAACGTTTGCATTCCTTTAAAACATCTTCCTTAAGAGAAGCGGGCGCTTTTTGAAGGCTTTCGTCCGTTTCGATTCTGACATTGATACTAAGGTTCTTGATTTCCAATGACATTTTAAAGAGTCCTTTTCACGTTCCAGTATTTCATCGTCAAGGTTTCTATCATGATTTCACCCTTCATGGCGTTAAGCGTGCTGAATGACCATTTTACAGGGTACGCGCCATTGAATGTCCATGTTGCTAAGGGTGTATTTTTTTCGTCTAACAGAGTTACTTCGATTGATTTGGGTGTAACCCTGAATGCGTTCGTCATGGAATTCATGCTGCTTGTGCACCATCTGTAAAGCGGGTCGCTTTCGCAAAGTACGGCACGTTTTAGGACTAAATCGGAAAACTTTACTTTTTGAGGTAAATGGTAGACAGTCGAATTGTCGCCCCCGCTGTGGACTTCCTTTGTCTCGATAGAGGTTTCCAATCCGGATACCTCGCTGAATGCAACCGTTGAATTGCCCAGCTTTACGGAAAAGTGGAACACAACAGGAAGCGGCCATTCGACTTTATCTGCCATGGGGTTTCTTAGCCGTTAGTAATCGTCATGCCTTCATGGACAATTTCGATGCTTTCGACAGCAACTTCATTGCCTTCGGCCTTGAGTTCATAACCAGAAATCTTGGTGGGCCAAGCGTTCTTGAGCGTCCAAGTCATAGCCGGGTTGTTTTCTTCGTCCAGCAGGCTAATTGTAATATCGATCCTCTTGATCGTATTCATCTTAATCTGGCTGAACCAATCCCAGAACTTATTGTCGCCCTTGAAAATGCCCTTCTTCATAGTAACATTGCTGTACTTGATCAGGCCGGGCATCTTGATAACGGAATAAATCGGGCTATCGCCGGTACGGTACTTGATTTCTTCGGACTGAGCATCGAGACCCGTGACTTCCTGGAAAGACATTTCCTGGTCGCCCCACTTTACCTGGAAGTGGAATTTGGGCATGGGCCATATGCTTGCGGATTGAGTAGATCCATCTTCTGCCATTTTGTTTACCTCCTATTAGGACTTTTGCTGCTGTTGCTGGAATGTGATTTCGATGAATTCTGCCGGGCGGATCAAGGCGACCTTGACCGTAATGCGCAAGATACCTTCGAGAATATCTTCGGGCGTCATGGTTTCGCCGAGGCCAACGTACACTTCGAATGCGTCTGCCGGGCTAGAGCCTGCAAGGCCGCCACGCTTCCAGATGCTTGTCAAGAAGTTGTTAATCATGCCCTTCATGGTGACCCAAGTGTTTGCGGTGTTCGGTTCGAACACGAATGCCTTGGATGCGAGCTTGATGGATTCTTCGAGCATAATCATGGTGCGGCGAACGTTTACATAGCGCCAATCGAGGCTGTTGCCGTCGAGCGTGCGTGCGCCCCAAACCTTGTTGCCGTCGCCCACGAAGGTGCGGATAGCGTTAACGGCCTTACCGTTAATAGGAACGTTCAAGTCTTCCTGTTCTTCGTTGGTGAGGTTGATTGCCGGAGAAATCACGCCATTCACGCCAACGTTTGCCGGAGCCTTCCAAACGCCGATGGAGTTGTCGACCATCGTGTAAATACCGGCGATTGCGCCAGTAGGCGGCATCAGGTTTAGCTGTTCGCGAACCAGGTCCATAATGGTGGCGTAATTCGGACAAATGACCGAGAGCGTGCGGTGAATGGTCTGCACGGCAGCTTCGTCCTTGACGTCGGCGGCAGCCATCTTGTCGATTTCGGCCTTGATCTGTTCGGCCTTCGTGGCGGGTTCTGCAGGCACGGCGTCCGTAAGCATCTTGGCCAAAGCGTCTACGTTTTCGACGTTGGCAAAAGTCACTTCGTTCGACTGGACCACGCTCGTGTTGAGCCACGGATAGTAAACGGCACCGTAATTCAAGAAGTTCGTGACCTTTTCGCGGAAGTCCGAAATGCATTCGCGCGGTTCCTTGTAGCCGTCATAAACGTCGAGAATGGCAAAACGGTTCTTCATCTTGGCGCAGTGGGCGAGCATGGCGTTCTGAACGTTGGCGCATGCGTCTGCCGATTCGAGCGAAACCGCTTCAGGAATCACGACCAAGGTGGGTTCCTGTTCCTTTTCGAACGGGACAATTGCCTCGGTCAAGGCCTTTTCCGAAATTTCTTCACCATAGGGGCCTACCGACATAATGTAGCAAGAGGCGCCGCCATTCTGGTAGAACATGCGGATTGCATCAAACAGGCGGAAACGTACCTTGGGCGGCGTTACCTTGCCGTCTTCGAGCGTAAAGCGCATAAGGGCGCTTTCGCCAAATACAGCTCTGTATTCTGCGAAAGATGAAATTCGGAATGGCTTGTTGAATACGGACTGACCCTTGTATTCGGCCTTTTCGGTGTAGCCGATAAACATGGGAATTGCCGTGGCAACTTCCACTACGGAACTGGGGAAGGCGTCTTTTTCGACAAGATAGACGCCGGGGGTTTTATAGGATGCAGACATTTTGTTTTTATCTCCTATGGGGTTATGTGTTAATAAATGATTCTGCTACAATTTCGCGCCTATTTTTATCGAGGCAAACTGTTGCGATGGATCTTGCGTCCATGTTCGGCAGGCATTTTATAATTGCCTTTGAAGAATTCTTTTCGCGTAACTGGAAAAGCGGTGGGGCTCCGTAACGCAGGGGAATGTCTTGTTGCGACATAAAGACAATTGTGTCGGCGTACTCTTCGACAATGTCAAAAGAAGGGGCGTCTGTATTGGGCTTGTAGCCTACAATTTCCACGGGCCTGTTTACGGATAGCCCGGAAATGTTGTAACGCCATTTTAGGTGCTTTGTCTTGAGCGGTATGGTGACCCTGCTGTTGTCAACATTGTTCTGGTTGCTTATAGCGATACCGAACATGGGCTTTGGAACTTGCATGTTTTCGGGAATTTTATCCTTGGTGCAAGATTCCCATTGCAAAGAACCTTGGCTTATTTTGGCGAAGGCGATGCTGTCTTCGGGAATGTTTTCGAAGTCGGTCGCACTCCAAACGTTGCGATCCGTCGGATATACCCAAAAAACGAGTTCAATTTTGCTTGCGAATGCTTCTTCAGGGGCAATCAGGCGAATGCCTCCGATTGCTTCTTGAATCAGAAAACCCTCGCGACGAATTGTCGTTTCGGATTCCGGTTCTGGAACAAAGGTAAAATCACTGTACTTTCCACAAAAGTACTCGTGGCTTACTAAAATGTCTGCCCATATTCCGTAATTCATTAGAAGGCTCCGATAGCGGCATCGTCTGGAACGTGAATGACGTATGGACGGTAATAAGAGTAGCCGCTTCCGAGCGCAACAGTGCGAACCTTGTATACGACAGAGGGTACATATTTACAGCCTGTAACACTCCACAAATTGCATAATTCCTGAAGGTCCAGGTTTTCTACGTCGATGATTACCTTTTCGAGACCGTTGGTTAGGTCAGGAGATGTTGTGCGGTCAAAAATGCTGTGGTCCTGAAAAAATCCGACCGCCTTAGACAAGTATTTGAGTGATTCTTCGTAAAGCTTTGGCTTGAAGTTTGCTGCGAGAACAACGTGCAGGTTTAAGAAAACGGGCTTTGAACGCACAATGTTACGAAAGCCATCGTATTCCGGCTTCGAATTGGTGTGCGCCATCGTATCTTTTTCGACATTCGTTAAAAACAGTACGAGCTTGTTGGTTGTATGTTCCGATTCGCGGCCGTCATTATCCATTATTCTCGACACAACAACGATATCTTCTTGCGTCTGAGCCTTTCGTCGTAGGTACTGGTTTAACTGTGCTGCTAAAAATTGCAGTGATGCATTTATCATAAAAATTACTCTTTTGTATGAAAAATCTAATTAAGTTTTTACAAACAAAAGAATTATACGGAAAGAATAAAAAGTTATAATTTGTTTGCTATTATTGGTACAACGTAATTCGTGAAATATGTGCTGTGCAAATGGAATGAGATTTAATGTGGATAATGTTGTACTAATAAATTATTTGTAAAAAGATTTATACAATTGCACGAACGCATGAAAAGTGCCTAACTTTAGGCCGGCTTACAGAAGCCCAGACGATGGCTTTCAGTACTTTTTGAACAATTATATGTTATATTAAGAAGGTCAACGTTTTATTCTAAAAAGGGGTTATATGCTCAAAAAACTATTCCTGTCCGCCGCAATGGCGGCTTTCGTCTTTACCGCTTGCGATTCTGAAAGTTCTACTTCGCCGAAAGACGAGGATCGACCCCAGGTGAATAATACGGATCAGTCTGGTGAGGCAAATAATAATGCTGCTGAAAATAATGCGGCTGTGAATAATGATGCTGGCAATTCGAATGCTTCTGCCGATGTTCCTTGTTCTGTAGAAAAAACTTCCGCAAATTCCTTTGTCATGAAAATAGATGATGGCAGTTCGTTGTCGACGGTTACGACAACAATTGCAGGTGGCCAGGCGGAAATTGATTACGTGACCGTATACGATGCATCTGTACCGGCGACAAAGATTGAGGCGCTGTGTGAGGTGAACAAGCAAGAGGCTCTCACGAAGAATGCGACCGTAACATGCGAAGACCATTCCATGACGATTCACGAAGTCGAGGATGCCGGAATGGGCTTTGATGACGCTTTGAAATCTGCAGAAGACGTTTGTAAAACGATGAATGCTTATCTGTCAGAAACGTCTGATACAGGAGCGACTTGCAGTGTCACGAAGGATTTGAGTGACTACTTCCAATTTGCCGCGGTGCAACCGGACTCGGGCACGATGTATTTTTCTTTGGAATATAAGAACGGAATTCTTCTGGTTACGACTGAATATGTTTTCGAAAATACGGTTTCTCAGGCCGAAATTGATGAATTTTGTGCCGAGGTCAAGGCTGAAACTCTTGACCTTGGTGCTGCGACAGGCCTAGAAACGAACGTGGAATGCGATGGCAGAATGGTTACCCAATATGTTTCAGAAGAAGTCTCGGCGGGGGAGATCGATCGCTATTTCTCTGAAACTGTGGCGGATATGAAAGCCTATTGCAAAGAAATTCAACGAACCGGCGTAATTCCAGACTACATGTAATAAGATTTCAAAAACACCTTAACAAAAAAGCTCGGCACCGCCGAGCTTTTTTTTCAAAATAAAAAATATAAATCACATTTTGTTAAAGAAACGAGTGAGACGAGGCGTCGCTCGCCCGTAGCGTACAAATTCGTACGTGAGGTGCGAGCGCAACGAAGTATCGCGAAGTTTATTTAGCAAAAGGTTCCATGACCTGCCAGAGAACAGCCTTATGAGCGTGCAAACGGTTCTCTGCTTCTTCGAAGCTCATGTTCACGTCGAGGTTGTCCATCACGGAGTCCGTGATTTCTTCGCCGCGGTGAGCGGGCAGGCAGTGGCTGACCTTGCAGTGAGCCGGAGCGAGCTTCAAGAGTTCGTCGTTGATCTGGAACGGCAAGAAGTGAGACTGCTTCGTAGCCTTTTCGCCTTCCTGACCCATAGAAACCCACACGTCGCTATAAAGAATGTCGGCGTCCTTGACGGCTTCCTTCGGATCGTGGAATACGCGGTACTGGCAACCGTGCTTCTTCAAGCCTTCTTGAGCTTCTTCGACCACCTTGGCGGGCTGTTCAAAGCCCTTCGGGCAGGCGAGCGTGAAGTTCATGCCCACCTTAGAGGCAAGGGCGAGGAAGGAGTTGGCGACGTTGTTTCCGTCACCAATGAAGGCAACAGTCTTCGGCTTGCCATCGGCGTTCTTGAAACCGCCGAGGTTTTCGCAAATCATCTGGGCAAAAGCGATTGCCTGGCACGGGTGATAGTCGTCGGTCAAGGCGTTCACGACCGGCACGCTGCCGTATTCGGCGAGCTGTTCCACCAAGTCCTGCTTAAAGCAGCGGACCACGATGGCGTTCACCCAGCGGCTAAGGCAACGGGCGACGTCCTTGACGCTTTCGCGCTTGCCAAGGCCAATGGAATCGGGGGCGAGCAATACGGCGTGACCGCCGAGCTGGTTCATGCCCACCTGGAAAGTCGTGATAGTTCGCAGCGAGGGCTTTTCGAAGAACATGGCGATGTTCTGGCCGTGCAGGCGGTCAGACACCTTGCCGGCGTGGACTTCTGCCTTCAGGCGAGAAGCGATTTCGATAGTTTCCAGGATTTTTTCTTCGCTCCAGTCCATGAGGCGGAGGAAGTGCTTGTTGCGATCAATCATTTTTGATTCCTTTGGGCAAGCCCGTAAAACAAAAAAAATTAAAAAACGGAGCTTTTACACTCCGTCTTTAACAGGAAATCACAATAGAATGCTAACGGATATTAGCGAAGTTTCTTTTTGTGACGGTCACGACGACGGCGCTTCTTACGCTTGTGAGTCGCAATCTTCCTGCGCTTTCTTTTCTTTCCGCAAGGCATGTTGTTTCTCCGTTAAGGGTTAAACTTAAAAATGTGCCTCCAAATAGAGAAAATTTTAGGGGCTTTGTCAAGGCTCAATAGGGCAAAACGCATAAAAATATGCAAAAAAGATATGCAAAAAAGGCCCCCGACTAGCGTCGGAGGTCTTTGAGGTGTCTGGTTTTCTTGAGGAGTTATTTCAGAGTGGGTGTTTCCCAGTCGATCCATTCGGACTTCTTGAAGTTGATTGTCTGCGTATTCTTGGAATAATCAATCTTACCCGTCTTGGCGTCCTTGCCGAGCAGGAACTTGTTCATAAAGTCCTTGACTTCGTCGAACTGTCCGTTCGGGAGCGAGCAGTGCGCGTGGCCGCCTTCCTGGCTGTAGGTGTAGTTCTCCGTCACGCCGAGCGCGTCATAGACTTCCTTGGATGCTTGTCCGCAGTAGTTCGACGGAACTTCACCCAGCCATTCCTGACCAGCGTTGTCGAGGATGAGGAGGGCGCGCGGTGCAACCATGGCTACCAACATGTGCTGGTCGAAGGGGAGCGTGTTTTCCTTGCCATCGTAGCTCTTGAAGCTAGAAATCATCCAGCGGCCTTCAGTACCGGCACTGCTCAAACCCTGCACAAATTGCTTGCCCTTCTGCTTGTTGACCTGAGCGCCCACACGCCAAAGCGATGCGCCACCGGAACCGGATTCTTGCGGAATAGTAAGGGCGATACGTTCATCGAATGCACCCACGGCAAGAGTTCCCTTGCCCCAACGAGAGCAACCCGTCATGGCGAGGTGATGCACGTCGATACCCGCTTCCGGAGTCTTTTCGAGAGCGTCGATAATGCGGCTTACGCCCCATGCCCATGCGATGATGGTGCCTTGGCCCTGGTTATAAAGCTGGAAGAACATGCCACCACCGCTTTCTGGGGCGACGTCATCCGGGTTGAATGTAATCTGGGCGATGTCGAGACCGTTCGTTGCGTTGCCGAGGCTTCCGCAACCGCCCATCATGCCACCGCCAAAACCGATCATGGCCGGCTTCGGCTTGTCCTTGGTGCCCGCGTTGCTGATTTTCACGGAGAAACTGCCGGATTTGCCCTTGTCTGTCACCTTGATAGTGAGCTTTCCGCCGGAGTAAGAACCTTCGACTTTTTCCGGGTTGCGCGGCTTTGTGCCGAACATGAGCTTTTCGTACATGGCGCCGATTTCTTCGCGGCGGCACTTCCAATCGTCCTTCGAGGAAATACGCTTGCCGTCAAGACCCATGAACGGGTCCGGGAGTTTTGCGTTGTTCACGCTAGAGGGGATATTGCCGATCTGGCATTCGCTGCGGTGGTCTTCCACGAAGTTGTTCTCGGGTGTCGGCGGAATAATTACTTCTTCGCTGGAACTGGATTCGGCGGGTTTTACGTCGCCGACGGAGCTGCTAGAAGTGTGATGATGGTGTCCGCTGCTCGATGATACAACAACCGGTTCTATGGTCGAAGAACTTGAAAGTGTGTAAGAATTATTTGGAATTGAGTCGTTTTGCGTGCCTGCTGGGTCGCCTGTTTGGTTCGAATCTTGCGGCGTCACAATGGGTTCTGGGTTGACGTTCCCCGAAGAATCTGTCGGCGTGTCAATCACGTTCGGTCCGTCGCTGATTCCAAGGCCTGAATCTGCGTTGTGAGTCTGCTGATTGGCTAAATTTGCCGAATCTGCGTTAAATTCGCCATATTTGTCAATGAGGCATTGCTCTGTGGTACAATCGGTAGCGGTCGTGTTCTCATCGCCGCATGCCCAAAAGCCGGTGGCAATAATTGCCACTGGCAACAAGTATTTATATTTCTTCATACATCCAATCCCAATTAGAGTGTAGTGAATTCTGCACTCGTAAATGTGTAAATAAAATATATTTATTTTTGGAAAGTGGAATGTTTTGTTCCGATTTTTTACGTTAATTTTTGTCAACAAGGCGTGGCGCTCGCCGTTTTTTTAGGATTTGCTATAATTACGATGTTCATGTAAGGAATTAGATTATGGAACAGCAGGCTGTAGAAGCGGTATCCTTTTTTCATGGAACTTTTTGGGCTTTAGTCCCCTCTATTGTGGCTATTGTCCTTGCCCTCATTACCAAAGAAGCCTATTCGTCGTTGTTTGTCGGCGTCCTTATCGGCGGGCTTTTCATTAGTCAGGGGAGTTTCCCTGGCTTTTTGGAAGCTGTGTTCAAAAACGGGATGGTCAAACAGGTGTCAGACCCGTGGAATGTGGGTATTCTGTTTTTCTTGGTAATGCTTGGCGCAATGGTTGCCTTAATGAATAAGTCAGGGGCAGCTGCGGCGTTTGGAAACTGGGCCAGGCTGCATATCAAAACCAAGGTCGGTGCGCAAATAGCAACGATTGTTCTTGGCATTCTGATTTTCGTAGACGACTACTTCAATTGCCTTACGGTGGGTAGCGTCATGCGCCCGGTTACAGATAAATTTAAAATCAGCCATGAAAAACTGGCCTACTTGATCGATGCAACGGCAGCTCCGATTTGTATTATCGCGCCGGTGAGTTCTTGGGCGGCGGCAGTGACTGGCTTTGTCGAAGGTGAAGATGGTCTTGGTCTTTTTGTGAAGGCTATCCCGTTCAATTTTTATGCCTTGCTGACTATTGTGGCGCTTTTTGCTCTCGTTCTTTTGAAGGTTGATTTTGGACCGATGAGAAGGTGCGAATCAGCAGCCGATATGATTAGCGCCAAGATGGAAGAACTGAATATTGATCATGCTAAAGGTACGGTGCTTGACTTGATTTTCCCGATAGTGGTGCTGATTATCCTCTGTGTGACGGGCTTGGTTTATACGGGCGGATTCTTTTCGAGTGGAGAAGCTCACAAGGGCTTTGTAGACGCCTTTGGCGCAAGCGATGCTTCGGTTGGACTGGTGCTTGGTAGCTTTGCCGCATTCTTTGTAACGGTGATTTGGTACATGGGTCGCCGTGTCCTGAAAATCAACAAGTGCCTGGAATGCTTGCCCGAAGGCTTTAAGGCGATGGTCCCTGCAATCATTATTCTTGTGCTTGCTTGGAGCCTGAAGGGTGTTACCGATACGCTTGGCGCAAAGGACTATGTGGCAGGAATTGTTACGGGTAGTGCGACTGCTCTCATGAACTTTATGCCGGCTATTATATTCTTGGTGGCCATTGGTCTTGCGTTCTCCACAGGAACGTCTTGGGGCACGTTTGGCATTTTGATTCCGATTGTGGTGGCCGCATTCTCTAGCGTTGATCCTGGTCTCATGATTATTTCGATTTCTGCTTGCATGGCGGGTGCCGTTTGCGGTGACCATATTTCGCCTATTTCAGATACGACAGTTATGGCGAGCGCTGGCGCCGAATGTGATCATGTGAGCCACGTGAACACGCAGCTGCCTTATGCCTTGTGTGTGGCGGCAATCAGCTTTGTCTGCTACATTGTCGCGGGCCTTACTCGCAGTGCGCTGCTTTCGCTTTTGGTGGGAATCGTGCTGGTTGTGGGCGGATTGCTGGTTTTGAAAAAACAGCGTGAAGCTAGCCGCAAGAAAAGATTTTCGCCCAAAAATATGTTCGCGAGAAAAACGCCTGCTAAAAAGAAAGCCAAAAACTAGCGCTTAATTTGTGCAAAAACGATAGCGACCATCATGATGGCGCAACCGCAGATTTCGCGGGCCGAAAGTTGTTCCCCGAGAATTGCCCAGCCCGCAAGTACAGCAAATACTGATTCTAAACTCATCGTAAGCGAAGCTATGGTGGGCTTTACTTTATCTTGAGCGACAATCTGCAATGTGTAGGCAATTCCGCTAGAACAGAATGCGGCGAAGCAAAGTCCTGCAACCGCTCTTGGGTTGATGAATGCGGCGGCTGCGGTGCTAAAGTCTATGGCCGGGAATTTCATATCGAAAACAATCATTAGCGGTGCTGTCAAAATGCCGATGGTCAAGAACTGGATTGCTGAAACACGAATCGGGTCGACCAGGTTCACGAACTTGTCGATGACCAGAATGTGGATTGAAAAGGCGAGGGCGCACAGCAGCGAGACTCCGTCCGAAAGTTCCAGCGAAAAACCGTCCTTGATGCAGAGCAGGTAAAGCCCGAAAGTCGTGATGACGACACATAGCCAAGTCTTGATTGAAGTCTTCTTGCCTATGAATAAGCTGACGATGGGCACAAGGACAATGTAGCAGGCTGTCAAGAATCCCGATTTTCCGGCCGAGGTGCCAAGAAACATTCCCAGCTGTTGCAAGTTCATGGCGGTACAGAGGGCTAGCCCGCAAAAGAATCCGGCTTTCCAGTGCAAAAGCCGCTCTTCGCGGTTGTGGGGCCTGCGCGGGCTTTTGCCGAAAATGTCGAGAATCTTGAAAATTAGGGCTAAAAATCCGGCTGCGATAAAGCAACGTATGCACGAAAAGGTGAACGGCCCGAAGGCGTTGCCCTCAATCTGGGCTACAAAGCCCGACCCCCAGATGGCGGCGGTCAGAACGAGCAAAAGCGTATACCATAAATTGGTCATGCATACATATATAGAAATCCTCGGGATTTGAAAAAAAATTATATCTTTTAAGGAAAAGACAATTTTACAGATGAAAAAGACTGCTGAAAAGAAGAATACGATTTCCTTTGTGGTCGATGTGGGTAACTCCCACACGGTGATTGGCATTTTTAAGGATACCAAGGTTGTTGATTATTGGCGTCTGACCACCCGCAAGGAAACGACCTCTGATGAAGTGATGAATAAAGTGGGCGGCCTGTTGAGGTTCTCCAAGATTAAGTCCGAAGAGATTACCCACGTGGGACTTTCTACCGTGGTGCCCGCTTTGGAACGCCCCTGGATTAAGGCTCTAGATTCTTTGCTGAAAAAACGTGTGCAGGTGGTGAATTCCAAAAACTGCATGGGTTTGCAGATTAATTACCAGAACCCGTCTATGGCTGGTGCCGACCGTTTGTGCAATGTGGTTGCCATGCGCGAGGCTGGCTTCAAGAATGCAATTGTCGTGGATATGGGGACCGCGACCACTTTTGACGTCATGAAGGATGGCGCCTTTGCTGGTGGCGTGATTATTCCCGGCATTAACGCAAGCTTGGATGCCTTGACGGAAAAGGCCGCACGCCTTTTGCCCGTGACGATTGAATGGCCCGAGGCTGTGGTGGCGGACAATACCGATGACGCAATCCGTGCAGGTCTTCTGTACGGATTCCTTGCTCAGTTGGAGTTCCTGATCGGAAAAATCAAAACGGAAATGGGCTGCGACGACATGCCCGTGTATGCGACCGGTGGTTGGGGGAAAACCATTGCTCGCAGAACATCCCTGATTGATAAATACGATCCGTTCTTGACTCTGCGAGGAATACGGCTAGTAGCGTTGAACGGGACAGCGACTTCTGCTTACGGCGATGACTCGCGGGACTCAGAAGAAGAATAAGTTTTCTCAAGTAAGAAGGGGAAAAACAAATGCCGAAAAATCTTGTCAATACGCTCTCGAAGCATAGGACCGTAATCTTCTTGATTATGTGTCTGTGCGTTCACGTTTTTAACGTGTTCCTGTTTTGGAAGTTTGGGCTTTTCCCGCTGGTGGTTCTAAACTGCTTTAGCTCTGTATTGTACATTTCAATTCTTACGATTTTCAAGAATGAAAATTTCAGGATTTCTTTTGCCTATTTCGAAATTATCTTTTTCTCTGCCATGACGGAATTGATTTCGGGCGGTCATTTCGGTACCTTGACTTTTGTCATTGGCATGGTGGCGGTAATTTTCTTTATGCTGCCTTATTCCAACAGGAAAAAACACATATATCAGCTTGTTGGAGCTATGCTTGCGGTTGCAATTAGTTTGATTTCTGTTTTTAATTATTCCCTTTACCCGGAACTGATGGATTTGGTACTGCTTCACAGCTCTTTTGTGAAAGTCATGAACTTGATCATTACGTTGTTTACACTGTTCTATTTGTCAAACCTTTACTTGATAGAACTTAAAACCACTCGTGAAAAGCTGGACTATAACATCAATCATGACATGCTGACCGGACTCTATAACCGCCGATTCTTTGAAGGCATCATGAAGCGTAGCAAAGAAGAAAAGGAAACTTCGTACTCCGTTGCCATGCTGGATGTAGATGACTTCAAGAAAATTAACGACACCTATGGCCATGAAACGGGCGATAAGGTCTTGGCTGCGGTGAGCAAGTGTATTGAAAGTTGTCTTCCTCAAAATGGCGTGGCAGTTCGTTGGGGAGGTGAAGAATTTGTGTTGTACCTGCCTCAGATGGATAATGCCCACGCTTTGGAACTTTTGAGTAATTTCCGCGCCAAACTTGCGGAACAGGTGGTTTATTACAAGAATTCTAAAGTTTCTATTACGGCAACGATTGGCCTTAGCACTGGCGAAAATATTGCGGACTACGAGGAATATATCCGTCAGGCCGACGAAAAACTCTATTGGGGCAAGAAACACGGTAAGAACCAAGTCGTTAAATAGCTATATTATGCTCATATAATTGGAGCTTAATATGCGCTGTTTAGTAACTGGTGGGGCTGGGTTTTTAGGAAGTCACTTGTGTGAACGTCTGCTGAATGACGGTCACGAAGTCATTTGCCTTGACAACTACTTTACAGGTCGTTTGATGAATGTCGACCACTTGCGCGACAATCATCGCTTTGAACTGATCCGCCACGACGTGACAGAACCGATTCTGTTGGAAGTGGACCGCATTTTTAACTTGGCATGCCCCGCAAGCCCCATTCATTACCAGTTTAATCCGGTAAAGACCATCAAGACAAGCGTGATGGGTGCAATCAACATGCTCGGCATGGCAAAGCGCGTGAAGGCTCGTATCCTTCAGGCGAGCACAAGCGAAGTTTACGGCGATCCGGCCGTGCACCCGCAGACCGAAGACTACTGGGGAAACGTGAACCCGATTGGCATTCGCAGCTGCTACGACGAAGGCAAGCGCGTTGCTGAAACCTTGTTCATGGATTACCACCGCCAGAACAATGTGGACATTCGCATTGTACGAATCTTTAACACCTACGGCCCGCGCATGCTCATGAACGATGGCCGCGTGGTCAGTAACTTTATCGTGCAGGCTCTCAAGGGCGAAGACATCACCATTTACGGTGACGGCAGCCAGACCCGCAGTTTCTGCTATGTAGACGACTTGATCGAAGGCTTTATCCGCATGATGAACCAGGACAAGATTATTGGCCCGGTCAACATTGGAAACCCCGGCGAATTCACGATGCTCGAACTTGCCAAAGAAGTTCTTGAACTCACGAGCTCCAAGAGCAAAATCGTGTACAAGCCGCTCCCGGGTGACGACCCCAAGATGCGCCGCCCGAACATTGAACTTGCAAAGTCTGCTCTCGGCTGGGAACCGACGATTCCTCTGCGCCAGGGCCTCGAAAAGACGATTGTGTATTTCGACAAGCTTTTAAAAGACAATAAACAATAAACCTATATTTGCGTCATGAAAAAAATTTCTCTTACGGGCATCAAGCCCACCGGCACACCTCACTTGGGTAACTACCTGGGCGCCATTCGCCCGGCTCTCGAACTTTCGAAGACCTACGATACGGTCTACTTTATTGCTGACTATCATGCCCTGACAACGGTGCAGAACGGCGCCGAAATGCGCGCAAATATCTACAAGATTGCGGCTACCTGGCTTGCTCTTGGCCTGAACCCGGAAGAAGGCCTGTTCTACAAGCAGAGCGACATTCCTGAAATTTTCGAACTGAGCTGGGCTTTGAGCTGCTTTACGCCAAAGGGATTCATGAACCGTGCCCATGCCTACAAGGATAAGGTCGCGAAGAACGAAGCCGCTGGCGAAGATCCGGATGCAAATGTGAACATGGGCCTCTATTGCTACCCGTGCCTCATGGATGCCGACATCCTCATGTTCAGCGCAGACATCGTGCCGGTTGGTAAAGACCAGAAGCAGCACGTGGAATTCGCCCGCGATATCGCCATCAAGTTCAATAAGCATTTTGGCGAAGACGTGTTCACCATTCCAGAACCCGTGTTCCAGGAAACCACCGGTATCATTCCGGGTCTCGATGGCCGTAAGATGAGTAAGTCTTACGACAACGTCATCGACATCTTCCTCGAAAGCAAGGCTCTCAAGAAGAAAATCGGTAAGATTGTGACCAACTCCCAGGGCATCGAAGAACCCAAGGATCCGGATACTTGCAACGTGTTCAAACTGTACAAGCTCTTTGCCACTCCGGAACAGACCGAAGCGCTCGCCGCCCGCTACCGCGCCGGTGGCATGGGTTGGGGTCATGCCAAACAGGAACTCCAGAATGTTCTCGAAGAACACCTCGGCCCTGCTCGCGAAAAGTACTTCTACTTGCTCAGCCATACCGAAGAAATCGACAAGATTCTTGCCTACGGTAAGGAAAAGGCCCGCGCTAAATCTAAGGCGATGATGGAGAAGGTCCGCTCGTTACTTGGCACGTACTAGTTGCTAGTTCCCGTGGCTGCCTTCAATAATCCAGCGGCATAACTCCTCGATTCCTGCGTAATCGGGGAGTGTTTTTATAAAGTCTGGAGACTTGCTGCGTTCAATGAACTTGCTCCACGCCTGTTCATTCTTAGCTTCGAGACCCAAGTGTTCTTCGATGGCGCCTCGCGTCCACACCCAAATGCCTTGGTTGCGGAGCTTGGCATGAATGCTACGAATGGGGTGTTGCGCTTCTTCCATTTCGGCCATCATGGCATAGGCGGTAGAAGCACTAATGTTACTGTGCTTGTTGACGGGGAGTCCGTTCACCAGGCGCAAATGGTTATGGAAGGCGAGTTCGCGGAACAGGTCGCGGCAGTACTTGATGTCAGGATCGTTGGGTTCCAAGAATCCGTCGCGGGTTGCGGTGGTAAACGCATAATCCAAGTCCACAATAGCGCGGACAGGCATGTCCATGGCGTCGAGCACTTGCATGCTCTTGCGGGTGTTGCTCACGCCGCCCTGGCGAACCAGCGCGCATTTAATGAGGGCAAAGGACTGCCCGGTAATGCGTTCAAAGAGCGCCGGGAGCACACGCCATTCGGTCTTGCCTTCGGTCAAAAGCACGTAGTCTGCAAACAATAGTTCGTTGCTGTTACTCAGGCTAAAGAGCATCTGCAGCTGGCTCGGAGCGTCTTGCACCACCTGGTGCACGGCGTCTTCCATTCGCTTGCGCATAAAGGTGCCGCGCTCTTTGTTCTTGCGAATCAAGAGCGAGGTGCTTACGTCTTCGCTGGTCACCATCTGAGCGCTATGGGTGGCGAATACCACCTGGTAGCCTTCGTTCGAAAGGTTCTTGAGGGCCACACGCACAAGTTCCACCGCCTGCGGGTGCAGGTAAAGTTCCGGAGAATCGATGAGCAACAGCGTGCGGCTCAGGTAATGGTTGTGGTGGTGTTTCTTGACGTCTGCCAGGTAACGCACCAGTGCCATCTGAATGGCTCGCTTGCTACCTTCGCCCATGCGGCTAATGTCGCGCTCAAAGCCGTCGTCTTCGTCGATGACTTTAAGACTTGCGCTCTTGAGGAAGGTTTCAAGAGTCGGCATGGGAATGTCAAATTCCACTTTAACGCTCGGGAACAGCGGCGAAAGCTTCTCGTTGACTTCTCGGTCAAAAATGCTGATTTCAGCGGCGCGGTTTTCGCTGTCCGGCGAAAGCAGGTCTGCGAATTTGTTCAAAAGCGTGTTAATCTCGTTACCGAAACGGCGTTCGAGCGGTTTGAAAATTTCATGCAATAGCTTGGTGAAAGCCTGGTTCCCTTCAAAATCCCAAATGGCGATTGATTCGGGGAACATGCGGTGGTAGGCAAACTTGAACGCTTCATTGGGGCGCACCCATTCGCGCTTGTCGCCCTTACGGTGATTGCTCGGCACGAAAACGAAAAGCTCAAGACTTTCCGGATTTTCGTTGGGAATGCGCTGCACTTTTTTGACGCGCAGGCGGCCAGGGCCTTGCGGAGTGTTCTGCAAGAACGGGCGTACTTCGGCGGCGTATTCTTCACCCAAACGGTTTAGCACCTGTTCCGAAATGCCATCAAAAACGCCGATGACTTCAACAGGGTGGTTGGGGTCGTCAAAGTACGAAATGTCGAGCGAAAATTTGGACAAAAGCCAGCGAATACCCATCAAGATATTCGTTTTGCCGGCGTTGTTGTAGCCAATGAGCGCGGTAAAGCTACTGAGCGGAAACGTCTGCCTCTGAATAGAACGCAGATTCGAAATAGTAATCTCGGATAATCTCAGTGCTTGCGGTGTCATACACTGAATGTATATAAAAACTTTCGTGCGTGAACACAAAAAATGCCGTTTTTTTGCGTTTTTTAACCTATTTTGCGCCGTTTTGGGGCAGTTTTGGCTATTTCTGAATATCTATATTTCAAACGTATGGCTTTTTCGAAAACAGAATCTTTGTACGAGTTGCTGCGAATTGCGGTAGGTGCCGAAGATTCCGTGTTTAACGGGGGCCAAAAATTAACCGACGAACAATGGGATTTGGTGCATGCCGAGGCGTTAAGGCAGTTGCTTGCAGGTGTTGCTTACGGGGCGATTGCCAAGCTCCCCCAAGCCATGCGCCCTTCGTTAGATCTAATATTCCAGTGGGCAAGCGAGGCTGAAACCGTTAAAGGCCATAATGTTTTGCTAAACAAAGAGGCCGCTCGGCTCACGCAGCTTTTCAAAGAACAAGGGGCTAAGTCGGCTGTGCTCAAGGGCCCGGCCAATGCAAGGCTTTACCCGAATCCTTATGCCCGCCAGGCTGGCGATATCGATATTTGGGTAGAAGGCGGCAAAAAGGCTGTTATGGAGCTGCTTCAAAAGGTGGGACTCGAATTCGACCCGAGTGTCCAATTTTCGTTCCATCATATCAATTTGAAAGAGGACCGTGGCGTAGGGGTAGAGGTCCATTTTAGGCCGTCTTCCGGGAATTTCAATCCGTTTACGCGCCGCCGTCTTCTTTCGTTTTTAGAAAAAGAAATCCTGAAGTCTGAAAGTACGCCCGAAGGCTTTGACGTGCCTACGATTCGCTTTGCGCTTGCCATGCAGTTGGCGCATATCCAGCATCATTTTTTAGGCACGGGCGTGGGGTTAAAGCAACTGCTGGATTACTACATATTGCTTGAACATTCCTCGGAATCGGACCGTGAATTCATTTCGGCAAACTTGGGAAAGTTCGGCCTTCGCGATTTTGCGGGGGCCCTTATGTGGGTTTTAGGCCATGTCTTTAAATTAGACCGCGCCAAAATGCTTTGCGAACCCAATGAAAAGTACGGTAAAAAAATCTTGGGCGACAGTGTCGCAGGCGGCAATTTCGGCAAGCACAAAAAGAAATTTGTCGGAAATTTCGTGCAGCACTGGATTCGAAAGAAAAAGCGGATTTTCTCGCTTTGGGGGCTTGCTCCGGCCGAAATCTTTTGGGAAGAGGTGGACTATTGGAAAATGTATATCAAGTCCATTCCGCTTCGGATACGCCTGCGTCGCGTTTCTATTAGAGATTTATTCGAATAAATGGCATTTTATCGCAAAAATTGAAGTTTGCGGCGGGTCTAGCTCGCCTAACTTTTGTATTTTTGTCCCGAATTTTGTTTATAGGTAGGTTTATTCTGCGCTTCCGTTGGCTGTTTTTAATTGCTGTGTTTGTTGGGCTTGCTCAGGCCCAGCTTTTGGACATGTCTGAAATGTCCGAAAGTTATATGGTCGAAAATAAGATTCACAAGGTCAAGGTCGAAGGAACCGTCCACATGGACGACCGCGCTGTCCTTAGTCGTATCGGTATTCGCGATGGTCAAAGTTTTTCTCCGACGGCATTGACCGAAAAGGTCCAGTCTTCGGTGGCCTCTCTTTACCAGTCTGGCCTTTTTGACGATGTAACCGCCTGGATTGATTACGTGGGCGATGGCACCGATGTCGACCTCATTTTCAAGGTTAAAGAACTCCCGGCACTTGATACGGCCGTATTCGAAGGCTGCGACGAAGTGTCCGAAGAAGATTTGAAGCTCAAAACCCGCATGATTCCGGGCCAGGTTTACAGCAAGAGCCAGCTGGAACGCGACCGTCAGGCTATTTTGGAATACTACCGCACCGAAGGTTATCTGCTTGCCGAAGTCGGTTACCGCGAAACTCCGGTCGACGAAAACAAGAATATGGTGACCTTCTTGGTCCGCGAAGGCGAAAAGGTCAAGGTCCGTCAGTTCGATATTCAGGGCAATGACCATGTGCCTGCCGAAGATATCATGGAACATATGCTCACCAAGCTCGACCAGTGGTGGGGCGGCGGTGAATTCAAGCAGAACATTTTTGAAGCCGACCGCGATACGGTGTTGAATGCCATCCGTCATTTCGGTTACCTGGATGCAGAACTTACCGAATACAGCGCCGAATACTTGCCGGACTCCACCTGCCTGTTCTATATGGGTCGCATGGTTCCGCTTGGCGAAAATCTCGACGTCCTTTATAATCAGATGAACCTGGCTTTGGGTGACTCTGCTACGCCGCTTTACAAGATGGCCGGCAAGCCGACCATGCAGGTGACGCACTTCTTCCGCCAGCACAGAGCCGTGGGCGAAATGCCGTGGGTGTCTAGACCTAAGGTCAAGGTTAAGGTCGAAGAAGACGCTTGGAAAATCTTGAACGACATTATCCGCTACGAAAGTGCCCGCAAGGAATTCTTGGATATCGTTGATGGCCGCAAGTGGAAAAACGCTAAAATTGACTCGCTCCGCAAGATCAAGAAGCGCTCTACTTACCAAGAAAAGCTCATGGTCCGCTACATGATCGAAGACATGTTCCCGGCCTTGAACAAGTACGACAACATTAAGACTTCTAGCGCCATTCTGATTCACATTCACATGAATGAAGGCCGTCGCTACTACATGGGTGGCCTGCACTTCTCGGGTAACGAGGTGCTGAACGACAGAATGCTTTCTTACGCTTACCGCCTCGACAGTGGTGAAGTGTTCGACCAGTACAAGTATGACGCTTCTCGCAAGGCCATTCTGGATGCATACCGCGAAGACGGTTACCTGTTTGCCCAGTACGAAGAAACCCGTACGTTTGAAAACGATTCGATTGTGAACCTGTCTTACAAGATGACCGAAGGCCTGCCGGCCCAGATTCACAAGGTGCATATCCATGGTAACACCAAGACGAACGAAAAGGTGATTCGCCGCGAAGTTCGCCTGTATCCGGGTGATACCTATCGCCAGTCCTTGCTGGAACGTAGCTTCCGTGAAATCATGCAGCTCAACTACTTCGACATTGTCGTTCCGGACATTAAGGTCGTGGGCGAACAAGAAGTGGACCTCGACTTTACCGTACAAGAAAAGGAAGCCGGTACCGGCCAGTTCAGCTTGGGCGTGTCTTACAGCGAAAGCGACGGTGTCGTGGGTACGGCTAGCGTTTCTATTCCGAACTGCTGTATGGGTGACGGCCAGGCCGCCTCGTTCAGTGTGGAATATGGTGCCGACAAGAAGAGTGCATCTATCAGCTTCCAGGAACCCTGGTTCTTGGACAAGCCGATTACCTTGGGCGCAAGCCTCAGTTATTCTTGGTGGAACATGAGCGATTACGATGACCCGGACATTACCCGTTACGGCGGAAGTGTTTATTTGGGTAAGCGTCTCAAGTGGCCCGATGACTACTTCTACGGTCAGATTGGTTACAGCTGGCTCATGAACAAGCAGGGTGACAACATTGACGATAGCTACGTGGTTTACACCGGTATCGAATCTGCTATCAACTTCCGCTTGCTCCGTGACGACAAGAACCTGCCGCAGTTCCCGACCGAAGGTTCTCGCTACGTGCTCGACATTCAGTGGGCAGACGACATGCTGTTCAGTGACTTCAACTTCGTGAAGACCGAACTTACAATCAAGTGGTGGTTCCCGCTGTTCCGTGACCGCTTGGCCCTTGCCCTTACCAACCAGTATGGCGTAATCTTTGGCGACCAGTTGCAGTACCGCACGCTTTACACCATGGGTGGCGTGATGGGCTACGAAGGCATGATGCGTGGTTACAGCTCGGGTTCTATCGGTTACCGCCGCTTGGGCCGCAGCTACCAGTACACGGGTGTGGAACTGCAGCTTGGCCTTGTGCCGCAGACCTTCTACCTGTTGCCGTTCTTCTTTGATGCCGGTAACGTGTTCGGTGAACGCTATAACCCGCGTACCAAGGTTCCGAAGCCGTCCAAGAACCCGCTCAGCGAATGGGATCCGATGAGCCTCAAGAAAGACATTGGTTTCGGTTTCCGCGTGATTGTGCCGATGCTCGGTATTATCGGATTCGACTTTGCTTGGCCGTTAGATGTGGGTGAAACCTATAGTGGTTTGCAGCGTACCGAAGTGGGCGACATGCAGTTCAACTTTGTTATCGGCCAAGGATTCTAAGGAGGCTCTATGCTTAAGCGTCTGCTAATCGTTTTGGTTCTCGCGTTTGCGGCCGTCTCGTTTGCCGAAGATGGTTTGCGCATTGCGCATGTGGACTCCAAGCTGATCTTTGACGGCTACAAGGGTACCAAGCGTGCTCAAGAAGAGTACGACCGTCAGGTGGCAAAGTGGGAACAGCAGGGTAACTTGCTGCAAAAGGAACTTGCCGCCATTAAGGAAAAGCTCGATAAGCAGGTGCTTATGCTCAGCGACGAAAAGAAGCGCGAACTCGAAGCCGAGTACAACAAGAAGGATATGGAACTCAAGAGCTTTATCGACCGCGTGTATGGCCGTAAGGGCGAACTGATTTCTGAAAACGAAAAGGTGAGTGGCCCGATTATTCAGTTGATTCGCAAGGCCATTAACGAAATCGCTCTGCAGGAAGGCTACGACATGGTGGTCGACCGTGCAACGGGCGCCGTGGTGTTCTGGAAAAAAGAAAACGACCTGACCCAGAAAGTTCTGGATTACCTGAACAACAGATAGTTTTTAAAATCGTTTGAAAATTTTAAAACCCCGCGACAAGCGAGGTTTTCTTTTGTGAATTATTTTCAGGAATGTTCATCTCACATTTCACATTCCTCACTACACACTGACTAGTACGCACCTTCGCCCTTGAACACGACCTTGAAGGTCTTAAGGATGAGCGAGAAGTCTTCGGTCAACTTTCCGTTGTTGCGGATATAGTTGTTGTCGAGGCGCATCTGACCTTCAAAGCTGATATTGCTGCGGCCGCTGACCTGCCAAATGCAGGTGAGACCTGGCGTTACAGACAAACGCATGCGATGCCAGGGTTCGTATTCCGCCACTTCGGACGGAATCGGCGGACGCGGACCCACAATGGACATGTCACCCTTGATAATGTTGAAGAACTGCGGCAGTTCGTCGAGGCTGAACTTGCGAAGCACATGACCGAACGGATAGATACGCGGGTCGTTCTTCATCTTGAACGTCTTGCCGCCCGTTTCGTTCTGGGCCATCAATTCTTTTTTGCGTTCTTCGGCATCCACGTACATACTGCGGAACTTGTACATGGTGAACAGCTTGCCGTTCTTGCCTACGCGGGTCTGCTGGAATATGACAGGACCCTTCGGGTCGCTAATCTTGACTGCGGCGGCGCAGAACAGGAGCAGGGGAGAGCAGAGCACAATCGCAATGCTAGTGCAGGTCACGTCGACAAAACGCTTGACCATGTGGCGGTAGCGAATGGTGTGCGGGTGTTCCCAAATGTGGTCGAGGTTCAAGCGGCTAAGCGAGAAGAATCGACCGTTTGCGCTGTTAAAGTCTTTGATTTTATCGGCCAGTTCCAGGTTGTCTTTTTCCTGGTAACCCGTGTAGAGGTAGGCTTCGAAAATCGGGCGCTTCGGGTTGATGCGGAGCGTCTGGATAAGGCCTGCGTCGTTCAACTTGTGCAAGATTTCTTTGCGAATCGATTCCAACACCGAGAGGTCGGAATTCAGCAAGATAATGCCGAGACCGCTACCATCGGAAAGGTAGCCCAAAACATCGATAAAGCGCAAGTGCGAAAACATGGTCAAAATGCTGATTCGCCAGGTGTTTTCGACGGTCTTGTTCGGGCTGCCCCAACCAAAGAAGTCGTACTGGTGCGAATACATCTTGATATACAGGAACGGCTTGCGGGTGCGGTTCGCACGCATAAATTCTTCGTTCAAACGCGTTCTAAAGAGCTTTGCCGGATAGACAATGTTCTTTAGCTTTTGCTCGTCGAGAATTGAGCCAATTGCCGGGTTAACGGATTCCTGTTCCATGGCGCTAAATATAGTTACTTGTAACTGCTTAGGCAAAGTTGAACTTTCAATTATTGTATCTTTCTAATCAGAATTAAAGAGGAGATTTTATGAAATTCACGATTTCAATTTTTACGGGAGTTCTGTTTACAGCCTTGTCTGCAAATGCGGCGACTATTACTTCAAAAATGCCAACTTTGTCGGATGGTTGTTATCAAATTTCAGATGCCGCCGAACTTTACGGATTTGCAGACATTGTGAATGGTACAGGAGAGGGTGCCCCTCAAGGGATCGTGTGCGGAAAGCTGACTCAGGATATCGTGGTGAATGAATCGGTGTTAAATTCCGAAGGCGAATTGAATTCGCAAAAGGATTTTGTCCCGTGGGCTCCGATGAAGGATTTTTCGGGAAAGTTTGATGGGAACAACCATGTTATATATGGATTGTATTTTAATGGTAGCGGTGACAAAAGTGTGGGCTTATTTGAAAATGCGTCAGGTTTTCAAATATTAAACCTCGGTCTTGAAGACTTTTATTTCGCGGGAAAAGAAAATGTGGGCGCCTTTGTTGGCTTTGTAAACGATTATTCGAAAAACCAAATGGAAATAACGAATTCCTATGCCGCAGGCTTGGTTGAGGGTGAATCTGGCGTAGGAGGCTTTATTGGAAGCGCAACATGGCACAAGGGATCGCTGTATATATCGAACAGTTACAACCTGTCTATGGTGAAAGGTTTGTACGAAGTGGGGGGATTCATTGGGAGTAAATATGAAGACGATGTCTATATAATAAAATCCTATAATTCAGGGGTGGTTTCCGGTAAGGAGGCTGTTGGTGGATTTGTTGGTTGGGCAAGTAAGGGCGTTCTCGGGGTTTACCAAAGCTATAATGCCGGAAAAGTTGTCGGACAGATGTATGTTGGCGGCTTATTAGGCAAAGCGACTTCTTTCGAATACGCTCTTTTCAAAAATGTCTACAACAAGGGTGCCGTAGAAGGTGGCTCGAGTGTTGGTGGGCTTGTTGGTTATGGAGAAGGCGCAGACCTTATTGGTGGAGGCGTTACTATTGCTAATGCGTATAATGCTGGGCATGTTTCCTACGATGCAGATTCTTCACTAAAAGCAGGAACTATTCTCGGGTATGGATATGGTGACGGCAAGATCAGATTTGAAAATTGTTTTTTTGTGGAGCAAGAGGATATTCTTGTTGCTAATGTGTCGGATACAACTAACAAGGTAATAGAAGATGTTCTAGGTGTTACCGAAGAACGTTTAATGGGTGGAGTTATTGCTGGTTATTTACGAGGCTGGATTGAAACTTATAGTAATGGTTCTTATGTGGAAGATGGCGCCGATGGTCTCGTATGGGCCGAAGACCCTGCTGGCACGCAGGTGCTCCCGCATTTTGATTGGAGTAACACGAAACACTATGTATTTTTCGTTTTAGATGAAGGCGGCAAAATCGAAAAAGGTCATGAGCTGAAGTATTATGAAGAAGGAGTGGAGACAGCGCTTCCTGATGCACAATTCGTGACTCGCGAAGGGTTCTATTTTGCGGGTTGGTATGATAACAGGCAATTTTTGGGGAATGCTGTCACTTCGGTGAGCCCCAAAGCGACTGGTACACAGATCTTTTATGCCAAGTGGACTACACCCCCAGTTTCAAGTTCCAGCGAGGAATCCTCTTCGAGTGTATCTAGCAGTTCTTCGGCTGAGTCTTCAAGTAGCAGCACTCCGTCTAGCTCCTCTGTGCCGAGCAGCAGCTCCTCGGTGGAATTGTCTAGTTCTTCTGATGCGTCAAGCTCCTCTGAGGCTCTGAGCTCGAGTAGTGAACAGACTACTTCCTTTGAGCGAATGCCGTTGTCGCAGTTTAGTGTGAGCGTTGTAAATCGCACCTTGCAGGTGGCAGGAGCCCGTGTGGGCGACAGGTATGCACTGTTCGACATGCAGGGCAATGTGGTGCTCCGTGGAACCGCAAATAGCGCGAATTTCAGCATCGCGGTGCCTGTTTCGGGCCATTATGTGCTTCGAATCGGTAATGGAACCCGCAAGGTGACTGTGGGAAACTAGCGCAAAATTCTATATTTGTGCGCGTAAAAATTTAAAATGGAGACGCCTTATGCTGCGTATTGGACTTATTGGTACTGGAACCGTCGGTGGCGGTGTTATTCAGATTCTGGAACAGAAGATTGCTGAATACAAGGAAAAGCTCGGTGTTGAACTCGAACTGGCTTGCATCTGCGCCAAGTCCGAAGAAGAAGTTGCCCCGTACAAGGCAAAGGGCTACAAGGTTTCGACCAACGCCGACGAAATGATTGCCGGTAACGATATCGACGTGCTCGTGGAACTTGCCGGTGGCTACAACATGCCGCGCAAGTGGATTCTTGCTGCCCTCGAAAGCGGCAAGCACGTGGTGACAGCCAACAAGGCTCTTCTCGCCAAGTACGGCCACGAAATTTTCCCGCTTGCAGCCAAGAACGGTCTGCATGTGCTGTTCGAAGCAGCTGTTGGCGGTGGCATTCCTATTATCCGTAGCCTGCAGGAAGGCCTGCTCGGCTCTACGGTGGAACACCTGAGCTGCATCATCAACGGTACTTGTAACTACATCCTCAGCCGCATGGCCGACGAAGGCCTGGACTTCGACGTGGTTCTGAAGGATGCCCAGAAGCTCGGCTTTGCCGAAGCTGACCCGACCTTCGATATCGAAGGTATCGACTCCGCTCACAAGACAGCCTTGCTCGCTAGCCTCTGCAGCGGCCACCGCGTGGACTTTGAAAAGATTCATGTGACGGGTATTTCCAAGATTACCGCCCAGGATATCGCATTCGCCAAGGAACTTGGCTGCTGCGTGAAGCTCCTCGGCATCTATCACCGCGATGGTGACCGCGTGGACGCCCGTGTCCATCCGTGCTTCGTTTCTAACGAAAACCTGCTCTCTAACGTGAACGGCGTAATCAACGCTGTGTACCTCAAGTGCGACAACCTGGGCGAAACCGTTCAGACTGGCGCCGGTGCAGGCCGCTTGCCGACTGCTTCTGCTGTCGTAGCCGACCTCGTTTCCTTGGCTCGCTCCGTGGACCAGGGTAAGCGCAAGGCTCTCCCGATGGGCTGGTTCAACGTCGACAACTCTGCAACGCTCGTTCCGATTTCGGAAACCTCTGCCCGCTACTACCTGCGCTTCACCTCTCGTGACGCTTGCGGTGTGCTCGCCAAGATTACAAGCATTCTGGCTGAAAACAAGATTTCCATCGAAACCATTATCCAGAAGAACGTGAAGGATCCGGGTAAGGTTTCTATCGTGGTTATCACCGAAAAGACTCAGGATTGCAAGACCTCGAAGGCGGTCGACGCCATTGACGCTCTGCCCGAAATTGTCGAAAAGAGCCAGGTGATTCGTTTCCTCGCCTAAAAACTGCGCAAAACGAAAAATCTGAAACTCTGCAATTTGGTAATTTAGGGTTGCTATGATTCGTGCAGCTACATTGGAACGCATTCTCGTAGTCCTTTCGGACTTCGTGGCTTTGTCAATTTGTTTTGTGCTCGCCTTCTGGGTGCAGTTCCACAGTGGCTGGATTGCCGATAAGTTCGATCCGAGCAAGACTTTTGCCGAATATTGGCACATGGGCCTCGTGCTCAATGTGGGCTGGCTTGTGCTGTTCACTTGCGCGGGTCTTTACCGTTCATGGCTGTTGATGTCTCGTACGCACCAGACTTTGCGTGTGCTGCGTGCGATTCTCATTGGCATTGTCTTGATTATTGCGGTGCTGTTCGGCGCTGAATTTATCGGTAAGGTCATGGTGAACGAACCGCTCAACCAGGGTTACCTGTACGGTTCTCGATTCCCGTGGATCTTTATTTACGGCGGCTTTGCGCTGTTCCTGGTGATTGTCTTTAGAATGTTTATTTACCGCTGCCTGCGTGGACTTTTGAGCCGCGGTTTTGGCGCGAACAACATTCTGGTGCTGGGTGCAACCGAAGCCGGTAAAAAGATTGCCGAAGCGCTTGCAAAGACTCCGGAACGCGGCCAGCGCGTGGTGGGCTTTGTCGATGAACGCTTCCAGGTCATGGAACATGAGTTTGCGAACGTGCCGGTGCTTGGCAAGTACGCAGACCTTGCTGCCCTCATTAAAAAGTACAAGGTAACGGGCATTATTATTGCGCACGAAAGTTCTTCGCCGCAAGAAATTATGCGCGTGCTTGTGTGGGTGTGCGATCAGCCGGTTCACATTTACTTGGTGCCCGAACTTTATAGCGTGATTAACGGCCAGTTCAAGGCGAATTTGGTTTACGGCTTTGAATTGCAGGAACTGTTTGCGTTTACCATGCCCTTGTGGCAGGTGCGTGTGAAGCGTGTGATTGATATTCTGTTTGGCGCCTTCCTCGGAATTATTTCGTTCCCGGTTTGTGTGCTTGCCGCTATTGCAATCAAGCTCGAAGACCATGGCCCGGTGTTCTATTCTCAGGAACGCATTGGCCTTTATGGTAAGCCGTTTACGGTGTTCAAGTTCCGCACCATGCGTACCGATGCCGAAAAGTTCGGTGCCCAGTGGGCCACTAAAGATGACCCTCGCATTACGAAGGTGGGCAAGTTCTTGCGCAAGACCCGTATCGATGAACTTCCGCAAATTTTGTGCGTGCTTAAAGGCGACATGAGCATGGTGGGCCCGCGCCCGGAACGTGCCGTGTTCATTGCCAAGCTTCGCGAAGAAATTCCGTTCTATATTAGCCGCCTGAAAATGAAACCGGGTCTGACCGGTTGGGCTCAGGTGTGCCACCATTACGATACCAGCACCGAAGACGTGAAAATCAAGTTGCAGTACGACATGTATTATTTCGAAAACATGAGCCTGCTTCTTGACTTCCAGATTTTGGTGCGCACAGTTTATGTTGTTCTAACCGGTAAGGGAGCGCAGTAATGTACGGCGACAATTCGACTCCGATTTTTCCGACTGAAGATGCCCTCACGATGATTCGCTTGGCTTTGGCCGAAGACGTTCGCACGGGTGACGTGACGAGCGAATGGACGATTCCTGCTGACCAAAAGCAGCATGCCCGCTTGATTGCAAAAGAAGACGGCGTGCTTGCAGGCCTTCCGGTGATTGAACTTGTGTTCCAGGAACTCAAGGCAAACGTGAAGGTGACGCTCCACAAGAAAGACGGCGATGTCGTGAAGAAGGGTGACCTGATTGCCGAAATGGACGGCACGACGCATGAACTCTTGACGGGTGAACGCACGCTTTTGAATTTTATCCAGCAGCTTTCCGGTGTGGCCACGGTTGCCCATACTTTCCAGGAAGCTTTGAAGGCTGGCAAGACCAAGGTTCTCGATACCCGCAAGACGGTTCCCGGTTTCCGTACTTTGCAGAAGTATGCCGTTCGCGTGGGTGGCGGTTCCAACCATCGCATGGGTCTCTTTGACATGGTGCTCGTGAAGGACAACCACATTGCTGCAGCAGGTGGCGTGCTCCAGGCTCTCGAAGTCGTGAAGAAGAACAACAAGCAGAACTTGATGGTCGAAATGGAAGTCGAAAATTTTGACCAGCTGCGCGCACTCCTGAACAAGGGTGTAGACGTAATTATGCTTGACAACATGAGCAACGAAATGATGGCCGAAGCCTTGAAGATTATCAAGGAAAGCGGCGACAAGGTGTTGGTCGAAGGTTCCGGCAACATGACGCTCGAACGCGCCAAGGAAATTGCGACCCTCGGCCTCGACTATATTTCGGTCGGCGCCCTTACACATAGTGTAAAGGCTCTCGACATTTCCATGAGAATTTAAAAGAGAAAAAAGCCCAAAAGGGGCGTCTAGACTCCTTTTAGACGTCAAAAAAATACATCTTTCTTAAATGGGTACAAAAATCTTTACAGTACCCTTTCTTTTTTCTATTTTTGGGCGCGAAAAAATTGAACTTTCGCGGCTTTAGGTGCTGGCGAAAATAAGGAGAAAAGAATGAGCAAGGATTTAAAAGAAAAAGCTCTCGAATACCACGCCATGGGTAAGCCCGGCAAAATCGAAATCGTGCCGACCAAGCCGCATAGCACGCAGACCGACTTGGGTCTTGCTTACACTCCGGGTGTAGCTGTTCCTTGCTTGGAAATTGAAAAGGATAACAACCTCGCTTACGAATACACCGGCAAGGGTAACCTCGTTGCTGTGATTAGTAACGGTACTGCAGTGCTCGGCCTCGGCGACATTGGCGCTCTCGCTGGCAAGCCGGTGATGGAAGGTAAGGCTCTTCTCTTTAAGATTTACGCCGGCATCGATGTGTTCGACATCGAAATCAACGAAAAGGATCCGAAGAAGTTTATCGAAATCGTGAAGGGTATCGCCCCGACGTTCGGCGGTATCAACCTCGAAGACATCAAGGCTCCGGAATGCTTTGAAATCGAAGACGCTCTCAAGGCGGAACTCGATATCCCGGTGATGCACGATGACCAGCATGGTACGGCTATCATTTCTTCTGCAGGCCTTTTGAACGCTATCGAAGTTGCTGGCAAGAGCATTCGCAACGTGAAGATGGTCGTGAACGGTGCGGGTGCAGCCGCTTGCGCTTGCACGCGCCTCTACTTGTCGCTCGGTCTTAAGAAAGAAAACTTGGTGATGTGCGACAGTAAGGGTGTCATTCGCAAGGACCGCAAGGGCCTTACCGAAGCGAAGGCTTTCTTTGCGACCGACCGCACCGATATCGAAACGCTCGAAGACGCCATGAAGGGCGCCGATGTGTTCGTCGGCCTCTCCAAGGCTAACGTCCTGACTCGCGAAATGGTCCGCAGCATGGCCGACCAGCCAATCGTTTTCGCACTCGCCAACCCGAATCCCGAAATCAGCTACGAAGAAGCCATGGCAAGCCGTGGTGACCTGATTTTTGCGACGGGCCGCAGCGACTATCCGAACCAGGTGAACAACGTTATCGGTTTCCCGTACATTTTCCGTGGCGCCCTCGACGTTCGCGCTACCTGCATCAATGAACACATGAAGCACGCCGCCGTGCGCGCCATTGCAGCCCTTGCCCACAAGCCGGTTCCAGATGTGGTGAACATCGCTTACAACTCTCAGCGCTTTACCTTCGGTAAGGAATACTTGATTCCGAAGCCGCTCGATCCGCGCCTCTTGACCGATGTGTCTATCGCTGTGGCTAAGGCCGCTATCGAAAGTGGTGTGGCACGCAAGCCGATTACCGATTGGGATGCCTACTATGATCGCCTGCGCGACATGATGGGTTACGACAACAAGCTTATCCGTCAGTTCAGTGATACGGCTCGCAGCAACCCGAAGCGCGTGGTGTTTGCCGAAAGCAACCTTAACATGCTCAAGGCCGCTGTTCAGGCCAAGACCGAAGGCGTTGCACACCCGATTCTGCTCGGCAACCCCGAACGCATTCAGATTATCGCCCAGCGCGAACAGCTCGATCTGACTGGCATCAAGATCGTGAACCCGCGTTCTCCGGAAGAATTTGAACGCCGTCGCAAGTATGCCGAAATCTACGCCGAAGAAAACGGCCGTAACGGTGTGACGCTCGACGAAGCCCGCGACGACATGTTTGAACCGAACCACTTCGGTATGATGATGGTGAAGGTGGGCGATGCTGACGCTCTCATTTCCGGTGGTTACTCCAAGTATTCCGAAACGATTGAACTTGCCAAGGAAATCATCGGTATCCGCGAAGAATACAAGCACTTCGGCGCTATGCATATTTTGAGCACCCGCAAGGGAACGTTCTTCCTGGCCGATACGCTGGTGAACCGCGACCCCGATGCAGAAACGCTCGTGGATATCGTCAAGCTCACTCACGACGCCGTTCGCTTCTTTGCTCACGAACCGGTGATGGCTATGCTCAGTTACGCAAACTTCGGTTCTGACAAGGGTGCTCCGCGCGGAACGTCCAACACTGCTCGCGAAGCGGTGCGCTTGATTCATGAACAGTATCCGGATTACGTGATCGACGGCGAAATGCAGGTGAACGTGGCTCTCGATAAGGACCTGCGCGACACCAAGTACCCGTTCAACAAGATCAAGGGCCAGACGGTCAACACGCTTATCTTCCCGTGCCTCTCTTCTGCAAATACCACTTGCAAGATGCTCCTCGAAATGGGCGTGGGCGAATCCATCGGTCCTGTGCAGATGGGCTTGAACAAGCCGGTTCACTTTACCGACACCGATGCTTCTGTGCATGATATCTTCAACCTGACTGTTGCCGCCGTGATCGACGCTATCGTTCAGGAAAAGAAAGACGAAGAAAAGAACCGTAAAAAATACGACAAGATGTGGTAAATCTGTCGCTCAAAATAGTCTTATAAAAAGACCGCGTGCGTAATGCATGCGGTCTTTTTTTGCAAGGTTGTTTAGATAAAATTTAGATTACTTCGTCCAGAGCTTCTTGATAAACTTGTCGTAATAGGTTTTGGCAACATTTTCGTTGCTAAAGCCCTTCGACGTCGTGAACACGACAGTGTCCTTTCCGTGAATGACGCGGTGAACGCCGATGAATCCGAGGTATGCGGAGCATTCTGTGTGATGGCGTGCTGTGGCGACATTGTTGCCGTGGTTTACACCGTGGCGAGCGTCATCCAAGAACTTATTCGGATTTCTCGTGTTGACCGGGTAAACATGGCTTTCGATAGTGGCGTTGCTATACGGAACCATTTCGCCAACCTGGCTGTCGTAGACTTCAACTTTAGTTGTGGTTGTTCCGAGAATATCGTAGCAGAGGTTTTCCGGATCGTAAGTTGTAGAGATGCTTGTAGAGCCGGTCATTCTTACGGGGAACTGCGTGACAGTCTTAGATGCAGGGAAATCTGCAGTGTTGTAGGTTTTCCTTGCTAAAGCGGTTCCGTTTTGGATGTCGCCAACATAAGCAATGTTTTCGCCAATCGAAGAGTCGTCGTTGACGCGTGCTTCTGTTCCGAGGCCGGATTCCTGTGAGCATGCAAACAAGAATGCAGACAGTGCTACGAGGGGAATATATTTCATTTGTTCTTACTCCTTTTTCCTTTGTTAAATTGTTGGTAAAATCAAATATAAAGTATTTTGAAGTGCTTTTGTTGCGTTATTTGATTGAAATAACTGTAAAATTTTTATAAAGGAAAATAATGTATTTCGCTGTATTTAAAACGTTCTGCAATTGTTTAACTTGTCTAAGTTTTTTATAATAAAATAATATTTTAGATTATTTTTTTAATTTCAAAGTTGCTTAGTTTTTCAATGAAGCGCCGTAAGTCGATATTTGTTTTGTCGCATTTGCGTATTTGATTCCCCCCCCCCAGTAATGTTTAAGATTTTAAACACAAGCCCTTTATGATGGTCAAAATCGCCATTCATAACCGATTAACGGGTCAACACCTATTCCACAACACCAAAGTCATACTTTCCCATGATTAAATTGCTCAAATGAGCAATTTTCTTCGTGAAAATTTGCTATATTTGGGCGACTATGGAATATGGTGTTTATGGAAGTGCTTGGTGGAGCAAGCAGTGGCTAGACCGCTTGCTTGTGGGTGCTTCTGAACGCGATATCGATTATGCTTTTAAGTATGTGGGGCGCGGGCAGGTTCAGCCGTTTACGGTGAACGATAATCGCGTCATGGCCGAGGTCAAGGGCCCCAATGGGGGTCTGCACAATGTGTACCTCGTGTTCCCCAAGTTCGATAAGGAACGAGGGGAAGCTTTTGTAGGGCTTTTAAAGCAGCAACCGGTTGAACTTATGGCGCTTTCGAATGGCGCCCTCAACCCCTCCATCGAACTGCTTTTGTCGAAATGCGGGCTTTCTCTGTTCGAAAGCTTTGACCAGGTGAACATGAATTGCGACTGCAAGGACGCTTTGCCTTGCCGTTACGTGATTTGCGTGTTCCTGAAACTGGCCGAAATGGCGTCGGCCGACCCGTTTTTGCTGTTTAGACTGCATGGGCTTGATATTGCTTATCTCAAGGATTATAAGCCCGAAGAACCGGTAGAATCGGACGTGCCGCGCGAATCGACACTGGTGCGCATTTTGCCGGTGAACAATCGTGTGGCAGCCCCGCGCGTGCCCATGTTCAAGTTCGAGGAATGGCGCGACTATTCGCATGTGTTGCCGGCCATGCTCAAGAACTTCCCGGATTTTTGCCCGGCGGGGAACTTTAAGAAGAGTTTTGTCGACGAGTTGGCTCGTTGCCGCGAATTCTACAACCACTTTGAAAACTTTGGCCAGTTTGCGCAGGACTTTGGCATTTACCATGCCCGCACGTTCTTGATGGAACAAGAACGCCTGCAGCTGATTCACGCTCGCCCCTGGCAGTGGACTTTTGACCAGATGGTCGATGAAACGGTGGTGGCCTCTGCGCTTTCGGTCGAAAACGTGATGGGTGCCCTTTGTCGCCTGAATCAGGATTGCGTTTGGCATAACCATGTGACCGTCCGCTTTTTGCACCAGCTTTTGCAGGTGGCGTATTACCTGGTGCGTTGCGGGGCGATATACCCGCAAGTATTCTGGCTGAATAACGTGACCGCGCAGGTGCGCTGGCTGCCTGCCGAAATGTTGCCCGATGTACTTGCGATTGTGGCCGAACTCGAAAAGTCCGTGCCCGATGATTTTGCATTTACGGTACGCGATGGGTCGCGTGAAGAAAATTCTCGCGAAGAAAAATCTCGTGAGGATCTGGATGCTGCGGCCGAGCATATTCTTTCGATTTTCATCGGTAAGCTTTTGCGTTTTGCCCGCACCGCCCAGAATTACAAGAAGGGTCCGCATGAAAACTTGCTCGGATTCTTTTTCGATTGCAAGTCGGGCAAACTTGCCGCCAACGGCCTCAAGATTCCGTCCAAAATTCAGGCGTGGTTCTCGGTTTACAATTCGCTGGAATTCAACCACAAGATTGTTTTTGTCTGCTCGGAACTTGGCAAAGAAATTGCGCTGAATGTCTTTATCGAAGATGCTTCGGGTCGCGTGCCGCTCGCACAGCTGTTCCGCGATAGCGATCCGAGACTTTTGTCGCTCTTGAATGTGCTGAATTGCATGGCCGAAATTTTCAAGCCCATGAAGGCTTACCTTGAAAATCATGCGGCGGAGCCTGTGGTCATGCATGGTGCCGAGCTCAAAGAATTCGTGAATTACACGGTCAAGAAGTCCGAAGTGTTTGGAATTGTGACCGAAATTCCCCGCTCGCTTTTGGAACGCACTCGCCCGAAAACCCAGATGAAGTTGAAGGGTAGCCTTGGAATCGGGGCGTTTACTGCAGGCGACTTGCTGGACTTTGACTGGGAAGTGGCTCTTGGCGAAGACAAAATCTCGGCCGAAGAATTCCTGAAACTTGCCCGCGATGCTGAAGGCTTACTCAAGTTCAAGGACCGCTATATTGAATTCAACAAAGACGACTTGGATTTGTTGCAGCAGCGCTTGGATGAACGCGAAAAAGAGAAGGCGAAAAAGCAGAAAGCGGACGTCTCTGACGATGTTGAAGTTATCGATGGCTCTGAGAATGCGGAGTCGGCCGAGGCTACGGAACAGTTTATTCCGTCTACCGCTAAGCTGGTGCAGGCATGCCTTACCGGCAAATGCGACGACATTACGGTGGACATGACCGATGGCCTGAAGGATCAATTTGATGCCTGGCGTAGTGAGACGAACTGCTCGCTGCCCGAAGATTTGAACGCGACGCTCCGCCCGTATCAGGAACGCGGTTATTCTTGGATGTACAAGAACCTGCAAATGGGTTTCGGCTGCATTCTGGCTGACGATATGGGTCTGGGTAAAACGCTGCAGGTGATTGCTTTCTTGCTAAAGCTAAAGCAAGAAGGGCGCCTTGCCGAGGGCCGCGCACTTGTGGTGGTGCCGGCGGGTCTTTTGCTGAACTGGCAGATGGAAATCAAGAAGTTCGCGCCCGCGCTGACCGTGTTTGCATACCATGGTGCCAACCGCAAGCTTGAAAAGTTTGATGCCGACTTGCTGATTACCACGTATTCGACATGCCGCCTTGACTTTAAAAAGCTGGAAAAGCTGAATTGGCAAGTGGTGGTGATTGACGAAGCGCAGAACATCAAGAATGCCGACAGCGAACAGAGTCGCCGCATTCGCGCTTTCCGTGCGCCCATGAAGATTGCCATGAGCGGTACGCCGGTCGAAAACCGCCTTATGGAATTTTGGACGATTATGGACTTTTGCAACCGCGGCTTTTTGCCCTCGGCAAACGAGTTCCGCGACAAGTTCGAAACGCCCATCCAGAAGAATGCGAACCAGGCGGTGGCCGAGCATTTCAAGAAGATTACGGCACCCTTCATGCTGCGCCGCATGAAGACGGATAAGTCTATTATTAGCGACTTGCCCGATAAGATTCAGCAGAATGAATACGCCGAACTCACGCGCACGCAGGCTGCCTTGTACAAGCGCACGCTCGACGAATTCATGAAACAGTTGGAACTTTTAGCCGAGGGCGTTTCGCTCGATATCAATGACGATGTGCTTGTCGCCGCCGCAGGCGATTCGCTAGATGCCGGCGAAGGTTCTGGCGGTCATAATCTGTTCAAACGCAAGGGTTTGATTCTGCAGATGATTTTGGCGCTCAAGCAGATTTGCAACCACCCGCGCACGTATTTGAAGGCGGGGGAGGCCCGCGTCGAAGATTCCGGCAAGCTCGGCATGTTGCTCGATTTGCTGAAGTCTATCGAAGAATCCGGCGAAAAGACAATCATTTTTACGCAGTTCCGCGAAATGGGCGAACTTTTGCAAGAAACGCTCGATCGCGAACTCATGATTAAGGCGGATTTCTATCACGGCGGCTGCACGCAGAACCAGCGCAACGAAATGGTCCGCAAGTTCCAGGAAGATCCGGAAGTCAAGGTGCTGATTCTGTCCTTGAAGGCGGCAGGAACCGGCCTGAATCTGACTGCGGCCTCGCAGGTGATTCATTACGACTTGTGGTGGAATCCGGCGATTGAGGCGCAGGCCACTGACCGTGCCTTCCGTATCGGGCAAACCAAGAACGTTCAGGTGCACCGCTTTATTACCAAGGGCACCTTCGAAGAAAAAATCGACGCCCTGCTGCAGACAAAGAAGGCTGTCGCCGACATGACGGTGAACGCCGGCGAAACCTGGCTTGCGAACATGGACGACAAACAACTCACCGAAATCTTCAATCTGGATTAGCCGGGTTTGCGTGGTGACCACGCAAAAAAATCCGGCCCTATGTAGGACCGGATTTCGCTGCTTTTCCAAGCAGCTCCCGGCTAGACACTCCAACCTTGCCGGGATCCACACCAGACTTTTTTTACGACGGGATTTTTTACTTCAGAATCACCTTCTGCATGTAGCGCTGGCTGCCCTGCTTGATCATGAGCATGGCCGGGCCGCGGTAGTTGCTAGAAAGTTCAACTGTGTTCATTCCCTTGTTGGCAGTAAAGTTCTGCTGAGCAATCACCTGACCGAGGCTGTTCATGAGCATTGCCTTGGCCGGAGCAGTCTTGGCTGCTACAAAGTGGGCGCTCACCATGCCGGGCTGCACGTTCACGAGCATCTTGCTTGCGGCGGCAACAGTTGCGGGCTTGATGGCGGAGCTGCCGTCGAGGGCGACAACCTTGCCGCTTGCGGTGCCTTCGAGCTGCGGTTTCTTGTCAAAGTCGTCGATGATTTCGGTAGAACCATCAGCCTTGATTCCTTTGATGTAGTCAAAGGTAATGGTGCCGGTGACCTGCGTGCCATAGAGGTTCAGACCGATGGCGTTTGCAGAGTTGAGACCGGTCGGTTCTTTGCGGAAGTCTTCCCACTTAACTTGGATTGTCTGGAATGCGTCTGCGTCGAGGTCCTTGTCGGCCTGTTCAAGAATAGAGGCGTCGAACCATGCCCAGCTATCACCCGTCATCATGAAGAGGTCCATAGAGGTCCAGCCGTATTCACCGCAACCATCGCTTGCGCCAGAGCAGGGGCCTGCCGTGGCAACTTCGCCCTTCAAGCGGACTTCAATACCCACATATTTGGAAAGATCTTTCTTGGAACCCTGGAGGTTGATGCGCAGCGTTCCCACTTCGCTAGAGTCAGAGGTTACAGTCTGGTAAGTCACCTGCACGCCCTTGCCTGCTTCGGTTTCGGGAATGTCGGGGTTCTGGTTGACGAGGGAATCAATGCTGTTGCCCGGGAGAGATGCCTGGCCGTAAGCTTCACGCATGGCGTTCAAGGTTTCGACGTCGGTAATATCGCCCACGTTGCCGCCGAACTTGTTCACCTGGCGGCGGATGATGGTGAAGTTGCCATCGCCTTCGTCACCGGTATCCCATACGCAAGGGACAAGGCCGTTTTTCTTGGCTGCGGCGACCGTGTAGCCGTACCATGCGGCGCGAGCCTTCAGGTGAACCTTCAGATTGTCGCCGGTGAGGACACCGAGGCGCTTGACGGCACCCATTTCACCAATCACAACAGGAATGCCCTTGTCGTAGAAACGGCTCTTGAGTCCGCTGAACAGCTGGTCGATAGATTTTTTGGAACCGAGGGCGGAGCCGGAACAGGTGTGTGCGGCATCGTTACCCGGAGTCTGGTCTTCCCAGTAGTAGAACATCTTGCCCCAGTCTTCGTCACCGCTGGTCATCAAAGAGAACTGATACGGATAGAAGTGGACTTCGGCCATGGTGTAGCCTTCGCCTGCCGGGTCAGTCGGGTACATGGAGGCAAGGAGCGGAGACTTGTCGATTTCGGTACGCGGGGACTGCACGACCACGATACGGGTGGCGTTGTTTCCGCCGGTAGAGCGCACGGCCTTGAGGCATGCTTCGTGATAGCTCTTGAGAACCTGCATGCGGGCTTCGTCGAATGCCCACTGACCATTGTCGGAACCGCCGTTCCACGGGTCGTTCACGCCCGGTTCGTTGGCAGATGCAAAAATCAGGTGTTCGTCGTATTCGGCGAACTTGGTTGCGATCTGCTTCCAGTAGCTTTCCTGCTTGGCGGCGATATCGGCTGCAGAAACAGTCACTTCGCCGGTCTTGTCGAAGCCCTTGCCGTCAAAAACGTGGTCTTCGAGCCAACCTTCGTCCCAGTGGCTGTTCAAAATGGCGTACATACCGTTGCCGATCACGAGGTCGACAACAGTCTTTACGGAGTCGAGCCAGCCGGCGTTAATGGTGCCGTTAGAGGCGTGGCTGTCCCATGCGCAAGGGATACGCACGGTGTTGAAACCTGCGTCCTTGATGGCCTTCACGTAAGCGGCATCCGGGAAGGGGTTGCCCCAAAGTGTCGGGTTCTTGGGCACTTCCATCGTGTTACCGATGTTATAGCCGAGACCCATGTCGGGGTAAATTTCGGTTGCCTTGGGGAGGGCAAATGCTGCAGTGCTTGCAAGCAGCGTCATGCCGCAGGCGATTCCGAAGAGTCCGTAAAGTTTCATTTTATGCTCCTTTTGGGGTTGCACCCGTTTTAAGCCTTAGATAACCAAACATCTTAGTCTTTGTATTGAAATTAAATTCTGCGGGTAATGATGTAAATAAAATAGTGTCGGCGTTGAAAAATTGCGGTGCTGAATTCTCAACAAATGTAAACTGGGATTTACGTTTGAAAAAGAAAATTGCCGATTTTACGCGAAAATCGGCAATTACTGTTAATGAGGATACTTTTGTTAGGTGTAGAGGTTTTTACTTCACACCGACAAGCAGGGTCTTATTGGCGCTCTTGGCAAGGTATACGCCTTTGTGGAGTCCTACGAGTGAAAGTTCTGTACGGCCTGTATTCTTTTTAGATGCGCGAATCTGGTTTCCGTTTGCATCAAACAGGCGAATCGCCTTGTTGGAATAAAGCGTGTTGCCGCTGCGGATGAATTGTACTGTAGAATTCAGACCTGCGATAATTGTAGTTGTGGGAGCGCTGGAGCTGGAAGCGATTTCGCTAGAGCTCGATGCGGGCGTGTTGTTGCCGCCGGTAATAAAGTCTTCTACATGGGTGACGCCGGTGTTGTTGTAATTGCCAAGGTTGTACACGCTGCGCATGGCGTTGATGACGTCGGTTTCAAGAACCTTGCCCACTGGTGAAGACTGACGGCGGATGTAGGCCATGTTGTCGTAGCCAGAATTGCTCTCGTTGCCCATGTCCCAGAGGATGGGGGTGAGCCCGTACTGCTTTGCGGCGCTCACCACGTCTTTGTGCCACTGCACGCGGCCTTGCTTGTGGAGGTTCAAGTCAGAACCGTTCAATTCCGGGCTGCGAACGTTGGCGCCGAATTCGCCTACGATTACCGGATAACCTTTATCCACGTAGTTTGTCTTCATCTTGGCAAACTGTTCCTGCGGGTGGACGATGCTTCCGAGCTTGGAATCCACAGAGCCTGCCCAGGCGTTGTAGCCCGCGTTGCGCTTGGGTTCGCTCGCCTTGGTGTAGTCGCCGTAGTAGTACTGCGGTTGAATGGGTTCGCTTGCACCCCAGTCCTGCTGGCTCGTCATAAGCGTGTACTGGTACGGATCGTAGTAATGCACTTCGAACATCAAGCGGCCTTCGACCTTGTCTTTCGGGAAGGTGCTTACCGGAGCGTTTGCGACAGATTTGTCAATGTCGGTGTTCAAGCCCTGAATAATCAAGGTGCGAGTTTCGTTGTTGCCGCCCGTAGAACGCACTGCGTCGATAAAGGTCTGGTAGTAGTGCATAAGGGTGGACACGTGCTGCGATGTCCACGTATTCACATTAGGACCGGGTTCGTTGGCGCCTGCAAACATCAAGCGTTCGTTGTAGTTCTTGAACTTGTTTGCAATCTGCGTCCAGTAAGTCTTCATCTTGTTGTCAATCGTCTGGTTGACGCTTGTGCCGATGTTGCTCTGGAACCAACCGCCTTCACCTTCGTGGTGGATGTTCAAAATCGTGTAGAGGCCAGCGCGCATGGCATAGTCGACTACAGTCTTTACGGAGTCGAGCCAAGTTTCGGTGACCTTGCCACCGCTCGTGTGGCTGTCCCAAGCGCAGGGGATTCGGACCGTGTTGAATCCTGCCGCCTTCACGGAATCGAGCAAAGCCTGAGTCGGGTAGGGGTTACCCCAAGCCGTGGGGTTGTTCGGCACTTCCATCGAGTTACCCACATTGAATCCCATGCCCATGTTGGCTTGGACTTCTTTGGCGGTGGGGAGCGTCGCTGCGGTCGCAGAAAGGGTTCCTGCGAGGGCAAAGAGGGCGGTTTTGGCAAGAATATGCTTCATTTTCGGTCCTTTTTCAAAATACGCCCTTAATCTATACCGAAAAAATTGAAACATATCATATAATGAGTAAGGCCGTTCAAAAACTATTGAACGGCTTACAACGTACGAAAAGATTTAGTTACTATGTAAATCTTTTGTAGGAGTTAATGAGCCTCTAGCCAGTTTTCGCCGAAGCCGACGCTTGCGACAAGCGGGACCTTGAGCTGCATGGCGCCTTCCATTTCGGCCTTAACCATTTGCGACATGGGTTCCACCTGATCGCGGGGGCATTCAAATACGAGTTCGTCGTGCACCTGCAGCATCATTTTGAGCGGAAGGTGCTCGGCGTTGATTCGCTTTTGGATGCGGATCATCGCAATCTTGATGAGGTCTGCGGCGGAGCCTTGGACGGGAGTATTCACGGCCATGCGCTCGGCCATCTGCGATTCCATGCGGTCGCTGCTATCGATGCCTGCAATGTAGCGGCGGCGGCCCGAAAGTGTTTCCACATAGCCGTCGCGGTGGGCGGCCGCCTTGATGTCTTCGATGTATTGCTGCACGCCCTTGTACATGTCGAAGTAGCCGGTAATAAAATCCTTTGCCTGCGACATCGGAATTTTCAGGTCGCGGCTTAAGCGGAAGGCCGTCATGCCGTAGAGCACTCCGAAATTCACCACCTTGGCGTCGCGGCGCATATCGCTGTTGACTTCGTCGAGTTTGACTCCGTAAATCGCGGCAGCGGTGCGGGCGTGAATGTCGATGCCTTCCTTGTAGCTTTCGATGAGCGCTTCGTCGCCACTGAGGTGCGCAAGCATGCGCAATTCAATCTGCGAGTAGTCTACGGCGAGAATCACGTTGTCCTTGCTCTGCGGCACGAATGAGGCGCGAATCTTTTTGCCGAGGTCGCTGCGTACAGGAATGTTCTGCAGGTTCGGATCGCGGCTAGAGAGGCGACCCGTTGCAGTGCCCCACTGGATAAAGCTCGTGTGAATGCGCTTGGTATCTGGATTCACCAGCGTTGGGAGCACCGTGATATAGGTGCTCTGCATTTTCTTGAGTTCGCGGTATTCGATGACGGCGAAAACAATCGGGTGCGGAGCCTTGAAACTGAGTTCTTCGAGAACGACGGCGTCGGTACTGCGCTTCTTGATTTCGGGGAGTCCGAGCGTATCGAAAAGGACTTCGCCGAGTTGCTTGGGCGAACCGATGTTGAATTCGAAACCGGCCATGTCGCAGATTTCTTTTTCCAAGTTTTCGATGCGGCGCTGCAGTTCCTGCTCCAGCGTCTTGAGGGCCGGAACATCGATGGCGACACCCACAGATTCCATCTGGAAAAGAACCTTCAAGAGAGGCATTTCCTGCTCGAAGAAATACTTCACATAATCGAGCTTTTCGAGTTCCTTCTTGAGAGGTTCCCACAGGCGAAGCGTATAGACCGCATCTTCGGCACCGTATTCTGTCGCATCCTTGATATTTACGCGGTTGAAGGTAATCTGATTCTTGCCGCGGCCAATCAAATTCTCAATCGGAATCATTTCGTGCTGCAGGCGTTGCATCACCTGGTTGTCGAGGCCAAGGCCCGACTGTCCGGGCGAAAGCATCCAGGCCGCAATCAGCGTGTCGATGAGGTTTGCGTTATCGATGGCGCTTTGTGGAATCTTGAAGGTGCGGGCAAGCACGTGCAAATCAAATTTCGCGTTGTGGAAAACGAGTTCGCGTGGCGATTGAATAAATTCACTAAACCAGGCTTTGACCTTGTTTAAGTCGTAATTGCCCTTGGGGCCTGTCGGCAACGGGAATCCGATTTCATCGGAATGTCCCAGTGGAATGTAGTAGCCCTTGGCGGGGTCTGCCGAAAGGCAAAGCCCCACGAGGTTGCATTGCATGGGGTCGAGACCATCCGTTTCGGTGTCGATGCCCACGGTGCTTGCTGCTGCAAATTCGGCCTTCATCTGCTCGAAGATTTCATCGGTGTCAACGCAAATGTATGTCGGCGGAACATCGACCGGGAAATCGGCGCTTACTACGGCGTCTCCATTTGCCGAGTCGCTACTTTCCGTGCCATCGCTTTCGCGCACAAAGCCTGTCTTGCTGGGAATGCCTTCCAAAAGGCGGAGCAGGCTGTTGATTTCGTGATCCTTGAACATCTGCGCCAAGGTATCCACATGCAGACCGTTGTATTCCAGCGTGTCGAGGTTTCCGCTAAAGGCTCGTTTGGTCTGGAGAGTCACCAGTTCGCGACTGAGGAATGCCTTTTCGCGGTTATTTTCCAGATTGTCATGCAAACCCTTTTTAGTCACTTTATCCAGGTTTGCGTAAAGGTTGTCCATGTCGCCAAAGTCGTTCAACAACTGAATGGCTGTTTTCGGGCCCACTTTCGGAACGCCGGGGACGTTGTCGCTGGCGTCACCCATGAGCGCCAAGTAGTCGCGGATTTTTTCGGGCGGAAGACCGTACTTTTCAAGAACCTGTTCCGGGCCAAAGTCGATGCCGTCGGCGCCTTTCGTCAAATGGAAAAGATGGATCTTGTCGGTTACGATTTGCGACATGTCCTTGTCTTTACTTAAAATCACCACATGGTCAAAGCCTGCTTCGACTGCAGCCATGGCGGTACTTGCCATCACGTCGTCCGCTTCGTAACCCGGTTCCGACAAAAGCGGGATTCCGCTTGCTTCCAGACTTTCGCCAAGGAGCGGCATCTGTGCTGCCATCTCTTCGGGCATGGGCCCGCGATTGGCCTTGTAGTCGGGGTAAAGTTCGTGCCTGAAAGTCTTGGTGTGCGCCACGTCGCGTGCAATGGCGAAATGCGTTGGCTTGTGCTTTGCCAAAATGCGGAGTACAGCGCCCCAGTAGCCGTGCATCATCGAGACCTCTTCGCCCTGGCTGTTTTTCAGCGGGTTCTGCGAATAGGCGTAAAACATGCGGAACGCAAGCGCGTAAGAGTCGAGCAAAAGTAGAGTCTTTTCAGGCATGCATTGAATGTAGAAAATTTGTATATTGGATTTATGTAAAAAAGGAGTTGGATATGCAATCAAGAGTTAAAGAAGCAATCATTTTGGCAGTGGCCATTTTGTGCTTGGGTGCTTTTTTCTATCGCGCTCAAATTGATGTCAAGGACCGCGACCGTGTGGTGTTTGTGCGCGGACTTGCCGAACGTGAAGTTTCGGCTGATTTTGTGATTTGGCCGATTGTGTACAAAGAGGTGGGCAACGATCTTGCCGAACTTTCAGCAACGTTACAGTCCAAGTCGCAGATACTTGAAAAGTTCTTGCTCGAAAACGGCATTCAAAAAGAAAATATCACTTACTCGACTCCGGCGATTGTCGATGCCGATGGCGAACTGTACAGCGGTGGCAAACATAATTATCGCTATGTGGCAACCGTGGTTGCAACTGTCGCAACAAACGATGTAGAACTTGTTCGTAAGGCCATGGAAAAACAGGGTGAACTCCTGAAACATGGAATCGCCTTTAGCGGCAGCGATTACCAGTACCGCACCGTCTATAGCTTTAACGGTCTCAACGAAATCAAGCCCGCCATGATTGACGAGGCGACAAAGAATGCACGCTCCGCTGCTGAAAAATTCGCGAAGGATTCCGACAGCAAGCTTGGCAAAATCAAGACGGCAACGCAGGGCGTGTTCTCTATCGAAGACCGCGACGAAAATACGCCGTACATCAAGAAGGTGCGCGTCGTGACGAACGTGCAGTATTTCTTGGAAGATTAAAAATCATTTCCAAAGAAATTGTTAAATTCTTTGCGAAATAATTAGGAGTCTCTATGAAGATTTTTAGTGAAAATATCAAGTATATCGGTGTCGATGATCGCGACATCGATTTGTTCGAAGGCCAATACGTGGTGCCCGAGGGCATGGCGTACAATTCCTATGTGATTGTGGACGAAAAGATTGCCGTGACAGATACGGTCGATGCGCACAAGGTGGGCGAGTGGCTCGCCAATCTGGAAACCGCTCTCGCTGGCCGCAAGCCGGACTACTTGGTGATTCATCACTTGGAACCGGACCATGCCGGTGGCATTGCTGATTTTGTTGCGAAGTACCCAGAAGCAACGCTCGTTTCTTCGGCGAAGGCTTTCTCGCTCCTGCCGCAGTTCATGACGCTCCTTGAATCGGTCAAGATGCAGACCGTGAAGGAAGGCGATACGCTTTCGCTCGGTGCGCACACCTTGCAGTTTATTGGTGCTCCGATGGTGCACTGGCCCGAAGTTCTGTTCAGTTATGAACAGAGCGAAAAGGTCTTGTTTGCGGCCGATGCATTCGGCAAGTTTGGTGTGTACGATGCTGACCCGGATGACTGGGCTTGCGAAGCTCGTCGCTACTACTTCAATATCGTGGGTAAGTACGGCAACCAGGTGCAGGCGGTGCTCAAGAAGGCTGCCGCGCTCGACATCAAGACGATTTGCCCGTTGCATGGCCCTGTGCTCACTGAAAACCTCGGTTATTATATCGACAAGTACAACACCTGGAGCAGCTACGCTCCCGAAGACAAGGGCGTGCTCGTGGCATTCGCCTCTATTTACGGCGGAACTAAGACGGCTGCCGAAAAGCTTGCTGAAAAGCTGACCGCCGCCGGTGTCGAAAAGGTCGTGGTCTCTGACCTTGCCCGCAGCGACATGGCCGAAGTCATCGAAGACGCTTTCCGTTACGATCGCATGGTGGTCGCCGCTCCCACGTACGATGCAGGCCTCTTCCCGGTGATGGAAGATTTCCTCAATCACCTCAAGGCAAAGAACTATTCTAACCGCAAGGTGGGTGTCGTGGAAAACGGCACTTGGGCTCCCATGGCCGCTAAGAAAATGACGGAAATCCTCGCCACGCTCAAGAATGTAACGCTCGCCGAAACCGTGGTGACGGTGAAGTCTACGCTCAGCGCCGAATCCGAAGCGGCGCTTGACAAACTGGTTTCTGAACTACTTTAGTAGAAAAGGAAATGCCGCATCAAGTGCTGCATGACATTAGTAGCCTTAGCAGCCGAAGGCTGCTGGCAACATTTCAATGACATCAGTTGGGAGCATTCCAAATGCTCCCATTTTTTCGCGTGTGAGTCTGCCGGCTTTCTGGTGTAGGAGTGCGCCGAGTACGGCTGCTTCTGCGGTCGGCAAACCTTGTGCAAGGAGAGCTGTGATAATGCCGGTAAGCACATCGCCTGCGCCGCCTTTAGCAAGGCCAGAATTGCGGGCCGGAATCACGTACACGCGTCCATCGGGAATCGCCACATAAATGGGGCAACCCTTTAGAACGATTGTAATCTTGAACTGTGTCGCAAACTGTTGCAGGTATTCCGGATAGAAATTCTCGTTTGCCGGAAGCGGGCCAAAATTGCGTTCCCATTCACGCTTGTGCGGCGTGATAATGGCATTCGTGGGGCCGCCATCCATGCAGAAGTATGCAGAACCGCAGGCATTAATGGCGTCGGCGTCGACAACCACGGGAATCTGCAATCCGGTCAAGAACATGCGGACGGCATCTTGCGTTTCGGTGTCGGTTCCAAGACCGGGGCCAATAGCAATGGCATTCTGGTGCATCGCTAAATCTTGCAACTGCATCAAGTGCATAATCGAAAGCTTGTCCGTCGTAGCATCTCCGATTCCGTAGAATACGGGCTCGTCAAGCTTTGATTGCAACGCCGGGAGTAAGGCCTTTGGTGTCGCGGTCGTGACAAGGCCTGCGCCGCTGCGGAGGCATGCCTTGGTACAAAGGGCGGCGGCACCGGTCATATTGCCGGAACCAGCAATCACCATGGCTGTACCTTGGCTACGCTTGTCGCCAAATTCGTCGCGGTCGGGGAGCAGGGCGGGAATGATGTCTTCGGTTGCCAGGAAAACGCCCGACAAAACTTTATCGATTTGACTGTCCGGATAATCCAGCGGTTCAACGCTAGTCTTGCCGAAAACGCGGGCGCCTTCGTTGGTGTAGGCGTCCAAGCGCGGTAGCCCGAAAACAAGCGTCTCGGTGGCGTGAACGCAGTTTTCGCCGCAGCGGTGTTCCGAAGAATCAAAACCGGTGGGAGAATCTGCTGCAAGAATCGGAATGTTCCAGTCGTTCAGAGCAATTACCACTCGTGCAAATGCTGGGCGAAGTTCGCCCGAGGCTCCATTGCCGAGCATACAGTCTACGGCAAGTGCGAACTTGGGGTCGTGAACGGGAAGGTCATTTATGTAAATCAGCTTGCCGCCACTTTCCGAAAAATCCTTGTAGGCCATGGCGGCTTCGTTTTTGAAAGTCTCAGCCTGGGCAAGCGAATAGATGGTGCAGGGAATGCCCGCATCTATCAGTAATTTTGCAAGAACAAGTCCGTCACCGCCGTTGTTTCCGCCACCGACAAATACGGCAACGGATTTGCTTTCGGGCTTTTCGCCGAGCATGGCGACTGCTTTTTCAAAGAGCTTTCGGCCCGCAAGTTTCATGAGGCCGTATCCGGCATCGATTGCGGTTTCGAACTCGTCGATGTTTGCGGATTCTATGCCTGCTTGTGGATCCCAGAACGGAGAAAATCCCGATGTCGAAACGCGGCTTCTCTTGGTGTCGCCGTCAAGAAAACGCATGGCTTCGGCAGTCACTACCGGAGCGCATTCTTTGTATGTAAGACCAAAAAGGTTTTTCATACTATTACTTTTATTGCATTACATGAACCAGTAGCTAATGCCTGCCTTGAACTTCATCATTCTTGCGCCAGACATATTGACCAGAGAATATTCGCCTTCTTCGGCGGTATCGCCGTCTGCGTAGTCGTCGAGAGATTTTACATCCGGGTAAAGTTCGGAGAGCCCCATGTAGAAGCGTAAATCAACAAAAAGTCCTGCAACAATATTGTAACCGGCGCCAGCGACAATGCCTACGCCAAAGGTTGCCTGTTCCACTTTTTCGGTGGTTTCGATCTTGAAATTGAGAACGGAATTTTCGATGGGGTCGATTTCAGACTTGCTGTTTATGGTCAAGTTGATTTGTGCACCGCCCGATACGTAGAACTTATCAGCGATAACGCCGCGCAGCATCAAGGGAATTTCCAAATCCGTGGTGGTGTACTTGCGTTCATGATCCATGTATTCGTGGTTGGTGCTTATGTAGGCCACGTTGATTTCGGGAGCAAAGAAAAGGTTGGGGATCATCTGGACGCGAACCATGAGACCGCCTTCAAAACCAAAGCCAGACGGTGTGCCGCTGATATCGCTGTCATTGTCCAAGTCATCCTTGAATCCGAACATTCTGCCGTAATCGAAAGCGAGCCTTAAACCGAAGCCCGTTTTGTTGACGGCCGGTTTAGATTCTGCGTAATCGTCATTTTGAGTGTTGGCCGGTTCGGTAGCCTGCGTGTTATCCTGAGCCTGGTACTGCGGAACAACGGGCTGGCTAGGGGCGGCTTCGGTATTACTTGCCTGTTCTGCTTCTTCGGCAGGTTCGCTAGCCTGGTCTGCAAATTGATCTTCGGTTTGGTCGTTGAATTGGTCAGAGGGCTGGTCGGCGACCTGTTCTTCGGCTTGGGCTTCGTATTCAGATTCGAAGTCGTCTTGTGCGAAAGAGACTGATGCGAGCAAGAGTGAGCTGGCAAAGAGCGTCCAAAGCTTTTTCATATTTTCTCCAAACTAAATGTTATTTATGTAATAAAATAGTATATTCCGCCCTATTCCTTTTAAATACGTGTGAAAAAAGGTTGTAAATCGATACTCTTGTAAATATCCCTAAACCTCTTTTGGATATTTTGTCCAAAGCAATTGCGCCTTGGCGTGGAATATAGCCAACATTTGAAATTATTTTCATAAATAGCAATAAAGGAGCATTTATGAAAAAGAGTGTTTGGGAACCTCTAGCTCTCGCTTGCGCAATGGCTGTATCGGCTAGTGCCTATACGCTTACGGGCAAAGTGAGTGATGATCAGGGCGGCGCCGTTAGTGGTGCAGCTGTTTCGCTTGTCAAAAAAGGTCTTTCGACAACGACCGATGACAAAGGTGAATTTAAATTCCATGAAGAGGAAATGTCCGTGATGGGGCGCGTGCTTCCGGGCTATATAAGCGTCAATAACGGTGTGCTTTCGTTTTCTCAACGTTCCAGCGAACCCGTACAGGTTCAAATCTTCGACATGATGGGCAACCGCTTGCTGAGCGAAACCCTTTATGGCTCGGGCAGCCTCGATTTGCAGGCCTGCGTCAAGGCTCAGGGTTCTTATTATGCGAACGTAAAAATCGGCTCGGCCCAGCGTAGCATCCGCTTTACGTCGAACGGTAATTACGGCTCGTCTTATAGTGGCAATGCAAAGACGGCTCTCAAGAGGTTGACAACGACCGAAACGCTCAAGGTCATCGCCGATGGCTTCGATACGCTTTCGGTGGTGCTCACCAATCTCGATACGAATTTGGCTCTCACGCTCAAAAAGCAAAAACAGGAACCGCAGTACGCCTACGGTTGGGGCTTGAAGAACGATCCGGTGCCTACGCGCGGCTGCGGCAAGACCTGGAACCGCGTCAAGTCCGGCAGCTACGAATTCCAGTGGAGCAAGGGCAAGCGCACCATCCGTATCGACATTCCTGACAATTACGACAACAAGAAACCGTACAAGCTTATTTTCGGCATGCATTGCATGGGCGGCTGGGCCGGCGGTGTGCAGCAAGAAGGCTATTATGGTTTAAAACCGCTCGATACCCAAAAGACGGCAATCTTCGTTGCGCCGGAAGGTAACGGAAACCAGGCCCCGTGGGGTCAAGATGACTACCTGCTCTTCGATGAACTTTTGGCCGATTTGCAGAGCAACCTTTGCATTGACTCTAGCCGCGTGTTCTCGACTGGATTTAGCTACGGCTCCATGTTCAGCAATGGCCTTTCCTGGAACCATCAGGATGTGCTCCGTGCTGTAGCTGTATACGAAACTGCCGAACGTAACATCTGGCTCCCGCAGCGCCAAAAGAAGGGTGTCGGTTGGATGGGTGTGCTTGGCTTGCAAGACAACCTTTGCACTCCGACGATGGGTCGCGCCGCTCGCGATATCATCCTGGAACTCAACTCCGAAGGCGGCAAGGCCAAAAACGAAAAGGCCCAGGAATACGGCGGCAACGGTCCGCACGTGTGCTACGATTACACTACTGTTGAAGAACGCTTCCCGGTTCGCTGGTGCACACAGAACGGCGGCCACATCTGGGACCACAAGGATCCTGGCCAGAACAAGTCCTGGGTTCCGCAGGCCACATGGGATTTCTTCAATAAGTTCTAGAGTTTCCTATAACACATCCAAAAAACTCCCCAGAGCAATCCGGGGAGTTTCTTGTATTGGTAAGATAAAGCTATTTTAAGAAAAATCACGTTTGGAAAAATCTAAATGAAAAAGCTCCTAATTATTCTGTTAATTTCGGCCATTCCGTTTTTACTTGTTGTAGGATTTTGTGGCTATCACCTTTATCGTGTGCTTTCCTTGGATCCGGGCTTTTTCTTGTCTGACGAAGATTTCCATAGCTCGGAAAAGGCGTTGGATATGCTTATTTATTCAAAGCATTTTCCGCAGGGGCTTGCATGCGGAGAAGTACCGCGTTACATGAGAGAGGATAATTTTGATCCGAAAGAGCTTTTGGAAGTTGGAGCTACGGCGGATTTCTTCTTTAAATTGCCAGAAATCCCAGGACAGCAATCTGAATACGAATTGTCGCAACGATACGTGAGGGATTCTTTGGAGGGAGAACTCCGTTCGACGTGGGGCGAGGGAACTTTATTTACGCATTATTCGAAAGACGATAGTTGTTTCCGAGTTGCAACAGAGATTAAAGCGGAATCTGCAGATTCTGTTGTTACATTGATGACGGACTTTTCGGGAAACTCTGGCTTGTATGTGGGAAAGCGCAAAAATGGGGTGGTGACGGAATGCGTTGCCTGTAAGTGGCGTGACGGACACTGTGACGAGGTAATTAGCGAAAATAAAATGAAACTGGATTCCGTTTCTGGAAAAATGCTCAGTTATACGTTTAATACGCGAGAAGTTTATGCCGAAGGTACTTTGCATGTGAGTGATGGGCTCGGTGCAGAAGAAATGTTGTTTGATAATTTGCAACGCCCGGTTCTGTATAAAATAGGTGGTCACTTTTATCGCTATGAATATTCTTCGAACGATACGGCGGATTACAGCGTGAAGATATTTGACGAATCAAAACGGAATGTCGCCTTTTACAAGAGAAAGTTTAAGGAAAATCGCGAAGTCGTCAAATACGGAAGCAAACGTTATGAAATGGAAATTACTCGTTATTACGAGAATGAAAAATTAGTGAAGGAAATTTCGGATGAAATATGGTTTTATAAGTTTGTGAATTCTCGGACCAAACTATTTGATGCTGCTGGCAACAGTGTGCTAGATTCGTCTTTCTATGAAGAGACTTTTTTCCCTGGATGGCGGTATTCCCCCAATTCAGTTATCACAACACACGAATATGGTGAAAATGGAAAACTTAAATCTTATGCTCAATATAAGGAGTCTTATTGGAGAGATTTCCCATTCTTTTTTCTTCCGCTTCATTTCGAATCAAGAGACAAAATCGGAAAGCTTTCACTTGATTACAACGAGGCTGGACTTTTAAAATCGGTAACGGATTCAACAATGCTGCGGATTGTCTTTTCGAACGAAAAATTCGATAATGTTAAGGAATGCAAGGATCCGTATCAACCTTCTAGTTATTTGAATCCGTAACTTTTTTCTAAATTTGGGCGCATGGAATTCAAGCGTTTTGAGGCTCTGATTGAAATGTTCCCGCAGGTGCAGATTTTCAGCACCGAGGGTGAAGATCTTGATAGAGTCATTACCCATTTTTTGAATCAGCAAGAAAATGTCTCCACCATGTCGGAGGCGATGCAACGTAAAATTCAGCATGCGCTCGCGCCGTTCTTTCAGCAGCGCTTTATTAGCCTGCACGACGAAGAAGCTCCGCTTGTGCGTCACTTGCTCTTGAAAAAGAAGTTCTTTTTGCAGACCGACCGCTATATCGACGATATGGCATGGCCTGAAACTGACCCCGATAAATTGGAAGAAGCGTTAAAGATTGCGGATTTGACCGACGAAGTTCTGGAACGCAAGCTTTTGAGTCTTTCGAACGGGGAACTGCGCCGTGTATTGCTTGCCCGCATGTGGATGGAAAACCCCGAGTGGGTTTACTTTAACGATTTGTTCGGTGGCCTCGATCCGGAATACCGCAGGCATTTGGCGGCCAGCGTGGTTCAGCTTTCAAAACGCGATGGCTTGAAGGTTGCGGTGCGCCTTGCCCGTGAAGATGAATTACTGCCTGAAATTCCGGCGTTCGTTTACGCCAACAAGACTTTTACTCCGTATGCAGGCGAATTGCCAACTGAAGTTGCCGCCCCCAAGTATTCCAAGAAGGAATTGAAGGGCTACGAGATTGTGAATCTCGGCACTCCCGACACTTCGGACCCTGAAATTCTTTTTGAGCTCAAGAACGTGAATGTTCGATTTGGCAAAACCGATGTGCTCAAGAATCTGAACTGGACTGTTCGCAAGGGAGAACATTGGGCGGTCATGGGCGAAAACGGTGCCGGCAAGAGTACGCTGCTTGGCATGCTTACCGCAGACCACCCGCAGATTTACAACAACGAGATTACCCTTTTGGGCGAACGCCCGGGCCATGGCCTGAACATTTGGGATCACAAGGCAAAACTCGGATTTTTCTCGCCGGAACTTGCGCTCCAGTATCGCGAAGACCTTAGCTTGTCCGAAGTCTTGTGCACGGGCTTTACCGCAAATCTTTGTAAGGCTGACAATACCACTTGGGAAGAACGCGCAAAGGCAAAGGAATGGCTGAACTATTTGGGTTTTGAAGATGTGAACGCTCGCTACCGCGATTTGTCGCCAATCGACAAGCGCGTGGTGCTTATGGCGCGTGCGGCTATCCGCCCGCCCAAGGTGCTTTTGCTTGACGAACCGACTCAAGGCCTCAAGGGTGAATACCGCGACAAAATCTTTAGCTTGTTGCAGTTGCTTTCGAAAGAAACGACAATTATCTTGGTGAGCCATTACGAAGAAGAATGGCCGCCTTGTATGACACACTTGCTGAGAATGCCCAAGTTCTCTGGAACCTAGTTCTAGAATTAACTTGTTAAAAATTATATACGTACTTTTGAGTAACGTTTTATGTATTTTATTAGTCCAACTTATGTTGGCTGTAAAAAACACAACAAACTACTTATCAGGAGTGCGTAATGACAAAGAAAGTTCTGCTTCTCTGCGGCGATTTTACCGAAGACTATGAAACCATGGTTCCGTTCCAGTCGATGTCTATGTTGGGCTACCAGGTAGATGCGGTGTGCCCCGACAAGAAGGCTGGCGACACGGTTGCAACTGCAATTCACGATTTTCTGGGCGAACAGACTTATTCTGAATCCCGCGGACACAACTTTGCGCTCACCGCTGACTTTGATGCGGTAAAAGTGAAGGATTACGAAGGCTTGTTCATTACCGGCGGCCGTGCTCCGGAATACATTCGCCTCAACGAACGCGTGCTCAAGATTGTGAAGGAATTCTTCAAGGCTAAGAAACCGGTGGCTGCAATTTGTCACGGTCCGCAGGTGCTTGCAGCAGCTGGCGTACTGAAGGGCTACAAGGCTACGGCTTATCCCGCAGTCGGCCCGGATATCACTCTTGCTGGCGGCAAGTATGTGGCTGTGAACGTAGACGAAGCTGTCGTAGACCGCAACTTGGTTACGGCTCCGGCATGGCCTGGCGACACCGCGATTGTCCGCGAATTCGTGAAGCTCATGGGCGCAAAAATCAAGATCTAATTTTCAAAAACAGACTCTTTCTATAAAAGACGCGTACTGTCGGTACGTGTCTTTTTTCGCTTTGCGAAAAATCTAAATTTTGATTCAGAAACAAACTCATACCTCAATGCGAGCTTGCGAGCGACCTTATAGCTCAAAGGCGCGCAGCGCCGACCTACATTATGCAGTTGAATGAACAGACTATTATGACGGCCCTGCAGGCGGTTCAAGACCCAGACCTGCACAAGAATATTGTCGAACTGAACTTCGTCCAGAATCTTAAGATCGATGGCGACAAGGTGAGCTTTGATCTTAAGCTTACAACGCCGGTATGCCCGATCCGCGACAAGTTCAAGGACCAGTGCATTACGATTGTGAAGTCGCTTGGCGCAAGCGAAGTGAATGTGACGTTTACCGCGCAAGGTCGCGTGGATAGCTCCAATACGGCGGCGCAGGCTCCGAAAGTTTCGTACATCGGCGATGTCGCTCATGTGGTGGCGGTCGCAAGCGGCAAGGGCGGCGTAGGCAAGTCCACCGTGACGGCAAACCTCGCTATGGCGTTGAGCCTCTCGGGCGCCCGAGTGGGTATTCTGGATGCCGACATTTATGGCCCGAGTATGGGTCTCATGTTCGGTATCGACCGCGCTCCCGAAGTTTTTGAAGACAATACGATTGCCCCGGTCGAAGCAAAGGGCGGTATTAGCATTGTGTCTATGTGCATGTTTGCCGACAGCGACAAGGCGACCATTTGGCGTGGCCCGATGGTGTCGCAGATGATTCAGCACTTTATCCATCATGTGCGCTGGGGCAAGCTCGACTACCTGCTGGTGGACTTTCCTCCTGGAACAGGCGACATTCAGCTGACCCTTACGCAGAATTGCCCGATGGCGGGTGCTGTGGTGGTGACCACTCCGCAAGAAGTAGCTCTTGCCGACTGCCGCAAGGGGCTTGCCATGTTCGACTCCGTGGGCGTACCTGTGGTGGGTGTCGTCGAAAACATGAGTTACTTTATTTGCGACCAGTGCGGTAAGGCTCATCATATTTTCCGTGAAGGTGGTGGAGACCGCATTGCCAAAAGTTGGGGCGTGCCGGTTATTGCAAAGGTTCCGCTCGAACCCGCGGTTGCCGATTGTGGAGACCAAGGAACACCTGCTGTGCTCCGTGACCCCAATTCTGAATCGGCCAAGGCGTTTATGCAGGCTGCCGATGCCATGGTGCGCACGCTCTCGGTATTCAAGACCGAAGGCGACGGTGTGCTCAAGACATTCAATTATGAATTCGCAGAACTCCCCGAGGAGGATGTATGATCCAGCCCAAGAAAGTATTTAGGACAAAGGATGGCCGTCTCGGTTTTGAATGGAACGATGGTAGTCGCGGCGCATGCGCTATTCGCGATTTGAGATTGGCTTGTCCGTGTGCATTGTGTGTCGATGAACATACAGGCGAAAAACTTTTGGATGAATCTACTGTGCCTCAAGATATTACGCTTGTCAAAGTGCAGTCGATTGGTCGCTATGCAGCGGGCCTTACCTTTAGCGATGGGCACAATTCGGGAATTTACCCTTACGAAAAGCTATATAACTTGACGAAAACAAAGTAAAAAGACATATTTGGATAGTCTTCAAGGGGAATTTCCTTAGAAGAATTGAAGGTATGTATTTCTATGAGTGATGCAAACGAAGCGCTTTATTTTAGGGATCTGAATAGGTTTCCGACCCTGAGTCCTCAGGAAGAAGAGGCTCTGCTTGCGATTATCAAGAGCGACCAGGCGGAAGAAATCCGCAAGTCGGCCTTGCAACGCCTCATTCGGGGTAACCTCCGTTTTGTGGTGAGTGTCGCAAGAAAGTATCAGGGGCGTGGACTTTCCCTGCTTGATTTGATTAACGAAGGAAATATCGGCCTGTTCAAGGCGGCAAAACGCTTTGATATGGGTAAGGATGTCAAGTTTATTTCTTATGCGGTCTGGTGGATTCGCCAGTCTATCCAAAAAGCCCTGTTTGAACAGGTGGGCGCGGTCCGAATTCCGCCCAACAAGCTTGCTTTGGTCAACCGCTTTAAACGTGCCTTGATGCAGAACGACGGTGACTACGATCGTACCATTGCCATGGACGAATTCGCACCGTTCGAAAAGGACATCGTCGAGGTCATGGAAAAAATCGTGGACATTTCGCTCGATGCCCCCATTGGCGACAGCACGAATGTCGGCGGTAACGGTGACACGGTCAGCACGCTTATGGATGTCTTGGGTTCCGACGGAAACCAGGACGAAGACATGGAAAAGGATGAACGCCGTAAGCTCATCCAGGAAACCTTGTCCGCCCTGCCGCAGCGCGAAGAAGAAATCCTTCGCATGTTCTACGGACTTGATACGGTTGAAGATACGACGCTCAAGGATATCGGTGAAGATTTGAAACTGAGCCGTGAACGCGTTCGCCAGATCAAGAACAAAACCTTGCGTCGTCTCCAAAAGAGCAAGGAACATAAAGAAAAACTGGCTGATTTCTTGGAAAAGTAATGGCGTATTCGTCTTGGGCAGCCCGTAGGGCTGCATACTTGTTTTTGACCCTTTGTTGCGGAGCCCTGCTTACTTTTGCGGGCTTTCGTATTTATGATGTTTATGGCCCTAGTAAAATTTCGGTAGGCGGCATTCCTTACGGTTTGCCTGCCGGTTCGACCGTTGCCCGTGGTGATACCCCGGATTTGACTGCCGACATTGCCAAGGTCCCGGTGCAGGTGCAAACAGAACTTCGCCGTGCAACAGAACTTGCTCGTTCGGGCTCTTATCAGGCGGCCTATGATATTTATGATGGCGTGATTGTTCTTTATCCGGACCTGTTGCCCGCCCTTCTCGGACAAATTAATACTTTGTTTGAAATGAGCCCGCTTTCGGATAATCAGCAGGACCGTCTTTCTCTTTTGATTGGTAAGCTTCAGGCCCGCTTGCCGGGTTCCGGCGTGTCGACTTACGTTGAAAGCCGTAAAATTTACCAGTCCGGCAATGCTGCCGCTGCTCTTGAACTTGCTCGCGTGGCCTCTGAACGTGCGCCCGCCTTGTACCAGACTAGGCTTTGGTACGGCCAGCTCCTCATGGAAAATGGCCGATTCTTGCAGGCTGCAAATGAATTCAAGACGGTGGTGAGCCTCTCGAGTGGCGATGTCCCTGCCGCCTACGAAAACCTTGCTGACCTTTACCACCGTAGCGGACAGTTGGACAGTTGCGCTGCCGTGGTCGAATACGCCCTTTCTCAGTATCCGATGAATGTCAAGCTCTTGCTTTTGCAGGGCTACATGGATGAATACCAGGGTCATTTCGATGCTGCCGAAAAAATTTACCAGCGCATTCTGGCGTTCATGCCGGATTACGCTCCTGCCCGAGATGCTGTTTCTACTCTGGGTGAAAAATCTCCTCCGGGCCCGGGTAACGGAGTGGTTCTTTCTCCGCAAGACCGTGCGCAGACCGCCCTCGATATTTTGGAACCCATGGTCGACAAGTATCCCGAAAACCTGCCGCTCAAGGAAGCTCTTGGCCGCGCTTATTTGAAGGGCCGCCAGTTTGACCTTGCCCGCAAGCAGTTCCAGGAAATCCAGAAAATCGATCCGGAATATCCTGATATTCAGCAGCGCATTCAGGAATCGAACATTACAAGGCCCGCTCCGATTAACAAGAACGACGGCTTGACTGCGAACCTGAATCGTGCTGTCGATAGCCTCCGCGAAACGATGGCTCCGTCTACGGTTCATGACTTCTCGACCATGCTTGGCCATTATGTGGTGCGCTATGGTGCAACGCCCAAGGAATTCTTCAAGAAGTATTCTATCGGAAACTTCAGGCCTGTGGCAAAGAATGTCTGGCAAGAAACCTTCTTTATTGCCCCGTACATGCATACTTACACGGTTGTCTTCGATTCTTTGAATCATTTCCGCGAAGTGCATGTGGTCGTGCATGACTCGTCTTCGACCACGAATCATTTTGGAATTGCCCCCGAAATCTATACTCGACTCCTGAAGCAAAACTCTAGAATCTCGGGTATTGGCAACAGTACTGGCGAAACCGACTGCGGTGACGGCCTGATTATCGATGCTGCCGTATGGGAAACGCAGGACAACTTTGAAATGCTTGCCCGCGTGGTGGGTAAACCGGCCGAAGTCCGTATGGTCCGCTTTGACAAGTCTGCGCTCCCGCCAGGCCTCAAACTGTGCGATTACACGAAGTACTTGAACCAGTATTAGTGGGCTGTTGGCAGTTTGCAGAACTTAGAATATTCTGCCGACTGCGTTCTGTTTTCTGCTGACTATTTTTGTATCTTTACGCCATGATGTTCCGTTTTTTGGCATTGGCTGCTGTCGCCCTCGTAATAGAGGGGTGTACTTGCTGTGCCTACTTGAACCACATGTTCAATGCGGAACGTCTGGATGAACAGGCCGGCGAAATGCGCCAAGCTCGCTTGGACAGCATTCCCGATAGTGAAAATTCCCTGCCTGGTTCCGAAGAACGCCAGAAATACGACAAGATTATTGAAAAAGGTTCCCGCGTGCTGGAACGTTTCCCCAAGAATAAGAAACGTACCGCTGAGGCTGTGTTCTTGATTGGTGAATCTTTCCGCCATAAGCATGAATGGGGCAAGGCCATTACCAAGTACGACGAGTTTGAACGATATTTTGCCGATCACGATTCTATGCAGGCGGTCGAATACCAGCGTGCTTATTGCCTTTATCGCAATCACGAATATAACATTAGCCGTTTTGCCTTGGAACCGGTAATCGCTTCTAAAGATCACCCGTATTACTTCCAGGGCTTGAACCTTCTTTCGTTACTTGACGAACAGGCCGAATTCCCGGACCAGGCAATCGCTTCGTTGGAAGCAGTCTTGGCCGATACCGCAGGTACGCCCTTTATGCGCGGTAAGGCTCACTTCAGACTTGCTGGTCTTTATTTCAAGAAAGAAAACTGGGACAAATCTCGCGAACATTACACCGCTAAAGAAATCAAGGAACTGAACTCGCGCGAACAGCAGACCGCGGGTGAACAGGCCGCAGAATGCTTGGCAAACCGCAAGGAATACCTGAAGGCTGCCGACGAATACAAGGAACTCTACAAGAATCCGGATTATGAAACCAAACAGCCGGAATACCTGGTTCGCATTGGCGAACTGACCATGTTGGGTGAACGTCATGCCGATGCAATTGTCATTTTGCAAAAGGTGAATACGGAATACCCGCGTTCTGAATATGCATCGCGTAGTTATTTCTGCTTGGGTGATTACGAACAGCACAAGCGCACTGATTACGACAAGGCCATTGTTTATTATGACAGCAGCTTTATTTCGCGCACGATTAGCAAGTGGGGCCAGGAAAGCCGCGACCGTCGCGATGCACTCAAGCGCCTGGTGGCCATGCGTACTCAGAACGATAGCGCTCGTAAGGATTCCATTCCGAACGTTGACAATTTCTTCAAGTCTGAATTCTTGATTGCTGAACTGTTCTTGTTCAAACTTGACGAAGTCGATAGCGCCATTGCTCGCTTGAATACGGTGATTGAATCGGGCGACAGTGCTAAGTCCTTGCGCGCCCTCTATGCAAAGGCTTTCATTTTTGACGAATACATGCATGACCCTGATGGTGCCGAAGAAATCTACAAGCAAATCATGGAAAAGTATCCGGAAACGGAATACGCAAAACAGGCTCAAGTGAACTTGGGCATGCGTGTGACTTTAAAGACTCGCGAAGACATGGCTAAAGAAAAGTATATGGCTGCTGAAAGTCTCTGGACCATCGCTGCAGAAATGCCCTTGGATCAAATGGACTTGGTCGACTCAGCTTATGCCCGTGCATTCACGCATTTCGATAGCCTGTATCAGGAATTCCCCGAAACGCAGGCCGGTATTCAGGCTCTTTACATGAAGGCGATTTATTTCCAGATGAATCCGGAACGTCTTGATAGCGCCATGATTACCTACAAACTCCTTCGCGACAAGTATGGCCAAACGCCTTGGGGCAAAAAAGCGGCTTCGCTCATGAACAACCGCTTGACCATTACGGACCAGGATTTGGAACGTTTGCGCAAGCGTGTCAAGAGTAGCCAGCTTCATGTGGAAAAGTTGTCTGCGCAGTATTATGAAGGTTTGAACAAGGCGCCCGAAGAAAAGCAGGCCGAAGTCAAGAGCCAGGAAGATGAAATTCTTGAAAACACATACAACAGCATGTACGATTTTGAGTAAGCGTGGCCTGTTTGTTGCACGGATTGCTTTGTTCGTGGCTGCAGCTTTGCTTTTGTCTAATTGTGCCACCGGCAATGCCAAAATAGCATCTCGCCAGGGGCATGACCGTTCTGTAGAAAAAACGCAGACGCAGACCACTAAGTCGGGTAAAAAGAAAAAGACGGCTGCCATCGGTACCACGTTCGAAGGCGAAGCAAGCTACTACGGCCCCGGTTTCGATGGCAAAAAGACTGCCAGCGGTGAAATTTTTAATCAGAATGATTTTACTTGCGCCCACAAGAAACTTCCGTTCGGAACGATTCTCGAAGTGGTTCGCAAAGATACTGGCGCAAAGGTTAGAGTGCGCGTGAATGACCGCGGTCCCTTTGCGAAAGGCCGTGTTTTGGACTTGAGCGCTGCCGCTGGCAAAAAGCTTGGCCTCGAAAAAGTCGGCCACGCCAAAGTCACCGCAACCGTTGTGGAATAATCCCTAAAATCGCGAAAATTGCAGATGTCATAATTTGACATCTGTTTGATTCTATATTTTGCTGTACAGAAAAGCACTGGTAAGTTTGTGTGTTTTTCTAAAAATTAGAGGAAAAAATGTATAGCAATTATGAATCAGCGACGCTTTGGAACACGGGTTTTTCTTCATTCAAACGCCGTATAGACGAACAACTTCAACTGAATGGATTTGATGATTCTTTAGTAGACGACGAAACTCTGCTACCATTTTACCGTGCGGGCGAAAGCGAAACCTACGTCCTCTCCGCCCTCGGCTGCACCGTGGGCGCGTGATTATTTCGCCTTATAACTTACGAAGCGCACATTCCCGCAGTAATCCTTGTGGATTCCGGAGAATTCCAACCACGGGTAGTTGGCGGCTTCGTTCTTCAAGACTTCAGCTTGTTCAGATCCGATTTCCAAAAGAATCGGGGCGCCTGCGCTTAGCTTGCCTTCGGTCTGCTGCAAGAGTTTGCGCACGAGCGTAAGGCCGTCCGGTCCGCCATAGAGGGCGAGTGCCGGGTCGAATTTGTCGACTTCGGGCTGGAGCTTTCCCTTTTCGCCGTCAGGAATGTACGGCAGGTTTGCAATCAAACAGTCGATTTTGTCAGTTGCGGTGACGGCATCCAGCAAGTCGCCTTTTGAAAAAGCGAGCGTATCGCCGAGGCCGTTGGCTTCGGCGTTTTCGCGAGCGAGCGAAAGTGCGTCTTCAGAAATGTCGGTGGCGAGTACTTTCGCTCCGGCGATTTCTTTCGCACAAGCGATAGAAATCGCGGCTGTTCCCGTGCCCACTTCCACAATGAACGGATTCTCGATTCCCTTGAGCGCCTCTTTAGCCATATCCACCAGGGATTCGGTTTCAGGGCGCGGAATCAGTGCTCGCGGATCGCACTTGATAATGAATCCGCGAAAACTTGTGTCGCCGATAATATGCTGCAACGGTTCGCGATTTGCGCGGCGAGCCACCATCTGGCGGAGCACATCGAGTTCGGCTTCCGTCAGCGGCTTTTCAAAGTTCAAGTAAATGTCCATGCGGGACTTCATCTGAAGTCCGTGGCTGATGATGTATTCGGCATCCAATCGCGCGTCAGGAATTCCCTTCTTTTCGAAGAATACCTTGGTGCGGTTCAGAATTTCAAGTACAGTCATCTGTGGCATTATAGACATTCCTATCGTGCGTCATTGCGAGGCCCCGTATGGGGGCCGCGGCAATCCATTAAGCGTTGAACTTTCCGAGCTTTTCCTGGGCGTTCGCCATCTGGAGCCCGTTGATGATTTCATCGAGGTCGCCAGTGATGACCTTGTCCAAATTGTACAGCGTAAGACCAATGCGGTGGTCGGTCACGCGGTTCTGCGGGAAGTTGTAAGTACGAATCTTGGCGCTACGGTCACCGGTGCCCACCAAGGCCTTACGGCTGGCGGCTTCTTCCTGTTCCTTCTTGGCAATCACGGCGTCCAAAATCTTGGAACGCAGCATTTCCATGGCGTGCAAGCGGTTCTGCAACTGGCTACGTTCGGTCTGGCAGCTCACCACCACGCCTGTCGGAATGTGGGTGAGTCGCACGGCGGAGTCCGTCTTGTTAATGTACTGACCGCCAGCACCCGAAGAACGGTAGGTATCCATGTGAATGTCGGCTTCGCGGATTTCCACGTCAACTTCTTCGGCTTCCGGGAGAATAGCGACTGTTGCGGCAGAGGTATGCACGCGGCCCTGCGTTTCGGTTTCGGGCACGCGCTGCACACGGTGCACACCGCTTTCGAACTTGAGCGTACCGTACACGCTGTCGCCTTCAATGAACACGCGAATTTCCTTGTAACCGCCCACGGTGCCTTCGCTTGCATCCTGAATGGTCATCTTCCAGCCCATGCGGCTGCAGTAACCCTGATACATGCGGAACAAGTCGCCCGCAAAGAGCGCTGATTCGTCACCACCGGTACCGCCACGGATTTCAAGCGTGGCATTGCGGTAATCCCACGGATCCTTCGGCACCATCAAAATCTGGAGCTCGTCGGTAATAACCGGCAACTTCTTTTCGATGTCGGAAAGTTCCGACTTCGCCATTGCGACCATTTCAGGGTCGGAATCGCCGAGGGCTGCCTTCCATTCTTCCTGGTCGTTCAGCATTTGCAGGTATTCCTTAGCCTTGAGTACAGCCTTTTCGATACCCTTGTACTGCTTGTGAATCTTGTTGTAACGAGCCTGGTCAGCGAGAACGTCCGGGTTGCCGAGTTCCGATTCCAGTTCTTCGTACTTTTCAATCAGTTTTTTAGCTTTATCTTTCATCGCGCTCAAATTTAGAATTTTTTCTAATTTTGGTTTCATGCAAGTCACCCCAATCGGTACATTTTATGGCGATGCCATTTACAAGTACGACGCTCCTCGGCAGGGGAGGCTGTTTGCGGGGCATCCGGGCCGGATTGAATTGAATGCGGGGCAGAACTTTGAAATGGCGCTCCGCGACTTGGAAGGCTTTGAACGCATTTGGGTGATTTTCCAATTCCACGAAAATGAGGGTTGGCGTCCGACAACACGCCCGCCCGTACCGCCTAAAGGCAAAGACCGCGTGGGGACTTTCGCAAGTCGCAGCCCTTACCGCCCAAATCCGATTGGGCTCAGCTGCGTACGTCTTCTGAAAATCGAAGGCCTTACTTTATATGTAGATGAGGCGGATTTGCTGAACGGAACGCCCGTGCTCGATATCAAGCCTTACATTCCGATGGCTGACGCTTTTCCCGATGCCAAAGCGGGCTGGGTCGAAGAACAAGTGGGCGACTTGTGGTCGGTCGAAATGTCCGAAGATTTTGCAAAACAGAACCGCTGGATTGCCGAACGCAGCGAATTCGATTTGGAAAGCTTTGCCCAAGTGCAGCTTTCTCGCGGAAATTTCTCGAAAGATGTTTTCGACAGTTCCCGCCGTCGCTTAACGGTCGATGAATCCGCACATACGGGCGTACTTGCGTACCGCACCTTCCGCATTCATTTTAGCTACGATGAATCGGCTCGCTGCGTGCTGTTGCAGCGCATTACTAGCGGCTATTCTGCCGAAGATTTGGCACCCGGTGCCGCTGACAAGTATGGTGACAAGGACTTACACCGCGAATACGTTGTCTCATTCTAAATAATTTATTTATATTTTGTAATCATTTGTTAAAAAGATTCTGGTTTTATGAATACTAAAATTCTTGCAATTCTCTCTCTGTGCATGGCAACATTCGTCTGTGCGCAGTCTAGCCCTCTCGTTGGTACTCCTGCCCCGAGGGAACATCGCGGTTTCTACTCAAGCACCTCTTTTTCGTTTGCCTATAACTGGTACGATGCAAGCGAGTACGATGGCAAGTCGTTTGGGTCCGAAAAGTATCGCGACATGGAATATTTCGAATATAACGGTTTCACGTATCCAATGATGGAATTCAAGTTCGGTGTGGCTCTCGGGAACCTTGTTGCGCTTTACTCGGTATTCAATTTGGGCTTCTACATTGGGGCGATGGATTACCGTTATGAAGAATATAAAGAAGTTTGCGATGAAGACGATATCTGTGTTCCGATTCTCGAAGAAGATGAAATGGAAGAATTCTCGTCGGCCGATGCGTATAGCTTTAGGTCATTTGTTGGATTCGGTACGACGGTTTACCCGTTCAGAGACAAAAAGTCCCCGTTGAACGGCCTTTTTGTGAGCAGTGCTATCGGGTACACACTGTTTGTTACCGTGATTAATTCTAACGATGAAAATGCTTACGGCAATGGTGGCATTGGCTATGAAATGGAAATCGGTAAGGAGTGGTGGATAAACGATCACATGGCAATCGGTGTGGGATTGGGCTTTGCCCATAGTAGCTTAGTTTGGCATACTGTCGATTCTCATAAGTCCGATAATGTTTTGTCCCTTTCTTTCCGCATAACGCGTGGTTAATTGACGATGAAAATGATTAAAGTTCTTGTCGTTGTAACCTTGCTTGCGACTGCATTGTGGGCAGAAGACTCCAAAAAGGGGTTCCCGCCTTACGAACATCGCGGCTTTTTCTTTAGTGCAGGCCTCGGGCTTGGATATTCGCAGTTTTCCACCTATAGGGAAGCCACTCACGGAGCTTATACCTATGATGAATATACTGGTGACGGATATGTCAATTGGCAATCGTATTCTTTTGTGGACCATTCTATAGACGAAGAATATTCAGGCTTTGCCGCTCCGATGATGGAGTTTCGGTTTGGTAGGTCCTTTGGTAACTTGATGGCAGTGTATAGCCTTTTTGAGGCTGGCATGTCTACGGGTTCGGCAAAAGTGGTTGAGAAACGCTACACGAGACCAATTGTAGAAGGCTACAACGGTCATGTGATAAAATATGCGGACGAAGATGTCCAAATAGGGGAAACAACATATAAAGAAGATGTCTATGCCGTGTCGGGAATGGCTGGATTAGGCTTTGCCGTCTATCCGTTCAGAGACCCTAATAATATGTGGAATGGAACCTTCTTTGCGTATACCGGTGGAATTGCTGGGATTTGTACGGTAGATGGAAACGATATAGACACGTTTGGACAAATTAATGTTCTTACCAGATTCGAAATTGGCAAGGATTGGTGGGTAAGCGAAACCTGGTCTATCGGAGCGTCTTTCGTTTATTCGCTGTTTTCTGTCATCGAAGATGACATGTATGAAAATTACAGAGGCGACCGGACAGAAATCCGGTTCCTGATCCGCATCACCCGCGGTTAAGTAGAAAACGCAAATACCCCGCCATTTGGAGCGGGTGATTGAATGTGCCGTCAGCCATTTTGGCCCGCAGTTCTTCGTCGCTTAGCAAAAGACTTTCAATGTCTTCGGTGCTGTCGAAATGCGTTGCGCCTGTTTTGACAACCCCGTCAATAAAAACCACGTGGAAAATGCCGCGGTGCCTGTCCGGGTTTACCGGAAATTTACCAAGATAACTGGCTGTGTCATTCTGAGCGGAACGAAGCGGAGTCGAAGAATCTAAACCGTATCCACATTCTTCCTGCAGTTCTCGGAGGGCAGCCTGTTCCGGTGTTTCACCCTTGTCAATAATCCCGGCCGGGAATTCGAGGGCGATTTTGCCGGTTCCATGGCGGTATTGCTCCGTCATCACCCATTTGCCCTCGGTGGTTCGGGCAAGAATTAGGACCCAGTCTGGCTGCCAAAGCGTATAAAAGTCGTCAATAACCTTTCCATTGGGCAATTCGCAGGTTTCTTTGGCCACTTTTAGCCAAGGAGCGTTTACCAGGTATTCTGAATCCAATAGTTTCCAGGGTTTCATACGATTTAATTTAGAAATATGTATATTTTCTGTAATATGAGTGACTTTATTTTTTATGCGGAAGTTAGTGTCGGGTGCGCGTGCGTTTTGATGCTCCTTTTGTATAGTATAAAAAAGCTCCCGACTCCACAGCAGAAGTTCAACTTGTTTGCCAGGCTGGTGTGGTGGCATGCCGTCTATTTTGTGAGTGATGCATTTTGGGCATTGGTGAATGACGGCGTAATACCGAAGAATACATTTTCTGTTTTAGCCGTGAATTATTCAAACGCGGTAATAATATCGATTCTTTTTTATAGTTGCTTTGCTTATGCCGAAATTAGCACGCGGCCAGAAATGACTCGTGTGCAGATTCAGAGTCTCTTAACGAAACTAAAAGTTCCGATTATTGTAGAAGCGGTGGTGTTGCTAGTTTCGTTTGCATTGGTTCCTGATTTTTGGTTAGAGAAAGATTTGGAACCTCGCGCTCACTATTATGTCGTTTTGATGGCTATCCCGTGTGTGTATATCATGACGGTGACGGCGCGTTGCCTTTTGCGTGGATTAAAACCGCAAAATCGAAAGAATTTAAGAACCTACTTGATTGTGGCTTGCTATACTCCAGGTTGCGTTGTTTCTGGGGCTTTGCAGGTGTTTTTGTCGATGACGACTCCGATTTTCTGTTTCTGGTGCGTCATGATTATTCTGTTTGTCTATTTGAATCTGCAAAACCAGTTGATTTCGACAGACACTTTGACATCGCTGAACAACCGTAACCAGTTGGAACGCTACTTGCAGTCGCAGAGGGAATCGAAAGACCTTTATGTCGTTATGGTAGACGTGGACCGCTTTAAGCAGATCAACGATACCTACGGACATTTAGAGGGTGACAGGGCTCTTGTAACTGTTTCTAATGCGCTTAAGAGTGCTTGTGTCAGTTTAGGAAATACCGGCTTTTTGTGCCGCTATGGCGGCGATGAATTCTTGCTAATCGTGCCGACCGAAATGCCTGCGTATGTGGTTCAGGTCATTCGGGAATGCTTGCGCGAAGAACTGAGAAAGAGCGAAGACCGTCGGTACTATACGCTTCAGGTGAGCGTTGGCTATGCTAGCTGGAATGGTCACGTTGCGAATTTCCGGAAAAGCGTCGTAGCCGCCGACAAGATGATGTACGACGACAAGCGTTCTGCTTAAAAGTACGCTTAACCTTCCAACTTATACTTCAGATAATGTCTCGACGTCCACGTGAAGTAAAGCACGTCGGCGATTACAAGTGCTACTCCGCAGGCGAGGAATACGGGCTGGTGCATACCGAAATGCCCTGCCATGGAACCGCCCACTAAAATACCTGTACCGATACCGATGTCCCAACCGCTCAGGTAGGTGCTGTTGGCTGTGCCACGCTGGTCGTGTCGGGCGAGGTTTACGCACATGGTCTGGTAGCCCGGGAAAATCAGGCCGAGGCTTGTGCCGATCAGGAATGCCGCGACAAAGAAGGTAATGGGCGTGTGGCTAAAAGCGAGAATAAAGTAGGCGACCACGTTCAAGGTCATGCCGGTTCCCACTAAGTGAATCAAGTAGCCGCGGTCAATCAAGCGCCCTGTCATAATGCGGTTCATAATCAGGCCCGCAGCAATCAATGCGTAGAACCAGCCGGAACCGCCAATGCCAAGTTCTTTGGCGTAAAGGGCAATGTAGTTGGTGACCGGGCCGTAGGCGAATCCCACAAAGATAAAGTTCACAAATTGCGGAATGGCGCGGGTCAAGAAGAATCGGTCAAGCGAAAGCGGTGCGTGCGGTTTCTTTTCTTTGCGCGGCACATTCAAAGTCTGCACAAGAATCAAGCCAATCACACACAAAATAATCGAAATCGCAAACACAATCGTATCGCCGAAGGCCTCATACAGGAACATACCTGTCATCGGGCCTGTCGCAAACGCCAGATTCACGCTAATGCCAAAGTAGCCAATGCCTTCACCGCGGCGACATGCGGGCAGTGCATCGATGGCGACCGTATTGCTCGCCGTGCTTGAAATTCCAAAGAACAAACCATGTGCAAACCGCACGGCGGCAAGAATCGGTAGAATGCCGACAGTCTTGTAGCCTAAAAAGCAAGCGGTAAACGCAAAGAAAGTCCAGAAGTACAGGGGCTTACGGCTCAGCGTATCCACCAAGAATCCGGCGAAGGGTCTGCAGGCAAGCGCACCAATCGTATAAAGCGAAATAATGAATCCGGCGGTCGCGTTGTCAGTCGCAAATTTCTCGATAATGTAGAGCGGGAGAATCGGCAGCAACTGGTAAAAGCTAAAGAACAGCAAAAAGTTCGCGGCGGCAACCGTCACGAAATTTCGCGTCCAAAGCTTTGGACGTTGGTCGTTTTGTGTAATTGCTGAACAGTCCATTTTGCTCCTTTGAATAATAAGAAAAAAATAGCAATTTAGATTTCTATATTATTTCTTGTGAAAAATCTTCTTCAAATTTTCTGTGCATTTTCGTTGGCACTATTGATGGCGTCGTGTTCTTCCGATGGTTCTTCAAGTAGTACGGCCCCTTCTGATGTCGTGTTTGAAAACGATCCGATGCCTGGTATGGTTCATGTCTTGGCAAGCGGAAAGAGCGTTGTCTTAGGTACCGAAGATCTGGCGTCAAAGCTAGATGAACGTTCGCCAATGCGAGTCGATTTTACTTATGACTATTCGATTTCTCGCCATGAAGTTCTTTGCGAAGATTTTGATAGCGTAATGAATCGCATTTCCGGTTTGAATTTGAAATGTGCTGAAGATTCTATGCCGGTATCCAATGTGACATTCTACGATGCGGTTCTTTATGCGAATGCCTTAAGTAAACAACATGGACTTGATTCCGTATATGCTTATTCGTCGATGGAATTAGATGCTGAACTGCACTGCATGAACATGAATGGCTTTGCCTTTATGCCCAACGCAAATGGCTTTAGATTGCCGACAGAAGCGGAATGGATGTTTGCTGCAGAACAAGTCTGGAATCCGGAACAAAGCTGGAACTTTCTTAATTCAGGTTTGACAGCTCATAAGGTTTGTTCGTCAAATGAAAATACCCAGTATCTTTGCGATATGGCCGGAAACCTTCTGGAATGGGTGAATGATGGCCGCGCCTCGTTTAATGGCGGCGTCATGAAAAACTTTGTGGGCGGAATGGTCAATAGCAATACTACGGCTGGTGTTGTCAAAGGCGGAAGCTTCCGTAAGGATCCGAATGAAATGTATTTGTATAAAAGAGGGGATGATTATCCGGTCTTTTATTCTAGTAGGGCAGACTATGTCGGTTTTCGTCTTGCATATGGCTCGATTCCAGATGCGGAATATCTTTCTGACGACAAAAATATTCTGTTGACTCCGGTAACGCCTTTGGTTAATGATGCTGAACTTAGGAAACTCACGGATTCCTACAAAGTCAAGCTTGTTTTCAGAAACGACGAAACCCATAATCTTGTCTATGTGAACTATGCTTCAAAAGAACCGAAAGTTTTTGAAATCGAAGATACCATAGATGTTTATCATCCAGAAATTTCGCCTGATGGCCAGCGAGTTGCTTTCTGCACATCGATGGAAGGCGAGGCTGAATTTTCGTCTATTTATGTTCGCGATTTAGATGACCTTGGACACAATCTGGTAAAGCTGGAAGTAGAAGGTAGCGCAACTATTCCGAGATGGAAAGTGAAGCCGAATGGCGATACTGTAATTGTTTATGTGACGTCGGCCTACAATAATAATGGTTCCCAGTTTGAACAGGAAAGTACATGGGAGGTCCCGTTTGCAAATCGTGAATTTGGAACGCCTCGCAAACTATTCAATGGGGCGTATCATGGTGGAATTTCTGATGACGAACGCTTGGCGGTTTCGGGCTCGACAAGGCTTCGCGCCCGCGTGGTGTCTGAATCGGGCGAAGGCCAAGATGTTATCTGGTATAATGAAGAACAGGCTTGTAATGTTTCGTTGTCAAAAGATGGAAGCAAGCGGACTTTGTTCCTTGACTTTGGTGGAAAAACGGGCCATAGCTTTACGGGGACAAATTATCGAGTTCACGAAGAATTGCTGATTGTTGATAGCATAGGCAATTTGATTCAATCTGTGCCGACGATTACGGGGTTCCGCTTTGATCATAGCGAATGGGTGAGTGGTATATTGAAAGATTCTGCCAGCAATTTGGTGGTCGTATCCCTTACCAATATCAACGATGCGCATGAATACATTGCATTGGTAGACCTTAAAGATAGTAGTGTTCATAAGCTTGTTCAGGGTGGAGAACTTTGGCATCCGTCTTTGTGGATTCGTCAAGAAAATTCTAGTCATCCAAAGCCTGTTGTCGATAAGGATAGTGCTGGGGTTTATTTTGAATATGACGCATCGAATACGTTCGTGTTCTCGTCGGTTGAATTGGCGATGCACCTGAAGGATTTCTGGAAATACAAAGATGAAGCGGAGGCGGTTGCTTTTGGAAGTTCCATGATTTTGGATGCGCTTGTCGAACCCATGATGGAATCCTACCGTACTTTAAATATGGGCGTATCGTTAGGCGATGTTCATCTTGGCGAGTATTTGCTGCGAAACTACATCTTGCCGTATGCTCCCAATGTTAAGATTGTTATCGTGGAACTTTCTCCGGGATTGCTTTACAGAAATTATGACGAACATGCGGGCTGGTTGATAAGCCGTTCTCCGGGAATGCTGTACGACGCAAAACACTTGACCGCTGAAACTAAAGATGAAATTGCCGATTTCAGTCTGGATCAAGAATATCCGAGAGATTTGTTCTCTCAACAATATCTCAAAAACACGTTCCTTTTGCCTTTCAAGGGCTGGCTTGTGCCGGAAATTTCCGTTGATATTTCGAAAATGACTGCGGACCTGCCTCTTGTTCAAAGAGGCTTGAATGCAATCAAGTCGATAAAGCAGATGGCTGATTCTTGTGGTATGACCGTTATCGCCACCATTACGCCGCGTAATCCGGCTTATAGGGAGACGGAAGCCTTCGATATTTTTGGACCATCAAGAACGGTTGCTCATGAATTGATTCAGGAGGTTGCTGATATGGGAATCCTTATTTTCGATGAAAACAAGGATGGCCTACATGACTATACCGAAGAAATGGCAGCAAACGCTTATCATGTCAGCTACCTTGGAGCAATCCAGTATACGGAACGACTGGATTCTCTGTTGAGAACGTTACCGATTAAGAAATAAAAGGCTTACTTTCTTTCCAGCATCACGATGGTTTCGAGGTGCGGGGTGCCGGGGAACAAATCCAACGGTTGCACTTCACGCACGCGGTAGCCGTAGCGTTCCCATTCCTTGAGCGAGGCGGGAATTTCGTCGGTGCCGCAGAATACGTGGCATACGCGAATCGGTTTGCGCATGGCGAGCGCGTGAATCACGCCCGGTTCGCAGCCCTTACGCGGCGGGTCCAGCAGGATTTTTTCGGGTTCGCCAGGGATCGGCCGCGGGAGTCGCGTCTGCACGAACATTTCGTCAATCTTGCCGGCGATAAAGCGGTAAGACTTTTTAAGGTGCTTGGCGGAAGCCTTTGCGCAGTCGATAGACGGGCCTTCCCATTCCACGCCGAGAACCGATTTGGCGGCTTCGCCGAGCGCAAAACTGAACAGACCGTATCCGCAGTACAAATCCAGAAAATGGTCTTCTTTGCCCAAACTGAGCAGGCGGCTTGCGGCCTTGATTAGGTTGTGAATCTGGCTCTCGTTAATCTGGCTGAATCCCGTGACGGGGTAGCGCAGGCAGAACTTGCCGAGTCCAAGACTCATTTCGCGCGGACCGTAAAGCTGCTTGAAGTTTAGGCCTTCGGTCGGGCGCTTCGATTCCAGATAGTAGTCCGATTCGGTCGTGTCCACGTAGGCGTGTGCCGCGGTCACCTTGAAAGGCGTTTCCTTCAGGGCGTCCGAAATCAGCTTGAGCTTGCGCACGATGCTTGCATCGATCTTCTTGATGTTGAAAATCACCACGCGGTATTGGTAGGTGCCGCGAATGATAATCCAGTTGAGCGCATAGGCGAGCGGCTTGTATGCCGGCGTAATCAGCTTTTCGAAAAGAAAATCGTAAATCTTGTTGTGCTCTTCGGGTTCGAGCATCGATTCCTGACGGTCGAACTGCAGGTTGCCCGGCTGCATGAACACACGGCGCTTACTTGTGGTGCGATAAGCGCGCGGCATGGGGCTTGCGATCACCTTCTGCGGAGTGCCCGCGAGGCGGTTTACATCCCAAAATTCTTGAATGGCGAGGTCCTTGATTCGGAGTTCGTCTTTATAGTCGAGCATGGCGAGCGATTCGCCGTGGGCGGAGTCGGCTTCACGGGTATAGCCCGGAACCTGATGTGCAATGGCTTGTTCAAAGAGCATGGGAACCTCTTTTTTCAAATACAAATGTAGAAATTATTTATCTAGGAGGATTCTTGTGATGCACAAGTTCTTTGTTGCCGCTCTTACATTTGTTTCTGTAATATCTTTGACGCTTTCTGCCTGTAGTGGAAAAGGCGATGCTGTTAATGTAGACACCCTCCCTGCAGAAGTGGCTGATAAGGCTGAACTTGAATCTTACGAGTGTAATGCAGATGTTATTGGCGAAAAGGTCTATGTGAAGGATCTAAAAATGAACTACGAATGCGATGGCGAGGATTGGTTTAAAAATGAACCTGAATCATCCAGTGCCAATTCGTCGTCCAGTATGCGGGATCCTGATGAAAATTCTGTGTCTAGTGAAGGAGACGAATCCTCCGAACAATCTAGCAGTTCCGATATTTATATCGAAATATCCTCTTCTTCGGAGATTTCTTCTAGTTCTGTTGTTATGGCTGTTCCGTGCAAAACAGAAACGGAAGATAACTGTGAATACGGATCTCTGTATGATCCCCGCGATGGAAGAACCTATAAAACGGTAAAAATTGGCGAACAATGGTGGATGGCGGAAAATATCAGATATGATGTAAAGCGTGCTGATGAGGATCCCTGTTATGATAAAAATGAGTCTTATGATTGTACCCAATATGGAAAATTCTTTGAATGGCAAAATAGCGTAATAGAAGAACCTGACGATGCTAAATGGGCCTGTCCTGCAGGGTGGAGATGGCCTTCTAATAGTGAATGGGAAACCTTGCTTGCTGCAGTTGGGGGTAAAGAAAATGCGGGGAAAGTTCTCAAGTCTACCTCGGGTTGGTCTGATGGTGGTAATGGAACGGACGCGTTTGGGTTCTCTGCGTTGCCTGGAGGTTACCATGATATTGGATGGGGTGCTTTGCCCGCTTCAGATTTGGTTGGCACTATTGAAATTTTTTGGAGTTCTGACTATGAATTTCAACGTGATACCTATAATAAGTACTATTTCCCGTATAGATTGGCTTTGGAAAATAAGTCTGATGAAGCCTCCTTATATAGCGGTAGTCGTGCATCTTATAATTGGTATCATGTCCGCTGTGTTTGCAGCGAATGCCAAAACGAACGAAATTCGAACCTCGCTGTTAAGGTTGCACCATGCAAAAGTGAATCAGAGGACAATTGCGAATACGGCACGTTAGTTGATAATCGTGATGGTCGAACATACAAGACCGTGAAAATTGGCGAACAATGGTGGATGGCTGAAAACCTCAATTTTGAGGTGGAATGGAGTGCGTGCCTTGATAGGGCTGATACCAACTGTCTTCAGTATGGTCGCCGTTATACGAGGGGCGCCGCAATGGATAGCGCGGGACAATTTAGTCCGAATAGCATAGGGTGTGGGGATACGTATGATGACATTGTTTGTTCGCCGATATACCCTGCGCGTGGCATTTGTCCTGAAGGATGGCATTTGCCCGATACAACAGAGTGGAATATCTTGATTTCGGCGGTGGGAGGGTCGTCGGTTGCGGGATTGATGCTTAAGTCGACTTCTGAATGGAAGCCTGGTGAAAATGGTATTGATGCTTATTCTTTCTCGGCGCTTCCTTCTGGTACCGATGATGATGGTCTGTCGTTTGTTAGGTTTTGGCTAAGCAAGGGTGGCCAATCGGTTGGAAGACTTTTCTCTGTGTATGGGGGAGATTATGCATATATTGATTTTTGGGCGTCAAAAAAAGACCCTTCCGAAGAAGGGTCTAAGAGCGGCGGACCGGGATCGAACCGGCAACCATTAGCTTGGAAGGCTAAGGCTCTACCATTGAGCTACCGCCGCGAGCAAGACCAATTATACAAAAATCCGCCTATTTTCAAAGGGGTTCATTAAAAAGTTCTTGCATTTTTTATTAAAAAAACTATATTTAGCGCCACAATAACAATTTTACCTAGAGGTAGCTTAACTTGGCGTTACAAAACCCCCGCGACCGTCGCATGCCGAACAGACAGAGTGATGGAACCCGCATTAACGAAGACATTCGCATTTCCCCGATCCGTCTTGTAAAGGACGATGGCGAGGCCGTCATCATGGATACCAAACAGGCTCTCCAGATGGCCAAGGACGCCGGACTGGACCTGGTGGAAGTGTCTCCCAATGCTAAGCCGCCTGTATGCCGTATCATCAACTACGGCAAGTACAAGTTTGAACAGATCAAGAAGGCCAAGGCCGCAAAGGCCAAGCAGCACGTGGTGAAGCTTAAAGAAATCAAGATGCACCCGAAGACTGCCGAGAACGACTACCTGTACAGGATCAAGCAGGCCGCCGAGTTCTTGCAGGATGGCATGAAGGTCAAGCTTATTATGCAGTTCCGTGGGCGCGAAATGGCGCACATGGACTACGGCAAACGCCTGATGGAGCGCGCTAAAGAAGACTTGCTCCAGTATGGCGACTTGGAAATGGATTCGCGAGTCGAAGGCAACACAATGCTCTCGATTTACGGTCCGAAACGCGGTGCAGGCACTGCCAAAAAGCAGGCCCCGGCACCAAAGCCCGTAACCGAGCCCATGGCAGCAGGTGAGGCTTCAACTTAATAACCTAAAGAGGTAAAAATGCCTAAGATGAAAACACACAGCGGTGCTAAGAAGCGCTTCCGCCTGACTGGCTCCGGCCACGTCAAGTTCAAGCGTGCTGGCATGCGCCACATTCTTGCCAAGATGTCCACGAAGCGTAAGCGTAACCTGCGTAAGGGCGCTCTCGTTAAGAAAGTCGATGTTTACCATGTCAAGCGTCTGCTTGTCGTTGCATAAGGAGTGTAAGAATGCCACGCGCTAAAACCAGAGTTCCTTCCCGCGAACGCCGCAAAAACATCCTCAAGGCCGCTAAGGGTTTCTATGGCCGTCGCAAGTCGAACCTTCGCCTTGCTATTGACGCCGTTGCCCACGCCGGTCAGTATGCCTACGCTCACCGCCGTGACAAGAAGGGTGACTTCCGCTCTCTGTGGATCACTCGCTTGAACGCAGCTGTCCGCGAATATGGCATCAGCTACAGCCAGTTCATTTACAAGCTTTCCAAGGCCAACATCCAGATGAACCGCATCGTCGAAACTGTGAAGGCTGCTTAATTGAGCTGAAGCCTAGCTTCATCTTCACGCGAGAAATTCGCCTCACTCTTAACCGAGTGGGGCGTTTTCTTTTGCAGTTCGGCGAAGGCCATGTGAGCATAAGCGACTTGTATTAACAAGTCGTGTAGGCGACCTTTGGACACTTGGCCTTTAGGCCTTAGTGTACATGGCCACCTTTAGGTGGGAGCATGCGAAGAACCGCTGACCGTTTATTCCGAGAGACTGAGCATGCGGTCATTATACTGCCGTCGCCGATCCGGCAGCTTTTATTCGTCGCTAGTCACCGGTCTGCGACCGGCTAGCTCCTCACCCTGACGGGCTTATCGCTATTCCACATAGTGGATAACTCAACTAAGGCAATAAATTGCCTAGTTTCGTATAGCTCAAAGTTCCAAATTCCTTTCACGGGCTTCGCCTCGTCGAAACTGTGAAGGCTGCTTAATTGAGCTGAAGCCTAGCTTCATCTTCACGCGAGAAATTCGCCTCACTCTTAACCGAGTGGGGCGTTTTCTTTTTAGGGAAATAAAAATATTATTCTTTGATTAGTCTTTCGCTAAACCATTCCCCGTATGAATTCACGATGGGGCTTGGACTGGACTCTCCGTCTTCGCATTTCCAGATTTCGCTTTCAAGGGTTTTATGGGTGGTTTGCGGATCTGCTGGGTTGATTTCGTTGTCGCAATCTTCGATTAAGAAGTATACGGATTGGAACATGTTTGTCCTGACGCACATTCCACTTGGGTAGGTACTTGTAAATTCAAGTTCGTCGTTGGTGATGTTGCTTAGAACATGTCCTGTGGGCTGGGTTCCGTCAATAGAAAGTGTCATAAAGTAACGGCACTCTTTTTCTGTCGGTTGTTCGCTCATTAGTTTTGCCGTCATCGGGAAACAAGTCGGAATGTCGTTTGTGTCGATTTGGAATAAGGGGTAGTTTGTGATTAAGTCGTTTGTGTTGACACCTGAGGTTTGTTCCGCGAATTCGACGCAGGCCCTTCTGGGTGTACCGTTGTAGGCTATCACATGTTTGTCAAAAGAAAGTTGTTCGGCGTTGGACGCATACTGCAAAGTATAGTTTTCAAGGGTCTTGCTGCTGTCAATAGTTACAATCGTATCGATTGGCTGCTGCGGTATTATGATTTCTTCTTCGATAAAGCTTGATGACGAACTGAAACCATCGTCTTCCCTGGCTGATGATAAAGCTGTTTCGTATCTGCCTGTTGATGTTTTCGCGCCCTTGGACATGTCAGAACAGCGTGTTGCTGCGGCAGCGCTGAATTCAGAAATCAAGGCCTTTGCCGAACTGTCTTCTATTCCGTTTATGACGCATGCGGCTTTGAAAGCTCCGTCTTTACAGCCGTTGCTTGTACGAGCGTTGTGTACAAAAAATTCGCTGTTTGAAAAGTCCGTGCAACTTGTCTTGAATGCGGTGTAAATGGAATCGCACGAATTTCCAAGATTTGTAGCCTGCTGAGTGCTGATGGATACGCCGTCTTCGATTTGGATTGTCATTGCAAACGTGGCGCTGTCGGCGGTGCATTCTACGCGGGAGCCGGTTTTGTTGCCTTCTGCCATGGCGATTTTACCGCCATCGATTTTTGTGTATGCGGATTCTTTCCAATCCGAACCGTAGTTGAACCATTCATCTAAAGAGGCGTTGTTGTCTTCGATGGAGCCGCCTGCGGCTTTGTCCGAATCGGAACAGGCTGTCAGTGCGATTATGGTCGCTGCAGAAATAAATAGTTTGTTCTTCATAGTTGTGCCCCCTATTTTTTTTGAGATGTTTTAATGTTTTGAACTTTGTCTGTAAGCGGAAATAGCTGCATGTTCAATCGATACACGCGGTTGCCGCCTTTCTTGGCGGTTGCGATAGAGATGATTCTCTTGCGACACGCTTCGAGTTCTTTTAAAATTTCGGCATAGTCTTCATCATCGATGCCCATGGTAATGCCGGTGAAGTTTCGTTCTTCTACAGGGTATTTCTCAATGGCGTCTTTGGCGAAGTCCGCCATTTCCTTGTGCATTTCACGAACGAGTGTTGGCATGGCGGCAACTGACATCTGGAGCGATCGCTCTACTTGTTCGTAGGTGTCATTAGCCGTCTTTTTCAGAAATTTTGCGCGAGTTAAAAATGCAAGTGCGTTGCGGATTTCTTCGGCAGAAAATGCGTTGTCGCACGCTTTGGCGATATCGAACGGCTTGGCTCCCGGCATCATGGGTGCTAGCTCGCGTAGCACGGGGTATTTCCACGATTCATAAAAGGAAACAGATTCGCCTTCAAGAACGCGGACTTTGTGGGCGCTGGCGATTTCTTTCATTTCGGAGTAAGCGGCCTTCTTGTCGGCGTCTCTCTTGGATTGTCCGAATTTGACGAGTTGCCTAAAGTACTCGCGTTCGGCGCCAATGAGGTCCATGGCGTCGGCGGCGCGTTCGATTCCCGTTTTAGACAATCCGCTCTTGCCTTCGCAAACGAGCTTCATGTAATTGGGGGAGGTGAACCCACCTTTCTTGGTAAATTCTCTCCACGAAAAAGCGGAGGTCCGCTTTTTCCATTCGTAGTAATCGTTCATGAATAAACGATAGTCTTCGTATTCAATTACAGATTTCATAGTACTCTAAATATATTCTACTACAGGGCGGTGAAGAATAGTATTTCTATACAAAAACTGCGAATTTTTGCTGAAATGTATAATTTTGTGTATAATGTTAAGAAATTGGAATTTTATTATACGGTGGAAGGGGCTGATTTGTCGCTTAAGGGAAAAGGGACTGTTAGCCCGCAATATTCCTTGCTTGCGCAAGGTTGCGGTCTAACCCTACGGGCTCGATGCAAGCTGCGCTTGCCTCAAGCTCATAATTTGCCTCTTCGCACTTTGTGCATGAGGCAAATTATGTCGCACCCTCTCCCCCGAGGGGTCTCGGGTCCGACCCATTATCATTCGAATACAAAAAAGGCCTAGCTTTTAGCTAGGCTTCTTTTGTATTCGAGCGGGAAAAGGGACTCGGACCCTCGACCCCGACCTTGGCAAGGTCGTGCTCTACCAACTGAGCTATTCCCGCGGGGTGACCCAATTATAGAATAATAAATTCACTATGTCAAGGGCTTATGCAGAGAAAAAATCAAAATTCCGTTCTTTTTGCCCCTTAATTCGAAAAATCCGGCTTTTACGCTCAAAAAACCGTGGGGGAGCGGTAGCGGCAGGCGCATGTACAGGTCTTCCGAAATCAAAAAGTCCTGGCCGAGTTTGGAGCAAAGCGTTTGGATTCTAGATGTTGTATTTAGCACGTCGCCGTGGTATGCCATTTCACTTCCAAAGTTTCCGACTTCGGTCGAAATCACCTTACCGCAGTGGGCGGCCGCCTTGAATGCGGGCACTACACCGTAGCGCTTCTTGAACTTGGCTGCAGTGCGGTCTAGGCATTCGGCAAAGTCGTAAAAGCAGTCTATGGGTCGAGCCATTTTTTTGCAGTCGCTAGTTTTCCAGGTCAAGAACACGCCGTCGCCTGCAATCTGGTAAATTTCACCGTGGTTTTCTTCGCAGCAGTTTGAAAGCAGACGGTAGTAGTCACGGATAAAGTTGCTGTACTTGACGTGTCCCAGTTCTTCGGCGATTTCGGTGGAATGCTTCATGTCGATAAACATGAATACCAGGTCTTCTTCTTTGGGATCCTGGTTCTTGCCGAGCAGGGTGTTGATGAAGACGCGGGTTCCGAATTTCTTGTGGACCGAACGGATAAAGGTAATCAGGTGTCCGAGCATGAACAGCTCGAATATCAGAATGTGGGTCTTGGGCTGTTTAAAGACGTTCTGTACGTGCTGCAGGGCGGCTTCGTTTATAAGGCCTTCGCTGCGGTCAATGTCCCAAATCAAAATGCACAGCGTCAGGTTCGCACAAATGCTTGCGATAAAGAACCAAGAGCGAATCAAAAGTGCCGCTACTACGGGCCTCTTGTCCATTTCGTCTTGCAAAATGATCACGTCGTAAATGGCGTGCGAAAGGCCTGTCAAGAGCGACATCTGCAGCATATACAGCATGCGGGTTGAATCGAACCCGTTGCCAGCGCCGTAAGTCAAAAGGGCCGAGGCACTCAGGGTAAAGGTCACCCAAGTCAAGATATAGAATGCAATCGCTTTACATTTACGCTGCGTTAATCGGGTAATAGCCATAGCACCTTCAGTGGATAAATAGCGGCAGCGCCCAAATCATGGCGATGATGATGATGTCTTTGTAGGATTCATCAAGTAGTAGGGTAGACGCCAAAAAGAAGATAGTGGTGGACAATGTCAAAAAAATCAGGAGCGGGAGCCGCTTCTTCATTTTTTTCTTGAACTTGTTTACTGTCTTCTTGTCCATATACATTTATAATAATCTAAATTTTGTAAAAAAGAACACCCTCGGGTAATATTATCTGTTTAAAAATTATGTTTTGTGCTTACATTCATATCCCGTTTTGCAAAAAGGTCTGCGATTATTGCGATTTTCGCGTCATGCCGTCGCAATCGAAACTTTTTGCGGAATATACGGACTTGTTGTGTAAGCAAATTGTAACTTTCGAGAAGGGCAATCCCGGGGTGCTCGCTTCGGCAAAAACGCTCTATTTGGGTGGGGGAACCCCCTCGGAATTGCCGGCGGAATTTTTGCGCCAGATTTTCGATTGTCTGGCCTCGGCTGGGCTCGATGTGTCGAAATTAAGCGAAATTTCCATGGAATTCAATCCGGAATCGACGAACCGCGAATCGATTCAGGCGGCCCTTGATTTGGGCGTGAACCGCGTCAGCCTTGGACTTCAGACGTTTGATGCAAATTTGTTAAAAACGATCGGGCGCGCGCATTCGGTTGAAAAGGGACTCGAGGCTTTGAATTTGCTTACCTCAATGCCGAACTTGCAAGTGAATGGCGACTTGATGTTTGATTTGCCCGGCCAAACGGTCGAGGGCTTCTTGGCCGATGTCGACCGCCTTTCGGATTTTCCGCTGAATCACGTGAGTTTTTACGGGTTGAACGTTTCGCCGCGTTCTCGGCTTGGACATCGCGTGGATCGCGGGGAACTTGCCGTAAACGAAGACCTTTACGAGCCCATGTACATGGGCGGGGTCGATATTTTGGAGCGCAAGGGGCTGAATCGTTACGAGGTTTCCAACTTTGCTCGCCCAGGTTTTGAAAGCGCGCACAACCAGAATTACTGGAATCGGGGCGAATATATCGGTTTTGGGCCTGGGGCGCATAGTTATTTGCATGGAATTCGCTATTATGCCCCCGAAATTTATCCGCGGTGGCGCGAATACGTTAATTCTGGCTGCCCGGAATCGGCTCTTTCGGTTGACCGGCTGAGGCGTGAAGACGAAATTATGGAGTTTTTATGGCTTTCGCTCCGGCAATCCAAGGGTATCTCGCCAGAAGGGCTCCGCAAGCTCGGAATTTCACTCGACAAATCGGTTTGTGAGCGTTGGATTCAGAAAGGCTTCCTAACAACCGAATTGCTTTCGAATTTGTTACAAATCCAGCCTGGTTTAAGGCTTTGTGGCCGAGGTTGGGTCTTTATGGACGATATTGTCACTGATTTAGCAAACACTTATTCCAACTTGGACTAGTTTGTTTTGATAAATCTCTGCGATTCGGGTCACAACGTAAATTTTTATTGTCCGTTTTATAAAAAAAAATCATATCTTTGGAATATGGCGAATGCAAAGTTTTTTTTGCGTTGCCAGAGTTTTGTATTGAGGTGATAATGCAGTCTGTAAAAAAGCATATTCTTTCGCTCTTCGTTTTAGCGTTGCTGAGTCTAGCAACGGGTGTTTTTGCAGCGGTCGAAAATGTTGATTGCATTGATTACAATGGCAATCCCGACGTGCGTTGCAAGTATTTCCGAATTTGGGATACCCGTACGGCGGTTCTTTATGTCGTGCCCCCTGAATCTGCCCTTGTCAAGAGGAATGCGATTCCGGGTGCATCGTTCTATGTGTTTGCTCCGGATGAAGAAAAGTATAGCCGCGACATGCTGACGCTGGAACTTTCGGAAGATTCCTCTATCGTCAAGAATCACAAGGCTGTCAAGGGCGATGCGGATTCTGGCCTCGTGAAGCTTCGCGTGGGGAGCCGCTATGAACTCAAGAACTTTAGGCTCGGTACATCTGATAATGTCGAAGCCACTGACCCGAAGATAAGCCTGGTCTACAACTTCTACGTGCCGTACCTCAAGTATATTGTGGAAGGCAAAGAAGTGACGGACGCTTCCAAACTTCAGTACGAAGTGGGCGATACCATGCTGGTCGATGTCGAAGCAATTATTCCGTTTGGACCGGCAAAGGGCCGTGTCGATTCGACTCTGAAGAGAACTTTCTATTTCAAGGCTTTTGGTCAAAGCGAAAACCTCCAGTTTTTGAGCGATGGTGGAGTAAACCTGAAGCAAAGTGACAACACCATTCGCTTAAATATTGACAACGGCAAGGGCAAGTTCAAGGTGGTGGCAACCAAGGCCGTGACTGATGGTTCGAACTTCAGCATGAACGCCTTTGATGACGGTAAGGATTCTGTGGGTGGCACCAAGTTCATTCTGACAGATCCGTTCCCGGGTGAATACCAGTTCACGAACCCCGATATGCCGACTTTCGATAACGCTGCCATTTACGATACCGATGGTGACGGCATTGGCGATAGCATCGCAACCTGGTTCGGCGGTCAGATTGAATCTGCTGATGTGGATACGTTCTACTACAGCTGGCCGAGTGACGATGACTTCAAAAAGTACGGCGGTGATGTCAAGCGTAAAGAAAACGTCTTTGGACTTCCCGATGTGAATGTGAAATTGCAGACTGATTCTGCAACGGGTGCCGTGAAGGCTTATGTCTGCTCGACTGTCAGCGGTCATTGCGAATGGCAACAGGCTTCCCTGGCTGACAGCATTGGCGCCGCTATTCAGTCGGCTACTCTCGTGAAGGGTAACGGCGATACCGATACCTTGATTGTTCGCTTCAACAAGGACATGGACCCGTCTTGGACAAGCGGTCAGGGCTTGAAGCTCAATGGCGATCCGCTCGATGTGACGGCTTTCTCCAAGAAGGGTGACCAGTGGGCATTTACCGTTAAGTCCGGCAAGGTTGCTGTGGGCGATATGCTCAAGATTGAAACCATTTGCGACGAGTCCCGTTGCCCCGATGGAATCCTCACGGCTGCAGACGGCGTGCCGACCAACAAGAACAACCAGGAAGTCCCGGTGAAGAACGCTGGCCGCATTTATGTGGACAACGACAAGAACGGCTTCTATGACCGCGACGGCGATGGCCGCATGGACTCTACCTCGCTTGGCTTTGAAACTCCGATTACCGAAGAAGATCTCAAGAAGATGGACATCACCTTCTACTGGCTCGACAACGATGGCGAACTGGTTGCCATTCATCCGAATCTTGCAGACCTCACCATTTCGGAAGACGGCACCCTGCTTGGCTTCGCGCTTGATCCTGAAAAGTACGACGTCAAGAATATGCTGACAGGAATTGACAAGTCTTATTCGAAGGGTGGCGATATCGAATACGGTTATGCCTCGATTGCCAATAAGATTTCTGTTGATGGCAAGGAATCTAAGGAAGAAATGCTGTACGGCATGAACGACTATATGGCTCCGGTCATTTCGTCTACATTCCTGACTCCGGAATCGTTCCAGATGATGGAACCGGACAAGTTCAAGATTACCTTCTCCGAAGCAATGGACCAGAAGAACGTGATGCTTTCGGATGACTGCCTTGCTTTCTATGTCGATGGCGCCTGGGTTCATTACAGCCTGAGCTCTGCCGAATGGAGCGATGACGGTCGCGAACTGGTTCTGTACATGGAAGCTGGCGAAGATCTTGTGACCCGTATGAACCCGGCTGACTCTGTCCGCTTCGACAACTTCACGAGCGGCCTTGCCGACAAGAAGGGCAACAAGGTTTCTGAACTTTCTCCGGCTGTCATGGTGGAAGGTGACCCGCGCGTAATCATGAAAACCAATTCCTTTGCAGACTTGAACAAGGCTGCCGAACTCAGCGACCGCGTAAAGCCGTTTACGATTGAACACGTGAAAGAAGCTAAGGAAGCTTCTGACCAGTCTTCGCTCGGCGTGCTTATGGATATCGGCTATGCCACCATTATGGGAAAAGACGAAAAGGGCCAGGCTGTGCCGAATATGGAAGATATTGGACTCCATTGGGAATTGTATGTGTACACCAATATTGGTAACTACGTGGGCGGTGCTTCGGGTAGCATTGCTTGCGATGACCCGTTCTTTGACGGCAACTGTCTTGAAAATCCGGACAAACTCTATGTCCGTTGGAATATGCGCTCTAAAGATGGCCGCAGGGTGGGCGCTGGTGTTTATCTTGCTAAATTCAGAATCAAGGTTTACGGAGCAAAGGATGACTTTAAGGTTGAAAGGATCTTTAGATGGGGCATTTCTGCAAAGAAGAAGTCTAAGTAAGGATTTTTTTCCGAGGGTACGAACATGAGAAAAACAATTAAAAACTTTTCGATGGTTTTATTGTCTGCAGCGGCAAGTTTCGCTGCAAACGGCGAATACCCTACTCCGGAAAATCCGGCGACAGGTATTTGGATCCAGCAGATCGGCGACATTGTGCCACATGCCGCGACCAAGGCTACGCTGTACTATACCAAGTACGAGCAGAGCGACCGCGTCAAGAGTATCAGCTACCAGTATAATGGTGCAGGTTACCTCTTGATGAAGCCTTCTGACAAGAAGACTCTTTGTACAGAAGGTGACGGCATGGAAGGCGCCGATGGTATTGTTCACCACCCGGATGGCGACCTATTGGTGGCCGGTCAGGGCGAACGCATTTTCAAGGTGAGCAAGACCGCTAAGGAAAATGGTGGTGCATGCCGTGTCGCAAAGGCAACCCCTGCAACGCGTAAGGGCGGTTTCTGGCATTTGATGATGGACCCGAAGGGTGATAACCTTTGGGCTGCCGGTATTCCTGGCTATCTGTATCGATTCTCGACGAAAACCGATCCGCAAAACAATAACTTTGCAACGACCGGTTATCAGGTTGAATTGAGACCCAAGGGCCCGAAACACACCTCTGAAGAAGACAAGAAACTGGCAACCGTGATTTGGGACGGCGAAGGTACGGCCTTCTTTACGCGTTCTGACTATTTCGGCGGTGGCTGCGAAGCTGGCGGCGGATATAGGGCCTGTACGGAACAGGAACGTAAAAACAAGAACAACCTGAAGGATTCGTATTTCGGCGTGTTTACCGATACGACCTGGGTGACGGTGACGAATGCGAACCGCGGTACTTATGGCGGAAAAGTGGGTGACAAGGTCATCGCTTCTGTCGGTACTAAGGTTTTGATTGACTCGTTGGAAGGTGCTCATGGTGGCGCCTACGATACTTATTCCAAGACGATCTTCGTGTTCGGTGGTTCTCGCATTGTGCAGATCCAGCCCTATCGCGAAGGTGGCGAAGTCAAGGCAAAAGTCGTTGCAACGATTGACCTCCGTGAATATTTCTTTGAAGAATCAAAGGCGAATTTGAGTGGCCCGAGAACAGGTGGCGTGGGTTGGCGTTTGGACCAGGGTACCACCGATGGATACGGCCATCTTTTTGTGGCATCTAATACGGGTCACATGATTTTTGTGGACTATGCCGCAAACCCCAAGAAGTTGATTAACGACAACGTTTTGATTCACGTGCAGTGGATTGACAACTACCTCGATGACTTGGCTCCGCTTTCTGGCGTGGGTGTGATTCGTGAAGGCGGTCATTCGGGTGATGACGAAGATCTTTTGTCTAGCGACTCGCAGAGCAGCTCTTCGCTGATCGAATACCACGAATCTTCTAGCAGCGCAAAGTCTAGCAGCTCGGGCACGGGTAATAGCTCCGGCAACAACGGTAGCTCTAGCAGCGGTACTAACTTGAGCTCTGGTGGTAACGGTTCTAGCTCTAGTGGCGGAAACGGTAACAGCAGTGGTAACGATGGCTCTAGCTCTAGCGGCGGAAACGGCAACAGCAGTGGCAATGACGGCTCCAGCTCTAGCGGTGGAAACGGCAACAGCTCTGGTAACGATGGCTCCAGCAGCAGTGGCGGAAACGGCAACAGCTCTGGTAACGACGGCTCCAGCAACAGCAATGGCTCTTCGAGCAGCGGAAACGGTAATGGTGAAGATCAGGGTGACAAGTCTTCTTCGAGCAGATCTATTGGAACTGGCGAAGATGAAGGTGAATCCAGTTCTTCGAGAGGACAGTATTTCGGTGCTGAAGATTACGAAGAAGATCCGGGTTCCGGCTTCGACGAATACCCGTCTGCTGATGACTTTGAAAAGGGTGACTCGCTCGTTTCGAAGACGGTTGTGCTCAGCCCGACCGATCCGGATCCGAATGATCCGAGCGTGGTCTTTGTCAACGGAAACTACTATAAGTTGACGAATGATCCTGAAGGCACTGAAATGGATCTGCATTATAATTCTGGCAAGGATTCTGCCAAGGTGGGCGAAATTGTTGCCATTACGCTTGATGCAGACAAGGTCAAGAAATACTTTGATTCTCCGGATTCGCTCCGCTTTGTCTCGAAGACGGATGTCCGCCTGGTTGACCCGACGGATGGCTCCAAGAATGAAGCCTTGGTGGTTCATCCTGATGGTTCTGTCACGATCTTCGTAACCGCCGACAAGGTGGTTCAGGGCGGTTCGATCAAGGTGTATGGTGGCGGCCAGATGGTGATTATCGACAACATCAACTTCTACGATCCGATTCCGGATACTCGCATGGGTTACATCAAGGATACCGATGGCGACAAGGCTCTGGACTATGTAGAAATCCTGTTGGAAGACACTCTGTCGAACAACTACTACCTGGATGGCGTGAAGTTGGTGATTGGCAAGGATACGCTTGATTGCGTGGATCCGAAGTTCAATGCTGCACGTGATCGCATTCTGGTGGATGTGTCTAGCTTGGTGCTCCCGCCTGCGGGTGAATTCCCGAAGGATGCTAAGGCACTTGTTTCTTACGGTGACGAACTTGGTTCGGGTGCGACTTACGTCCGCGAATCTGCTATTGTCGAAGTCGGTAGCAACGTCATTAAGGATGCCTACGCAATCCGTAACGTGAATGGCCTCGATTCGCTGTTCTTGCAGTACAATATCGACCTGTTCCCGACAGACGTCAGCATGCCTGAAATGTTGGTGATGATTAAGCAGGACGCTAAGCGTTATGGCTTCGATGTGGATCAGATTAAGAAGGTCTACATGCCTGCCAAGGATATCGTGATCTTGGTTGGAAAGAACTTCAAGCTGAAGGGCGATAATAAGGACAGCGTGTCGTTGCATCCGGGTGCAACCTTCACGACCTTGCCGTACATTACTTCTGACGAATATGACCGCGAAGTGCCGGTCACCGTGGTCGACAGGCTTCCGCAGGCTAAGAATGTGGAATACTGGGATACCGATGGCGACGGCGTCTTGGATCAGATTGTCACGGTGTTCGACAAGAAGCTGACTGCTGAAGACATTGACGGTTCTCTGTATATGTCGTTCCCGTGGTACAGCTATCGCGGTATGATGATTCAGTTGCAGGCTCAGCCTGAAAACTTGAAGCTTGACCCGAAGGATTCGACCCGTGTGATTTGGGATGTTATATCGACGACTCGCTTGGCTAGCGGTGTAACGAATATCTCTGAAGACTTGCCGCAGGCAAATGTGTATACCTACTACAAGATCTTTGGCGAAACCTTCGTGAACGAAGGCGCTGCTCCGCTGGTCGACAAGATGGCTCCTGTGGTATCGACCGCTACTCTTGACTACGGCAAGAAGGCCGATACGCTCGTAGTTGTGTTCTCGGAACCGATTCTTACGAAGGACCTTAAGGGATCTGATTACTTCTCTTACATCCATGGTGAAGAAGTGATTGAACTGAATCCGTCGAGAATCGATTGGTCTTCGGATGGTCTTTCTGCCAAGCTCGTGTTTAACGGCAGCGACGGAACGATTATGCCGGGTGACTCCATTGTTGTCCGTAAGGGCGCAAAGGATGCCATCAAGGATAACTACGGTAATATTGCCGGTGAAAATCCGCAGGCCGTCATTATCGGAGGTCTCTTGAACCACTTGGTCGAAGCCACACAGATGGGTACCTTCGATGTCAATGACGACACCCCGAAGGAAGATGCTGATGGCAAGAGCTACACGTTGCAGACGGTAAGCTCTGTGAATCTGCGCTATGTGCCGGGCTCTACGACCAAGGAAGATATGGAGAAGGAAGGCGCGCTTGGACAGTTGGTGCAGCTTGGCGAACGCTTTGTGCCGCAGCTTCTGGACCGTGCCCAGGTGTCTGCCGACGGTACGTATGATCCGTCTGTGCTCGATTCCTTGAAGCCTGAAGACGTGTACATCTCGTTCATCGTGAACTACTTCGATCACTTGGGCCAGTACGTGAACGACACCATTATCACGGTGCCTTGCGAAAGCCCGAAGTTCGGCGGTAACTGCCTTGAAACCGACAAGAAGGTCTTTGTGAACTGGAACTTCAAGGATCACAAGGGGCGCTTCGTTGGAACGGGCGTGTACACCGTGCAGTTCAAGATGGTTGTCCGCTACGAAGACAAGAAGATTGTCGAAGAAATCAAGGACAAGTGGGGCGTCCGCCGCAAGAAACATAAGAAGTAGGCGAAAGAACGCTCGCGAGCTCGCTACAGACGAGAGACGAAAGAGTTTTGAGTCTGTGCGTGCTTTCCGAAAAGTTTGATATAAAAAGAAGCCCGGTTTTCAACCGGGCTTTTTAATTGTTGGTTGTTTGCATGACGAAACGAAGTGACCCCTACTTGTTGATTTTAGTCAGCTTGTGGGAAAGGGGGCCAGGGGGCGGAGCCCCATGCGTCATAGGCAGCCATTACTTATTGATGCTTTGCATCCATAAGTGCTTCGCCTCGGTCATGCGCAAGTCTTTGGTTTGCGCGCGACGCTCGGCTCGCTACTTATTAATCGCTGCGAGGAATGCGTCTTTCTTGTCCTGCAGGAATTCCTTGCTGTTGTACTTGCGGATACGGCGGAGAGCCTGGTCGCGCAACTGACGGACACGTTCGTGAGAGATGTTCATGGATTCGCCCACTTCGCGAAGAGTCTGCGGAGCTTCTTGGTTGATACCGAAGATACCGGTAATCACCTTAGCTTCGCGTTCCGGAAGCTGTTCCATGAGGTCACGAGCCAAAGCTTCGACGCTCTGGATTTCAGATTCGTTTTCCGGGTTCGTTGCGGTGCCATCGGGGAGCACTTCGGCATAGGTTGCCTTAGAGTCTGCCTTGAGCGGGCTGTCGAACGAAACACCGCGCTGACCGATCTGGATAAGTTCGCGAATTTCTTCGTTGATTTCCTTACCGCGGCTCTGTTCGTGCAAAGCCTTACGCACGCGCAAGTGCTGGTTAGCCGGCAAGCGAATCAAGTTACCTTGTTCGTTAATGGCACGGGTAATGTAAGCCTTAATCCACCACACGCCGTAACTAATGAACTTAAGACCACGAGTATGTTCAAAGGATTCGATAGCACGTACAAGACCCATAGCGCCTTCGCTCACCAAGTCCGGCAGCGGAATCGGGCAACCACGGTATTGAATTGCAACTTTCAAAACGAAACGCATGTTTGCAGAAATAAGCTTCTTACGGGCGATTTTGTCGCCTTCTTTAGCTTTCTGGAACAGAATCTGCTCTTCTTCACGAGAGAGGGGAGCTGTGCGTCTAATATCTTCGAGGTAACGTTTTAGAGTAGTATCAGTAGAATCAATATGCATTTTATAACCTTACATCCTTAATATCGTATTTTTTTAAGCAAGATGCGTGCCAAAAGTGTAAAAAATTTGCAAACTGTATCAGATTTAACAAAAATTGTCATACAATTATGAATTTTGTCTCTAAAAATAGAAAAATTGTCTTTAAATTTCAACTAATGTCGTAATTTCATGACAAATCGGTATGGCGTTGGGACGGGCGCCTCCTTACGGGATTTGCACTCACTCGCTAGCCGGGCCCTGAATACGTTCAGGGGACCGGGGCTCGTTCGTTACAAATCTCGTAGTCGGCGCGGCGCCTGCGCCTGGTCGGAAAAGCCCGCGGACATAGCCCGTTTGGATTGTCGGAATTTCATTGGGTTTTTAAGGGCAAAGCCCTTAGGCGAGGGGGTGGTAAAAGACATGGCGCTTGAAATTGCTGATGGCCAGAGCGAATGTTTTTAGCAAGCGAACGATTCACGGGTTTTTCCGTGGTAGTGAGCGGGTAAAAACATCGCGGCGGCCATAGTTTGGCGATTGCCATGGCTTGCACCAGGGGGATACCTACCCCTTTACAGACCGTTCGGCTCTATTTCTAACAAAAAAAATGTAATGTTGCCACACGGCAAAAATTGAATTCCAAATTTTGAATTCCGAATTAGTATATTTTACACGCTATGTCTATAAAAGAACCTGATCAGTCTGTCTGGAACAGATTTTGGCAACAGAAGAACGATATGGACAAGGTTTATCCTTCGTCCCCGTCTGTGTTGAATACGATTAAGAAGAATTTTAAGCTCGAAGGCCTCAAGGTTTTGGAAGTGGGTGCCGGTACCGGTCGCGATAGTGCCGAACTGGCCCGCTTGGGTGCCGACGTCTACGTGCTCGATTACGCTGAAAACAGCTTGAAAATTGTGGACGCCATTCGTGCGAAGGATAACCTTTACGATAACCTGAAGCTTGTGCGTGGCGATGCGTTCAAGGCTCCATTCCCGGATTGCACTTTTGACTTGGTGTTCCATCAGGGGCTGGCTGAACATTTTAAGGATTCGCTCCCGCTGATCAAGGAAAACTACCGCATTCTAAAGCATGGTGGCCATTGCCTGTGCGACGTGCCGCAGACCGTTCACCCGTACACCGTTATCAAGCATATCCTGATTGCGATGGACAAGTGGTTTGCTGGTTGGGAAAAGCAGTTCACCATGCCGCAGCTCAAGAAACTCATGACCGATGCGGGCTTTGAATGCGTTTACGATTATGGCGATTGGATGCGCCCGAACCTGTTCTACCGCACCGAAGTATCCGCTGCAGGGTTCTGCTTACCAGAAGGTCAAGGACAAGATTCTTGATTCTCTCGAAAACAATTCGCTTATGCACTACACGCAGTTGTGCATTGGAGTCTTGGGCAAGAAGCCCTAGCCGATGAACATCCTTGTAGTTAATTACCGCGACCGGATGCACCCTGCTGCAGGGGGCGCCGAAAAGCACCTTCACCGTATTTTTTCGCAGATTGTAGAAGCGGGGCACAAGGTTGTGCTCTTTACGACGGCGTTCGCTGGTTGCAAGGCCCGCGAGACGGTCGATGGTATCGAGGTGATTCGCAAGGGTGGCGATTTACTGTTCCAGCTGACGACAGCGATGAATATTCGCAAGCTGGACCGTGAATTCAATTTTGATGTGGTGGTCGAGGACCTGAACAAGCTTCCGCTGTTTACGCCGTTTTTGACCAAGAAGCCCGTGGTGGTGCAGATGCACCATTTGTGGCGTAGCTCCATTTTCCATGAGGCGTCGTTCCCGATTGCCTTTATGGTGTGGGCGTTTGAACGCGTTATTCCGTGGTTCTACCGCAAGCAGCCGTTTGTGGTGGTGAGCCCGAGCACCAAGTACGAACTTGAAGAAATCGGAATTGACGAAGACCGCATCTCGGTGATTTATAATGGATCCGACGATGTGGATCCGTCGCAGGTCGAGAAGTCTGAAGAAGTGCCGAGTACGCCGTACTTTTTGTGGCTTTCGCGCGTGCACCGCTACAAGGGAATTTGGACGGCGCTCGAGGCGTTCGAAGAATTTGCCGAGAACGAGAACCACCCCGATGTAAAGCTTGTGGTGGCAGGCGACGGTCCGCTCCTGAAAAAGATTCCGGCGTGGCTCAAGGAACGCGGGCTTACGGAACGTGTCGATCTTTTGGGATTTGTTTCGCCGTCAAAAAAGCGTGCCTTGCTGCGAAATGCGGTGGCGCTCCTGCAGACGAGCTTCAAGGAAGGTTGGGGGCTTACTGTTGTAGAAGCTGCAAGACTTGGAACGACGACGATTGCAAGCGATGTGCCGGGACTTCGCGATAGCGTCAGGAACGGTGAAACGGGACTCTTGTTCCCGGTGGGGGATTTTCATACTTGTGCGTCCGAAATGGACAGACTTTATAGCGACGACGATTTGCGCACGAGACTTTCGGCGGCGGCAAAAAGCTATGCGGGCGAGTTCCGCTGGGACATTGCTGCCGAGAAGACTCTCGACCTTTTGCAGGACGCCGTTATAGAGCGACAAGTGGGGGGAGGAAATGAGTAAAATGAATGGCCGACTTAAATCGGCGTTGATTTTTTGTTTGAAGTTGATCGTGACGGCAGTTCCGGCCTACTTTGTATACCGTAACATCGTGATGGCGCCTGACTGGAGTGTCGATGACCTGTATACGCTGTTCAGTACGCATAGCGTTTGGCCTTTGATTGTTGCCCTTTTGTGCCTTGGCCTTTCGAACTTTACGGCGTGCCTGCAGTGGAAACTTTTGCTTGAAAGGCAGAACGTGAAGCTTGGCTACGGGCATTTGCTCAAGCTTTATTACGTGGGACTTTTCTTCAATAATTTTATGCCGGGCAATGTGGGTGGCGATGCCAAGAAGGTTTATGACATCCGCATGCAGGGTGGCCAGGATTCCGTGGGCGCTGGGCTTACGGCAACTTTCTTTGACCGCCTTTATGGGCTGTTCTTTATTACGCTGTTTGCGCTTGCCATGGGCCTGTTGTTCTTTATGCACGATGAAGCTCAGCGCTCGTTCATGTGGCCCTCGGTTTGGATTTTCCTGGGATTCTGTGCGTTGTTTGCCGCCCTTTGCAGCCGTAGGCTCGGGCGCTTGCTGTGCAAGGTGCTTACGAAGATTTTCCCGAAAAAGATTAACGAACGCCTGATTCACATGTTCGAACGATTCCAGCAATTCCGTTCGGTAAAGCTTTTGGCGTCTATTAACTTGCTTTCGGCGGTGACTCAGGGCCTTCGAATCTTGGTGCACTATTTTTGCGGAATCGCGGTCGGTGTTGACCTTTCTATTTCGTGGTACTTTTACTACATCCCGCTGGTTGCAATCGTGAGTGCTCTCCCGATTTCGATTGGCGGTTTTGGCCCGCGTGAACTTTTGGCGCAGTCGCTTTTTGCACGTGCCGGAGTGCCTGGGCTTGAATCGGTGGTGATTCAGCTGCTTGCTTACTTTGTGAGCCTAGTGCTGAGCCTGTTTGGCGCATTCGTATTTTTGCTTGGCGGAACGCCTGCGACAAATACGCCTGTTAAGACTATGGGCGAACCGAAATAATTCGACGGCGCAGGCCTTGGACTGAAACGTTGGGGCGTGCGACGGTTTTTAGATAGCGGTGGCGATTTACATGTACTTCGCCCCATTCCATAAGAGGCGTTATGGACGCCGAAGAAATCCTGAAAGGGTTGAATTCTGACCAGCGTGCAGCGGTGCTGCACGACCATGAACAAGGTGCGCAACTTTTGATTTTGGCGGGGGCCGGCTCGGGCAAGACTTCTGTCTTGACCAAGCGAATCCAGTATAGGATTCTTTGCGGTGTAGAACCTGAAAAAATCTTGGCGCTAACATTCACCGCAAAGGCCGCCGCCGAAATGCGGGAGCGCGTGCAAAAGCTTTTCCCGAATGCAGGTGTGCGGTTGTGTACGTTTCATTCGCTTGCGCTGTACATGCTGAAGTGTGATGTGCCGAATGGTGCTGGCGGTGAGTGCCCAGCTTATGAACTTTTGGGCTTCAAGAAAATGCCTGTGCCGACGGAATCGTCGGAACGAGAATTTTCACAGGCGCTTTCGAAGCTCAAGTTGAAAGTCAATGTGTCGCGGGAGAACTTATTTTCGGACTGCTACGGCGCGGCGGTGTCGGCGAAATTGCAACCGCTCCGTGAAGTCGTTCTAGAATCGGGCCAAGTCGTTTTCGAAGACCTTATCTATTCGGCGATTCAATTGCTCGAAACTAACGAGATTGCGCGGGATTACTTTCGCGAACAATGGAAAGAAATTCTGGTGGACGAATACCAAGATATAAACCCCTCGCAGTATCGTTTGGTGAAAGGCTTGCTGGGCGATAGAAAGCAATTGTTTGTCGTAGGCGATGATGACCAAGCCATTTACGGATTCCGTGGTGCCGACATCGGAAACATCGAGCGCTTTTGTGAAGACTTCAAGGAATCAACGCAAATTCGCTTGGAGTGGAATTACCGCTCGGTACCGAATGTTCTCTATTTGGCAAATGAAATTTTCAAGAATAAGCCGATTCACTTGCGCAAGATGCTGCGTGCGGGCAACTTGAATGGTTCTGGCGGGAACCCGCTCTATAAGGAAAATCGCAAGCCCGAAATCTGGGTGTCTGACAATCCTGTTGAAGAAATCCAGAAAATAGTCGTATCAATCAAGGAACTTCGCGAAGATTATGACCTTGCTTGGAAAAATTTTGCAATTCTGGTTCGCTATAACCGGCAACGCCTTTATTACGAGCAGGCTCTTCGCGACTACAATATTCCGATTGCAGGCGACGTGGTGACAGATGCGGGCGAGATGGAGAATGGTGCTGCCACGTCCGAGGTGACAGTTGAAGACGGCGTGCATATAGAGACGGTGCATGCCTCCAAAGGACTCCAGTATGCGGTGGTGTATTACGCAGGCTTATGCGAAAAACTCACGCCTGGAGAATGTACGGGGGACCGCAAGGCACGAAAACGGCAGTTAGATGAGGAACGAAGGCTTTATTACGTCGGGGTAACCCGGGCCGAAGCATGCCTATTTTTGTTATATTGCAAGCGTAGATTCTGGAAAGGCAAATTGCGAAGGTTTAGGCGTTCGAGATTTTTGCCTCACGAAAGAAATCGAAGTACGGAATGGAATATGCCTGTAATCTTGTTTAAAATCTATGTCGTGGTGGCGGTGCTTGGATACATGCTGATGTATATCATTGCACTTCCGTATTTGAAACTGCGCTATGGGAAAAATTTTGATGCGTGGCTCGATCACAAAATTCAAGATTTTTCAAGATACTGCATGAAGGTTATACGCATAGACTTGACGATTGAAGATCAGGCCCAGCTCGGAAAAGTCGATTGGAGTCGCCCGGTGTTTGTTGTCGGGAATCACAATTCATTTGTTGACATTCCGATAGTATTTTTGGCTATCCAGAAGACCGTGGGCTTTGTTGCAAAGAAATCACTTGGTCGAATTCCTTTCTTGAATTTCTGGATGCACAAAATTGGTTGCGTTTTGGTGAACCGCGAAAAGGGCGGCGCCGCCAAGGCGGTGCGTCAGGCAGTCTCTGAAAGAGGAAACTCGGCGCGCATATTTATTTTCCCCGAAGGCACTCGCAGCAAGACTGGTGCGCTTGGAACTTTCAAGAGTGGCGTGTTCCGCTTTGCTTGCGAAAACGATGCCATCATGCTCCCGCTTGTTATCAAGGGTTCGGGCCCGGTCTGGGAACGCCGTAAGGATACCAAGCGTTGCAAGGTGAATGTGAAGGTGCTTGCACCAATCGATGTTCTGGAGTGCCGCAAAGAAAACGAAAAGTTTGATCCCAAGATTCACATGCTCCCCATGGTCCACAAGATGATGGAGGATGCCCTGTGATAGGAGTGTTCGATTCGGGCTTTGGTGGCCTGACCATTCTTAGAAACCTGCAGAAGGCGCTCCCGCAGTACGATTACCTTTATTTGGGCGACAACGCTCGCGCTCCTTATGGCTCGCGCACGTTCGAAACGATTTTCCGCTATACATTGCAGGCGGTTCGTGAACTTTTCAGTCGCGGCTGCCCTCTGGTGATTCTTGCTTGCAATACGGCGTCGGCCAAGGCGCTCCGTAGCATTCAGCAAGATGTTCTGCCGTATGAATTTCCGGACAAGCGAGTGCTTGGCATTGTGCGACCCACTGCCGAAGAAATTGGCAAGTTCAGCAAGTCGGGCCATATTGGCATTTTCGGGACGGCGGGAACGGTATCTTCGGGCAGTTACCTGATTGAAATCAACCATTTTTACCCCGAGCTCAAGGTGACGCAACATGCTTGCCCCATGTGGGTGCCTCTGGTCGAATATGGCGAAAGGGAATCTGAAGGAGCCCGATTCTTTGTCAAGAAGGATGTGGACGCCCTGCTCGCCCAAGACCCGGATATCGACACAGTCTTGCTCGCCTGCACTCATTATCCGCTCCTGGAGGGGGCAATCCGAGCCGCCCTGCCGCCTCATGTGAAGCTCGTGTTCCAGGGGGATATCGTGTCCGAAAAGACCGTGGACTACCTGAAACGCCATCCGGAGATGGATGCCCGCCTTACAAAAAATGGAAAAACTAGGTTTTTGACCACCGATACCGCGAAATTCTTCGAAAAAGGGGCATCGCTCTTTGGAATGACCGGTTTTTCGGCAGAGTCAGTTACCTTTTAGCTTATAAATTTGTATCTTGCATATTGAAAATAAGCAACGGACTGCCATAAGTAGTCCGATTGTAAGATTTATATAAAAAGGGGACCCCGGACCAAAAATTCGGGGTTCCCAAAGTTTAACCTAACTAGAGTGGATGACAAATGCCTAAAACACAGATCAATCTCGAAGGTTGGCAGGATTACCGCGGCAACGCTGCCGGTAGCTTGCTCTACGTCGAAACCAGCCACCAGTCCGAAATGCCGGTCCGCGACCAGCTGAACGAAAACGGTAAGGGTTTCCTCTATGAACCCAACTACGAAACTAGCACCTATGGTCTGATGAGCTGCTATAACGTGAAGGCGATCAACGCAATCCTCAAGGCAAAGAGCCGCTACATTCTGTTCGGCACCCGTTACGAAGGCCTGAGCGATTCCGAACTCCGCAACAAGTACTTGATTATGGGTTACATGCGCATCGACAAGATTAAGGACGTGCGTACCCGCCACATCCAGCGCTACATGGCTAATCCGGAACTCCAGGAACCGGAATGCATGCAGATGGAACACAACTGGGCTGTCTATGGCCCCATGCGCTTTGTCTCTATGAACGACGCCTTCGTGGTGACCGACGAAATCCTCAAGGAATGGGGCTATCGCGGACACGCTAGCCGTCAGCTCAAGGCTGTGTTCAAGAAGGAGCATCTGGAACAGATCCTTTCTTACCTTGATTCTAAGGACGACATGATTGACGAATACATCGCAACGGTCGACGAATACAAGGAAGCTCTCGAAGAAGAGTAATCAGTTGCGGAAGCAACAAAAAAAGGCGGGCTTTAGCCCGCTTTTTTTTGTGAAATGAGAAATGTGGGATGAATGATTAAACATCCCACATTAAATATTACTCATTATTTCTTGATGGCCTTGATGGTCGAGGACTTGGTCTTCACGAGGTACATGCCCTGACGGAGGTCGAGGCGGAGCGTACCGTCGGCATTCAGAGCCTGGCCCTTGATGCCGCTCCACACGAGGTTGCCGTTCAGGTCGAAGACTTTCGCCGGGGCGAAGCGGTCGTTGACGGCGAACTTCGGAGCCTTCGTGATACCGGTCGAGGTGCAGCCCGTAGCCACAATCTTTGCGATGTAGATTCCGGTGGCGTCGCTGTTGAAGTGCAGTGCGGTAGAGCCGTTGTCGCCTTCTTTTTCAAGATCCACTGTGGTTTCGCTCCAGCTGTTTGCGGCAGCGGTACGGCCATACTGGTAGTCAACCCAGCTGCCACCGTTTGCGGCACCCACGTTCACGTAGGCATTGGAAGTGCCCTGGCTGCGCATGGTAATCACCAGTTCGGAGCAGCTTGCCAGTGCGGCGGCGCCTTCTTCGCTGATGTTCACGAGCTGGCTCTTGTAGCCGCATTCAGACTGTTCGCAACCGGCGAGCGGTACGCTGACATAACCTGTAATGCCGTCGAGTTCGCCGGCTTCGTAGGTGACGGCGCCGAGGTCGTCGCTCATGGCCTGCCAGGTGGAAACGTCGGAGGTCTTGGAGTAGTCGAGGATCACGACATCTGCAGACGGGGTAATGACCGGTTCAGTGTAGTTCGGATCGGTGGTCTCGTCTTGGCAGGTGGCGACGGTCGAGGCGGCTGCGGTCTTGGTGAACACGAGCGTCGTTACCGAGCGTGCGGGGAGCATGTAGCAGCTTGCAATGGTGATGTTCTTGCTCTTGAAACCGTTTTCCTTGGACTGCACGGCGGTTGCGACATTCATGCCGCTGATTGCCGGAGCGTCAAGCTGAATGGCGGTCTTGCCGGTGTTGATGACAACCACGGAAACGGAGTCGCCGGATGCACTTGTGAATGCAACTGTCTTGAGGGCGCTCTCGGCGGTGGTCGCGGAGATGGCCTTCCAGCCCGGATTCACGAACTTGGAATAGTGACGCATGGCGTGGTATTCAGGACCAATCACGATTTCGTCTTTCTTACAGCTGCCCCAGCCTTCGGTGCAAACGCCGATAAGCTGACCAGTGCCGTTTCCCCAGAAGAGTTCCCAAGCAATGTAGCCGCCGAGCTGGCCATCGGTAAAGCCGACCTGCATAATGTGGGCGAGGCCCACCATGTCTTCTTCGCGGGTCTTGTCGAGCATGTTGCAGAATTCGGTCATGATAATCGGCTTGCCCTTGCCGCCGTAAGTAGAACCGATTGCCTTCATGGACTTGCGGAAGTTTTCGGGAGCGAGGTAGTTGTTGCCGGAGTTGTCGTTGCCATCGCCTGCGTGATACAGGTGGTAGGCGTAGCCGTCCAGCTTGCTGTCGTCCAGTTCCTTGGCGTACTTTTCAAAGTTGCTGTAACCGATGCCGAGCGGTTCCGGTCCGAGAATCTTGGTGGTGCCCTTCACGGCGTCATAAACAGCGTTCAAGGCTTCCTTGTAGCCAGCCATTTCGCTTGTTTCGGTGGGCTCGAAGAGGGTTTCTTCGTAGTCGGCGTTCATGTCCGGCTCGTTCTGAATGCTGATGTAGTCGGGCGTAATGCCGGCTGCTTTGTAAGTTTCGATACTCTTTTTCCACCAATTGGCGAAGTCTGTGTATGCGTAAGAACCGTAGGCGTCGCCGCTGACCTTTTTCAGAGAGTTGTCAGACTTGCTAGAGCCTGCGCTACCGTTCACGCTGCCGCTCGGCTTGAGGCTGCCCGGAGCAGACCAGCTAGACATTTCAATCTTGACATGGTTGCCGAGACGCTTCTTTGCTGCCTGCACGATAGCGATGTCATCTTGGCTTACCTTGGCGGTGTCTGCTTGAAGCCAGTTGCCCACGCGCAAAAGAGAAAGGTTCAAACCTGTGAAGGCTGTATCAAAAAGCGCTTCCTTATTTTTGTCGGCAAGAGCTGTAATCCAGCTCTGGTAATAAACAGAGCCACCACCGAAACCGACGATTTCTTGCTTGGTTGCAGTCGGGTCGACGGTAATAGTGGCTGCGGAAGCGATTGTGGCTGCAGTGAGGGCTGCAGTAGAAAGTTTTTTCATCATAACACAACTCCAAATTTTGGTTGAAGATAGCTTTATTTTGTGGTTCTGTTTACCCTAGAATTGTAAAAAAGAAATCGGAAAAAGTGGCCTGCTTAAGAATGGTTCTATTTTAGGGGTTTATTGTTCCGAATTGTAAGTATTTGGGTATATTTAGAGTGATGGAAAACGAGAAACAGAAAGCGACAGACCAGGTACGTTTAAATCTGGTGACGGTGAAGCATGAAACGCCGTCGTCTTTTTGTTTGGACGATCCCGGAACGTGGCCTGTGGTCGTTCAGTTCTTGCTGTACCCCAAAACTCTCGGTGGTGCGCGTTTTGTTCCGTTCCGTCTGTTGCTTGTGATTGCGATGATTTTCTTTACCATACAGTTGATGCGCGAAGGGTACGATGCTTGGATTGCGCAGTATTTGCATTGCTTGAATTTGCCGGTGCATGAAACGGGGCACTTGGTGTTTTCGATTTTCGGAAATCGTGTGTTGCATTCACTGGGTGGCTCGCTGTTCCAAATTATCATGCCGCTCGTATTCTGCTTTGCGCTTTGGATTAAACCCCGCGATATTCTTGGCGCGTCGGTGGCGCTTTGGTGGGCGTTTGAAAACTTTATTGACGTGGCCGTGTACATTGACGATGCCCTGCCCATGAAGTTGATGTTGATTAGCGGTGGCACCGGTGCCGAGGCTCCGTATGGTTTTCATGACTGGAATTTTATTCTGTCTGAAATGGGACTGTTACTCAAGTATGATACAATTGCAAACGCCGTTTATACCGCGGGCTACGTAGGAATGTGGCTTTGCGTGCTGTGGGGAGCCTGGAGTTTATTCTACTACTGGTTTTACCAGCGGAATAGCGACTAGATTTTAACGACTAGATTTTGCTGCAGATGGGGCAGTTCTCGGGCTTGTGGCCAAGTGCCTTGCAGTAGGTGCGTCCGAATAGAATGATTTGCAGGTGGCGTTTTTCCCATTCGTTTTCGGGGAAGATTTTTTTGAGGTCTTTTTCGGTTTGCTCGACTGAAGAACCGTCGGAAAGTCCCCAACGCTTGGCAAGACGGTGAATGTGCGTGTCCACCGGGAAGGCGGGAATCTTGAACGCATGAATCATCATGACGCTGGCGGTTTTGTGGCCTACACCGGGGAGTGCTTCAAGTTCTTCGAAAGTTTGCGGAACTACGCTGTTGTACTTTTCGACAAGAATCTTGGACAGATTGAAAATGTTCTTGCCCTTGGTGGTCGAAAGGCCGCAGGGCTTGATGATTTCGGTGATTTTATCGACACCGAGTTTCACCATGTCTTTGGGCGTTTTGGCTTTCTTGTAAAGTTCCTTGGTCACCTGGTTTACACGGAGGTCGGTGCATTGCGCACTCAACACGACCGCGACCAGGAGCGTGTAAGGGTCAGAGTAATCCAGTGGAATCGGCGGGTCGGGAAGTAACTCGTCGAGCGTCTCGCTGATGAATTTTATCTTATCAGCTTTTTTCACTTAGAAAATCTCTCGTCTTTCGTCTGTAGGCGCTTGCGCCGTTCTTTTGTCTATTTATTCACAGTCGCGCGTGAAGTCTTGCTGCATGTTGAAGCTGGGCATTTCATCGTCCGGGTGGCCGACTTCGACGGCGGGGACGCCAGCGTAAGTCGTATGCGGCGGAACGTCTGTCACTACCACAGCGCCAGCACCAATCTTGGCTCCATCGCCAATGTGAATGTTGCCGAGCAACTGAGCATGCGCACCGAGCATCACGCCGTTACCGATTTTCGGGTGACGGTCGCCGGTTTCCTTACCGGTACCGCCGAGGGTCACGCCGTGCAAGAAACTCACGTTGTTGCCGACCACGGCGGTTTCGCCAATCACAATGTTGGTGGCGTGGTCAATCAAGAGACCATGACCGATTTTGGCTGCTGGGTGAAAGTCCATGCCGAACTTGCGGCTCACAATGCTCTGGATCATCTTGGCCGGGAATGAACGGCCTTCAAGCCACAAGGCGTGCGCGGCACGATAGGCCTGCAATCCCTGGAATCCCTTGAAGAACAGGAGTGGTTCCAAGTAGCTGGTGCAAGCGGGGTCGCGAAGGACGGTTGCATGCAAGTCTTTACATGCGCAAATTAAAAGTTCGGGGTATCTCAAATAAAGAATGTCGAACATCTTTTCGAGCTCGGCGCGGTCCATGACTTCGCCTGCGAGCTGACATGACAGCGTGACCGAAAGCATCGCGGCAAAGTCCTTACAATTCAGGACCTGCTCAGTGAGCATGAGTACCGAAAGCGGTTCATCGTGAACCAACTTCTCGGCTTCTTTTCGGATCGCTTGTTCTATTTCTTCGATGTTCATTTCTTGGCCTTGTCTTTCGCGTCGTCTTCGTCATCCAAAGTGGGGATTACCTTGTTTTCACGGCACAGATTTTCTTCGCGAATTTTGAAGGTGAAGTCGACGAGGTTATTTTCAAACATTTTCTGGTAGGGCTTTTTCTTCTGCACGCTTTCGAGGGCGCAGGTGCAATAGTTGATTCGCTGAATCAACGATTTCCCGCTGCTGGGAGTGCCTTTGCCAAAGACACATTCGTGCATAATGGCATATTCCATGGCTCGGTCATAGCGGAACTTGCACTTGTTCGGCATGTCGGGCTGGGCCGCCACGCGTTCGATAATGCCTTCGTTTGGAATGCTCGTGAAGACACTACATGTAATGAATCCCGCGATAAAGAATAGCAGGCATACGCTAAGGTTGATCAAGAACCGCTTGCCGCGACCAATCTTGTTGTAGCTGCGTTCTACAGCTTCGAAGGCTTGGGTGGCATGGAGTCGGACGTCATCTAAATCGTTGTTTGCCATTTAGTTGGTCTCCTGTAGTGTCCAGATGTCCGGTAGGAATCGGTAATCGTTTGCGTAATCGAGCCCGTAACCTACCACGAATTCGTTTGCTATTTCAAAACCTACAAAATCTGCCGTGATGTCTACTTCGCGACGCTCCTGTTTGTTCAGTAAAACGCAGGTGCGAACCTCTTGGGAGCCGGCATCCCGGAGCATTTCGCAGAGCCCGAGCAGGGTGGTTCCCGTGTCGGCGATGTCATCGACCATCAGGATTTTCTTGTCCTTGATGTCGATTTTTTCAAGTCCGCGCACCTGGAGCTTGCCGCTAGATTCCGTGGAATCGCCGTAGCTAGAAGCCTTGATGAAGGCTATCTTTTTCTGGGGCGCTTTGGCGCCTTCTGCCTTGGCGAGTTCTCGAGTCAAGTCGGCGGTAAACATGTAGGCACCAGTGAGAGCCGAAATCAGGATGTCGTAATCGTAGACGGCGACGATTTCGCGGGCAAGTGTAGTTACTCGTTCGCGAATCTCGTTGGCGCTAATCAGCGGTTTTTCGGACATCCTGTACATGCTATACCTCGAAGTTCAGCCAGCTGAACATGGGCTTGAGGCCCGCAATCTTGCTGGTCGGGTACTTCACATATTCCTGGTATGCAGGGAATACCTTGTTTTCGAGGCTCGTCTTGTCGATGCCAAGGCCAAGCCAGTCGGCCACTGTAATGAGGCCTGTAATGTGCTTGACGGCAGCTGGGTCGAATTTTTCGAACACGGAATCAATCAGCTTCACGAGCTTGGCATGGAACATGCGGCCCGTACCGCCGAACGAGAAGTGGGTGTGCAAAGCCTTTGCTTCTTCGATCAGGTCCTTGATTTCGTCGAAGACCTTCTGGTCGTCGTTTTCCATGTAGGCGAGCGCCAGATGGTGAATCTTGGAGTTGATTTCGAGCGAAAGGATTTTGCGCATGGTGTCCGGCAGGGTATGGTCGGGGTCGGCCAGACTGTCGATCGAGAGACCGTGCGAAAGGGCGAAACTCGAGAACGATTCCGTAATTTCGTTCAAGTACTTCTTGGTCGAAATCTGGTTGATGCGCTTGATCGAGTCGCTCATGAGGTTGCGCATACGCACCACGTAGGCGGTGGGGTAGGTGGCTTGCAGCTCCTGCGTGCTCATGTTCGGGTTTTCCACGAACTTGAGACCGTTCTGTTCGTTTTCGCCATCGGCAACGACCAGGTTAATGCGGCCGAGTGTATCGGTAATGGCGAGTACGGTCGAAATACGGCGCTCGTTGATGTACTTGTCGTAATACTCGGTACGTACAAGAGTCTGGCGCCTGCGAGAAGCAATCTTCGTGGCGACAATCTTTTTGTTCTTTTCCGAATCGTCTTCTAGGTTCAGGTGGAACATGGCGGCCTGTTCGGCCATTTCCTTCACAACCACCGGGACCTTTTCTTCGGCGTAGTTCGTAAACACTTCGGCGCCGTTCCACTTGTGTTCGTTACTCGTGGCGCGAGCAAGAATGCTAATCACTTCGTTCTTGATGTGGTGACCATACGGCAGGAACGGTTCCAAGAGTTCCATGGCGCGCAGTGCGTAACGCATGTTCTGCACCGGTTCCAGGCCTTCGATATCGTTGAAGAACCAGCCGCAGCTTGTAAAGCTGAACAGGCAGAACTTCTGGATTTCAAGCAGGCGAATAGCCTTTGCGCACATATCCGGGTCGTTCGGGTTTTTGACGGTCTTGGCAAGGAAATCCTTGATGCGGGATTCGTCTTCGGGAGCGACCAGGACTTCCACAAAGTTGTTGCGGGCATCCCACGGGTTCACATCCGAAATCTTTTCGAATTCGCGGTAGAAAATGTCGTCGGCGAGTTTTTTCAGATGGTTGAATGCGTCGCGCAGGGGACCGCGCCATTTCTGGTTCCAGCCCGGGCCGCCGCCGGTCGAGCATCCGCAATCGCGGTACCAGCGGCCAACGCCGTGGGCGCAGCTCCAGGCGCAACCTTCGCTGTAGAAATTCTTGAGCAACACTTCGTGCTGTGGCGGGAATTCTTCGAGGAACCAGCCGTAGTTTACCGGCACCATGTTGTGGTCGGGAGCGTAGTGGTTATAGAGCCAGGCGGCGCACATGTCGCCAAAAGGTTCGTGGTGGCCGTAGCTTTCGCCATCGGTACCGATGCTTACCAGCTGCGGGTCGTTGCGCTTTTCGTCCCAGGCATCCCTGATGCGGCTGCCGAAGGTGCCTGCGTTACGCAGCAAGTGTTCAAAGCCAACAGCCGAAGAAAGCCACGGGTTGTAGAAGAATACATCCAAATAGCCGTCGCAAACGAGCACGCCGTCTTTGTTACGCGGGTAAATGCGGTACGGGCGAGTCGTGTCGATATCGGTGTTGCTGCAGCCAGTCCATTCGGTATCGCCCAGCTTGCGGAACTTGTCTGCTTGCGTGGGCGAAAGGATTGTGTACTTGATGCCGGCCTTGATGAGTTCCACCACCGTCTCGAAGTTGATTGCGGTTTCGGCGAGCCACATGGCTTCGGGCATGCGACCAAAGTGGAACTTGAAATCTTCAATGCCCCAGCGGATCTGCGTCTTTTTGTCTTCGGCGCTTGCGAGCGGCATAATGATGTGGTTATACACCTGCGCAATGGCGTTACCGTGACCGTTCAGTCGTTCGGCGCTTCGCTTGTCGGCTTCTTGAATGCGCTTGTAGGTCGCAGGCGCATTCGTACGAATCCAACCCATGAGAGTCGGACCCATGTTAAAGCTCATAAAATCGTAGTTGTTGACAATATCGACAATACGTCCGTTCGGGCTCAAAATACGGCTAGCGGAATTCGGACTATAACATTCACTCGCAATACGGTCATTCCAGTCGTGAAAGGGGCGTGCGCTCGGCTGATTCTCGATAACGCCCGTCCAAGGATTTTCACGAGGCGGCTGGTAAAAGTGACCGTGGATCGTAAAATAAAGGGGGTGCTTCTTTTCCATGTTAACAAATATAAAAAATAGTAGGCGGTAGGCAGTAGAGAGTAAACAGAAGGACTCGCTTGAGCGAGTCCTTGTTCATGAAAAATTGGAAAATTTTTTGGCTTAGTTTACTTCACCCTGATTCTCTGCGCATAGCCTGCGGTGCCGTTCTTGGCGCGTACGATGTAGTTGCCGCTGGCGATGCCATCGAGGCTGAATTGCAGGGTGCCTGCGGGCAGGTTGCCCTTGGCGAGGCTTGCTACTTTGTGTCCGAGCATGTCAAAGAGTGCGATGCTTGTGTGGCCTGCCTGCGGAATGGTGATGTTCAGGTTGTTGCCTTGCAGCGTGATGTTTAATTTGTTGGGAATTCGGTTGAAAGCACTTGTGGTAACTTCGGCGATGTATTTGTCCCAACCGGGCATATCGTCGAGGGCGATAATGCGTTCGTCGTCCAGGTTCTTTTTCCACATGTCTGTCGGGGTCTTTTCCAAGAAGTTTCCGCTCCAGGTCTGGCTCCAGGTCATCCAGTAACTCCAATAGGCTTTATCTTCGGCAATGCTGTCGATGTCCGGGATGGCGCCGTTTTCGCTCAAGGCAATCATCTTGCTTGTGCCCACGTCGCTCACAATCTTGTTGTAGTAATTGGCTGCAGAATTGTGGTCGTTCAGCGGGTCGTAAATGTCAACAGCGACAATGTCCACGTATTCATCGCCAGGGTACCAAGCTGCATTCAGGGCGCTGTAGTCGTAACCGAATTTCGGGTCGGTATTGATGTTCCAGACCCAAATCAAGTTGTTGAGCTTGTTGGTTTCGACCATGCGCTTGAATACCAAGCGGTACAGCTGCACATAGCATTCGGCGCTAGCGGTGCCCCACCAGAACCAGCCACCGCTTGCTTCGTGAAGCGGACGCCACACGACGGCGATACCCTTGTCTTGCAGTTGCTTGAAGTAGCCCGAAACAATGTCCACATCGGCGACGATGTCCTTGTATTCTTGCGAGGTTTCGTCGATGTCTTGGCACTTGGTCGCCTTTGAATGCCTTAGTGTAGTTAAAGCAGGTGTTGCTTTCGCTGGTGCCCTTGACGCCTTCGGTGCAACCGCTGGCGTTGAATCCGTTGTTGGGGTAGGTATCCTTGGTGTAGAATACGGTGTCTTCGCCGACTTTCCAGTGCCAAGTATAAGTCGGGATGCCGCCCATGTTCCACAGGTCTTCGGTCATCAAGAGGTTGTTTTCGGTGTAGCCGCGGAACCAGCCTTCTTCGTGGTGGCCGCCTGCGGCAAAGAGCATGTCGAAGCCGCCGATGGCGGGGTAGTGACCGCTACGCTTGTAGAATTCGGCGATGTCGGTTTGGCCCTTCCAAGAAACTTCTTCGTCGGTGTACTTGCAAGAATCTGCGGGCGTGCAGCCGCCGGGCGGAATAATCTTCATGTCGCCGTAATTGTAGTTGAAATTCTGGTCGCTAATCATCATGCCGCTGATGGTCTTTTTGCCAAAATTGTCGCGCAGGAATCCGTAGAGTTTCTTGGCGCTTTCGCTTGCGTTCGGCGTGACTGGGTTGGCGCTGATTTTGTATTCCGGATCCGGGTGGCGTTCGACGGTAATGTAGTCCACGCCAATCGACTGGTTGCCAACAGTAATCTGGTTTTCGCCGACCTTCATTTTGGCAGACGCCGCGATGACGTAGCTTGAATCCACATTGCGCGGGGTCGTGAGCATGGAACCCACATCGACGCCGTTGACCACGATTTTCGAGGTAATCCAGTCGTAAATCTTGATGCGCACTCTGGCGGTAATGTCGTAAACGGCGGTCTCTTCGACCTTGACGGTAAACGTCATGCCGGCCGCATCGGCGGGCTTGACGTACTTGGCGCCTTCATCGTCTGTGGTAATGTTATCGGCGGTAACGCCCGCCTGTTCTTCTGCTTCGTACTTGGTGGGGGCGGCAAAAGCAAGTGCAGCTGCCGACAAAACGGCAAACGCCGTCAGAGTCTTACATCCCATACATCACTCCTTAATTTATACCCTATAATATACCTTCGAATAGCCATAAATTCCGTTTTGAAAGCAAAAAAGCGGAAAAGATGTTGTCTTTTCCGCAATAGCCTAAAAGGCGTTTTTTAGTGAAATTTGCTTATTTTAGCGTAATTTTGTGGTTTTGAGTCAAACTGTTCGCCTGGACTTTCACTAGGTAAGGTCCGCGGGCGAGGCGAGAAAGCGCAATCGTGCCGTTTTGGCTCATCTTTTTCGCGAGCACGCGGTTTCCTTGCAAATCGTAAATCGAGATTTGTGCCATTGGCGACCGACAAGCTGGATTGCTGGAGCCGCTTTCTTGGAGGTGGCGATGATGGTCGTCTGCATTTCGTACTTGTCCCAGCCGGGCATGTCTTCGAGCGTCAAGGTGTATTCGTTGTTCATGACGGTCTTCCAGCTTTCAGCATTGTTGTCGTTTGCCCAGCCTTCCATGGCGTAGTCGCCGTACCACGGCATGAACCAACTCCAGTTGGCGCCATCGGCCTTCATTTCATCGGGGTAGGGCACGGAGCCGTTTTCAGACAGTGTGACGATTTTCTTGGCGCCGTACATGTCCTTGACTTTTTCGAATGAGCTGATGAGTGAGGCGTGATTTGATTCGCGCGGGTAGTAATAGTAGTCGCGGCCTACCACGTCTACGTATTCGTCACCGGGGTACCAATCCAGTGCATCGGGCGCTTCGTCAGTGGTCCAAACCCAAATCAGGTTATGCAGACCTTTCTTGTTCACAAAGGTGTCGAACATCAGCTTGTACAGGGCTACGCAGGCTTTAGCGCCATCGGTACCCCACCAGAACCATTTGCCGCTTGCTTCGTGAAGCGGGCGCCACAGCACGGCAACGCCTTCTTTCTGGAGCGTGAGCAGGGAATCGGCAATCATTTCCATGTCGCGCATAATGGCCTTGTATTCGTCGCCATCGGTTTTCCACTTGCCGGTGGTGGTGTCGTAGGCAAGGCCGATGCTGAATTCAGTGTAAGGGTCGTTTCCGCTAGAGAGAGTGTAGAAGGCTTCTACGCTGTGCATCGGGTCTTTCCAATGCCAGTTGAATTGCGGAATGCCGCCCTTCTTCCATACGGTCTTTGCCATTTCCAAGGAGGCATGCGTGTAGCCCTGATACCACTGCTGATCGGAATTCTTGCCGGAGGCATGCAAGAAGTCGAAACCGACGAGAACCACGTTCTTGCCGCTAGCCTTGTTGATGTAGCTGAGTTCAGTCTGGGTGTCAAAATCTTGCGGGGTGTAATTGCCGTCGTTTTCGAAGGGGCGTTCGGTCATTACACCGCTAATGACTTTCTTGCCAAAGTTCGTGTACAAGAAGTTGTAGAGCTTCTGGGCACTTTCGGTAGGCTCTGGAGTGACGGGCTTGGGACTGATGTTCCAAGGAGTTGCTTCGAATTCGGTGATTTCGATATAGTCAATGCCGACCCATCCCCAAGAATGGGTAATCCCGATTGCGTTTTCACCTTTTTTTAGTTTGATTTTACCTGCCGCCTTGAGGACCGTAAAATCATCGGCGGAGCCGAAAGTAATCTGGCCGGCGGAGCTTCCGTTCAAAGTCAAGTTTTGAGTCTTGTTGCCGCGCTCGGTGGGGAGCTTGTAGCTCACATACAGCGTGTAGTAGCCGTCGCTAGGCATGTTTACGGTGAATGCAAGGTCGCCTTCGCCCATTTCCACATACTTGCCGCCCGAGGCGTTTGCATCTGTAGTGATTTCAAGTTTGTGGTCGTCGGCGGGCACGGCAGATTCGGCTTCAACGCGAATGGCTGCGGCCATGGAGTAGGTCGAAAATGCGAGCGCTGTTGCGGTCAAAAAATGATAGGTATTCATACAACCTCCGGTTCTTTTTAAAATAATTTATTTTT
>CADBHQ010000001.1 GCA_902794535.1 Fibrobacter succinogenes | reverse complement strand
GACTTTACAAGAGCCTGCAGCAGCGGGTCCTTTTCAGGCAACACCTTGGGGCGACGAGTAGAACCAAAGGCAGCAATCTTCGCATGCTTCAGCTTGACTTCCTTAATCTTCTGGAAGAATTCTTCGTCGGTAGGATTGCTGGGATTCGGCCAGCCGCCTTCGATGTAGTCAAAGCCGAAATGGTCCAGGATGCGCGCAATCTGCAGTTTGTCTGCAAGAGAAAGGCTGATTTTACGGTCCTGGTTACCGTCGCGGAGAGTCGTGTCGTAGAGAAAAACTTTCATGAGTTGTAATTACTTTTTCTTTTTGTCTTTACCGTAATAGCTGTACTTACCGTAACCATAGCTGCCGTAGCCATAGCCATGGCCGTCAGATTCGCAATGGTTCATCACGAATGCGCGGGCCTTGCCTTCGCAGCAACGATCCAGCTTCATCATGGATTCCTTGATCTGGTCCATGGAATGCTTGCCGTAATGGAGCACGAACAAGGCAAAGTCCACAATCGGGTAAATGAGTTCGGAATCGGTTACGAGTTCCAGAGGAGGCGTGTCCACGATAACGATATCGAACTTGGACTTGGCTTCTTCCAAAAGATTCTTGAAGGTTTCGCCGCGCAAAAGTTCGCTAGGAGAAACGTCAGTCTTACCGGCACCAAGCACATACAGGTTCTTGGTAATGGAATCGGCCACAGCGTTATCCAGAGAACACTTGCCTTCGAGCACATCGCCCAAGCCTTGCTTGCGGTGGCTGTACACCACACCGCGACGCATGTCAGCATCAATAAGCAAGGTCTTCTTGCCAGAACCGGCAAAAAGGGCCGAAACGTTCTTAGAAACAAAGGACTTGCCCACGCCCGGAATCATACCCGTCACCATCATGACGCGCAAATCGGTCGTTGCAAATTCAATAGCCGTATAAAGAGAACGGAGCGCTTCGCTCGATGGCGAATCGGGGTCGTCTTCCACCAAAGGCTTGGTATTCTTACCCTTATTGCGCTTCAAGAGAATTGCATTTTCAGCCTTCGGAATCTTGGCGTAAACGCTAATGCCCGTTTCACGTTCAATTTCAAGAGAGCTGCGCACACCGCGCTTGGTCATCTGCAACAAGTAAATCAGCAAGGCTCCCAAAAGGAATGCTCCGCCAACGCAACCGGCAAAGATAACCTTCTTGTTCGGCTTAGAAGGCATACGTTCAATCTGGGCGTAGTCCACAATACGAACGTTACCGACTTCACCAGCACGCACCACGCGGAGCTGCTGGATGTTGTTAAGCATCGCCGTGTACTGTGCATTGTTCACAGCCACTTCTTCCTGCAAGCTCATCACGTCCTGCTGGGTACGAGGCATGTTTTCGGCAGACTTCTTGAGTCTCGAGAGTTCCGCACGCAGGCGGCTCTGCTGTTGCATAATCGTCTGAACGGCCGGGTGTTCTTCCTTGAACAAACGGGTCGCTTCCTGACGCTGCTGTTCCAATTCCAGAATCTGCTTTTCCAGTTCCGTGACTTTTTCCAAGTGAACCTTGGTTTCACCCGTCATGTCCACAGAACCGATTTTCAAACGGTAGTCAGCCAACTTCTTTTCAGCGGAATCCAACTTCGCCTTGACCCCCGGAAGCTGTTCTTCCAGGAATTCCAAAGTCTTTTCAGCTTCGGCACTGCGCATTTCCACATTCTGGCGCAGGTAGATATTTGCGATGGTGTTCAAAACAGAAGCAGCCTTGTCTGCATAGCGATCCGTATAGGACACGCCAATGATACCCGTCTGCTTGCCCTTTTCGGCCACATCAAGCTTTTTGACCAAGCCTCGGACTGCATCTAGCGGTTCGGACTGCACGAGCACAAACAGCTGTCCAGGTCTTGCGAGCAAGTGCTTCACGTGGATTCTAAGCGTATCGCCACCATAAGGGGCCGACAGCGACTCACCCACCTTACCCTGCAAAAGCTTTACGCCTTCGGGTGTATACACGGCAAATTCATCTTCACCGACAACTTCTGCAGTCCACTTTTCAATGCGGGCAATTTCAGGAATGTAAAGGTCTTCAAGATCCATGCGACCTTCCGTATGGAGCAAGCGATCGATTACTCCCTTCGGGTAGGCGTTAAAGCACAGGCGTTCTTGTTCAACAACATAAGTCAGAACCATGCGGCTCTTCAAAAGTTCAATTTCAGCTTCGGCCGGAGATGCCACATCCAAAAGGGCACCCATTTCACCCATGGCCTTACCAGCCTTATTTCCCTTCACATCAATCTGCAAAAGAGCATCGCTCGTATACTGCGGGCGCATCCAGTTCGAAGCCAAGAAACCAAGCGCACAACCAACAACGATACAACAAGCTAAAAAGAATTTATGCTTCAACAGCAAACTAAGAACTTCGAGGATATCGATTTCGTCATCGTCCTTATTGTTCTTAGCTGAGGAAGAATTTCCCACTGAATTATACTGATTGTTTGGTTCCATTTTCATCCTTTCTAGATTTTATGCTCCAAAAATAGAAAAAACAAAAAGACCGCGGATTTATCCACGGTCTCTTTAAGCTTTTTGGCTTAAGTTAAATTACTTCTTTTTAGCCTTTGCGGTCTTCTTAGCAGCGGGCTTCTTTGCAGAAGCCTTGCAGAACTTCACGTAGGCAGCGAGAGTGTCGCAGAACACTTCGTCCGGAGTGTTATCGCCATTGATGCGGCTGATGATAGACTTGCTGTACTTGCCAAGAACCTTAGCGGTAGATTCCTTGTAAACCTTGAGGCGGTTCTTGATCACAGCTTCGTCAGCGTCATCCTTACGGCCTTCGATCTTGGCGCGGTTCAGGAGGCGAGCCACGATGGTCTTTTCGTCCTTGATGTCGAGCACGAAGATGTGCTTCACGTCGACCACGGATTCGATGAGCTTGACCTGAGCAACCGTGCGAGGAATACCGTCGAGGAGGAGGGTGTCCTTATCCGGGTTCACCTTGTTCGTATTGATGAGGCCTTCGATGAAGCGACCGAAGATTTCGACAGTGGCTTCGTCCGGAACCAGGAGGCCCTTGCTAGAATAAGAAGCGAGGAGCTTGCCAGATTCGCTGGAAGGAGCAATGCCACGGAAGATGTCACCCGTGGAAATGTGCTTGAGGGACGTAGTAGCAGCGAGTTTTGCGCCGACGGTACCCTTGCCGGAACCCGGTGCGCCAAAGATAAGAACTGCAGGAATTTTAGCCATTGTATAACCTCTTGGGTTTAGTGTTAAAAAATCGGGACTAAATATAGGAAAAATTAGCTAGGCAATGCCTCTGACGTGAACTTGAGCTTGTTGTTTTCGACATCGATCGAAATCGTCGTGAAGTCCTTATAGATTCCAAGCAACAGGCCTTCGGCAATTTCGTCTTCGACCAGGTTCTGAATGGAGCGGCGAATCGGGCGCGCGCCGAGTGCAGAATCGTAGTTGTGCGAAACGATGAATTCCTTGGCGGCTTCGGAAACTTCCAGAAGGATTCCGCGTTCAGACAAGTTCTTCTGCAAGAAAGTCAACTGAATGTCTACGACAGAGGAAAGATCCTTCTTGGTCAGCGGGCGGAATACAATCTGTTCGTCGACGCGGTTCAAGAATTCCGGAGAGAACACGCGCTTGACTTCTTCACGGATGGCGGTTTCCATACGTTCGTAGTCGTCGGTCTCGCCCATCTTGGTAAATCCCATGCCCGAGCTGTGGCGCACTTCGCGAGCGCCTGCGTTACTCGTCATGATGATGATGGTGTTCTTGAAGTTGATTTTACGGCCGTAGCTATCCGTAAGGATACCGTCGTCCAAAATCTGCAAGAGCAAGTTGTAAATGTCCGGATGAGCCTTCTCGATTTCGTCGAGGAGCACCACGCAATAGGGGCGCTTGCGCACCTTTTCACTGAGTTGGCCACCGTTATCTTCAAAGCCTACATATCCCGGAGGAGCACCAATCAAGCGGCTCACGCTGTGCTTTTCCATGTATTCGCTCATGTCGATACGAATCATGGAATCTTCGCTGCCGAACAGGCTCTGGCTGAGAACCTTCGCAAGTTCTGTCTTACCCACGCCCGTGGGGCCCAGGAACAAGAAACTACCCATGGGGCGCTTAGTATCGCGAATGCCTGCGCGAGTACGGCGAATGGCTTTCACGACGGCATCTACAGCCTGGTCCTGGCCAATCACGCGTTCCTTGATTTCGTCACCGAGCTTCAGAAGTTTCTGAGTTTCTTCTCCGGCGAGGCGGCTCACAGGAATGCCCGTCATCTTGCTAATGCAATCGCGAATTTCGTTTTCGTCGACAATCGGGAAATCCGCCGAGTCTTCTTTATTCAAGGCTTCGCGGCGTTCAGCGATGCGGTTGGTCAAATCTTCAATCTTGTCGCGGAGAGTAGCTGCCGTTTCGTACTGCTGATCGGCAATCGCCTCTTCCTTCTTTTGCATGGTCGCGGCAAGTTCGTCTTCCATTTCCTTAAGGTCTTGCGGCGTACGAATCGAATTCAAACGCACGCGGGCACCGGCTTCGTCAAGCACGTCGATGGCCTTGTCCGGTAGGAATCGGTCGGTAATGTAGCGTTCGGCAAGCGTCACCGCAGCTCGAATGGCTTCGGGCGTGTAATGCACCTTATGGTGTTGCTCGTACTTCGGACGCAGCCCTTCCAGAATCTGGATAGAATCTTCGGAATTAGGCGGATTCACGACAATCGTCTGGAAGCGGCGTTCAAGCGCGGCATCCTTCTCGATGTACTTGCGGTATTCATCGATCGTCGTGGCACCGATGCACTGGAGTTCGCCTCGGGCGAGCGCCGGCTTAAAGATATTGCTGGCATCAAGGCTACCTTCGGAACCGCCCGCGCCAACAATCGTATGGAGTTCGTCGATAAACAAGATTACCGAATTGTCCACGCGCTGGAGTTCCATAATCAGGCCCTTCACGCGTTCTTCAAACTGGCCGCGGTACTTAGTACCTGCCACCATGGCAGCCACATCAAGCGTGACCACGCGCTTGTTCATCAAGAGTTCCGGGATCTTTTTCTGGACAATCTTCTGAGCAAGGCCTTCGATAATCGCCGTCTTGCCCACGCCCGGTTCACCAATGAGGGCGGGGTTATTCTTTTTGCGGCGGCAAAGAATCTGAATCAAACGTTCAATTTCGCGACCGCGACCGATAATCGGATCAAGCTTACCCTGCTTGGCAAGCGCCGTCAAGTCGCGACCAAAGTGATCGAGAATCGGCGTCTTGGAACGACTCTGGCTACGCACCTGCTGGCGGGTATCGCCACCGCGGCCCTGTCCCATAAAGCGGTCATCGCCGTCCATGCCATCGCCTTCTTCGCCAGAGGGCTGACCATTCATAGCCTCGCGCTTGATCTGCTGCAAGGTGTTTTCAAAATTTTCGTAGGTTACGCCAAAGGTCGAAAGAGTGCCTGCAGCCGGGGATTCAGCCTGCTGCAAAATGGCAAGCATCAAGTGTTCGGGGCCAATATACTGGTCCCCTTCTTCTTTAGCAATCTTTGCCGCATTAAAAAGAGCAGCCTTACAACGAGTCGTAAAAGAAAGCAACGCACCATGGGCATCGCCCACGGTCATAATGCCACCATTTGTGGTCAGCGAGCGCTGCACATTTTCGCCAAGTTCATTCAAATTAATCTTAAGCGCACGCAAGGTTTCGGCGGCAAAGCCGGAATCTTCGCGTACCAGGCCGAGCAGCAAATGTTCGGTCGTAACACTATCGCTACCTAAATTACGGGCAGCAATGCGTGCCGCCTGTAAAACAGCCTTCGCTTTCTTCGAAAAAATACCGTTGATATCAGACATATTTCTCCTTAAGCTACTGAATGACGCCGCCATGCATTACAACACGGCGTTTTGCAAAACTAGCCAATTTTTCGTCGTGCGTCACAATCAAGAAAGCCTGATTAAACTTTTCGTTAAGTTCGCCAATCAATTCGTTCAGCATCGCGGAATTTGCTTCATCCAAGTTTCCGCTCGGTTCGTCAGCCAGCACCAAGTCCGGATGGTTCATGAGCGCACGGGCAATAGCCACACGCTGGCGTTCACCACCGGAAAGTTCTCGCGGCAAGTGCTTGAGGCGGTCCTTGAGTCCCACCGTTTCCAAAAGCATTGCAGCGCGTTCACGGCATTCCTTTTCAGACGTTCCAAGAATGCGGCCCGGCACGCACACGTTTTCAATCGCGGTAAATTCGCTCAACAGGTGATGGAACTGGAACACAAACCCCACCTGCACACGATGGTAGCGGTCGCGTTCAGAATCGTTAAACTTGGAAAGCGCCTTGCCCTTAAAGAGGATTTCGCCAGAAGTCGGTGTATCAAGCATTCCCACCAAATTCAGGAAGGTCGACTTACCCGAACCCGAAGAACCCGTGAGTGCAACGAGTTCGCCTTCTTCCATCGAGAAGTTCACGCCCTTCAGAATTTCGAGCTTTTCACCCGTCTCGGAGAATTCACGACGGAGGTCTACAGTCTGCAACAAACTACTCATGTCTAATGGCCCCCACCGGATCCAAACGGCTAGCCTTCCAGGCAGGCAGCAAAGTGGCCGCCACGCAAAGCGCAATGCCGATTACAAAAATCAAAAGAACATCAAGAATGTGCACCGAAATCGGGAAGTACGGAATCACGTAAACATCGCCCGGGAGCTTGATAAAGTGATAAGTCTCTTGCAACTTGCAAAGTACAAGGCCAATGGTGCCACCGACAATCGTACCGCCCACACCAATGAAGCTACCCATAAGCATAAAGACACGCATCACGCTGCCTTTGCTTAAGCCCATGCTGCGAAGAATTCCGATTTCCTTGGTCTTGTCGATAACGACCATGATCAAGCTACTGATGATATTGAATGCAGCCACCAGAATGATGAGGCAAATCACCGCAGCCACAATGAACTTTTCGTAGTTCATCCACTTGAGAAGCGTGATGTTTTTAGTCTTCCAGTCCATGGCGTAATACGGATAACCGAGCCAAGAGGCAAGGCTATCCACCGCCTCCCCCGCAAGCCAATGGTTATTCAAACGGAACTGAATACCGGTTACAACATCTTCAAGGCCAAGCAACTTCTGGAGTTCCGGAATACCCACGTAAGCGAGGTTGCCGTCGTACTCGTAGGTGCCCGTTTCAAAGATGCCGCTCACCACGCACATCATCATCTTCGGGCCGCCACTTGTAACCATGGCGTCTGGGCTTTGGAAGGTCTGCAACACAAGCTTGTCGCCGACCACCACACGAAGCCTATTGGCAAGGCCCGAACCGAGAATGATTCCGGGGCGGAGCGTTCCGCTCAAGTCTTCGAGACTGTCGACGGAGTAATTGCCCCACTTGATATACTTGTGAATGTCGGTAACGCCCTTCGCCGTTTCGGTTTCGATACCGTAAATAACGATACCGTCGTTTACCTTCTTGGAGCTCACGCCCACCTTGTAAATGATAAACGGAGATGAGGCAACCACGCGGGAATCGCGGCTGCGCACTTCTTTGATGAGGCTGTCATACGGCGCAATGAATTCGCCATTGTACGCCATCACTTCGAAGTGAGCGTCTTTGCCGATCATTTGAGCGGTGACTTCTTCTTCGAAACCATTTACTGCGGCAAGGGCCACCACCAGCGCAAACACGCCAATGGAGACTCCCAGCATACTAAAGATACCGATAAGCGAAACAAAGAGACTCTTACGTTGAGCCCCTAAGTAACGCCAGGCAATGAGCCATTCCAACTTATGCATTAATTAACAGGTCTCCGGCTTCATGAGCGGGAAGAGTTGCACGTCACGGATAGTCTGCTGGTTCGTGAGGAGCATGACCATACGGTCGATGCCGAAGCCCACACCACCGGTAGGCGGCAAGCCAGATTCGATGGCGTGCATGAAGTTTTCGTCCATCGGGTGGGTTTCACCTTCGCCACCGCGGCCGCGGCGCACCTGGTCTTCCAGGAGCTCACGCTGACGGATGGGGTCATTAAGTTCGGTATAGGCGTTGCCCAGTTCCCAGCCGTTAGCGTACGGTTCGAACTGTTCGATAAGGCCTTCGATGGTACGGTGCTTCTTGCAGAGCGGAGTACTTTCGGTCGGCATGTCCTTGATGAACGTCGGCTGGATGAGCTTGTCTTCCACGGTGAGCTCGAACAGTTCGAGGATACCGCGGCCGCGGCTGAATTCGCCATCCAAGTGTCCGCCGAGTTCTTCCATCTTGGCCTTAATTTCGTCGTCGCTCATGTCGTTGACCTTAAGGCCGCCGAACTTTTCGATGGCTTCAATCATGCTGTAGCGAGGCCACGGGGCCTTGAAGTCGATTTCCTTACCCTGGTATTCAATCTTGGTGGTGCCGTTTGCAGCGATACAGGCGCGTTCGTAAATGTTTTCGAAGTGCACCATCATATCGTTGTAGTCGGCATAAGCTTCGTAGAATTCGAGGCCGGTGAATTCCGGGCTGTGGGTACGGTCCATGCCTTCGTTACGGAAGTTCTTAGAGAACTCGAACACCTTTTCCATGCCGCCCACGATGCAGCGCTTCAGGTAAAGTTCCGGAGCCACGCGCAGGTAGAGCGTCATGTCGCAGGCGTTGTGGTGCGTGGTAAACGGGCGGGCGTTCGCGCCACCGTAAATCGGCTGGAGCGTCGGGGTCTCGACCTCGATAAAGCCCTTCTCGATGAGGTATTCGCGGATAGCCTGCAGAATCTTGAAGCGCTTGATGAACACGTCCTTCACGTCGTCGTTCAGGGCCATGTCGATGTAGCGCTGGCGGTAGCGGGTATCCACGTCGGCAAATTCGTTGAACACAACCTTGTTGCCGTTTTCGTCGACCTTTTCCTTAGCGACCGGGAGCGGACGCACGGCCTTCGAAAGCATGGTCACCTTCTTCACGTGCACGGAGTATTCACCCGTCTGAGTTTCGAACATGGAACCGTTCACGCCGATAAAGTCACCGAGGTCAGTCATCTTCACGACTTCGTAGTTTTCTTCGCCGACTTCGTCGCGGGCGCAAACCACCTGCAGGCGGCCATAGCGGTCCTTCAGGTGCATAAAGCACATTTTGCCCTTGCGGTTAAAGCGAACCACGCGGCCAGCGAAAGCGATTTCTTCGCCGGAAGCCATCAGGGCTTCCTTATTTTCTTTCAAAACCTTGGAATCATGCGTGCGGTTGAACTTGTGCGGATAAGCTTCCACACCCATTTCCTTGAACTTGTCGAGCTTAGCGAGGCGCGCTTGCACCTGGTCGTTCATATCTTGCATTGCCATAGTATTTATCCTGTGATTAAATCACGTTTAAAATTTACGGCAGAAAGATAGAAATTTTAGAGTTCGCCATGGCGGCGCATCTTGCGGATATTCTGCGGAAGCACGTGATTGTGCCAGTGGATCCATTCGTCGTAATAGATGTATTGGCGTTCGCGGCGTCTAAAGTTGCGGCCATGCACAATGCGGCGGCCGTTCTTGACTTCGACCGGAATCGCAATATGCAGGCATTCATGGTACACGACACCGGCCACGGCATATTCCGGGCAGTTCGCGGCATCGTAACCCTTGCTGATGCTGATCAAATGAAATTCTTCGCCGGTCACAGGGTCCTGACGCACTGAATGGAAACTGAGTCCGCCAACGCGGTTACTCCAAGTGATACGGCAAGTTAATTTATCTTCAAAATAAGTGCTGTTGATTGCGGCAAGCACATCGTTCAAATTGTGGTACTTGCCTTGCGGCTTAATCGGCGGGAGCCTACCCTTAGTCGACAAAGATTCATCGCCACGATCTGCCAGAATCTGTTCCACTAGCGTCCAAAAGCGGCTAACCAAATCCTTGATAACGGCCTTGTTCTTTGCCGTTTTACGTTTTATGGCGTGTTCCGCCCATTCGGCGGCAAGCTCACGCGCAGGCGCAAATTCTGGCTCCTTCATGTAGGCCGGTAAAATCACCTCGGGGTGGCCAAACAGCACTCCCCCCTTGCAACGGATACTCTTCTTTAATTGCGAATTGTACTTGAAATGCACCAACCCATTCTGCGAAACCGAAGCCGGAACTTTCGGCTTTGCCGGTTCCTTGGGCGCATCGGTATTGTTCCCGAACAGGTCGAGTTGCATTCCAAACAGATTCATTTCTAATTTCCGCCAATCAAGCCTTCAAAGCGGTTTACGGCCAAAAGTCCGCCAAAGTAACTTTCAGGCAAATCCAATAGGGCATAATGCTCCGAAATTCCGTAAACGGCATCTTCGATGCTATCGGGCAAGTACACAATATAGCTATCGTTCTCGGGGGTCTGTAAATGTTCGGGCGTACAGAACTTCGGATCCGTTTCGCTAAAATACATGCGACAAGACACCGGGCGCAGCGGGTAGACAGTGCAATCGCCCTTCTTATCCGAAAACGGGCACGGATTCCAGGCGCTAAAATAGTCGTGCAGGGCTTTGTCTTCGGCGTAGTCGTCCAAATCCATCTGGTCAGGGACTGCTCCCTCGGCGCGGCGCGTCTCAAAAAGCTTGCTAAACAGCGACGACCTTACCTGGCACGCTTCCATAATATCGAGCAAGTCATTCCGCCCCCGGAGGTCACAATACAAAGTCACAAGTTCAAAGGGTTCCACCGACATCGGGTAATGGTGGCAGCAATTACCACAAGCGGGCCTGCACTGGATAGGTCGCGGCTGTTGCGGCAAAACCGCCTCTAAATACTCCGAAAAAAGCCGGTGGTATTCCCGCGTAAACTCCTTAATTTTAGGAAGTTCTTCGAGTAAATTATCAGGACCGATTGCCGATTCTCGACCAAGCGACATTGCTATCGCATCTAAACGGTCCCTTTCCGCCCTCAACAGGGTTGCAAGGCGCATTTCTGCTACACGAAACGCCTTTGTCGGAAAATACTCTCGATAAGATTCCATACCACAAAGATAGATATTTTAGGTTTCTAAGAAAAAGTACCTGAAAAAAGCGACAATAATCACTTAATTTTTCAAAATTCCGGCAAAAAACAGATTGATACATACTTTTCGTAAGAATAATGTTATCTTTTACGCAAATGGGGAACGTGTCATGAAACGCATACTTCAATCCAAAATTTTATGGGCAACGGCATTATTGCTTTCTTTAGGCATAGCCGGATGTAACATCTTTAACCCAACCGAAAGCATCAACATCAAGGACGATGACGCCGAAGCCCTCACCTACGAAGGCTACAAGAGAATCCGAGACAACGAATACTCTGAAGCGGAGTACTATTTCAACAAAGCCATTGCCGCCGACTCGAACCATTCGAAAGCATGGTTCGGCCTGATGAAGTCTACACTGAACCGCAAACTGAATGGTGATTCCACAAACATCTTTTCGCTCCTTTCTTACATAAACGCGAGCCGAGACAGCAAAGTTCCCTTTACCGGAATGTCTGACAATGTTGCGAACAAACTTCAAGAAGCAATTGACACCGTAAACGCCATTGCAGATATTTTTATTAGTCGCGATAAAGAAGGCAAAACCGACAGCGTCGTGACCTACAAGACCATTTCTGAAGGTTACATGATTCTCCAGATGATGAAAACCATGTTGATTCTGCGCAAAACAACCGCAAGCATGCAAGGTTGCTCATTGACAAAGGGCAAAGACAATTCTTGCGACATGGGTACCGTCTTGAACAATCTCAAAAACGATCCGACCGAAACTGTCGAAGCGTTCCACGCCGTCTTTACTACCTGCGAAGACAACCCCGAAAGCATGTCCAAGATGTTTGACAGCTACCTGCAAGGTTTCGGAGATCTAAAAGAAGAATCTCAAAAGAACGCTGTGAGCAGCATGTGTGGGGCATTGGCCAAGGAAACCGAATACGCCAAGGAAACCGAGGATCAACAGACCAAGACCTTGAACATCATCATCGGACAGTTCGGCTACAGTGACATTCTCGATGACGACGGCGATGGCTGCGTTGACGAAGAAATCTACGATGGCGAAGACAACGACGGTGACGGAGAAATTGATGAAGATATCAGCGACAAGACAAACGAAATTGAATACGACAATGACCTTATCCTGAAAAATATTACTAAAGGCAAGACCGCTATCAAGGATATCCGTGTTGTCAAATCGATTGGACCGAACGAAAAGTACAGGAAAGTCGACATCGACATGAACGGCAAAACCGTTGAAACCGACGCCAAAGAGTTGGACCGCGAATGGGCATTCATTTACCCTGAATACAAGAACCGTAAAACCACCGGCGACCACCGCCTTGTATTCGCTTTCGAACTTGTTTTCAACCCGCAGAACCTGCCCCCCGAAGAATACGCGGCATACAAAAAAGCCGTTGCCAAGGATACGGACATCAACAATATCCAATACAACTTGACCTTCAGAAAGCAATTCATTGGCGGATGTTGGGTAAACTATAACGAAGAACGCTTTATGCAATGGTTTGAGGGGAGGAACTAAGCAATGAAAAAAATTCTCGTATTTTTGATTTGCGTTCTAGCAGTTGCCTCTTTTGCGGCCAAAGCTCCGACACACCGCTCGATTCGCGCCGAAGCCATGGGTAACGCCCATGTCGCCTTGGTCGACGACAAAGAAGCCATCTACTTTAACTATGCCGGTTTGAGCCAGATTAACCGTTTGGGCAACTATGAACTGCGCCCCGAACAGGGCTACTATCCCCGCAACTTCATTGGCGACATGCGCTTGAACCTGGGCGGTGCGGGTCCGTTCGAAACCTATTTCTCGACCTACAACGTTGCTAAAGACCTTCAAAAAATGTACAAGGGTGCAACTAAAGATGCTGAACAGGCAGGACTGAGTTCTTCAAACGTCCTTCTGGATTCGCTGTCAAAGCACCCCGAAATGATTCACAAGATTAACAACTACGACCACAAATACCTGACCATGAAAATCAAGATGGATGCAGAAATGGCATTCCATGGTTTTGGTGGAGCAATTTGGGTCGATGGAAACGTGGCTCCTTACATGGATGCAGGCCTGATTCTCCCCTTCCTCGTCGTAGACACCTTCTATGTCGATGGCGTTGCACAGATGGGTTTTTCGTACGGGTTCACAAATACTTTCTCTGCAGGTATCGGCGTCAAATTCGCCAAGCGTCAAAAGGTCGAAATGATTACCGTCGACGTTTTGAATTACGACGCACTGCAAGATACCCTTGAAGACCGTTATCACGATGCGACCGACAACATTTTCAATTTCGAATCTGTTTCTGCTGGCTTGGACTTCGGTATTCTCTACCAGCTCACGCGCGAATTCAGAGTCGGTATGTCTCTGCGCGATGTTTACTTTAAGGATCTTGCCGGCGACAAGATTACGCCGAACTTCACGGCCGGTTTCAACTACAGCCCGCGATTCTTTAACAAGAATACCGGTTATGCCAGAAAGTTCAATATTGCATTCGACTATGCCGATGCCTTCAATAGCGAAAGAAACTATAAGGTGTTTTCGCACTTGAACATGGGTTTCGAAATTGAACAAAACTTGCTCGCATGGCCCGGCTACAACAATGAAATCCGTATTCTCGCCTTACGTCTTTCGGGCGGTTTCAAAGGCGGCTACCCCTCTGCCGGTTTCGCCATCGAAGCACTGCGCTTCATTACAGTTGAATTCGCCACCTGGGCCGAAGAACTCGGTTACTACACTGGCCAAGACGAAGAACGTATTTACATGGGCCAGTTGAGTATCGGTTTCTAAAAAAGCTGGTAGAACTTAGTTGGTAGAGCTTAGAATTCTAAGCTCTATTTTTTATCTTGAGGAACGAGGCGTTCCACCACGCGGAACAAGTCGTTATAAATTTCAAGGAAGTCTTCGATCCAAATCGGGTCGCGCTCGCCCACCACATGGAATGTTTCTTCGAGCGTATGCAAAGCGTTATAGGGGCCCACCAGGCTCCCTGCCGGCACCGATGCCGTTCCACGATAAAGGTCTGTTGCCACCAAGCGTGCACGCAAGCTACGCCTTAAGCGGGCAATAAGCGCCGTTCTAAGCGACAAGAGTTCCTCGTGAGCCTGCAACAGTTGGCCCTCGCGAATCCAACCTTCCACAAGCGTCAAGCGACGTACAATCGATTCACGTTCCGTGCCCGGAACAAGCTGGCGTTTTTCCAAAAGAGTCTGTTTCAACTTCGCAGACATCGCCATAAGCATGTCCGCATTCCAAAAGACCATCGGATTATCCGCAAATCGTTCCGAAGAATCGACACGCGGAGTATGCGTCTTGATCCAACGTTCCAATTTGTCGGCCACCATACCCGCTTCCGGGAGCCTGTCGACAGCCAAGTATTCTCCAGCACGGTTCAGCAGGTTTTCGGCATAGACCATACGCCAATGAGGCAGCTTTCCGCTCTTGCGGATAGCATCAATCCCTGTACGTAATGTTTCTAAGCGTTCCTGCATTTAGTTTTCTTTACCCGTTTTCTGGAGCGGCGTCACACCGATTTCCACGCGACGATTCAAACGGCGATGTTCTTCGCTGTCGTTAGGATACTTGGGCATATGTTCGCCAAAGCCTGCGGCAAAAAGTCTATCAGGCGGAAACCCTTGCGCAATCAAAGTCTTGACCACGTTAACCGCGCGTTCGGTAGAAAGATTCCAGTTGGTGTAAGTCTTGGACTTCACCGGAGTATCATCGGTAAATCCGCTCACCATAATCACGTCGGTAGAATCAAGAGCTTCCAAAAGGCCCTTGCTAATGCCACGAATCACGCCCTCGCCTTCTTTGGTAAGATCGGCACCGTTAATCGGGAAAAGGAAACTGGCCTGAATCTGAATTTTGCCATCTTCAAGAGCGATAAGGCCCGCTTCAATAGAAGTCTGCAAACTCTTGGACAAGAGCGCGTTGCGTTCGGCCGCAATTTTACGCATCTGTTCCTGACAGCTGAGCACTTCTTCTTCGGTACGGGTAAGGTCTTCGGCCTTCTGTTCCTTAAGAGTCGCCATCGCCACAAACGCAAGGATGAACAACGAAACCAAGGCAACACCCAAGTCCGTGTACGCCATCCAAGGATTGCTGTTTTCGTCTTTCTTAAAGCGCATGCTTAGCCCTCAACATCGGATTTATGCTGCTGAATGGAAGAACGCTGCGTCTGTTCCAAGACTTCGAGCAAAATTTCCTGCGTCTTGACAGCGTTTTCCATAAGCACTTCGCTTGCGCGTTCGTGGAAGGCTTCCAGAGACTGGTTGAGGTGTTCCACAAAGTTTTCTTCGTCGTCGCGTTCGGCGGTATCGCCGGAGAGCTTTTCGAGAATCGTTTCGAGGCCCGCGCGAAGCATTTCGAGGTTCGCACTGAGTTCGGACTGGTTCACACGCATTAGTTCTGCGGTTTCCACAATGTTTCCGCCCAAGGCGTCGGTTGCTTCTTTTTCCTTGACCACGCGGTTGTCAATGCTTTCGGTAAGAGCCTTCTGGGCTTCAAGCAGCACGGCAGAAGTTTCGGAAAGCTTCTGGAATGCGCCGAGAATGTCCGAAGACAGAGCAGAGAGTTTTTCGGCCACGGAATTGCTGAGTTCGGCAGAACCGGCCTGAGCCTTTTCGGACACCTGCAATGCCACATTCTTGAGCGTTTCGAGGCCTTCTTTCTGGCTGTCCACATTTTTGAGAGTTTCGGCAGAAAGGCGTTCCATGAAAGATTTCCACTGTTCGTCGGACTGTTTAACCTGATCGGCCACAGCAGCGGCGATATTCTTCGTAGAATCGTTCATAGCCGATTCCGTTGCGGATGCAACGCCATCGAGGCCAGCCTTCACATCGGAAGCCACCTTGGCAAGAGCCGTTTCGACGTTTCCAGACACGCCTTCGAGAGAGCTCTTAAGCGTCGTAGAAATACCGTTCAACTTTTCGTCGAGTTTACCCGGAATCGATTCCACAGAAGCAGAAAGCGTCTTGATGTTCTGTTCCATCGGAGTGAATGCGCCCGACAGAGAATCCTTGACAGAGGGGCCCAGGTTTTCGACAGCCTTGTTCATGTTCTGAGAAACGTTGGCAAGCGAATCATTGAGCTTAGATGTCATGGCAGAAAGTTCGTCGCCCACCATGGACACAACGCCGGAAAGGCCGTCTTTTACAGAAGATGCCACAACGGCCAAATTCTTTTCGACAGAATCGAACAGGCGTTCCAGTTCCGTCTGAGCCTGGGCTTCTTCGCTTTCGCCATTTGCAGCACCCTGCAAGTCGAGAGTCAAAGCATCGAGGCGAGCCACAAAAGTATCGCGGGCAGACACCATCATGTTGCGGCTAGCGTTCAAAATCAAAGCGGCGAACAAACCGCAAAGGCTCGTGCCGAAAATACCCTTCATGTTCAGGAACAAAAGCTGAATGGTATCGAGCGTACCCTGCGTTGTCGAATTGTCGATTGCACCGCCGGCCGTTGCCACAGAATACATAAGGCCAAAGAACGTACCCATAAGGCCAAGGAGAATCACCGTACCACCGGCACTCTTCGGAACTGCGATTTGAACGCTGTTCGAAAGGACTTCGTAGGCCATCGAAGAATCAAGGCGAATATTTTTAGCAATCAGGTTACGAGCAAGAGCGACACGCTTTGCGACAACGCCATCGCCAGCCACATAGCCACCACGCTTTTCGCAGGTTTCCAGAATTTCCGTTTCAGCAGCAATCTGCTTTACCGTCTTGAGGGCAACAAGTTGTTCTCCGATAAACACGGCAAAAATAGCAGCCATAATAACCCAGCCAAAGAGCGGTGCGCCAAAATAGAAGGCGGCAATCACCAAGGCAAGGAGTCCCACAATGGTAAGCGCTAAAATGATTTGGAATGCATTTTTCATTTCATACCTGCATCTTTTAGGACCTCGAAGGGCCCGTTGTTTCAAACAAATTCAATTGACCGCGCGAGAATCCGCGCAAAAACAGAGCCCACTTGCTCTGGTACCATTCAATAATCTGAAGGGTAAGCCCGCGGGCGTAATCACAAAAGTCATCAGTAAAGGCGAGGAATCCGTTTTCGTAAGCGTAATGCGGATTCCAGTAACGGCCCACATTACGTGCGCAAGAAGCAGCCGAACTGTAGTAGTGCGGCGGATTCTTGGTATTGAAAGCAGCCGCAAAACGTTTCTTTGCCAAAGCATTCAGCGAGCTACGGAGCGAAACGACCAAGGCGTTTTCCTTATCGCGGAGCGACGCTTCCAAACTGGGAAGCAGTTTGGAAACCGCATCCACGGCGCTTTCGGAATGCCAATACTTGCACAACTTTTCCTGCAACTGCATGACGCGGCCGTGCATGCGGACGAACAACGGTTCGGCGTCGCTCACCAGCAAGTGAATCGTCGCGGAATAAAAAGCATTAATGTCTTGCTTGTTGTTCTTGACCGTGAGCGCCCAGCCCTTTTCTTCGTCGTGATGCAAGAAGTCTCCGCCTTCCAAAAGCAGACGCATCACTTCGTCTGTCGAAAAACGCTGCATCCACTTGGTGCGGAATTCATCGTAAAGTTTGTTGGCATCAGCCACAATCTGCGGGAAACTGGAATCGGCCAATTTCCAAGCGGTTTCGCTAAAAGAAATCAGCTCCGTCGTACCGACATTTACCGCCGGATCGTTCAGCATGGCATCCAAGTGTTCGTGCAACACAATCGACCATGTCACCATCATCGACTGCGAAAGCGTCGCCATCATGGTGGAGCGATTCGGCCGCACCGAAAGACGGACGCTACTATCCGTCATCTTGCGAATGGATCTGCGGAACGACTCTTGCACTAAAGATTCCTTAGAAAGAGGTTTCGATACGGTGCCAGATATTCCTGTTCACGCGCTTGCCCTGTGCGGCAAGTTCTTCGGCTTCGTTACGCACGTCGGCTTCAAGGTTATCCTTGATCAAGCTCTTGTCGCCATCGAACTTTCCACCCGGTTCTAGGTAAAGGCCATAAACGTTGTCGCTGATCTTGGTATCGGCAGACACCACCTGGCCGGCGCGAATCGAAAGGGCAAAGCGGTTGCGCACGAATTCGCAACGGGCAAGGAACACTTCGGGCACATCGTCAATCCAAAGGCCGTAGTAGTTGTTCACGAACTTCACGTTTTCGAAAATGCCCTTAGAGCGGAACACCGTATTGCGGAATGCATTTTCAACAACCAGGTTCTTGATTTCAAACGGCTTGTTCGCCGACACAAAATGAAGACCGTTCCAGCTCTTGAGCGAGTCAGCGCTCTTGAACACCACGGGAGCAGCGTCGGTACCGATAATCTTCACAGAGCCACGGAACATGAGCTTTGCATATTCGCCCATCAAGACCGTTACACCCGGTTCAATTTCCAAGGTGTCCTTTGCCGAAAAAACAGCACCCTGTTCCAGCAAATAAGGGCTATCCGCCACCACTAGTTTTACCTTGCCATTTTCAATCGGCGGGAAAGGCATCTCCCCCGCAACCGCGGCACCAACAAATAAGAACGTCGCTAAGGCAAGTCCTGACCATTTCTTAAAGTCTAAAATCAAAATTCACTCCTCAGCTTGATTTTCTGAATCACATGCATATCGGGAATCACGTTGTCGGCAACAATATCGTTTACACTCAGGTCGCCGGTCAATTCCATTTTCACATTCGAAATGGCTCCATGCGTCATGTCGAACAGGATTGTACCCGTACCCACGATAAAGCCCTTGCTTTCCATGCGCAGGTCAGAGGTCGAATCAGCAAGTTCCTTGTACTTGATGTTCATGCCAATCTTTGCCATCTGGACACCATCATGAACGTAATGGTCTTCGAGCGTAAAGGACTTGTACACCACCGTCTTTTTAGATGTACCCGGGATTTCGACCTGACGGTCCCAAGTTTCGCCCAGTTTGACCGGTTTGCCCGGCAAAAGCGGCTGGACCTTGAGGAAAATGCGAATCAAATCCAGAGCCTCGGTTCCGAGCATCACGGAGTCTTCGATAACAGCATCGCGGATATCGCCATCTTTAGCCATCTTGAACTGGAAATGTTCGGTGGACATGTAGCGTTCCATGCTGCTGAATTCTTCGACCGTACGCTTATCAGACTTGTAGTCTACCGAGTCAATTTTAAGCTGGAACTTGGCAGAACCATCGTCGTAAGCGGTCAAGAGAGAATTGGTCGCACGGACACTGAGATGCGTATTCATTGCTTCAGGCGTTCCAGACACGGAATCCGTCGTCGGCAAGATTGCATTCAAAGAAGATTCAAGGAAATATGTCTGCTGGGGAGCGTTCTGGGTGTTGAACGTAAGAACGAACTCATTACCATCACAGGCACACAGGGCAAAAAGAGCGCTAGCGCTCGCAAAAAACTTAAAGAAATTCATACTATGAATATAGTAATAGTTGGTAGAACTTAGTTGGTAGAACTTAGATAGATTGCCGCGCATCGCTCGCAATGACATTGTCCTATGCTCTAAGATCTAAGTTCTAAGCTCTAAGTCTCCTTTGTTGCCGCTATCACCTTTTTGTAGCCGCATCTTTTGGAAAAAAGCCTTCAAAATGCCCAAACATTCGTCGGCAAGGAGTCCCCCAACCACTTCGACTTCGCGTTTGAGCGCGTTATTCGTAATGACGTCAATTGTCGTGCCGCAGCCGCCAAAACGGGTATCCGGAGAACCATAGACCACACGGCTGATTCGGCTGTTCAAAATAGCTCCTGCGCACATCGGACAAGGCTCTAGCGTTACATATAAAGTACAACCTTCCAGACGCCAATTGTCGAGGGCACTTGCAGCCGTTCCAATCGACAAGATTTCGGCATGGGCTGTGGCATCCTTGAGCATTTCAATCTGGTTATGGCCCTTACCAATGACAGCGCCATCTTTTACGATGACGCAACCGATAGGGATTTCCCCTTCGTCAAAGGCTTTTTCGGCCTCGCGAAGCGCCATGCGCATATATTTTTCATCGTCGGCGGTGAAACTCACAGGCCTCTCCCGTAAGCGCAATACGAGTCTTCTTGCATGTAGTCGCCGTCGTGATAGTAGGCAGCACGGGCGCGGCAACCGCCACAGCGGTCGTTGAACTTGCACTTGCCGCAGGCTCCGGCATAGGCCTTGGTGCGGAGCTTCTTGAACACTTCGGCATTCGCCCAAATTTCATCGAAAGGCGTGTCGTGTACATCGCCCGCTTCTTCCATCATGTAGGCGCAGGGGCGCACCTTACCTATCGGGCTTACGATGCAGTAATCCAAGCCAGCGAGGCAACCACGGCTGTAACGCGTCTTGATATCGAGCTGGTCAGCAATGCGCAGGAACTGCGGAGCGCAAGTGGGCTTCACCGGGATGCCGAGGGTGCGGCTCTTTTCCATAATCTTGCGGAGCAGACCTTCGTATTCAGCAACGCGGAGAGCGTGACCTTCAATTTCCTTGCCGCGACCCACGGGAATCAAGAAGAAAATCTGGTGGTTTACGGCACCAATTTCTTTGACCCAGTCCATAATGTCGAAAATTTCGTTCTGGTTCCAGTCCATAATCGTCGTATGAATCTGGAACGGGAGGCCCGCCGCCTTGCAGTTTTCGATACCCATCATCGTGAGTTCGAAGGCATTCGGGAGACCACGGAAATCATTGTGACGGTCGTGATCGATACTGTCGATGCTGATACCCATAGCCATGGCACCGGCTGCCTTCAGTTTAAAGGCCAAATCGTGGGTAATAAGCGTACCATTGGTACCGAACACCGGGCGAAGTCCCTTGCTCGAGGCATGGGCAACCAAGTCCACAATGTCCGGGCGGGTCATCGGTTCGCCACCACTAAAGATCATAATCTTGAACCCCGCCTTCGCGATTTCGTCAATCAGCTTCATGGCCTCGGCGGTCGTGAGTTCGGCAGCCTTGTTCTCGCCTGCGTCCTGGTAGCAGTGCTTGCAGGTCAAGTTACACTTGTTGGTGGTCATCCAAGATACAATCATTCAGAACCTCAATTTTTCAGAGCCCAAAAATAGAAATTACAGCGACTTGAAAACCTTGCGGGCAGCTTCAATGGTACGGTCGATATCATCGTCGGTATGAGCCGCACTCACGAAAATCGCCTCAAACTGGCTCGGGGCAAGGTAAATACCTTCGTCGAGCATGCCGAGGAAATACCTGCGGAACAATTCCAAGTCGGACTTTTGCACATCGGCAAAGCAGGTGACGGGACCTTCGGTAAAGAAGATACAACCCATGGAACCCACCTGGTTCGTGGCCAGCGGAATTCCGGCCAACTTTGCAGCCTCCTGCAGGCCTGCAATCAACTTCTTAGTGCTATTTTCGGCACGGACATAATATTCGGGGTGAGAATTCAATTCGCGCATCGTGGCAAGGCCTGCTGCCATCGCCACCGGATTACCCGACAAAGTACCCGCCTGGTAAATTCCACCGAGAGGCGCAATCTGCTGCATCACATCCAAACGGCCGCCATAAGCGCCCACCGGCATGCCACCGCCGATAATCTTACCGAAAGTCGTAAGATCCGGCTTAATTCCGTACAAACCCTGAGCACAGTGAATACCGACGCGGAAACCCGTCATAACTTCGTCCACAATCAAGAGAGCGCCATGCTTCTTGGTTTCTTCGGAAAGCGCCTTCAAGAATTCCGGCTTCGCGGGCACCACGCCCATATTCCCGGCCACGGGTTCTACAATGACGCCCGCAATTTCGTCGCCAATTTTATCGAACAATTCACGGACTCCGGCCACGTCATTGTATTGCAGCGTCAGCGTGTACTTGGCCAAATCCGCCGGCACGCCTTTGCTGCTCGGCTTACCGGTGGTAAGCATCCCCGAGCCCGCCTTAATCAGCAAGCTATCGCTATGGCCGTGGTAACAACCTTCAAACTTGACAATCTTGTCGCGGCCCGTGAAACCACGCGCCGCACGAATCGCACTCATGGTCGCTTCGGTACCGCTATTGACCATACGGATCATTTCAACGCTCGGAACAAGTTCCATCACGAGCTTCGCAAGTTCAGATTCCAGTCCGCAAGGAGCACCAAAGCTAAGGCCATTCTGGGCCGTATCGGCCACCGCCTTGATCACAGCATCGTGGGCATGTCCCAAAAGCATCGGACCCCAGCTACCCACGTAGTCGATGTAGTCGTTGCCATCGACATCGTAAATGTGACTGCCCTTGGCACGCTTGATAAACGGAGGCGTTGCCCCCACATTGCTATAGGCACGCACCGGGCTATTCACGCCACCCGGCATTAAGTTCTTGGCTTCGGCAAAAAGTTTTTCACTCAAAGAATGATTCATGCCACCAAAAATAGAAAATCCGACCCGAGGGCCGGACCTTCCGTAAAAAAATACCTAATGCTCAATAGATATTAGAAGTTGTGCGGGCCAACGCCTTCGCAACCGAAATGAGCGGAAGCGTCATCGTAGAAGTATTCCACCTGGCCGCCTTCCTGCGTATCGCAAGCAAGCACTGCACCCGTGCAACCCTGACCCGGAGTATAAACAGCCGTGTCGAATTCGTTATTTGCGCCGCACTTGGCCAAGAAAGCGTCAACGCCAGCGTCATCAGCGGCGATAGCATGGCAAGAATGGCTTTCAATACCAGCAATGGTCCTAACCACGTCGCAAGAAACAACAGACTTGCCGTCGAGCTGAGTCTTGGAAGAACCAGAAGCGTTAGAAGAGGAATCATCGCCACAAGCGGTGAGGATAGCAGCAGCGCCGAAAGCGGCAACGAGCATCAACTTTTTCATTTTATTCTCCATTTTTATTTATGTGCGTTTTATCTAAAACGACACTACAAATATAATACCATTTTTATACAAAGTTAATAAAAATTAAACAAATTACAAAATCACACTTAAAAGTGTGATTTATATCATAATTGCACTTTTTTGAAAAAATTTATCTAAACTATTGTTTAGCAATAAGTTAGAACAAATTCTATTTCAAAAGGCCCATTTCAAGGGCTTCTTTGGCATGGTAAGTAATGATGATATCGGCACCGGCACGCTTGAAAGCAATCAAGTTTTCACGGATAATCGCATCTTCATTGATCCAACCATTTTGGGCCGCCGCCTTCACCATGGAATACTCACCACTCACGTTGTAAACGGCCACAGGCACATTGCTCATTTCAGCCGTTTCACGCAAAATATCGAGGAAGGCAAGCCCAGGCTTGACCATCACGATATCGGCTCCTTCTTCCAAATCAAGTTCCACTTCGTGCAGGGCTTCGCGACCATTGCGAACATCCATCTGGTAACTCTTGCGGTCACCAAAATGCGGAGCAGAATCAGCGGCATCGCGGAACGGGCCATAATAAGCACTTGCAAACTTGGCACTGTACGCCATAATCGGCAAATTCGTGAAACCATTTTCATCCAGTTTTTCACGAATTGCAGCCACACGGCCATCCATCATGTCAGAGGGGGCAACCATGTCGGCACCGGCTTCAGCATGCGAAAGCGCTGTCTTTGCCAAAAGTTCAAGTGTCGGGTCGTTATCGACATCGCCGTCTTCTTTGACAATTCCGCAGTGACCATGGCTCATGTATTCACAAAGGCAAACATCCGTAATCACGTACAAGTCCGAAAAATGCGCCTTAATCGAGCGAACCGCACGCTGCACAATGCCATCATCGTCATAAGCAGACGAAGCCAATTCATCTTTAAAGCTAGGAATACCGAACAACAAAATCGACTTGATTCCAAGTTTAACGCATTCTTCAAGTTCAGTCAGAATAGCGTCAATCGAAAAACGATACTGTCCCGGCATCGAAGGAATTTCTTCCTTGACATTCTCCCCCTCGACCACGAACATTGGGTATACGAGAGCATCGGGATTCACGGCGGTTTCTGCCACCATGTTGCGGATAGTTACATTCTTGCGTAAACGACGAGGACGGATAATCATATTTTCACCTCCGTTTTAAATTATAACAAAAAATCCCGCTCAATCTGTTCAAGGCCTTCGGCCCATTCGGTCTGGATTTTCTGCTTGAGTTTCTTGGCAAGCGAGGGGGCACGGCCCTGCGTAGAGACCGTTACGGCGATATTTTCGCCAAAATCCATGCGGGCAGGCACAATAAAGTCGCCATCGAGGTAGTCGCAGGCATTATTCACCAGAATACGGCGGGCGTGAGCATCGTTAGACACCTGAGCATTGACCGCAGGCTGGTCGGTGCAAATGAAAACCATGAAGATTCCGCGAAGGTCGAGCTGCTCATATGGGCGATTAATCAAGGTTACGGATGTCAAAGTGTCATTCTGAGCGGAGCCGTTAGGCGTAGTCGAAGAATCTAAAGACTTAAATTCAGGGTCAAACTGCGGGGCGACTACGGTAATGCGGGCCCCCGTGGGCAAAAGCGTTTTGACCTTGCGAAGGGCAATGCGGCCGCCGCCCACCACCAATACATTCTTGCCTTCGAGATTCAGTTCGATGGAGAAGAGGTTTGGCTTAGACGAGAGACGAGAGGCGGGAGACGAGAGATTATTCTGACAAGACTCATTTTCTTTCGTCTTTCGTCTGTAACCTGCATCAGCGGGCGTTCTCTCGTCTATTTGCGCGCTACGGACGCCAGCAACCACCATGTCGGCGAATTCTTTCCAGTCGCCAAGGCAAGGCAAAAGCGTAATCGGAATCTGCGGGAATTCCGCCTGCAGGTGTGCCACAACCTTGGGCACATCGTTCTTGGTATGCTGACCGTTCAGCAACAAGTACGGCAAAAGCGTCACCGATTCCACATCTTCGCGCAAGAGCGTACGTAAGTCGTTTTCCAAATCCAACAGACTCGTACTTGCCACGCGCGTACCGGGCAAATCATGGTGCAGTTTATCCATGATTTCTTCGAAGCCCTTGTAGGCCCCTGGCAAAATGCAGTGATGCGCGATAATCAGGATGGCTTTCATTATGTAAGCTCCCCTGCGTAATATTCCGCGATTTTCTTGACGAGAGAATCCATGGTGGTTTCGTCGGAGGTGACGGTTTCAAAACCATGCTTGCGGGCTGCAGATTCCGTCATGCGACCGATGCAAAAAGAGGTGTGAGGTCGCGCATCCGTCATCTTAACGTAATTCTCGACGGCGCTGGTGCTGGCAAAGACGATGGCATCGGCCGATTCAACGGCTTCACGCTTCCATTCAGGGAGTTCAGCCACTGGGAGCGTTTCGTAAACGACCCAGCGGGTTGCTTGCGGTAAAAGTTTCAACAGGGTGTCATCAGCGAGATTGCCTTGAAGCAACAAGATGCGGGATGCGTCCAATTCGCCTTTATCAACCACATCTCGCAGCAGTTTTCCAAGGCCTTCGCCGGTATGGTCTTCGGGCACGTAATCGCAGCGAATGCCATATTCCAGCAATTTCTTTTCGGTAATCTTCCCCACACTTGCAATTTTCTTGCCCGCAAGAACGCGAATGTCATTGCCAGAAGCAAGCAACTGCGTAAAGAACGATTCGACGCCGTTCGTGCTTGTGAAAGCGAGAATGTCGAAATTCGCAAGGTCAGCCCAATTGAACGAGCCTTCAACCGCGCGCGTTTCAATCATCGGTGTCTCGATGACTTCGGCACCGAGGGCCGTAAGGCGGGCTGTAATTCCGCTGGCCTGCTTGGCAGCGCGAGTCACCACCAGACGCTTGCCCGAAAGCGGCAAATTCTTTTTCCAAGCGAGAGTCTTGCCGAGTTCAACGACACCGCCCATAATCGTAATTGCAGGAGCCGTCACGTTTTCGCGGACAATCGTCTCCCCCGCTGTTTCAAGCGTCGCCAAGACCGTGCGCTGGTATGGCGTGGTTCCCTTTTCGATAAAGGCAAGCGGAGTCTTCGGGTCCTTGCCACATTCCATAAGGCGCTTGGCGATAAAGTCCATGTTGGCAATGCCCATCAAGAAAATGAGGGTGCCCTGGCACTTCGCGAGATTTTCAAAGTCGAGAGAGAGTTCGCCGTTCGACTCAGCCTTTTCGTGGCCCGTGATAATGTGGAAACTAGTCGCAATACCGCGATGGCTTACGGGAATGCCCGCGTAGGCCGGCACCGAAATCGCCGAAGTAATGCCCGGCACCACATCGAAATCAACTCCGGCCTCGACCAATTCCAGAGCTTCTTCGCCACCGCGCCCGAACACGAACGGATCGCCGCCCTTGAGGCGTGCCACAATGCCCTGCGGGTATTCCTGCGCAAACTGCACCAGAAGTTTATTGATTTCGGACTGTTTCACCTTGTGGTGCGTCGGCATTTTGCCCACATCGACCATCTTCGCCTTTGAATTGCACATTCCAAGAATCGCCGGAGAAACCAGGCGGTCGTACACCACCACGTCGGCGCGTTCCAGAATTTCTTTTCCGCGAATCGTCAAGAGTCCCGGATCGCCAGGACCTGCACCAATCAAGTAAACATGACCAAAATTCGCCATCAGAACTTAATCCTTATCATCAAAGGCTTGTGCGTCTTCAGGTTCTTCCACAATCCAGTCGCGGATGTGGTCGGCAAGAGCCTTCTGGCCGTCCTTTTCGATTGCATCGGCAAGGTCCGTCAATTCTTCGGCATCGAGCGTCGTCAAGTCCTTTTCAAAGCGGTCCACGTAGCCCGAAAGCTGGTTGTAACGCTTCATGCCGGCGAGCAACTGCATAAATTCCAGATTCGCCGTATTGCCGTTACGGAACTGTTCATGTTCCTTGAGCACGCGGTCCGCTTCGGCATCAGGCAAGAAGGCAGCCAAACGCCCGAGGTTCATCACCTTCGGGAAAGTCTCATACAAGGTACGGGCAATCTTGATGCAATCGGACTTGCGGCCTTCCTTGTCAGCAATGGCGGCCTGCAAATCCAGATACGCTTCTTCGTCTTCGGAGCCGGGGTTGCGAACATCGCCGAGCCACTGCTTGGCAAGTTCGATATTCCCTGCCATAAACTGGGCGTTTGCAATGTCGATGAGTGTCGCGTTGCTCTTGTCCGGATCCTTGAGGAGGGCGGCCTTTGCAAAGTTCGCGGCATCCTTGATAGAATCAGCCATATCGCAAATAGCATCCAGAATATCTTCGCGATTGCCCTGGTCGACTTCGGTGACCTTGTTGATCAATTCTTCGAGCAAGGCCTGCGCGCGTTCCTTGGGCAAAATTTCTTCGACACTCAGGAACACCACCGAGCGGCCTTCACCACCCACATGGCGCATGGCGAGGTCATGAATCAAGTCTGCGACATAATCCTTGTCGGTATACTGCGATGCCAGTTCCACAAAGAACGTTCCCGCATCGTAAAAGAGGTTGTCCCAGTATTCCTTTTCTTCGTCGGTATCGGCCTTGAACGAAATAAAGTCTGCACGCAAAGTCCAAGCCAAAAGTTCCAGCTGGTCTTTCGGATTCTTGAAGTTTTCGATATCGTCAATGCCGTTTGCAATTGCCTCGTACAAGTCTTCGGGGCGGTGTAAAAGTCTGCTCTGTCCGCTCACAATCTGCGTAAGCGTTTCACGGAGTTTGTCTTCTTTGCTACGCATGGCCTGTGCCATGGCAGGAGATTTCCATACCTTTTTCTTCTTTGCCATGAAACCAAATGTAGAAAAAGACAACCGTCTCTATTTAATGGCGATCCAGCTTTCGTTTGATTCGCGCTTGTTTCAGCTTGTTTTTACGGCGTTCACGGCGGCGTTCCTTACGGAGCCTTCGGCGCAGTTCCGCCATTTTCTCGACTTGGTGCAAAATGTCCTTGATTCGCTCGGTCGCAAAGGCATTATGCAACTTTTTACGGGTCACATAATCGAGCAAGCATACACACAGCAAAAGGCAGCCCACAAATAACGCAAGCGCCACCGGCCACACAATCACAGATGTCTTGATGGCTACAAGTCCAAACGCAGGCGGCATCAGAATGGATCCCACATAAGAGCCAGCCATTTGAATACTGATGGCGCGGCCCGAAAGTTCTTCGCCAAATCGCGCAGGGGTCGCATGAATGAGTGACGGATACACCGGAGCGCAACCGAGCCCAAGCAGGCAAATACACACCGGCGTAAACCAGAGCGGCAACGGCAACACCAGAACAAGACAGCCGAGCACCACGATGGCAATACCCGCATGCACCAAGCGCATATCCGTAAACTTGATGGCAAAAAAGCCACTCAAAATGCGGCCAATCATGACAGAGGCAAACATGAGCGAAACCGCAATTGCCCCGATTTCAGGTTCAAAGCCTCGGGCCACCAAGTAAGTACCGCACCAAAGACTTGTGGAAATTTCAAGCGACGAATAAAAGAAGAACACCCAGAAAGAAAGCTTCATTCCAGGCACCTTGAGTGCTGCCCACAGCGAGATATCCTTTACCGCAGGCGCCTGCTGCGAATCATCGCGCTTTTCCGTCTTTTTCCAAATCGGGAGCGTTATAAGCATCATCGCAGCAATCACCGCAAGAATCAAGGCGACCATATCGTAAGCGCCACGCCAACCAACACCTGCCACCACCGAAATCGAAAATAGAGCCGGGCCAAGGCACGCGCCCACACCCCAGCTGGCATGTAGCCAACTCGTGTGTTTCGATTCCAAATAAATGGCAGCAAAATTGTTCATCGCGACATCAATCGCGCCCGCCCCGATTCCCATAGGAACCGCAAACAGGCACATCATCCAAAATGTCGTCGAAAATCCGTAACCAAACGAAGCCACCGCCGTAAGCGCAATACTCACAAAAACAAGTTTGCCCGTTCCCATCAGGCGCAAAAGCGCAGGCGTCCACAAGCTCGAAACAATCGTCCCCACACTTACAATGATCGACAAGAGCCCCGCCGCCGAAAGAGGCGCATTCAAGTCATGCTGCATCACGGGCCATGCCGCCCCAAGCACCGTATCAGGAAGCCCTAGGCCAATAAAGGCCGCATATATGACAACGAGTAAAAGCAAGCGCTACACCACGAAGAATCTACTTTTTCTCGCGAATGCGCTTGTACAGGCTTTCGGCTTTTTCGGTATCGCCCGCATTCGAGAATACGTGGCCTACATTTTCAGCACCGATACGCCCTTGCGAATTGCCCGCAAGCCAAGCCTTCATGTAGCAATCGAACGCTTCGTCATAGCGTTTCTGGGTAAAGTAAATCTGTCCCAAATCCAGGTTCAAATCCGCCTTGCCCTTATTGTGGCGAAGTCCTTCTTCAAGCGTGAAAATGGCCATCCATGGAGAATTGTTCTGCACATACATTTGCGCCAAGTAGCGGCGAGCCGAAACATTTTCCGGATCCATCAAGATTCCGTTTTCCATTTCGTTCAAAGATTGTCTCGTAGAATCCATGCTGCGGTAGTAATAAGCCATCGTAAAGTGAACGTCGGCGCCCGCGGTAGCCGTCATCTGCAAAGCATTCTGAAGTGTCTTGATGGCGTATTCGTAGTCGCCCAATTTTTCGTAGACTTCAGCAAGGCCATACCAAGCATCCATACGATCCGGATTCAGTTGCAAAGCGTGTTCAAAGTTCTTCTGCGCAAGCGTCCAGTCGCGACCCTTCAAGTAGCATTCCGCCAGCGCAAAATGCACATGGTCCGATTCTACGCCAAGTTCTACAGCACGCTGGTAAGCCGCAATGGCCTCGCCCACATCATTGCCCAAGTAGTAAAGGTCGCCGAGGAGCATCCAGGCTTTTTCAAACGTCGGCAAAAGTTCTACCGTACGCTTGTAAGCGACCATGGCCACCTGCTTGCGGTCAAGTTGCACCATAGCATTGCCCAAGTTGAACCAAGCAAACGGTTCATAGCGGCCTTCATCAATCGCCGCACGATACAGCGGCACCGCTTCCTTAAACTTGCCCTGGTCATACAACTCATTTGCCTTGAAGAAGTAATCTTCAGCGGCAAAAGCACTTTCAACAGAAACAGCAAACAATAATACACTAACAAAAAAAGATTTTTTTGTCCGCAGATAACTTTTTTTGTCAGAATTAGCGTCGGCCAAGGATGGGGAGGGTGCAGGGAGGGGCCCGTGCGGCCTTCGCAACTCCGAGCTGGGGCCCCGCCCGCATAAAACCTTTGTCATCTTTTTAAAAAAGAAAAACAATTTGTAATTAAAATCAATTGACAAAGCGGAACTCCTTTGTGGCCTTCTGTGCCACGGGGAATCCGCCCAACTGCGCGGGGCTAAACTTCCACTGTCTTACAGCCTTCAAAGCTTCGTTATCAAATCCATAGCCGGCAGGATCCTGCGTCAACACCTGAGCCTGCGCCACATCACCATTCACATCAATCACAATCAAGACTTTCACATAACCCGAAACACCCATGCGTTTCGCCTTTTCGGGGAACTTGGGCTGGATTTCACGCAAAACTTGGGCCTGTTCGTCCACTTCGCCCGCTTCGTACACCACGTTTTCCATGGAGCCCGTACCAACAGCCACGCCATCGCCAGCAGCACCGCGGGCAAGCGACAAATCCATCTGGAAATTCTGACTGCGAGACACCCCCATGTTCGAGGTAATCTTGAACGGATTCGGGTTCACAATCGTGCGAATCACCTTCTGCTTGACTTCCGGTTTCTTTTCACTCACCAGAACTTCCACCTCGGTCACGGCCTCCAATTCCTTTTGCCCTTTAACGCCCTTATCAGACATCAATGCATTAATCACCGGAATCGCAAGGAAAAACACCGCACTCAACACAAAGGAGAGCACTAGTGCAATCGGGTAACGGAGATATTTTCCAACAAAATCAAGCATAAAAAACGGGGCTATTCTTCCTTATTCGCCGAAATAGAAACTTTGCGGACCTTGGCGAGGTTGCATTCATCGAGAATATCGACAACCACACCATTAGGGGCATCGCGGTCGCTCACGATAATCACCGGGCGGTCAGGGGCTTCAGCCATCATCTGGCGGAGCACCGTATTCAAAGTCGTAAGATTCACCTGGGTTTCGTTAATGTGAATCGTACCCTGGCGAGTCACGCCAATCAAAATGCTTTCCTTGGCCAAGTCCTTTGCAGAACTTGCCTTGGGCTTGGTAACGTCCACGCCTGTTTCGCGCGTGAAAGTCGACGTCACAATAAAGAAGATAAGCAGGATAAAGACGCAGTCGAGCATCGGCGACACGTCAATCTTTCCTGTATCATGAACTCTTTTACGAATAAAACTCATTATTTGACCTCAAACTTTCCTTCTTTAAAAACGTAGCTTTCGTACTTGAGCGCTTCGCTCCAGGCCAATTCCTCGATTTTTTCGACACGGCCCGCCAAGAAGTTATAGGCAAGCATCAGCGGGAACGACATCAAAAGTCCCGCCTGCGTCGTGAGCAAAGCTTCAGAAATACCGTCGGCAAAAAGCACCGGGTTTCCGAAACCGAACAGCTTAATGTTTTCAAATGTGTGAACCATGCCCGAAACCGTACCCAACAAGCCAAGCATCGGAGAAAGAGCGGCGCATGTCGAAATCGTCTTGAGCGATCTAGACAAATTGAGCGATATACGATGGCGCGTTTCTTCCATGGCGTTGCGGACCGCAGTAGGCCCTTGGTCGCGATAATTGCGAACATCGCGGGCAAGCGCATAGAAGTATCCGAACCGGTGGTGCGAAAGTTTTTCGAAGGCGAAATCTTCGCCCTTCTTTTCGAGATTCTTCCAGAATCCACCTACCACACCATTCACGGTACCACCGCGAAGCATAAAGTAGTAGGCGTAGCGTTCGAGCATTAAAAACCAACCGAACCACCCCAACACAAAGATCGGGGCAAGCACCCAGCCTCCTCTAAAGAGGATTGCCATTGCCGCTTCAAGTACGGAATTTTGGTCTACTGCAGGCACTACTTTTCCTTAATCCAAAGAGCATTCAACACGGCAAGACCGGCCTTTTCCATGCGACCGCGCAAGGCTTCAGAACGGTTCACCAGGAACGTGTGAATCAGCTGCAACGGAATGGCAACAATCAAACCCGTTTCCGTCGTGACAAGAGCAATCGAAATACCGCCTGCCAAAAGTTTCGGGTCAGAGGTACCGTGCATGGTAATCACGTCGAAAAGTTCAATCATTCCCATCACCGTACCCAAAAGGCCAAGCAACGGAGCCACAGCCGCAAACACAGAAATCCAGTTCAGACCAAAATCCAGCTTGGGAACTTCAGCAGAGAAAAGTTCTTCGAGGGCGCGTTCTGCACTTTCGCGGTCCTTGTAATTCTTGGTCAGCACCGTCTTGAGCACGCGACCGACTTCGCCGTGAGTCTTTACGGCAAGCTTGCGAGCAGATTCGATATCGCCCGCCTTCAGAGCCTTAATCACACGGTGTGCGGCAATAGAACCAAAGCCCCTATAAGAGAGCCACACAAAGCGCCACAAGGCAATCAAAAGACCCAGCGCAAAGAGCACAGACAGCGGGTACATCAAAAGACCACCGTTCTTGAAGAATTCCCTCAAGTCGTCTTTCCAGGTGGTTTCCTGGTGGTTTGCCATTTCAGACGAAAGTTCGGTACTCAAGAGCACATCGACCGGCACCATCACGTAGGCGGAATCTTTCGATTCGACAAAAGCCTTGCTGATTTCAGACTTGGTATCGGGAGTCAAGTTTTCTTGCCAGCTGAACACGCGCTTCTTTTCGCCAGCCACCGGGAGCATCAAAGCAGCCGGATGCAAGCCGTTGATATCGACAGCGTTAGCCATCTGCATCGCGTAAAGTCCGCCCAGGCGCATGCGACCACCTTGTGCCACTGCGTTTCCGAAAACAAGTTCGGCATTTTCTACCTGGACTTCGCGAGAGAATTCCATTTCATTCTTGGCAGCATTCAAAACAGCTTGAGCAATGCGCAAGGGATCGTCCCTATACAGGCCCATTTCTTTCTTGACCTTATTCTGCACTTCGACACGTTCAGCAATCTTGAACGGAATTCCCTGTTCGCTGAACTTCGCAAGCGTTTCCAAGCGTTCAGGGCCAGCAGCCAGCGACAAGTATTCGGCGCGAGCCTTTTCGGCCTGCAGTTTCACCTGAGCCAAGTCTTCGCGAGCAACACGCACGTCTTCGAACAGGCGTGCACGTTCCGACATCAAGGCGTCGACCTTTTCCTTGCTTTCGTTATACTTTTCGTTAAAGAGTTCGCGTTCCTGGTTGGCCGTTTCGCGGTCCTTCCAGCGAGCGGCAACAGCCATGTCGCGCTTTTTGCGGGCTTCTTCCAAATCAGCCTTCGCACTGTTCAATGCGGCACGCTGCTTCACAGCATCGATATCGGCATTCTGCTGAGCGTAAGAGAGCGGAGCCAATGTTGCAAGAGAGGCCGCCAAAACGAGAGAAGCCACTCCACATCTCACATTCCACATTTCACATTTCATTTACTTGCCCTCCTTCGGAATCGTCACCGGAATCATGACAAGTCTCGGAGCCGTCTTTCCTTCGGCCACCTTCATTACATCCTTCATTGCCGTGCGCATGGCAAGGTCATCAGACACGTTCTTCCAGGCATAACCGCCATCGGCCGTCCGGCTAAGCCACAGCACATCGTTGCCATCGTTGCTCACGAAAATCGAGGCAACTGCACCATAGCGCAAGTAAGTACCCGGAACATTGCGAGCATCCACCTGCAAGAATCCCTTGTACACTTCGGTCGTGTACCCCAGGCGAATGCGGTCGTAAAAGACTTCGAGCGCACGGTTCAAGCCGTCGTCCGCTTCAATCAGGCCCTTATGGAGCTGGTTTGCAATTTCTTGAATGCTTTTGACGGTTTCGTCGTTGCGGTACGGAAAGTCAGATTCAAATACCGGCACCAAGGAATCGATTACCATGGCAAGCGATTCGCCGTACTTGGCCTTACGGTTTTCAAAGTACTTGACTGTGCCCAGGGATTTCTGGCGCACGTTAGCCAAATTCTGGAGTTCCGCCTTCAAGGAATCGATTTCGGCCTTCAAGGTCTTGTTCTGTGAGGCAAGCGCCTGCACTTTTTTGCGGCCCACTTCGACAAATTCGGCATGGCGTTTCTTTTCAGCCTCATGGAGCGATTTTTCGCGAGCCGTTTCAGCCTCAACCGCCTTAATTTGGCGACGGACACTTTCAACCGTTTCCTGCGCCTGCGAAACAACGCCCGCAAGGCTCAGGCAAAGGAATATCTTGGTCAGTAAATGAAATTTCATATGCGAAAAATACAAAGAACCGCGGCCACTAGACCACGGTTCTAAGCGAGAAAATCGCGAAATTTGCGTAAAATTCAAGAATTACTTCTTGGAATCCTTGAAGTACTGCGGAGTATTCTTGGCGCCAGCCTTCTTAAGGGCCTTGATCAGGCGGGTATAGCCTTCGTTGGTAGCCCAGTCGAGCACAGAATAGCCCTGACCGCACTTGGCGTTCACATCGACACCCTTGTTGATGAGGAACATCATGGCGTCATAGTTACCGTTCTTCACAGTCCAGTGAATCGGGAGGTAACCGTCAGCGCTACGGGAATCGAGCGGTGCACCGGCTTCGGCCAAAACTTCGAGCATGTCGACCTTGCCAGTCTTTGCGGCGAGGAGAACTGCAGTACCGAGCGTCTGGGTTTCAGCACCTTCGGCCTTGAGCTGGGTCAAGAGGCGGTTCACCACTTCCTTGTTGCCCATCATCACGGCGTTGTCGAGCACAGCTTCGCCGTTGCCGTTCTTCACGTCGGCCTTTGCACCATGTTCGAACAAATAGTTGAGCACCACCATGTTGCCCTTGTTGGCAGCGATAGCCACAGCGTTGTTGCCGTTGTCGGCCGGAGCGTCAATTTCGAAAGAAGCCTGCAAGAAGAGCGTCATCTTGGCAGTATCACCGTTCACTGCATAAGAAACGAACTGGTTCGGGGTAAAGGGAATCTGTTGCTTGGTCAGGTACTTACGCACGGACTGCGGATCATTCGGATCCATCTTGTCGTTACAACCGGTAACGGAAACCATCAATGCGGCGGCGCAAAGGGCCAACAACTGCTTTTTCATAAAATTCTGCTCCAAATGAGGTTTTTCTTAATTTTGGTCTAAAAAATAATCAATTTTTGGGGAATAAATACAAAAAAACTCGATTTAGAACTTTTTTTTACCAAAATATCCCCCACGCCTCCACAGCCCCTTTTTTCTCTTTTCAACAATCATATATATATTTGAGGCATGAGAAAGAAAATTTTCACCCTGGTTTTGCTTTGCTGCTCCCTCACATTTGCCGACAGGATTGTCATAGACACCTCTATGGCAACCTCCACCGCCAGCGACTACAAGGAATTCGAAGACCGAGGATCGTTCGGTCCCTACATAGAATTCAACAACATCAAAGCAAAAAATGTGAACTACTCCTACAAAGTCAACGGCCGAAAGCACAACATCACCCTCGACAACACCTTTATTTACGGAGCTTCGGGTAGTCTTCCCCTAACCGAATGGTTCGACATTTACCTTATGGCGGGCTACCAGTACCTGGGAGTGAGCCACGAGCCCCAAGATAAGAAAGCTGCCTACGCAGACTTTGAAGAATACGACGATTTCTTTGAAGCCCCGTTCGACACAAGCGACATCGAAGGCCGCCACGAAATTCACACCGCCCTATTCCAACTCGGTTTTGACTTTGCCCTACCTATTGTCATGAATTACAAGCACCAGTTCATGTTCAAGCTTTATGCATTCGGCGGTGCCGTATTCGGAAAGACCTTCTTTGCCGACGACACCAAGTTCACCTCGCCCGCCATTTACGGTTACGCTTACGGCGCTGGCGCACGCATGGCCTGGCACGGATTCTTCTTGTCGGGCGGATTCCGCAACAATCACGAATATTTCCACACTTATTTCGAACGCAAGACTGGAGAATTCCGCGACGGCGACGAATTCATGCTGGATTACGACACATTCTTCCAGCCCTATGTCAGCTTAGGAATCACGCTGTTCTAGCGCTTGATTTTCAGTTTTTGACCCATCTTGATTTTGGTGTCCTGCAAATCGTTCCACTTGACGATGTCTTCAATGGTCACCTTGTACTGGCGAGCGATATCCCAAAGGCCCTCGCCTTTCTTGACGGTATGAATCTTGTATTCCACTTCGGGGGCGCCAGCAACCTTTAGCTTTTGGCCCACGCTCAAATTCGTATTCGAACCCATGTTGTTGAGTTCCTGAAGCTTTGCAACAGACGTTCCGAACTTGCGGGAAATCGAGCTCAGGTTATCGCCCTGCTGCACGATATAAACGGAAACCTTTTCGTTCGAAGGCTTCTTGGCGGCCGGCTTAGAAGATTCAGACTTAGCCTGTTTCTTTTCGCCCTTCTTGCGCACGTATTCCGGAATAACCAGGGAATCACCCACCATCAAGCGCTTGTTAAAGCCTTGGTTAGCCTGCATAAGCATCACGACCGGAATGTCGAAAGTCTTAGCGATGGCAGCATAGGTATCGCCTTCACGAACCGCATACTTTTCGCCCTTCGCAAGCTTCGGGCGATTTTTAGACGGCTGATTCTTAGCGCTTTCATTTTCGACCTGGGGTGTCGGTTCGGGTTTAGAAACGACCAAAGTATCGCCCGCCTTCACAACAGCTGCGACATCCAAGGAATTCCACGAACGAACAGAATCTTGAGAAATACCGAACTTGCGAGCCACAGCGGCGACATCGTCACCGGACTGTACGATATAGGTGCGCACCTTTTGAGGTTTCTTGCCGCGATTGGCTTTCGGTTTCGGAGTCACCTTGATCGGAATCAGCAAGCTCTGCCCCGCCCTAATGCGGGTATTTTTCATGTCGTTTGCCTGCTGCAATTCCGAGATTTTGATACCATACTGGCGAGCGATAATGCCCAGGTTTTCACCCTTGCGAACCTTGTGGTGATGCCAGCTCGAAAAATTGTTCTTTTCCATTTTGTCGTAGCCCTCGACAAAGGCGCTACGAGTGCCTACCGGCAAGCGCAACAAATACGATTCCTTGTTCGGCGGCGTACACCACTTTACCAATTCCATATTCAAGCTGCGCAAAGTATCTTCAGTCACCTTCAAAAGCTTGGCGACTTCTTCGAGCGGGAACGAATCAAAAACCGTCACCGTATCAAAATCCGGCTGGTACGTCTGTTCAACAGACATTTCATACTGTTCTGGATAATGTCCAATCACCATGGCGGCCAAGATTCTCGGCACGTAACGCATGGTTTCTTTCGGGAGTTCCAAGTCCCAATAAGTCACCGCAATCGTTGTGTCGCGGGTTGTATCTTCTTGCATTTCGCGAAGCAAGCGACGCACGCGGCCTTCGCCGCAGTTGTAGGCGGCCATCGCCAAAAGCCAGTCATCAAATTCATCGTGCAGGCGGTTCAAGTACTTGAGAGCGGCCTTGGTTGCAAGTTCCGGATTACGGCGCATGTCAACCCAGTAATCCACTTCGAGCCCGTAACGTTTACCCGTTTCAGGAATGAACTGCCACATGCCAGAAGCCTTGGCGCGGCTGTAGGCCTTGAGCTTGAAACCCGATTCCACCAAGGCCAAATAAATCAAGTCGCGGGGCATTTTCGCAGCGTCTAACTGCGCATAAATCAAGGAATCGTAAGCTGTCTTACGGTTCAAGGAGCCCGACATAAAAGCGCGAGCCGAATTAGTCATGTAGTAGATTTCTTGCAGCACGCGTTCATTAAAGCGTACCGGGAGCGTAAATTGCGACACATCGAGCGTATCCAAGAAACTTTCAATCACCTGCAAAGCAGCGCTATCGGCTTCACTTTCATCAAGGGCATCGACACCTTCGATAGAGACTTCGTTCCTGACAAAATTTTCGGCACTTTCACCAAGTTCAGCCACATTGGGGTAAACTTCATCTAACGCACGCACAATGCGAATCGGCATCGAAGCATGGTATGCAGAATCTTCTGCAGCCGAAACATTCTTGTAGGTAGAATCAAATTTTTCAGAAACCAACTGACGCAAGGATTCGTCCAAGTAATGCCTGGCCAAAAGCCATTCCTGGTTATCCATTGCCTGCAAAGCATACTGGTAGTAAGTCCACGAGGGACGAATCGCAAGGGAATCCGAAATTTTTTCTTTAAGCGCGCGTTCCGAAAAAGATTCTGTTTCAGGCGGATTAATTGGTTCCACCTTCGGCGTGGTATCAGGTTTGCTTGCACAGCCCGAAAGCACCAACAAGAACAACGACAATATGCTAAAAACGAAACCTTTCATTGAAATCCCAGTCACCTAATTGCCAGTCACGCGTTCCACACCGAACCAAATGACACCCGCCAAGACAAACGCGGCAACCATTTGCAAAATAATGATAATTCGGTTTATGCGATAGGCCTTTTGAGACTTGCGATGCCAGGACGGCAGTTCCTGATTTTCGTTCGATTCTTTCATTGCAGGCTTAAATATAACAAATAGTAATTTCTTTATCCGCTAATTCAGAAATCCCGATTCCGAATTCCGAATTAAATTTCTATGTTATAGCTAGGATTATGAAGAAGCTCTTTGCCGCATTATGTCTACTCGCGGTTTCTGCCTTTGCACAGGTGGGAATCGTAAAATCGACTAGCGGCATTCACGCGCCCTCGGCAAGAACTCTTCCGCAAGGATTCCTTTACATTTCGGGTTCGTTCGAAATGGTCAGCGACGGAAACCCCTTGAGCATGGAAGGCGGCTACACGAATGCCGACGGAGAATTTGTTTCTCTCGGCAAAGACACTCCTTCGAACGACGAGACCTTCTTTTTTAGTTTTTCTGTACTGGACAACCTTGAACTCGGACTTTCATTACCGTTCCATTACGACGGCACTATCCACAAAACAGATCTAGACGGAGCCGGATTCGGAGACCTTCGCTTTTCCATAAAAGGTTCCATCCCGGTCTACGAATGGTTTTATCTAGGCATTAGCAGCGATTTCCTTTTCCCGACTGGTTCCAAGACAAAAGGATTCCGCCCGAGACATCGTTGGTACATCAAGTCCGACGATAAAGCCTACGCCTACACTGCTGATGACTTTGCCATAGATTTAAACCTTCACCTTTCCTTCGATATCGAAGACCTTCTGACCATAAACAGTTACGTCGGCGTTCTGAACGATTTCGGAGACAAAGAAAAATATATTCTCTGGGGCGCAGGCTTCAACATCTTCCCCCAGAAAATCGTGACGGCCATTTTCGAAGCTTCGGGCGAAACACCCATGCGTGAATCCCCGCAAGGAAACAGCCTTCTTTATGGTCCTTTAAGGCTGACTCCGGGCTTGCGCGTACACCTGCCTTACGAATACTACCTTACGCTTTCGGGTGATGTCGGATTCCACTACTTCAATAAACTTGACACCGATGACGCTCTCTCTGTGAACCTGCAATCGGGCAAAGAAAACCTGCATTACACAATGACAGGATCGCCCGAAGTCGGAATCGCAATCACATTAAGCAAGGTGATTGACTTTAGCTGGAATGACAACGACAACGACGGCGTTATCGACCGTAAGGACATGTGCCCGAACACGCTTAACGGACAAATTGTGAACGCACGTGGTTGCCCCGTTGACGAAGACCAGGACGGAGTCTTGAACATCGTCGACTTGTGTCCGGGCACCCCTGAAGGGATTCTTGTGGATTACACCGGCTGCCCGTTGGATCAAGATGGTGACGGCATTGCTGATTATAATGACGTTTGCCCCAACACCCCAAGCGGTTTCGCTGTAGACTCTCTGGGATGTACATTCGACACCGATGGCGACGGCATTGACAACAATAACGACAAATGCCCAAGTACACCTCGCGGCGAATCCGTTGGAAAAGACGGCTGCCCATTGGACCAGGATAACGATGGTATTCCCAATCATGTCGACCAATGCCCCGACACGCCCGAAGGAATTTCAATCGACAAAAACGGTTGCCCCCTCGACTTTGACGGAGACGGTGTCCCCGACGACATAGACAAATGCCCCAACAGTATGCTCGGCGAAACCGTTGGCGAATCCGGCTGTCCGCTTGATTCAGACAATGACGGTGTGCCCGACACAAAAGACGACTGTGCAGAAACGCCCGAAGGCGTCACAGTAAATATTCACGGTTGCCGTATAGACCAAGACGGCGACGGAGTCTTTGACGAAGACGACAAGTGCCCGGGTTCGCCTGAAGGCGCCCCGATTGACAGTCTCGGCTGCCCGCTCGATTCTGACCATGACGGCGTTGCAGACTGGGCCGACCAATGCCCGGGAACAGCCCTGAACATGTTTATCGACAATTCCGGCTGTCCGACAAACCAGAGGCACAACTTCAACGTATTCGCAAAGCATATCCACTTTAAAGGCAGTCAAGACACCGTGCTTGTGAATTCGAGCTACACATCGCTAAACGATATCGTGCACTACATGCGCCAATACCCCATGAACCTGGAAATCCAGTGTTCTGCAAGCGATGTCTCGGCAGACAGAGCCGAACAGGTCTCTAGCGAACGCGCCGAATTCATTTACAATTATCTGGTCAAGAAAGGTATCCGCGAAGACCGCCTCAAGTTCAAGGGATTCGGTAAAAAATTGCCGCCAACCCTCACGCAAAAGAACGGCAGCACCGATGTCGTGCGCTTTATTCCTTCGCCCGAGAATTCGAAGCAATAGTTTTTTACTATATTTGCACTTCCATTCTTACGGCTCTACGCCGAATCAACCAAAGGATTTTCTATGAAGATTGCCGACAAGACCGTTGTCCAGATGCACTACACCCTGACCTCCGACGAAGGCAAGGTCATCGACTCCTCCGAAGGCCGCGAACCGCTCCAGTACATCCAGGGCGCCCACATGATCGTCGTGGGTCTCGAAAAGGCAATGGTCGGCCACGAAGTGGGCGACAAGTTCGACGTCAAGGTGATTCCGTCTGAAGGCTACGGCGAATACAACGAAGAAATGACGCAGGAAGTTCCGCTGGATGTTTTCCAGGGTGTCGACAAGGTTGTCGAAGGCATGATGTTCTACGCCCAGACGCCCGCAGGCCCGATGCCTATCCGCGTGAAGTCCGTTTCTGAAAAGACGGCAGTGATTGACGCCAACCACGAACTCGCCGGCCAGAACCTGAACTTCGCCATCGAAGTCGTTTCTGTACGCGAAGCCACCGAAGACGAACTGAATCCGGGTCACCACTGCTGCTGCGGCGGCAAGGGCGAAGGCGATCACGAATGCAAGTGCGGTGAAGAAGGCCACGAATGCGAATGCGGCGGCGAAGGCCACAAGGAAAACTGCGACGGTAACGGCGGCTGCGGCTGCCCCAACCACGACAAGCACCACAACAAGTAATCCTTGTTTATATAAAATAATTAAAGCGTGTAATTCATCGATTACACGCTTTTTTTTGCGGCCCCTCCCGCATTATTTATAAGATGTCTGGGCGCAGCCCTTTCACAAGCCCTTACTCGTACTGCGGGACAGTCCAAGTCGTGGGCACCGTCGGAGAATCATCGTCGTCATGATTGAAGGTGAAGCCCTTCTTGGCATCAAAGCCTTCGATGGTTCCCTTGACTGCCGAAGCACATTCGCTCGTATGCATGCATTTCTTATTCTTCAGCAAGAGAACATCGCCGTAAACATCCCAAATGCCAGACTTGAGATCTTCGGTATTGGCGCCCTTCTTGGCTTCGACAGAATAATCACCCGACTTCTTAAGAGTGAGCGTCCAATCGTAACCATTTTCAGGAGCAACCCATTCGCCAGCAATAGCTTCGAAATCGATATCCTTGTACTTAATTGTTTCCTTTTCGCACTTCAGGGAATCGCCCGTATCCATACGGATATCGAAGTCGGTGCTGACCATGCCAGAAACCATCGAGTACACAGGCTTGTTGAAGAACACCGGAAGCATCAGCAAGTGGCTGCGTTCGATATCGTAGTAACCGGCCGACCAAGTTGTTTCCTTCTTGACCGTTTCTTCAACCACGTAGCGGCCCTTGTAGAACGAATAAACCTGCTTGGTATCGCCGTTCTTGCAAGAAAGCTGAACACCGTGCAGTTCGGTTCCGTCCGAAATCCAGCTCGCGGATATCTGCACCTTCGCCTTTTCGACATCGATGTAGTCACCACCATTGATAGAAACCTGCAGCTTCTTTTCGTCCTTCACCACAAACTGCATTTTTCCGGTCTTGTCAAAGAAAGCCTTCATTTCGTCGGCGGCCTCCGCATCGATACCCATGAACGAACCTTTCTCGGGGCCATATTCAATCACGCCGTTTTCAAAGTCCGAACGAACAGCAATCCATGCTGTGTCCGGAATCCAAATGGAGAACACCCCCTGCTTGGCGCCAGAAGCAAGATAAACTTCGGTTCCAAACATGGATCCAAGAGTTAAATTCTTTTCAAGATCATCCAGGGTAGCAGCACGCATTCCCTTGGGCAAATCCGACTTCACGGAAGAAGACGATTCTTCCACCGACGAGGAGGAAGTTTCTTGAACGCTAGAAGAGCTGCCTTCTTCGCGTTCCACGTTCGACGAATTGTCGTCGCTGCCACAAGCGGCAAGCATCATGGACAATGCAATGGCGGAAGTGAATACCGCTGACTTCGCTTTAAAATTCATACATACCTCTTTTTATGCATAGTAATATATACAAAAAAACGGTCAATGTAAATAATTGGTGATTTTTTGTGATAAAAAAAGGCTTTTTTATCAAATTTTTAAGGGTGAACCGGGATTATAACCCAAATCGGCCTTCGCATTTTCGATATCGGGAGCGGCGTCATACAAAAAACCCGCCAAAGCCTGCTCCGCCGTCACCGGGCGCCCGCCAATCCAGCTTTTAAGGACTGCAAGTTTCTTGGAAATCCACCACGGCAAAGGAATCATGCAATGGCGCTTGCCGGCCTGTTTCAAGACAGCCTTGGCCATATCTGCCATCGAAAGCACAGTCTCCCCCGCAAGGGCATACGTTTTACCGACTGCATGCTCCGAAAGGCCTGCAAGGGCGATTCCCTTGACCAAATCCGTACTTTTCACAGGACGCTTGAGGCACTTGCCGCCCCCTGGCATAAAATACACCGGAAAGCGCTTTACGTAGGCCACGAACATGTTGAATTCGATTCCGCCCGTACCGATAGGCGAACTGATGACAAGCGTTGGGCGAACAATGGTCCACTGCAAACCGGAATCCTTGACGTAAGACTCCCCTGCGAGTTTGCTTTTGCCGTATTCCGTAAGCACGGGATACGTCACCGAAATGCTAGAGACATAGACTAGGCGCTTGACACCCGCCTGCTTTGCCGCATTCACGACATTGCGCGTGCCGCCCGCATTAATGCGGTCAAACGCTCCCGGTTTTGTAGAAAGAAGAATGGCGGCAAGGTGATACACCAAGTCTACGCCAGCGAACGCCTTCTGAATGGAATCGGCGTCCGTAACATCCCCATAAAAGACCTCCACCCCCTCGGGTAAAAACCCAGCCTGGGTATCGCCCGGGAGCACAAGCACACGTACACACACACCGCACGCTAAAAGTTCCCGACAGAGCGCCGTCCCTACGACGCCTGCGCCACCCGTCACCAAAGCAATCATTGCTAGGCTTCCAGCAAATAGCGGATATCCTTGACCTTGCGGGCAAGGTCTTCGTCATTATCCATCTGCTTTGTAAGAGAACGGATTGCGGCGATAACAGAAGAGTAATCTCTGTTAAAGAATTCGCCAACATTCACAAGAGACGTGTTCGTCAATTCGCGGCAAAGGTACATCGCCACCTTACGCGGAAGTGCCACACCGGCATCTTGACGCTTGCTTGCAAGTGCATTCAAGTCTGTCCCGAATTCCATAGCAACCGTTTCGGCAATTCCCTTGACCGTAAGTTCTTCGACGCCCGTCGTTCCCGGAGGAGCCACCAAGCGCTTGACAGCACCCAGGTCCAAGTTTTCTTCGCAGAATTCGTTCATGGCGCGAAGTCCGTTCAGCATGCCTTCGATCACGCGGAAGTTTTCACGCGGCGGAAGCGACAGGAACCTGCAAATTTCTTCGCGGTCCTTGTCCACGAACGGAATGCTCATGGACTTCTTCTGAATCAACTTCATGCGGGTCGAAAGATCCGGAACATCGAGGCCCACGGCCACGCAAGATTCCAGCGGAGCCAAGAGCTTGGCCGAAATGCGCGGAATCGAAGTGCCGTCGTTGGCGGTAGCAACACAAGAATCAGTTGTTCTGAACTGCGACGGATGCCTGTCGCAAGAAAGCACCACCTGCTTGCCCATGGAGCGCAAATGCTTAATGAGAACAGCCAAGCGTTCCTGCGTAGCAGAAGCGTGTTCCAAGAGCTGGACATCGTCCAAGAGCAAGATATCGCAGTTTTCGTACTTCTCCTGGAAAGCGACAGCCAATTCGCGGACATTACCGAGCTTAGCCTTCAAGGCCTTGCTCATGGCCGTAGCATCACGCAGGAATTCGTAGGCATGGCAATAAACCACGCGAGTCTGCGAGCTCGATTTAAGCATCTGCCCTGCAATCGACTGCAAAAGGTGAGTCTTGCCAAGGCCGGACTTACCGTACACAAAAAGCGGATTCAAAGCCGGATCGCCCGGTTTTTCGGCAACAGACTTGCAAGCTTCGCAAGCGGTAAAGTTGCAATCGCCTTCAATAAAGTTTTCAAAGGTATAGCCGGCATACAAAGAAAGCTTAAGGCGCGGGGCACGCTTCTTGGGGCGGGCAGGAGCCACATGCACGGGGACAAGCTTCGGAGCCGCCGGAGTAGCCATCACGGGCGCATTCTTTACAGATGCCGAAATAGAAATAGTAAAATCAACGAAGGAATCGCCAAGAACTTCGGCAAAGGCCTTACGCATAATTTCGGCATAATGAGCCTTCACCCAGTTCTCACGAAGTTCATCGGGAACAGAAAGCTGGACTACACCATCAAAAAAGCCTTCATAGCAGACCGTATCCAAAATAGTCAGGCCGAAATAGTCATTACATTCCAGGCGCAAACGATCCAGAGTCAACTGCCAGACCGAAGATTCCGAATTCAAGAGAGCAACAGAGTTTGTCACGTTTTACCAATCATCTAAAAAAGCATGAAAAAATTAAATAAAGCATACAACAAAATGTCCGAACCCTGTCATTTTTTTTGAAAATTGACGATTTTAGCTCAAAAACGGCAAAAAAATATTTATTCCCAACATTGCCCCCACTATTGCAAACAAATCACTCTTTTAATCACTCCACAATCAAGACAGACTCCCTATGATTGGAACAACTTATCAACAGAAAAATTTTGTTGCATGTCTTGACAAGAAAAAGCATACTTTTAGTACACAAACAAGCACCATTCCCAAAAACATAAAAAAAAATAATCGCCATTTTTAGTCAAAAAACGGCGATTTTTCGTAGAAGGTATTGATTGTCAAGGATTTAGCGACCTATTTATTTTCATCCAGTTTCGACTGGAGATTTTCGATTCGCTGTTCCAGCATTTTTTCGACTTCGGGCAGCAATTTATCCTTAATGCGGTCCAGATAAAGGCATTGCAGCTGGATCATACGGTTACGATGCCTGCCGGCATGTTCCTGAATCCAGCGGCTCACCGCTACCTGACGGTCCTGCATGCGTTCTTGCAGCACTTGCTTAATGTATGTCGTCTGTACGGACATATAGCGCTGCATATTAAAGGGAAGCTTGTAGGTGCGAATGAACTGCTTGAGCAATTCCAAAAGCGAGAGATTCTGCCCCCTGCGTTCCTGAATGAACTGTTTCAGTTCTTCCAGGTGGCATTCGAAGAAGGGCATAATGGCTTTATCGTCAATCTGATAAAGTTCCAGCTCGTCTTGCTTTTTAGTAGCTTCGTCTACTGCCATATTACAAATCTAAAAAAAAGTTCCCTTTTTTACGGATTTTTTCGCACAAAAAAGCAAAAAGTAGCGTTTTCTGCCAGGCCTTTTACATCTTCTGAAAAGAAAACCCAGCCTTCGGTTCCCGGATGCAATCGATCGACGTCTCCCCCCTTGAAATCCTTCATCGCTGAAACGCTGCAAGAAGTCATTCCCGAAGGGGTCATCAGTTCCAGAGAATCATCGATTGAAAACGGATTCTTGACATTCACGCGGCAAGCATTTGCGCTCGCATCGTAGGCAATGACCTGGGCCGCCACACAGCCACCAGGGGCTTCTTCATGCGTGGATTCGTAATTCTGCGGCAAAGGACCGCGCAAGAATCCGGGCATGAATCCGCGACCGTCCACAAACGAAATCGCTCGACGGCTTTCATCGGACACCTTGACCGATTCCGTCGCAACACCTTGTTCCATTTGAGCGGCGCAAGAATCAATTGCCATACGGTAAGCACGCACCACTTGGCTCAAGTAATACACCGACTTGGTACGGCCTTCGATCTTGAACGAATCGAGTCCAGCCGCCATGAGTTCCGGAATCACGTCGATAGCGCAAATATCGCGGCTGCTCATGAAGTACGTGCCCCAAGTGTCTTCGTCCAAGGCAATCGGGTCGAGCTCCGGGCGGTCCGTGCGTTGCAAGCTAAACGAACCTTCCTGTTCGTGGTAATTTTCACACTGCGGTTCCGGATTCGCGTACAAGCGGTAAGGCATGCGGCAGCTATTGTCACACGCGCCCTGGTTTGCGTCGCGGCGAGTCACCCAGTTACTCAACATACAACGCCCAGACATTGACATACAGACGGCGCCATGCACAAAGACTTCCAGCTCCAAGCCGGGCACGCGATTCTTGATTTCGACAACTTCGGACAAGCGAAGTTCGCGACTCAAGATGACGCGGCGCACGCCTAAATCGTGCCAGAACTTGGCGGCCAAATAGTTTGTCGTATTCGCTTGCACAGACAAATGAATTTCGACTTCCGGGTGCACTTCGCGAATCCAGCCTACAAAGCCAGGATCAGCTACAATCAAGGCATCCGGTTTCAAATCGATTGCCGAAAGCAAAGCGTTCTGGAATGCTTCGACTTTCACATTGCGCGGAATCACGTTACTCGTGAGGTAAAACTTTTTGCCCAAGCGGTGCGCATATTCAATGCCTGCGGCAAGGTCATCTAAATTTTTGAACCCGTTTTCGCGGGCACGGAGCGAAAACGCAGGTTGGCCCGCATACACAGCATCGGCACCGTACGCAAACGCGTACTTCATACGAATCAAGTCACCAGCAGGAGCTAACAATTCAGGCTTTTGCATAAACTACCACTTGAAGCCAGTTCTTAAATAAACTTTCTTGTCGTTGAACAGCGTGATTTCGCCCAAGAAGAACGTATACTGTCCTTCGTAGCTAACCGAAGGCGTAAGCGAATATTCCATATCCGCGCCCTTCAAGAAACGCTTGTGAATTTTCATGTGGTCGCGACGCGGAGTCGTATCATTCACTGCGCTGCCGTAATCCGTTCCCTTCCAGAACCAAGTGTTACGAAGCGAAGCAAAAATGCGATGATCCAAGCGACCATAAAGAGTAAAGTCAATCGTCTGGCTGTTCGGACCAGCCTGACTACCGAGCGGGCGGCCCAAATGAGCCAACTGCGCCGTATTCGCATGGAAATGAGAATACACGTAAGGTTCAATGCGGGCGTATTCTGCGATAAAGCCCGATTCCACCAAATGCGACTTGATATTGAAATCGTGTGCGCCATGCATACCGGCCATCCAAGCCCACTTGGCTTCGATGTTGTCATTCTTGACGAGGCTCACCGGGCTTTCCATATCGTCCAAGAAGAATTCACTGTAAACGCGGAGCGAGCGGAACAAACGATAGTTAAAATCAAATGCGAGCGAACCGTTGTTGCTGTCTTCGGAATAGTTGCCCTTTTCCATGAACAAAGGAACCACCGGCACAAACAACCAAGGTTTCAAGTTATCATACTGAATCTGGAGTTCGCTGATACCGAAGGTAGCGTTACCCACAGCAAGTTCGTAGCGGTGTCCGAAAATATTGCGGGTTTCATCTTTGTTGTTCATGCCCATGCCCGGGTAAATGCGCAAATCACCGTAGAACGAAAGCACGCGCAACGGTCCGAACTGCATATCGAGCGAAAGCATGTTGTACGGGAGAGCAAACTGGTTCAAGCTCAAGTTGTTGTAGTAACCCGGGCCCCAGTGCATCACGTCGCGACCAAAGTCCAAACGCAGCCAATCGTAGTTCAGCGCAATGTGAGCGCGGTAGCGAGCGTAGCTCGTGTATTCAAGTCCCGAATTATTTTCCGATTTCTGGTTTTCCAGGAACTCCCCGTCAAAAGACCTAGGACGATTATCCTTCTCTCTTTCCGTTGCAAAATGCGCCTCATCGTAAATACGGGCATCAAGCACAAAGTCTATGGAATCCGCATAACCGCGCAAATAGATGCCACCATCAATTCCCGGCCAAATGGTATCATTCAGAGCTTCGCCACCGCGGTAATCCAAACCGCCCACAAGCGACATCGCCAAAGCAATGCGGGGAGCCTTATTTTCAAAAGAGCCATGTCCAGAAACAGAGGCTCCATTTGCGTTATCGTAATAAAGCAAAGCATTCTTTTCGGTATCCACAAAATTCTTGCGGAATGTCGTATCGCGACGCGGGTATGCAAAGAACTGAGGGCCTTCACCAGTTGTCACGCGATGCAATTCAAACAGCATCGGAGAATTTTCCAGCAAGCGCAAGTTGCGAACATTTTCGGGACCGACTACAGGCGATGCTGCAAATGCCGGTACAGAAAGCATAGTTGCCAACAAGAAGGCAAACGGCTTAGAAAGTCTTTTCATAACGTCTCGATTTTTCAAGAATCAATATGGCGTAATTTATTTCAAAAAGATAGCTTTTTATTCCCTGATTACAATTCCGCTTACACATTTTGGAGCCTTTTGTTCCGAACGGGGCGAATCGTTCCATTTTACGTTTTATGTTTTTTCAAAATAACCCTTTTGTCACAAATATCCCCATATTAAGCATAGTATCTTTTGATTTAAGCAAATCACCCCCCATAAAAAAGGTAAGAAAATGCTTAATTGGAAATGTTTGGGATTTACATCACTGTTATCGCTCGGGCTTATTGCAGCCTGTTCAAGCGATAGCTCAACTACACCGAAAGATGATGCAGGAACTATTTCCGAAGACCTTTCGGGAAACACTACAAACGTGTGCGTCTATGACGGCTACGCCGCCATGCAAGGCGCAAGCGGAGAAACACTTTGCCTCGATACCGAAGGTACACTTGCCTTCTGGATTAATGCCGACGGAAGCTACGGGTTTCCCGAAGCCACGCTGGGCTCCACTGAAAACAACTCCGAGAAACCGGTCGAAACCAGCACAGACGTAGGCACAACGACGCCTAGCGACTCGACGGCATCCGCCGACAAACCCGCAGAAGATTCAACGGATTCCGGATCTGCAAACGAAACCGAATCTTGCACCGCAGAAAAAGCTCTCTATACCGTAAACGGCATTTCTTACTACAAAAACGCCGACGGAAGCCTCTATTACTTTGATGCAGATTGCAACAAGACTTCTCTCACGGTGACCGTTCCGGAAAGCAGTGCTTCTCAGCCTCAGCCGGGCAATTCGTCTGCAGCAGAACCGACCTCTTCTGAATCGCAGAGCCCTGTATCGAGCAGTTCGAACGATACGCCGGCAATCAGCAGCGCCACAGTTGTTACGCCTTCGAACGGTAGCCACCCCACCATCACTTACGCAGCCAGCGGCGCCACGGTTGAAAACAACAACAACTGCGTCACGGTTACCGGTGGCGAAGTGGTTATCACCTGTGCCGGCGACTATGACTTTAGCGGTTCCTATAGCGGTGCCGACGCACAAATCCGCGTGTATTCTCCCAAGAGCGATTCGGGCGTTTACCTGAACCTGCGCGGGCTCACGCTCACCAATACCGCAGACGCTCCCATTTACGCTCAGATGTCCAGCAAGACCTTCGTGGTCGCCAAAAGCGGAACCACCAACACGCTTAGCGACGGAAGCACTCGTACGAAGTCTTATACTTACATCAATTCCAACAACGAAACGAAGGTGGATACCACCGGCGCCTGCATTTACGCCAAGGATGACTTGACCATTAAGGGCGAAGGCTCCTTGATCGTGAAGGGCAACTACAACAACGGCATTCACACTAGCAACGACTTGCGCTTCCGCGGTACCACGACAATCAACGTGACCGCCGCAAATAACGGTTTGAAGGGCAAGGGCATCGTGGATATCGAAAACGGAACCATTACCATCGCAGCGACCAACGGCGACGGCATCAAGAGCGACGAAGGTGAAGATGAGGGCTCTGTAGTAGACAACAAAGGCATTGTCAATATCAAGGGCGGCAACATCACCATTACCAAGGCAGGCGATGACGGCATCCAGGCTTACAACTATATCATCGTCCAAGACTCGGTTTCCGAGCCGACCATCAAAGTAACATCGACCGGCAAAGGCATCGTCTCTGACAACAGAGTTTACATCAACGCAGGAAAGATCGATATTTCCTCTGGTGACGACGGCGTTCATTCCAACCAGAACGTCTACTTTAACGGAGGCTACACGACCATTGCTGCTCCCAAGAATGACGGCGTACACGCCGACTCAACCCTCATGATTAACGATGGCACCATCTACGTGACCAATTCCTACGAAGGTCTCGAAGCCTGGTACATCAAGGCAAACGGCGGCATTACCGATGTCTACGGAACCGATGACGCCTGGAATGCAGCCGGCGGCAATGACGGATCCGGCAACACCAATCAAAGCGGCCAGTCAAACTGGGGATTCGGCCCCGGAGGCGGCATGGGTGGCAAAATGGGAAACAGCAGCGGATTCTTGACCATTACGGGCGGCGTACACCACGCAAAGACTGGCTCCGGTGACACCGACGGCATTGACAGCAACGGCGAACTCACCATTTCTGGTGGCGTTGTCATCGTAGAATGCCAGATTAGCGGCGGCATGGGCGGCTCCTTCGATGCCGACGGTTCAGCAAGCCTCACCAGCAAAACGGTTCTCGGATTCAGTAGCGGTTCCTCGGAAAAGGGCACGAACTATAACGTGAGCTTTACAACCGGCAACTACTACGGAACCTCTAACATCGCATTCAAGCCCACCATATCGGGTAGATACATGGTCGCTACTACGGGTCAGCCCGCACAAGTAAGCAATACCTCCAGCTACCAGAAAAGCGTCACCTTCCCTTCAGGAAGCTCCGTCTACTACAACGAATAGAATTCCTCCTAATCCACCAAAAAGTCCTCCGCGAATGCGGAGGACTTTTCTACATGCTCTGTTGGAACGTTACATCCAAGTACGTTCAGACGTACCCGAAATACCGCGAATCTTAAGATCGAAGTCATCGGGATTCGTGGCAGCATTCATAGCTGTTTCCAAAGAAATCTTTTCTTCTTCGTAAAGCTTGAGAAGAGCCTGGTCGAACGTCTGGCTGTGATATTGCAAATGACCTTCGGCAATGGCCTGCTCGATCAAGTCGTTCTTATCTTTATCCTTGATGTATTCCTTGATAGCAGCCGTATTCACGAGGATTTCGGCAGCAGGCACACGGCCATTGCCATCCTTGGTCGGCAACAAGCGAAGCGAAATAATGCCCGCAAGCACTTCAGAAAGCAGCAAGCGGATTTCATCGTGCTGGTGCGGCGGATACATCGAAAGCACACGGTGAACCGTTTCTGTCGCGTTCGTGGTATGAATCGTCGCAAACACCATGTGACCCGTATCAGCTGCGGTCAAGGCAATCTGCATGGTTTCAAGGTCACGAATTTCGCCCACCAGAAGCACGTCCGGGTCCTGACGGAGAGCGGCACGCAGGGCGTTTGCGTAAGAATTGGTATCCACGCCAATTTCACGCTGCGAAATAATCGCCTTGTCATCTTTGTAAAGGTATTCGATCGGGTCTTCGACCGTAATGATGTTGACCGCTTCTTTCTGGTTAATATAATCAAGCATGGCGGCAAGCGTCGTCGACTTACCCGAACCGGTCGTACCCGTAACGAGCATCAAGCCGCGCTTGGTCAAAGCCATTTCGGGAATGATTTCAGGCAAATGAAGTTCAGAGAATGCCGGAATTTTTGCCTTAATGTGACGAATCACGACAGCGATAGAACCACGCTGGCGGAAAACGTTCACACGGAAACGACCCATGTCGCGGGCGCCCACGGCAAAGTCGCATTCCTTGTTCGCTTCAAAGCGCTGTTTCTGGTCGCGGTTCATGATATCATCCAAGAAGGAATCCATCAGCATCGCATCGACCTTCACATCAAAGGGACGCTGCAAGGCACCGTTAATACGATAAACAGGCGGAACGCCAACGCGCAAGTGCAAGTCAGATGCGCCGCGATTCACCATTTCGCGCAAAAGTTTTTCAATACGAAGTTGCGGTTGCTGTTCAGCCATTAAGCGTTACCTCCAAACTTTTCGTTGTAGAGTTTTTCCACTTCGGAAAGTCTCACAGCAATATCTTCATTTTCAGGTTCTTTCTGAGCCAAGTCCTTGTAGATTTCAAGAGCCTTGCCATACAAACCTTGATCAAAATAAATTTCAGCAAGCGTACGTGTATTCAAGCTTTCATCCAAATCTTGTGCACCACGATCAAGCGGTGCGTCGGGATCGTTAATCAAGCCAGCAGAAATCTCATCATCGGAATCGCCGGACATCAAGAAATCAACCCCCTTATTCGCGGGCTTGGTTTCTTCGGTCAAGGAATCGTCGTCCATATCGAACAAGCCCTTGAATGCGCCGGAAACTTCGGATTCCAGAGAATCCAAATCCTGAGCCGTTTCTACAGTCGGAAGTTCAGGAGCAGATTTAGCCGGAGCCTCCGATGCAGTCTGAGCAGACTTTTCAGCGGGCACGTCTAAATCATCATTTTCTCCGAACAAATTATCGAAGGACTTGTCGATATCCTTGGAGAGAGTTTCGTCGACAGGCTTGTCAAAACCTTCTTCTACCGGAGCACCCGTCAATTCCTGGTCGTCCTGTTCCGGTTCCTTCGTTTCTGCCGGAGCTTTCACTTCGGGCAAATCCAAATCGTCGTCGGTGTTGCCGAACATCGAAGCGAAGGCGCCACCCATTTCCTGAGCAAGATCCGAAGAGCCTTCAGACTTTGCGGCGGGCATTTCAAGTTCAGCTTCGGCCTTGTTCACCTGTTCTTCAAGCGATGCAGAATCTTCAGGCTGAATTTCGACAGGCTTAATTTCAGCAGCCGGTTTCACAGCTGCGGAATTTTCCACCGGCAGATCATCGTCATCGCCGAAAATAGAACTGAAGGCGCTGTCGACGCTCAATGCGGCGTCCTGCGTGATTGTCGGCTGTTCCGGTTCAGCAACAGGAGTTTCAACAGCAGGTGTTTCAGCAACAAGTTCTTCAGCGACAGGCGTTTCTTCTGCAAGAGTTTCAAGCGATGTTGCCGCCGGAAGTTCTTCTTCTAAAGTCGCTGTTGTAGCCGGAGTATCGTCGGCGAACAAATTATCAATCGGCGATTCGAGAGCCGGAGCGTCATCAATCGTCAGAGATTCTTCGGTTGCAGGTTTTTCATCAGCAAGATTGTCGTCTGCAAACAAGTTATCAATCGGAGATTCCAGCGTCGGGAGTTCGAAAGAATCCGCAGCCGGAGTTTCTTCTAAAGTTTTTTCTTCTACCGGATTTTCAGCAGCAGGTGCTGCTGCGGCAGGTGTTTCAACAGCAGGTTTTTCCTCCGGCAGTTCGTCTTCACCGAAAATCGAATCGAAGGCGTTATCAATCGTCATCGGTTCGTCGGCAGGCTTGCTCAAGTTCATGTCCGCCGAGGCAGACTTTTCAAACAAGCCACCTTCTTCTTCGGCAGGCAAATCAAGGGATTCAGCAGCCTTCGGAGCTGCAGCCTGCGGCTTTTCTTCGGGCAGTTCGTCTTCGCCAAAAATATCGCCAAAGGCATCATCAATGCTCTGCGGCTTGTCGGCTTCAGCAGGCTTCGAGAAATCTTTGGACTTTTCGAACAAGCCGCCATCATGTGCAAAAGCATCATCAGCCGAGACTTCTTCAAGAGTAGCTTCGTCGGCCGGAAGAGCTTCAGAAGTTCCTTGTGCAAGCGGTGCTTCGGCGAGCGATTCCATCGACATCGAAGCAAACACAGAAGATTCAGCATCTTCATGTTTTTCTACAGGCTTTTCTTCGGGCAGTTCATCTTCGCCAAAAATATCGCCAAAGGCATCATCAATGCTCTGCGGCTTGTCGTCTTCGACACGAGCCGTTTCAAACACAGATGCCGCATTAGACACAGCGTTGTCGTCAATGCTTACAGGTACGTCGGCTTTGGAAGCAGGATTAGCAAATGGACTTGCACTAGTCGTCGTTTCTTCAGGTTCCAGGTCATCGTCCAGACCGAACATGTCGGACAGGGCAGAAGACACGTCAGAGCCAGAAATATTTTCTTCGGCGCCAAAATCTTCGACAAGGCCTTCGGATTCATCGGTCTTGATAGAATCCATTGCAGATTCAAGCGATGCAGACAAGTCTTCCATCGTAGAATCTTCAGCAGAATCACCGTTGGGCAACATGGCTGCAAGCGATGCAAACGGGTCGTCCGCCATGTTTTCGTCGGAAGAATCTTCGCCAGAGGTTTCTTCGGCAACCGGAGAATCAATGGAGTCCGCAGTAGCAGGCATTTCAAACGAATTCGCACCGGCATCCGCAGTCGAAGGTGCAGCATCGCCAAAAGACATATCAAGCGACGAGGCTTGTTCGCCCGATTCCGAAGGGGTATCGGACATAGAAAATTCAGAATCCGCAGCAACGGCCGCAGCCGCAGTAGCAGCAACCGTACTTTCAAGAACGACGTCGTACTCTTCTTTCCAGAAGTTGTTCAGCGGGTCCATATCGTGCAAACGACGGTAACACACGTTTCGCTCAGCCTGCATGCCAAGCTTGTCGTAGGCATTACCCATAAGCTGCTGGGCAGCCAGGTTGAACGGATCCATCACGATAATCCGTTCACATTCCTCGACACAAGGCTGATACGCTTCAAGCTGGGTAAGAATCTTCGCGCGGACAAGTCTTGCCGAAATATCATTCGGGTACAACGTGAGACCGCCGTCGACTCTCTGGAGAGCCTTATCCAGCTCCCCCGCCTCGCGTTCGAGATCTGCAAGCCATGCAAACACCATGGAATTGGTGTTTTTCTTGCCTACAGACTTTCTGAGTGATTCCAACGTTACCGCCATAAACACCTCTTAGAGCAAAATTGCTTCGTCCGCCAAAAGAACCGGAATTCCTTCGCGAACCGGATACACCCTGGAATTGTCTTCGGTAGCAAGAGCCTCGGTCAAAGGTTCCGTCACCTTTTCTCCGGCAACGTTCTTGAGCGTACCGGCGGAAATAGATTGATTTAAGGCGGCCAAGCATTCGTCAGACGCCAATTTCAGCTTACCCCTAGTTTCAGGGCAACAAAGAATATTTAAAAGATTCGTATCGAACATAAAACCTTAATAATCAAATACTTACACAAAAAAATAACTCATTTTTGTGCAACGTGTAAAGAAAATGTAGGATTTTTATGTTTTAATGCAGATATTTCAGGTTTACGAGGGCAAAATCGCCCATTTTTGTGTTTCCGATGAGCAAAAACACCTTTAAACCGAGACTATCGAGCCAATTTATGTCGAATGGTTCGCGGTAACCCGACAGGTTGGAAACCACCAAAAGTTCGCGACAACCGGTGCGGTTGCAAATCGATTCCATCGAAGAAAGGTTTCCAAGCAGGTGCTGGCGGTTTTCGTCGGATACCTTAGCCGGATCCGTGCTCACGCAACCAAGAATTTCGATACCCGGAATCACATTGTAGCGGTCAAACCAAGATTGCAGGGAATCTTCGGAACCGCCGAGCAAAATGGAACGATGGCGTTTCTTGGCAAAAATGCGGTAGAAATAGTTTATCCAAAATGCGAAGCGTCTCCAGATAAGGAGGGCAAAAGGAATTGCCAAACTAGAGCATGCCACAATGGCAATCCATTTCGGAGCGTAAGGCAAGAAACTCATCTCGTCAAAGACAATGGGAGTCTGCGAGAAATAGCGGAAAGCCAAATAGCCGCCCACGGCAAGCACATTCAAAGGAATCAGGTAACGCAAGAATCGGTCGCCCTTAAGGCTCGAAACCGTATATTCCCCGCGGAACACAAGGAACACCATGTTCACGATAACGACGAGCCCAACAAGCCACCAGTCTTCAAACTGAGAAAAATCCAAAACAGAATGTTTTACAACAACTGTATAATTAATGCAATTCGAGGCAGCCTCGCCCACTCTATCGGCACAGGGGCGATCCACCGTAATTCCGCTACCCAGGAACGCAATAGCCCAAAGAGCAATTGCGCCCAAGTCCAGGAACATCTTCCAGAACTTCGGAATCAAGCGCGAGAACATGCCCACAAAGGCAGCAAACAGAATACCGAAAGACACCAGGAAGTTCGGGACAAAGTAAAGGTCACGGTGCTTTTTCACAAAGATAAGCATGGCCTTATAGAAGTCCAAGTACGAGCCCCAGCGGCGCGTACGGCAACTCTGGCCCTTAAAATGCAGAATGTTCGTCGAAGGCGTGTAATAGTTCTTATAGCCAGCAACCTTAGCCCTAAAGCACAAGTCAAGGTCTTCGCCGTACATAAAGAAATCTTCGTCAAAGCCGTTCAAATGTTCATAGACATCGCGACGAATGCAGAAGAAAGATCCACTGATGGCATCCACTTCGATCATTTCATCGGGGTCGGCATAAGTCATGTTGTAAGAAGCCAACAGCATACTCTTCGGGAACAGCGAAGAAAGACCGATTGTCTTTGAAATTGCAGAAATCGGAGTCGGGAACGAACGGCGGCAAGCCCACTGAATAGAGCCATCTTCGTTCAGAATGCGGCAACCCACCGTACCCGATTCCGGATGTTCTTCCATGAAATCGAGCACCTTGGTAAACGAATCACGCGAAACCACCGTGTCCGGGTTGATAAAGAACAAATAAGGCTTGGTCGCCTGCTTTTCGGCGAGGTTGCACCCCTTACCGAAACCCAGATTTTCCTTGGAATCAATCCAAAGGACCTCGGGGAAAAACGCCTTGATTTCAGGCAGAATCGGTTCACTAGAACCGTTATCCAACACGATAATCTGAGAATCAATGCCCTCGCACGCATCGCGAACGGACTTTAGGCAGGCCGGAATAAAGTCACAGGAATTGTAAGCGATGATGATGATAGAGCAAGAATACATATTAGAACTTAGTAGGCAGTTGGCAGAACTTAGAATTTTTCGGAGTTATGCGAGACCCAAGCGGAGTTTCAAAACAAGGAAGAACGCCTCAGATATAATGCCGCCGCTCATCTTGGAAGTACCGCGGGTACGGTCCGTAAAGATGATAGGAATTTCCTTGACGCGAAGTCCCTTCTTCCAAATCTTGAAGGTCGTTTCAATCTGGAAGCAATAGCCGTCGCTCTTCATTTTGTCGAGGTTCAATGCCTGCAAAGCTTCGCGGCGGAAGCACTTGAAGCCACCCGTGGCATCGCTAATCGGAAGCCCCGTCACAATGCGGGTGTAAACGTTTGCACCGTAGCTGAGAATCAAACGACGCAAATCCCAGTTCACCACGCTAATGCGGTGATTCTGGTAGCGGCTACCGAGCACGAGGTCAGCCTCTTCAGCGGTTTCCAAAAAACGGTTCAAGTCGGTCGGAGCATGGCTAAAGTCAGCATCCATTTCAAAGACGCGTTCGTAGTCGCGTTCAAGAGCCCACTTAAAGCCCGTCACGTAGGCGGAGCCAAGGCCCATCTTGCCCTTACGGCGAATCAAGTGAACGCGCGGATTCTTCTTGGTTTCTTCTTCGACCATGTCGCCCGTACCATCGGGACTGCCATCGTCGACCACCAAGATTTCGATGCATTCGTTCTGTTCCAAAATAGCCGACATAATGAGCATGATGTTTTCTTTCTCATTATAGGTCGGAACAATTACAAGACTTTTAGGGTACGCCATAAACCAACTTTCTCCTAACTCAAATCTACAATTTCACGAATCGATTCGGCCACAGGATAGCTCTGTTTTTTGCTACCGTTCATCATTTCGCCCAAAAGGCCAAGAGAAATGAACTGCACGCCCATCACCAGCGAGAATCCGCCTGCCAAAAGGAGCGGACGCACATGGAGAGCGCCCGTCTGGAACCATTCGTAACCAAAATAGCCCGAAATACCAAAACCGAACAGCATAAAAATCAAGCCGAGCAAGCCAAAGAAATGGAGCGGCTTAGAGGCAAAGCTGCGCATGAACATCAGGGATACCAAATCCAGGAACCCAGACACCAGGCGCGACACGCCGTATTTAGAAACACCGTGAATGCGGGCGCGGTGAGCCACCGGCATTTCGGTAATGCGGAAACCCTGCCACTTGGCCATCACCGGAATAAAGCGGTGGTAGTCGCCGTACAGGTGAATAAAGCGAACCACGGAACTACGGTAAGCCTTGATACCGCAGTTAAAGTCGTGCAAACGCTGACCACACACAATCGAGACCGTCAAGTTGAAAAGCTTAGAGGGCCACGTCTTGTGCCAAGGGTCGAGGCGGCGGATTTTCCAGCCCGAAACCAGGTCGTATCCGTCTTCGAGAATCTTGATCATCTTCGGGATTTCAAGCGGATCGTCTTGCAAGTCGCCATCCAAAGTAGCAACGTAGCGGCCACGGGCCTTAGAAAAACCGAAAGCAAGTCCAGCAGCCTTACCGCAGTTAAACTGGAAGCGGAAAGCACGAACAAAGTCGTATTCCTTGGACAAGTTTTCGATTACATCCCAAGTGTTGTCGCGACTACCGTCATCAATAATAATGACTTCGAACGAGAATCCCGTAGGCTCGATAGCGGCAACGATTTCCTTGAAAAGTTCCGGAAGGTTTTCGCTTTCTTCTTTAACGGGAATGACAAGACTCAAATCCATGAAAAGCCTCTTACCAATACACTAAGCGCAATTAGTTTGCCGCGGCAACTACTGCAGGTTCCTTTGATGAATCCTTTTTAGCGGAGTCCGACTCCGGAGCGGGTTCCACCGGAGCTTCGACCTTCAGCGGTTCGTCGGACATCTGTTCAATCTGGCGACCGCTCATGAGCAAGCGTGCACGGCCACCTTCTTCGAATGCCGGAACATTTTCGAGACCGCGGTTCAGGACTTCCTGAGCCTTGGCCTTCTGACCAGCGGCTTCGTAAACGAATGCGGCTGCCCAGTAGTTACGCCATTCCGAGGGGAACTGCTTCATGCCCATTTCAAGATACTTGCCTGCTGCAGCAGCGAGGCTATCCACCTGGGCCTTCTTTTCGGCCGTGAACGGATGCGTGTTGCGGAGCGTCGAAATCTTGTCGCGAGCATCGAAGGAAATCTGCAAGTACAGGGAAACATAGCCCGAAAGCAAGCGAGACGTTTCTTCGTTAATGTAAGCGGTACCATCGCCGAGGCCACGGAACTTGAATACAGAATCAATCAAGTTGGCGGTGAACTTGGAATCGAAGGAATTGCGCTTCGGGGTCAAATCACCCTTCACGAAGTTGTAGACCATGCCTTCTTGCACCATGTACTTTTCAAGACCCATGAAGTTAGACGTACCGACCGTCGTCGAAATTTCAATCGGCTTATCCATGTTCTGGAGAGCAAGGTCAATCACAAGCTTGTGCTGCGTGAGCATCATGCCGCTACGAGTACGGGCAGCCCATTCGGTAAAGGCATCCCACACCTGGTAGTGAACCTTGAACTGCATGAGCTTTGCAGAATCGGCGGCAGAAAGCTGCTGGCCTTCCATAGCGTCAATACGGTTCTTGAGCTGCGGCATCAAGCGCTGAGCGTTCTTGACCCAAGTAGAAACCTGATGGTTCGGGTTAGAAGCAGAGCTATTGTCGAGCACCATGTCGCGGTCGATAGCGGCCTTGTCGTAGCTGAGTTTGAGAATCGGTTCGTTGTCGAGCATCTGCTTGATATACCAGTCGGTATTACCGAGCGAGAGGTTCACCACGCGAACGTCCTTACGCACGCCAGCGACTTCCTGAGCAAACCACAGCGGGAAGGTATCGTTGTCACCGTTCGTAAAGAGAATCGCGTTCGGGCGGCAACTGTTCAACAGGTTGAATGCGTAATCCCAAGGAACCCAAAGGCCAGAACGGTCATGTTCCTTGTAGTTCGAAATGCAAGGTACCAAGAAGGACACAGCAACCAAGGCTGCAGCCACCGGGTTTGCAAAGGCAGCAAAGCTAGACGTTGCCACCAAGAACACCAGGATTCCGGCACCGATACCATAAATCAGGCTCATGAAAATGAAGGCGGGCGTGTAGAAGTAATCACGTTCGCGCACTTCCAAGTGCACAGCATCGGGGAACGGAGCGCGGCTACCCACCTGGGCAAAGCCGTTTTCAATCTTCTGCCAGTTCTGCCAAATTGCAGAATTGGTATAGCCATCGAGTTCGCGCTGGAGTTCAGCAAGGCGGGTTTCGTTTGCACCGCGAGCCTTGAGCATTTCCATACGAATCTTGGTATGCTCGATATTCTGACGCATGTCGATGAGTTCGTTCGGGTCCGGCAAAGCGGAAATACCCATACCACGAGTGTTCAGGTCCTGAACATTACGGCTCATGACAGACACCCAGTAATCGCGATCGCGCTGTTCCATGCGGGTGCCGTCGGCGAAGTTGATGTAGAACAACAGGCCAAGCGAGCAGAGAGCATAAAGCACAGAAACGAACACGCCCATGTTGCGGTTGCGCTTCCAAACGAACACGCAAACCATTACCAACAGGCCGTTAAAGAGCAAGAACATCATGAACTGCGGGAGCGTTGCATCGCCCATGAAGCTCATCTGCGTCGGGAACTTGATGCCGAAACGTTCCACCGGCTGGTTATCGCCAGCATCGAAGGTGTAAACGCCGTTGGCGTAGTTCACGTCACCCACCTTGTACGGCAAGTACTGAGCCATCTGGTATCCACCGTAACCCATGTGCGGGAACGAAAGGAACTGGTGGCTAAGGCGAGAACGACGGTAGAAGGCACGGCTGATCATGCTTTCAGAGCCGTACTGCTTACGTTCAATGAAGTTGTTGAAGGCGACCCAGTTTTCATCCTTGAACAGGTTGCCGAGCTGCAGGTTACCTTGTTCGTCGCGGATGTTGATTTCAGGATCGTTTTCGTCGATAATCGGGTTCAGTTCCGAACGAATCGGAATGTAGAGGTGCGTGCTGTAACCAATCAGAGCAAAGAAGGCAAAAGCCAAGGACAGGCGCATGCTGCGCTGCACGCCCTTGCTCTTGAACGGCTTGGCAAGGCAAAGAATCGAAAGAGCGATCAAGCAGAGGAACGAAATTTCGATAAAGGCAGACACCATGTAAATCACGGAGCAAAGGAGCGTACCCGTAATCCAGATAGGAATGCGTTCCACAATCTTCTTGGGTTCGGCCACGAGCAACAGGGCAAACACGGCAGGAACCGTAAGCATAGTGTAAAGGTGAGCGCCCACACCGAGGAAGGCGATGTAGCAAATGAAAATCAGAATGCGGTCGCTGTAGTCTTCGTTACGCTTGTTGTACCAAACGAGACCGAGGTAAGACACAAGCATCAAGATCAGCATGGCGATGCCGTAAACTTCGGCTTCGACAGCGTTGAACCAGAAAGTGTCCGAGAAAGTCAGGAGGAAGCCTGCCACGAGAGCAGCAGAGCCAAGCACGGCCGTACGAACCTTACCGGTAATCTTTTCAGCGAGAGCGTCAGTCTTGAGCACGGTTGCCAAGAGTTCCCAGGCAAACAGAGCCGTCACATAAACGGTTGCGGCAGAGCTCACCACAGAAATGTAGTTCACGCGCTTTGCGATTTCACCCACGAACGGGAGCAGCACGATAACTGCACGGGCAAGGAACACGAAGAACGGAGTTCCAGGAGGATGCGGAATACCCAAGGTATTGGCGCAAGCGACAAATTCGCCGCAATCCCAGAAGCTTACCGTAGGAGCCATTGTCAGCACATACACAACCAGTGCCACTAATGCCGCAATGCCTGCGAAGATATGTTTCATCCATTTTTCCTTGAGCATTTTACTTTTCCTTAGGTTCGGTGACAACCATGCCACGGTTACGCATAAAGCCAGTCAAAAGGCCGTTCACGAAAGAATCCGAATTGTCGGTGCTGTACTTGGCGGCAATCTGCACCGCTTCGGTAATGGCGACCTTCATGGGGATTTCGGGGATGTAAGAAAGTTCGACCATCGCAATGCGGAGTACAATGCGGTCAAGGCTTGCCATGCGGTCCAGCTCCCAGTGGGCGGCCGCGGCCTTGATGTTTTCGTCGAGTTCTTCGCGATGGGCCTGCACCAGGTCCACCAACTTCATTCCATACTTTTTCTGTTCAGCGTGAAGGGGCTGGGATTCGAGCACTCCCGGAAGAGCCTCCCCTGCGGTCTGGCCCGTAATTTCCATGGCATACAAGAGCTGCATGGCAAAAACTCGGGCGGGTCTGTAACTTACTTTCATAATCGAGTCGCTAGTAATTAGATGGTCTTGTAAAGGTTTGCCATTTCAACGGCGGTAGATGCCCAGCTAGAGCCGAGGTTGCCGGCCTTGAGGCCTGCACGGTTCATAGCCTGGTCCACGGTATCGGTGGTGAGGATTCCAAGAATCACGGGGAGCTTACCTTCGGCAGCGATGTTTGCAATGCCACCGGTAGAAGCGTTCACCACCACGTCGTAGTGACTGGTTTCACCGCGAATCACAGCACCCAGCGCCATCACGGCACTGTACTTGCCGCTGTCAGCGAGGCGACGGCACACGCCCGGGAGTTCGAATGCGCCCGGCACATGCACGACCGTGATGTCCTTGTCTGCTACACCAAGCAGTTCAAGCTGACGCACAGCCCCTTCCAGGAGCTTGTCGGTCACAACCTCGTTAAAGCGGGCAACGGCGATTGCCACCTTGAGGCCCTTTCCATTGAGGGAATTCTTGATTTCGTTCACCATTTACTTATCCTCTTTCAAATTCGCTTCGGCAGCGGCATCCACGTGCAGCTGGTGTCCCATCTTCTTCTGCTTTGTGAGCAGGTAGAACAAGTTTTCCTTGTTCGGCTTAATTTCGATCGGCACGCGTTCCACGATTTTAAGGCCATAGGCCGTAATGCCCGAAATCTTGCTCGGGTTGTTCGTGAGCAGTCGCATTTCCTTGACGCCGAGGTCTGCCAGAATCTGGGCGCCCGTACCGTACTGGCGCAGGTCCGACTTGAACCCAAGGTGCAAGTTCGCTTCGACCGTGTCCATGCCCTTTTCTTGCAGTTCGTAAGCGCGGAGCTTGTTGCAGAGACCGATTCCACGGCCTTCCTGACCGCGCATGTAAAGGAACACGCCGCCGTGCTCGCCAATGAACTTCATGGCGGCGGCCAGCTGTTCGCCACAATCGCAACGCAGGCTACCAAAGATATCGCCCGTAAGGCATTCGCTATGCACGCGCACGTACACCGGCTTGCTGAAGTCGGGGTTTCCTGCAACCCAAGCCACATGTTCTACGCCGTCGGTCTTGCTCTTGTAAGCGTAGGCGGTAAAGTCGCCGTACTTGGTCGACACATGCGGAGCGGCAACGCGCTGCACCAGCTTTTCGTTTCTCAGACGATAGTCGATCAGGTCGCGGATCGAGATAATCTTGAGACCAAACTTCTTTGCGACTTCCTGAAGCTGCGGCATACGAGCCATGGTGCCGTCTTCGTTCATGATTTCGATCAATGCGGCCGCCGGGCGCAGGCCCGCCAGTCTTGCCAGGTCTACAGCCGCTTCGGTATGGCCTGCGCGACGGAGTACGCCCTCTTCCTGGGCGTACAGGGGCGAAATATGCCCCGGCCGACCGAAATCACTCGGCTTGGAATTCGGGTCCGAAAGAGCGAGAATCGTTGCAGCGCGGTCGTGAGCGGATACACCCGTGGTGCAGCCTTCAATCTTGTCGACCATGATGGTAAAGGGCGTGCCCAAAATCGAGGTATTCTCGGCGGTCTGCCGCGTGAGGTTCAGTTCATGGCAACGCTTGATCGGCAGCGGTGCGCAAAGCACGCCACGACCTTCGTGGAGCATGAAGTTCACCTTTTCGGGCGTAATCTTTTCGGCGGCGATGACAAAGTCGCCTTCGTTTTCGCGGTCTTCGTCATCGACCACAATCAAAAACTTGCCGTTCTTAAAATCTTCTATGGCCTCTTCAATCGTATTAAGCAAGGTCACGTTCCTTCAGATAATTTTCAATATACTTGCCGAGCATGTCGACTTCCACATTCACGATTGTACCCGGAACCCAATTGCGCAGGTTCGTGCGAGCAAGCGTTTCAGGGATAATGCACACGCGAATGGAATCTTCGAACTTTTCAGCGACGGTCAGGCTGATTCCGTTGAGAGAAATCGAACCGCGGCGAATCACATAGCGACGCAGGTCAGCCGGAAGCTTCAAATCCACTTCGACACCCGTTTCACGCGGAGTCACCTTGATGACTTCGGTTATGCAGTCCACATGGCCCATCACAAAGTGACCGCCCATAAAGCTGTCTGCACGACACGGAAGTTCCAAATTCACCAACTTACCGACAGCGGCCTGCTTAAAGCCCGTATTTTCCACCGTCTGGTGCATCAGGCAAAAAGTGGCTTCGTCATCGGTACAAGATTCAATGGAAAGACACACACCATCGTTGGCGACACTGTCGCCCAACTTACAATTTTTAAAAAAGCCCGGTGACTTAAGGCGCATGGTAAGCGCATCGCCCCTACTTTCGATAGAAACGATTTCACCGGTAGATTGAATAATACCCGTAAACATACGGGGGCAAAGATAGAAATTTAGATAAGAGACGAGAGACGAGAGACGAGAGAAAGTAGGCTGTAGGAAGCACTAAAACTTAATCGGATACAGCAAATACCAGTGGAATTCGGGATAAACTTGCACGGTGGGGGCCGGCAGCTTGAAGTAATTCAGGTACTTCACGATAGTGCGTGCCATACGGCTTTGCGGACGGAATGCTTCCAGGTCGTAATCCAGCGCAATATAGACTTCGCGATGGGGCGTAATGTTTTTATCGTGCAGGAACACGCCCTCGTCAATACTCAAGCCCGCAGCAATCGCAAGCCAGCTCGGATAATACTGACGCACGGCCTTAGGCAACATGCGGTAAACCTTGAACGAAGCCCAGAAGGTCTGATTGCAATAGTCATCAGTAAACACGCCTGTTTTACTTTGTCTGTAATACGCTTTGGTATTGATCCAGTAGCTCCACTTGAGATCTACATACTTGAACACGGGGACATAGCGTTCTGCCATCGGCAAGAAGCCGCCTAGCGTTCCCGAAAGCACGTCAAAAATACTGAAGCCCCATTCCGGCGAATAACCGTCTTTCACGTCAATTGCCACATGGGTTGCAAACGCAGAAAGGCCTGCGAACAAGTACGAATAAAACTCGGAAATTCCCGCCCAGCGGTAGCCTTCGTAAAAGGACTCGCCCATCATGACGCCCGAGGCAAAATGGCCGAGTTTGTCGAGGTTCAAGGCGTAATCAAAGTCATTCTCGAAACGGAAACGACTTCCTTCTTCGTCCCACCAGCCCTTCTTGAAAACAAGCCAATAGGCCGCCCCATAGGCAATCAAAACCGTCGAGGCCACACCGACACCCTTGGCAACCGAAGGTTCGGTTGTATCACCAGGGTCTTCGCTGCGGTAATCCCACGTGGAATCACGCCAAGTCAGCGGATCGCTGGGAGCCGCCTGCAAGGAAACGCTTGCAAACAGGAGCGCAACGACAGAAATTATAAAAGCCCGAAAAAAATTCACGGGCTTCAAGATAGAAATTTTTCTTTACAATTGCAACTTTACGTAAAAAGATTGGTTTAATCGAACCTTATTTTTTTATATAGTCTATAACATAGGTCTTTTTAGCAGAATAATAGAGATACTTTGCTCCAACAAACTCAGGCGGAATATTCAATTCTAGCTCTTGAAGGCAAATACATTTATATACCATTGATGTACAAATACTATCCGTACTAACAGAACAATCGCTCTGACCAATATACTTTCCTGAAATATACAGCGTATCATTTTTTATCTCATAAAAAATGGTATTAATCTTGCATACACCAAACACCATGGTCACTGTTGCAGAACCATCTTCGTTCATAAGAAACGGAACTGTTTTTGTGGTGTCGGTTTCTATTGCAACCATAGCTTTTTCGATATCTTCATCTTTATTGCAAGGCTTTTTAACCGTATAATCGGTGGACGACTTCATGGCGACATTATGAACTACAGGAACGTTCACAGTCCCACTCCCCGTACTGGAATCATCCGAACACGCAAAAAAGCCAAAACTAACGGCTAAAATGCACAAAGCGAGCAGATTTGTTTTTTTCATGATAATCCTCCCATGATTTACGGGTATGAGGTACATCTATAATATAATCTATTTTATCGCTATCAGATTAACGTTTCCTACTTTTTTTGCAGGAATGTAATTATGGAATATTCCTTTTTCAAAAACAACAAAAAAAGCCCCGGAGAACGAAACTCCAGAAGGCTTTTGTAAATGTGTAGTGTGTGATGAGAAATGAATAATTTTTAATTAGTCATTACACATTTCACACTTCACATTGAATTAGTTGCGACCGAGGAGCAGCACGCTGTTCTGGCCACCGAAGCCGAAGCTATCGGACATGGCGTAGTTGAACGAGTGGCTGGTGTTCTTGTTGGCGCACACATCGAGGTGGATGCGTTCGTCCTGGTTGAACACGTTCGTGGTCGCGTGAATCATCTGATTCTGCAAGGACTTCACGGTGATGATGGCTTCGAGAGCACCGGCGGCGCCGAGAGCGTGGCCGATCATGCACTTGGAGGAGTTCACCTTGAGGCTGTCGGTGGCGCCGGCAAAGACCTTCTCGAGGGCGGAGCATTCAGCAACGTCGCCGAGCGGGGTCGAAGTACCGTGGGTGTTCACGTAGCCCACATCCTTCGGGGAAATGCCGGCTTCGCGGAGAGCCATTTCGATAGCGAGGCGAACGCCTTCGCCGTCTTCACGCGGGGCGGACATGTGGTGAGCGTCTGCGCTCATGCCGATGCCGGCCACGCGGGCGAGAATGTTGGCGCCACGCTTCTTAGCGTGCGTAAGGCTTTCGAGAACGAGAATGCCCGAACCTTCGCCAATCACGAAACCGTCGCGGTCCTTATCGAACGGACGAGAAGCCGTCGTCGGGTCGTCGTTACGCTTGCTCAAGGCCTTCATGGAGGTAAAGCCAGCGAGGGCGACATTGTTCACGGTTTCGTCGGTACCACCGGCGAGCATGATATCGGCGCGGCCGAGACGGATCTGGTCGTAGGCGGCGGCGATAGAGTGGTTAGAGGTGGCGCAAGCGGAAACCACTGCGTAGCAGGGGCCCATCCAGCCAGTGCGGTTGGAAACTTCGCCGGCGGGCATGTTCACGATAGACATCGGAATGAAGAACGGAGATACGCGGCTCGGGCCACGGTTCGAAAGCGAAACGACGGAGTCGCTATAAATCTGCATACCGCCGATACCGGAACCGATAATCACGCCAGAGCGGGTCGGATCTTCGTTTTCGGGAGAAATACCGGCGTTCTTGAGTGCCTGGAAAGAAGCATACACAGCGTACTGGATGCACCTAGAGAGGCGGGACGAATCACGCGGGGAAATAAATTCAGAACCATCGAATTCCTTGACGGCGGCAGCTATCTTGATCGGATAGTTGGTCACGTCGAAGCGATCGATCGTTGCGAGTCCGGATTTACCTTCCAGCAGGTTGTTCCAAAGGAGTTCCGGCGTATTGCCGAGGGCGGAAACACACCCCATACCTGTAATTACAACTTCTTCCATAATGGCGGCAAATATAGAAAAAATGTAAACTTACATGGAGCTATTTTATCCTTAATTTTTAGAAATACATTACATTTTACTTACATTCTTATCACAATCGCTAATTTTGAGATAAAATGGGCACCTGTACGGCACCCGTTCCAAATTCATTTGTAACTAGACTTTAAGAACAATTATTACTTGATAGCAAAAGCAGAGGCAATATCTTGAGAGGAAACGCCTATAGATTGCAAAAATTTAGCTATTTTCTTATCACGAGTCGCAAATTTCTTATTTACCTTCGCCACAGCCTCATCCCCAATTTTCTTGATGTATTCAGGATGATCTTCTGCAAAAGCCTCTTCTTCGCCGTATCTGTCCCATTCCGTGTACATAGTGCGCCTATACCTTTCAAGTTCCTTTTTATTGAATCTAGCTATTTTCGCCGGTTCAAGCAAGCCTTTGAACTTTCCAGCGTTTAACGCAGGCGGAAGCCGCTCCAGACGGTTTAGATACCGGAAAACAAACATCCACTTGGTCGCATCATCATCTTTTTTGCAAACAATCCTTTTTATCTTAGACAATTCCACAACTGTAAAGTTTGCACAGTCCACCCATTGTTCATGTGTTTTATAATCGAGAATTCCCGCACGGTGAATCGCTTCACCGTCATTAAAAACGGTGTGCCTCGCAATTGCAATAACATCCTTCTTCATCAATGCAATGCAGGTCAAATATCGATGTTCTAGAAGCCTTGCTGCCGGAATCGTTCAATTCGGACTGTTGCGAAGAAACATCCTTTATCTTGCACAGGATTTGTCCCTTAAGCATATCGTTCAGTAGATTGATGAGATTGGCTTTACCAGTTTCCGTATCCGGCGAGAAAGCCTTTTTGAACGTGACATCACTGAGAAGACTCGCGTACGGTCCGTCAGTCTTTGTTTTCACGAAATATTCCGAAAGATCAGTTTCACCCGTATCATACGGAACAGACTTGTCATGCAGTTCGCTTGAGTCAGTTTTTCTTTTTTCAGCGGATTCTTTTCGGGAATACAAATCTGGAATCCACACCAACGGCCTTTTGCCCAGGTACAGATGTCCGAGACCAAGCATTTCAAGAATCGGGTCTGCGCATTTCTTTTTTCGCGTGTACATAGTTTCCTTTGGGTTAAAGTTGACCCCCGCTTTCTATACACGCTTTTTTAGGGCGTTTTGCAGCCAATTTTGCGAAAATTTATTTCTTTTTACAAAGCAGATTTTACGTTAGTAAAATCGAATCAGTGTGGCCTCTCTAATTTTTTTGCTAAATTGTCCGCGTTATGGCAAGAATTAAAAGCGCACCGAACCTCGTCTGGATGGACCTCGAAATGTCGGGTCTTGAGCCAGAGAGGGACGTCATTCTCGAAATTGCGACGATCGTAACCGACCCGAACTTGAATATTTTGGCTGAAGGGCCCGTCTTAGCGATTCACCAAACCGAAAACGTTTTTGAAGGCATGGACGACTGGAACAAGCGTCACCACACCCAGAGCGGGCTCGTGGAACGCTGCCGCAAGTCAACCCTCACCATGGCCGACGCCGACAAGATGACGCTCGACTTCATCAAGCCCTTCACCACCGAACGCGGAAACGTGCTCTGCGGAAATTCCATTACGCAAGACAGGCGTTTTCTGTACAAGTACATGCCGCTTTTGACCGGCTGGCTGAACTACAGAAACATCGACGTGAGTTCTATCAAGGAACTGACCTTCCGCTGGTACCCGGACCTGCCAGAATTCCAGAAGATGGAAAAGCACCAGGCCTTGGACGACATCCGCGAAAGCATCGCCGAACTCCAGTACTACCGCAAGACGATTTTCAAGTAAAGTTTATACTTTAAGATGGACTATAATAATTACCTTCCGAAAAAAAGGCTCCCCTACGCCGTTAGGATTCGCAACCGAATTATCGTTTTTTCCGTTTTTATGGGACTTAGCGCCCTGATGGGCACCTGCATTTTTAGCGAAAAAGAGCCCCAAAAGCCCGCTGAAGAAGACGAATATGCAGAAGCTATCGATTCTACAACCACAAACGACGCTACCCTGCAGGCCGAACAGCTAAGCGAAACGGGAATTTTCCCGAAGGCAGACTCCGAAGACCTGGCGAATACGCAGGCAACAGTTGCCGCAGCCGTGGTTCCCGATAATCCGACCGAAGCAGACGTCATCGACAGCGCTCACATCAAGGCCCAGAAAGATGTTTTCATGGCCGAAAAAATCGACAACCTGCTTCGCCGATTCCGCCCTGAACACGCGGTCATTTTAATGGTAGACCCGCAAAGCAACGAAATCATTGCCTGGGGCGAACGCCGCAACAACCACGTGCAGGAAAAGCCCGACTACTTTATCAAGAACACCTTCCCGGCGGCATCGCTTGCAAAGACGGTCACCATTTCGGCGGCCATGGAATCGAACCGCTACTCACTCACATCGCAAATCCCGATGATCGGTTCTAGCATTCACCTTTACAAGAACCAGCTGCGCGTCAAGGAAGGCTACAAGGGTCCGTTTATCGAACTGCAAGACGCCTACGCCAAGTCCGCGAACCCGCCGATGGCAATTGTCGGCATGAACGTGGGTGCCGAACGCCTGCGCAGCGCCGCCAAGAAACTCGGCTACAATACGAACTTCCCGGGTGCACTCCCCCCGCGTTCCAACTACGCACCGCCCGATACCGGCTACGGCCTCGCCGAAGTCAGCAGCGGCTTTACGGAAGCCACCACTTTGACCCCGCTCCTTGCAGCCGCACAGGTCCGCTCAATTCTCACGAAAAAGCCGCTGGAAATTCCCTGGGCCGCTAACTTGGACGGATTCGCTCCCAAGAGCCGCATCGCGCTTGATGTGGGCAAGTTCAGCGACAACACTTATTATGGCCTGCGCGAAGCGATGATTCGCACGGTCACGCACGGCACCGCCCGCAAAAACATTTCGACCAGACACATGGCCCGCAAGAACTTCAACGCCCTCACCATCGGCGGAAAGACGGGTTCCCTCGACGGACACGACCCATACGGCCGCTACGAATGGTTCATGGGTTTTGCGCAATCCAAGGAAGACCCAAGCAAGGCGGTGGTGCTTGTGATTATGCAGGTGCACGACTTGCAGGGCATGCGCTCGCAGCCGGCAACCCAGGTCGCCGGAATGCTGTTTAACTACTGGGCACACCAATATTTACCCAAGAAAGGAAAGTAAAATGGAACCGACATGGTGGAATCTAATCCCTTCTTATTTTGACGGAACAGCCTTTACACTCGGGAGTTTCCCGGTGCGCTGGTACGGCATCATGTACATTTTCGCCTTCGTGACGGGCTACCTGACGCTGATGCACGTGAACAAGAAAGAAAAGCTGGGCTACACCAAGGACCAGTTCGACAGCCTGTTCACCTGGATTATCGCAGGTATCATTATCGGTGCGCGCCTCGGCTACGTGTTCTTTTACAAGCCTGGCTACTACCTTGCAAACCCCACCGAAATCATTTTCCCGATGACCCACGATGCGCTCGGTTACCACTTTACGGGTATTTCGGGCATGAGCTACCACGGCGGCATGATTCTCGGCACGATTTTCACCTACATCGGCCTCAAGCGCAACAAGATGAACGTGTGGGAAGGTCTGAACCTTTGCTTTATGCTGGCTCCGCTCGCCTACACCTGGGGCCGCTGGGGTAACTTCATTAACGGCGAACTTTTTGGCGAAGTCACTACAAGCGGCATTGGCATGTGGTTCCCGCTCGCCCACGATAGTCCGATTACGAACCCGATTCTACACCACCCAAGCCAGCTTTACGAAATGCTGTTCGAAGGCGTGATTCTGTTTGCGGTTTTGTACAACTTAAGACGCATTCCGCTGCTGCGCGACAAGATGCCGTGCCTGTACCTGATGGGTTATGGTCTGTTTAGATTCTTCATTGAATTTTTCCGCAGGCCCGATGCACACCTTGGCCGCGTGGACCTGTTCGGCATGAGCCGCGGACAGACGCTTTGCAGCGTCATGTTCCTGACAGGCTTAATCTGGCTGATTGTGCTGATTTACAGGCAGAAGAAAAAAGAGCCCAAAGAGAACGCATCAACCTAATAACCGTTTCGTTTTCTAATTTATTTTTACACAAGACAGAAACATATTCCACTTTGGACTATAGAAAGACGGGGCTTGCGCGCTCCGTTTTTTTATTTTTGTCGTCATGAGCAATTCTTTGTTTGAAAAATTGAGTCGTATCCCCAGTTTTTGCGCCCCGCTGTTTGGGCTGTTGTTTGTTGCATCTTTAATTTCTTGCGCCGGTAACGGAAAGCCGCTCACCGAATCGGACCCGCAGTCCGAAGGTTCGCAGGCTGCTAATTCCGGGAGCTACACCGACGACTATTTTGACGAAGGTTCGGCAGTAAGTTCGGACGCGAGCACCAAATCGACCCGCAAAAATACCGCCAACAGCTTCAGCTCCGACGGTTTCAGCTTCATTTTGCCTCAGGGCGGCTCTGGCGACTGGGCGCTCGTGGGCGATGACGACGGGAGCGCCCACGAGAGCGGCGTCCCCTACGAATTTTATAACGCAAGCACAGGACGCCGCGCGGTCCTGGTCGAAATCGAACTCCCCAAGGGCGAACCCATGCGACTCATGGACCGCGCCCAGATGGAAATGCAGGCTTTTGAAAGCAGCGGCAAGAAGGCGACTCTCGCCGAGACATATCCCGAAGAAAATTTCGGCGGTACAGGCGTTTTCTTTGATGTTGCAGGCAAGCGCTACGACAGCCCCTACGAGGCCGTCGGCTTTGTAACAGGCGCTGGGAGCCGCGTGTACACGCTGACCCTTTCTGCCACCGACACGCCGCTCCAGCCGGGCGAACTCAAGAACGAATGGAAGGAATTCTTCGCAAACTTCAGCATGCGCGAAACCGCCGCCAGCGAAGGCCCGGAACTCTCGCCGAACAACGTGCAGAGTTTCAACTCCCCCGCCCTCGGCTACACTTGGGCCGTGAAGGACACCCTCTGGCATCACTGGACAGGAATCGCCCGCCAGAACGACGACCCGGACCTAGTGCTCAGCAACAAGGCCGAAGACGTTTCGCTGTTCGTTTACGGAGCAACGGTAGAAAGCGACGCCGTCAATTCGCAGGATTTGTTCAAGGTGCTGCTCGTGCGCCTGGGCGTAGACCCGAACAATCCGACGCTTGAAAGCCACCGCCAAAAGGTCGGTGACCGCTACGCGCAAGACTTCAGCCTGACTCATGTGGTCAACAAGTTCGACTTCTACTATACAGGCCGCTATTTCTATGACGACGGCCGCGGAATCATGATTGTCAGCTGGACCCAGGGCGTGAACAAGAAGAAATTCGCCAAGGTCATGCAGCACGGTATCGAAGGCCTAACCGTGGGCGAAAAGCCTGCCACCGCAAGCGACGCCGAATCCGCCAAGAAGCAAGCCAAGTTCAACGCTGCCATCATGAGCCAAGTGGGTATTTTACGCCTGCTCGAAAACCAGCCGCTGGTGGCCCTCAGCTACTTTGAACGCGCCAACCGCATGGATCCCGAAGAACCGCTGTACCTGATTAACTGCGGATTCGTGTACCAGATGAAGGAACTTTACGGCCCGGGCATCAGCCACTTTGAAAGCCAGCGCGAACTGGTGCAAAAGAACGGCAAACTGCTCTCCATTCTCGGCGAAATGTACGAAGCCTTGTTCGACTACGGCCGCGCCCGCGAATGCGCCGAAGCCGCCCTGCGTTACACGCCGAACAATCCGGAATACGTGATTAACTTGAGCGATGCCCTCTGGGGCCTCGGTCAGCGCAACCAGTCGCTGGTAGTCGTGCAACGCCTTTACGACACGCAGCCGAGCAGCCGCTTGGGTGTTTACCTCGCCAAGACTTATATGGGTCTCGACCAGTACGCCGAAGCCGTGGACATTCTTTACCAGGTGCGTCGCCGCTTTGGCATGAGTGTAGAACTCGGCACCACCTTGATGGATGCCCTCATGTTCCTTGGCCGTTACGAAGAAGCCCGCGCCATCAGCGAAGAAACGCTCGCCAAGGACCGCAACGACTACAAGATTTGGACTACGCAGGGCAAGATTCTCTTCTACAGCCGCAACTACCGCGATGCCGAAAAATCGCTCACCAAGGCGCTCGCCCTCAAGCCCGATAACGAAGACGCCAAGAGCTTCCTCAGCGCCACGAAGGCATTCCTCGGCAAGGCCGACAACCGCACGTTGCAAAAGCCGATTACGCCGGTGGAAGAACGCACCAAGAATCTGAAGAGCCTCCTGAGCGAAACCGCTAAAAAGCAGGGCACCGAAGGCGACTTCCCCGCCGTCGTACATTACAACAAGCAGACTTTGAAGGCCGAAAAGGGCGCGAACTGGGTCCGCACCGACGAAATGCTCATGGAAATCTTGGACATTCGCGGCGCCGCCATCTATCGCGAATTCACCTTCGACTTCTTGCCGGGATTCGACCGCATTTACCTGAACGCCCTCGAAGTCTACGACAGCAACTGGAATCTGAAGCAGAAGGCGAACCTGAACGGAGCCTACATTACCTACGCTACCGAAATCGGCGGCCAGAACGAATCGCAGACGGCGCACTTCCCGCTGCAAGAACTTGAACCGGGCGACTTTATTTACCTGCAGTTCAGCCGCACGAATATCGAAAACAAGGGCATGATTCCTTACACCGACTTCGTGAGCAGTAAGGATGTTCCCGTGGGTGAATCTAGCTTCCGCATTTACGCCGACACCGCCCGCTTTGTGACCGAAGAATACGGCCCGCTGGAAAAGAAGGCCATCAAGGGTGGCATCGAATGGAAAATCGAGAACCCGGTCATCATTCGCAAAGAGCTTTATATGCCCGTGTACCGCGACTTTGGCGCAGGCCTGATGCTCACCGGCAAGCAGGAATGGAAGAACGTGGGCGAAGATTACCAGAATCTGATCAAGCACCAGTTCAAGCAGGCAGTGAGCGTGCGTGAAAAAGCCCGCGAAGTCCGCGGCAGCAAGGCAAACGACAACGCCGTGAAGGCAATCGTGAACTTTGTGCGCCACGATATCCGCTACCGCGACGTGCGATTCGGCGGACACAGCCTGATTCCGCAAACCGCCGAAGTCACACTCAAGAAGCACCAGGGCGACTGCAAGGACATGGCGCTTTTGCTCAAGGAAATGCTTGAATCGATTGGCATCAAGAGCTACCTCACGGCCATCCACCTGACCGAAGAAGGCTTCGCCGGCCTCCCGACGATTCAGCAGTTCAACCACATGATTCTCTACATTCCGGCGCAGGGTCAAGTCACTGAACGTTGGGTCGATGCCACCGACAAAACCGGCAACGATCGCCCCGTCCCGCTCGACATGGAGGGCAAGGTCGCCCTCGTGATTAACGATGACAGCAGCCACGTGGTCACCACGCCGATTCTCGAAGACAATCAGGAACATCAGATTGGCATTGAACACCGCCTGTTTATTGGAAACGACGGCGCCTGCGAATTCCGCGACTCCATTTCGCTGCAGGGCAAGTTCGCAAGCGTGATGCGTAACCGTTTCTATGGCCGCGACGCCAAGGAACAGGAAAAGCTGATGGAAGACTTCCTCGCTTCGGGTATCCCCGACGTAAGCATCGGAAACATCCGCATCGAAAACCTGGCCGAATTCAACAAGCCGCTGGCCCTGATTGTGACTTACGCTTCCAAGGGTTATTTTGGCCAGGGTGGCTCCGAACTCAAGGGCCGATTCCCGAACGTGTGGGAACGTAGCCTGTTCAAGCTTCCGAAAGTCTCCAAGCGCCACCACCCGATTCGTATGCCCCACGAAACGCAGTTTGCATACAAATTAAATGTGACTGCAGCAAACGGCAAGACGGTCAAAATTACCGGTCCGAAGCCGCTTAGCCGCGACCCGGATTACGTGAGCTACGAGAAGAATTTCGACGGCAAGAACAGCATCAAGTGGACCACCTTCGCGCTTTACGCCGACCCGGCTGAATACAACAAGATTCGCGAAGAATGGACCTACTTGCTCAGCGAAACCAGCCCGATGATCGAGGTGAAATAACTATATTTACGCTCACTATGAGCATTTCTATTCCTCAGTTGCCTAAGGGCACACGCGATTTTTACCCGGAAGCCGAGCGCATCCAGAATTACATTTTTGACACCTGGCGCAGCGTCGCCGAATCTTTTGCCTACGAAGAATACGAAGGCCCGATGTTTGAACATCTGGAGTTGTATACAGGCAAGTCCGGCGAAGAAATCGTCAGCCAGCTTTACAACTTTAAAGACAAGGGCGACCGCGAAATCGCACTCCGCCCCGAAATGACTCCGACACTCGCCCGCCTCGTGATTCAGAAGGCCCGCGAACTCAAGAAGCCTTTCAAGTGGTTCAGCATGCCGCGCCTTTTCCGTTACGAAAAGGCGCAGAAGGGCCGCCTCCGCGAATTCTTCCAGCTGAACATGGACATCATCGGTACCGAAAGCATTTACGCCGAAGCCGACCTGATGGCAGCCATCGCTACCATGCTCCGCAAGTTCGGCCTCAAGGATGGCGAATTTGCGATTGGCGTTTCTAGCCGCAAGCTTTTGGCCACCTACCTCGAAGAAATCGGCGCCCCGAATCCGGCACTCGTTTACCCAGTGCTTGACCGCCGCTTAAAAATCGGGCCCGAAGCATTCGCCAAGGCTCTCGCCGATGCAGGCCTCTCCGAAGACCAGGTGAAAAAGCTGGATGACTTCATGAGCTGCAAGAGCATCGAAGAAGTCAAGAACAAGGTGCATAGCGAAAACGCAACTGCCGCCCTCGCCGAAATTGAAGACCTGTTCGCAACGCTTACCGCCGCAGGTTACGGCGAATGCGTGAACCTGGACCTTTCCATTGTTCGCGGCCTCGCCTACTACACCGGCATCGTATTCGAAGTATTCGACAAGGGTAAATCCATGCGCGCTATCGCTGGCGGTGGCCGTTATGACAGCCTCACCGAAAAACTCGGTGGCGAACGCATTCCGGGCGTGGGCTTCGGCATGGGCGACGTGGTTCTCGCCGACTTGCTCGCCGAACACAAGTTGCTCCCGAGCCCCAAGCAGAGCGTGGACTTCTACATCGCAAGCTTCGGCAACGACATGAAGAAGGTTTTCGAAACCGCTCAGGTTTTCCGTAGCGCAAGCACGGGTAAGCCGTTCTCGGTCGCACACCCGCTCGCCGCCATGAAGATGGGCAAACAGCTCGACCAGGCCAACTACCAGGGCGCGAAAATCGTCGTGTACGTCGACGGTTCCAAGGCTGCCGCAGGTGAATTCGAATACAAGGACATGCGCACCGGCGAAATGTTCGTAGGAAATACAGAAGCCATCGTGGAGCGCTTGAAGGCATAAATAATTAAACGCTTATGATGTCCCCCCTAAAAGTTCTCTTATCTATCATTAGCTTGTTCGCCGTACTGGGCCTTGTTGCCCTCATTTACCCGAATGACGGCATTCACATTGGCGACTCGACGCTCCGTTACCCAAAGCTCACCGAAATCTTCGAAAAGCAGTCTGTGCAAGATTCTCTGATTGATTCTACCGCAGCAGTCGACCCCGAAGAAGCTATCCGTGAGATGATGGAAGCGACCAAGCGTAAAGAGTTTGCCGCCTTCAGCGACTCGCTCAAGTTCTATGAGGACTTTTTTGAGAAGGGCAAAACTCGTTTCGATTTGCCGAACAACGACGCCACGTGGTTTGACCGATTCTTCTTGCATTTGGAACTCGCCGAACTCGATTCTAACGTTGTACACGTAGTGCATTACGGTGACTCGCAGCTCGAAGAAGACCGAATCTCGGCCACCATTCGCGAAGACTTGCAAGATGAATTCGGCGGTGCAGGCCCGGGTATGATGCCCGCCATTATGACCGTGCCGTCGATGACCACAAGCCACGCCGGCGTGGGCGCTCTCACCCGCTACATTCTGTTTGGCCCCAAAGAAGACGAAGCCGAACACACGCGCTATGGACCGCTCGCTCAGCTTGCAAAGCTTGAAGGCGAAGCCTCTATCACTATCCAGCGCCGCAAGGAACGCAAAAAGCAGTTCAGCCATGTGGGTGGTTACAGCACCATTCGACTGCTCACCAACAAGAACGCGCGCCTCAAGGTAAAGCTCAACGTAAACCGCACCCTCGTCGAAATCGTGGGCGAAGACGCCGAGGGCAATTCCAAGGAAAAGCGCACGACCAAGGTCGTAGACGCAGGCGAACCAATCATCGACACTTACAACAAGCTCAAGGTGTACACCTGGAAACTCGAAGACACCACTTCTATCGCCAAGATGTACCTTTCGGGCAACGCAGAAATCTATGCGATTTCTGCAGACGGCGCATACGGAGTCGCAGTCGATAACGTGGCCATGCGCGGCTCTTCGGGCACAATCTTCCACCGCATCGATACCGAACTTCTGGCCGAATCTTACAAGGCCATGAACGTAAAGCTCATCATCATGGAATACGGCGGCAACCTGGTGCCAAGCATTACCTCGAGCAACATCGAATGGACCAAGAAAATCATCACGCGACAGATTCAGGCGATTCAAAAAGCAAACCCCGACGCCGACATTCTGTTCATTGGCCCCGCCGACATGGCACGCCAAAAAGACGGCCAGTGGCAGACCTATTCTGGCCTTGCGATGACAATCAAGGCCCTGCGAGAAGTCGCTCTGGAAAACGGAGCCGCCTACTGGGACATGCACCGCGTGATGGGCGGCAATGGCGCCATGATCAAATGGGTTAACAAGGAACCCGCTCTCGGATTCACCGACCACATTCACTTTACACGCCGTGGCGCTGCCTACATGGGCGACCTGTTCTGCGCCGCGCTCCGCATGCATTACGACTACTTCAAGTTCCGCGACCGTCACCACATTACCGACGAAAAGCTCAAGGAACTGCACCAGTGGAAGGCCGAAAACAAACCGCTTGAAGATGCTATCGAAACGCCCAAGCCGGCCAAACCCGTCGTAAAGCCTGTCGCCAAACCTGCGCCTAAGCCAGTCAAAAAGCAAGTTGCTCCCGCGCCCGCCCCCAAGCCCGCGGCAAAGCCTGCTCCGGCAAAAACTTCGGCAACGAAAATTCCGGCGACAAAAAGACTTGAAATGAAAGGAGCGAAAAAGAAATGAAGCGCGTACTCCTGACCTTTGCGCTAGCAGCGCTCTCTATTTTTGCAGAAAATACTTTTGCAAAAGACGTGCCGCCTGCTCCCGGTGGCTTTTCCCTAGACCTTTCGCGTTACGACTTTATCGACACCACGCAGAACGTGATCAAGTTCCCCAAGGGCAACGCCTCGTTCAACACCTTTTTTAACAAGTTGGATACGCTCGTGTTCGAAAACCGCGGCCAAGTCCGCATTCTGCACGTGGGCGGTTCGCACCTGCAGGCCGACGTGATTTCTGGCCGTATCCGCGAGCACTTTATCAAGGAATACCCGGGGGCCTCTGCTGGCCGTGGATTCGTGTTCCCGTATTCTGCCGCGCGCACCAACACGCCCGCAAGCTACGCCAGCGCCTACAAAGGCATTTGGGACATGAACAAGAACGTGCAGCGCGAAATCAAAAAGCCGCTCGGCCTTTTGGGCATTGCCGTTAGCACAAGCGACCCGCGCTCCGAAATCACCTTGCTCTTGGACAAGTACAATTCTACCCCGCTCTGGGGCGAAACCAAACTCCGCCTGTTCGGCTACAGCGACGCCGGCGACGTAGTGCCCGTGCTCAAGGTAGACTCCAACGAAATTTACGGCAAGCTCGACAGCGCAAGCCAGAGCTACGTGTTCACAAGCCCGCGCCCGATCGATACAATTCAAATTGCCTTCCGCTGGATTGATTCTCTGAAGCAGGCCGAGATTGCGAAATTCATTACCGACTCGCTGTTGCAAGATTCCATTGCTCGCGCCAAAGAAGATTCTATCAAGAAGGCGAACGGCGACACCGCCCAAAAGAAAGTTCCCGAGCCCGCGAAGATTCCGAACAACGTAGCGCTACCCGAAGTTGCCCGAGATTCCATGTTCCAGGGTGAATGCGACGTGCTCGACACCGCATGCCTCCGCCGCGAAGAAGCAAAGAACAAAACTCGCAGCTGCGCCGAAAAATTGGGCAAGCCTGTGGTGAACTACGCCGAGGGCGAAATTGATTCCACGAATTACGCCAACGAACATTGCATTGCAGAACCTACAGCCGAGCCCGATTCCGTGAAAAAGAATGCTCGCCCGCGCTTTACGCTCACCGGCATTCTGACCGAAACCGATGCGCCTGGCATTACCTACACGGGCGTTGGCATTAACGGCGCGAAGGTGCACGACTACTTTGAAGAAGTCTGCCCGCTTTTGGAAAAGCAACTCGCCTTCTACAAGCCCGACCTGGTGATTTTCGCCATCGGCATTAACGACGCAAACGTGGAACGCTTTAACGACAAGCAGTTCAAGGGCGACTACGACAAGCTTATTGCCCGAATCAAGAAAGTGAACCCGAATGTGGCTATCATTTTCGAGACGAACAACGACATGTTCCGCAAAGTCAAGAAAAAGAAGTACGTACAGCACCCCAACGGCGACGTGGCCCGCAAGGCATTCTTTGCGCTGGCCGACAAGTACAAAGCCGGTGTGTGGGACAAGTTCGGAATTATGGGTGGCCTCGGTTCCATGGCCAAGTGGGAAAAGGCCGACCTCGCCAAAGCCGACAAAGTGCACTTCAAGCTTTCGGGCTACAACCTGCTCGGCGATCTGTTCTATAAAGCAATTATTCAGTCATACCAAGAACATATAGCCAATTTACCCGCCGAAAAAAGAAAGGAAGAAGTAAAATAAGGATTTGCACCAGTGTCATCCTGAGTGAGGAAGAAAGTTAAGCAAGAATTCACATCACTGTCATCCTGAGCGAAGAACCGAAGGTTCGAAGTCGAAGGATCTAAAAATATGAGAAACGATTACTTCACATACATAATGTCAAATCAAACTAATTCAACAATATATGTTGGAGTAACGAATAATATTGAAAGACGTGCATTAGAACATATTAGTGGTAATGGTGCAGAATTTACATCAAAATACAAAATCAATAAACTTGTTTATTTTGAAAGATATACAGAAATAAAAGATGCTATAGCAAGAGAAAAACAATTAAAAGGTTGGAAAAGAGAAAAGAAAAATAATTTGATTAACAAAATGAACCCTGAATGGAAAAACTTAATGATAGATTAGATCCTTCGACTCCGTTTCACTTCGCTCAGGATGACACTCTATGCATTAGGATAATACACTATGTTAGATTACTTGATTCCATATCTTACTAGAACTTTTTCGTTTGACCCGAACAGTCCGCTGCTGTTTACGCAGTTCTATTTCTGGGGATTTTTCGCCTGCGTGTTCGCGGCGCTCACCCTGATTAAGAACCGCATTCTGCTGCGCAACGCCTTCTTGTTTGCGACAAGCATGTTCTTCTACTACAAAACGAGCGGTAGCTACGTTTGCATCCTTATTTTCTGCGTGGTCGCGAACTTCTTTATTGGCAAATGGATTGAACGCGCCGAGGAGCAGTGGAAAAAGAAGCTCTGGATGATCATCGTGGTCATCATAGACCTGCTCGTTCTGTGCTACTATAAATATTCCTACTTCTTCTTGGACGCCCTCTACGACTTTACCGGCATCGAACTGCACGTGTACAACTTCTTCGCCGCCGCAAGCAACAAGATGTTCGGCACGCATTCGCTGGTAGACACCATTATTCTGCCGGTGGGCATCTCGTTCTTCACATTCCAGGCCATGAGCTACTGCATCGACATTTACCGCGGTAAAATCAAGGCCGTCGACAACATTCTGAATTTCGGTTTTTACCTCACGTTCTTCCCGCAACTGGTGGCAGGCCCCATTGTGCGCGCCGACAAGTTCGTGCCGCAACTTTACCGCAAGTATTTCTTGCCGCGCCGTACCTTTGGCATTGCCGTCTTCTGGATTTTAAACGGCCTCGCCAAAAAAATCATCTTGAGCGACTACCTGGCCACCAACTTTGTAGACCGCGTCTTTGATACTCCCCTGCTCTTTACCGGCCTCGAAAACCTGATTGCGCTCTTTGCGTACTCGCTGCAGGTTTACGCCGACTTCTCCGGCTATACCGACATCGCCATTGGCGTGGCACTCCTCATGGGTTTCCGCCTGCCGCAGAACTTCAACAGCCCCTACAAGGCGCTCAGCCCCACCGAATTCTGGCGTCGTTGGCACATCTCGCTTTCGAGCTGGTGGCGCGACTACCTGTACATTCCGCTGGGCGGTAACCGCAACGCCACCGTGGGCACGTATTTCTGGATGGCGTTCCTGAGCCTTGTGGCCATTATGCTTTCGGGCAGCGTGCTCGTGGGTGTTATGCTCGGGCTCTTGTTCGCGTACATTTCTGTGGTTGCCTACTTTAGGCCCGAATCGCGCAAGTTCATTACCACCAACATGAACGCCATGGCTACCCAGATTGTGGGCGGTTGGTGGCACGGTGCCAGCTGGAACTTTATTATTTGGGGCGGTCTGAACGGCTTTGGCCAGGTGTTCAACAAAATCTGGTGCAAGCGCAGCCTCAAGTTCCGCACTATTACCGCCTTCGTGCTGTTCGCCCTGAGCGCCATCATCTTCAAGCAGTCGCACACCGCTATTTTCGCGATTACCGCCGCCTACTTCGGCGTGCTATTCACCGGCCTGTACATTGTGTGGGTATACCGCCTGTTCAGCGACAAAACCTACCACTGGCTGTATGTGGCCTGGAACGTGTCGCTCACCTTCGTGTTCATCACCTTCACGCGACTCTTCTTCCGCGCGGGCTCGAACCTAGACCCGGCCGAAGCCAACGAAGTCGCCTGGAACACCGCCAAGAACATGGTCCAGCAAATGGGCTGCGCCTGGAAATGGGGCACGCTCAGCACGATTGCCTGGGAGCACATCAACATCATCCTCGTGTTCATCGCGGGCATGCTCATCCACTGGATTCCCAAGAAGGTCAAGAGCCGCTACCGCATCATGTTCGCCTCGCAGCCGATCCCCCTCATGGTCGTAACCACGGCGTTCATCATCTTCGTGATTTACCAGTTCATGAGCGCAGACAGCTGCCCATTCATCTACTTCCAGTTTTAGCAACCACGCAGAACAAATTTTTACAAACCGTGCAATCAGGTGATTGCACGATTTTCTTTTTTAGTGTCTAGATTTGTGTTTCGAAAAAGCGATTTGTATTTTCTTAAACTTTTTATTATCTTTAAAAGAGGTGTAACATGTCAACAGCAAGCATTTCAAAGGATTTTTCGATAAGGAGTCAGAAAATGGCTGATTCCTTGTTAGACGCATTGGTTCGGTCAGGAAAAAAATCCAAGTGGATTTCCCGAGATTCCAAGAATAAAGCGTCTGAAATGAAAAGAATCAAAAAATTGTTTGCTAAATAATGCGTGATTTTTCCAGCTACCGAATTGTAGACTTGCTCGAATCCGAAGCAAGTTCTTTTGTAAAGGGTGCAATTAAAAATTTCTCTAGTACGTATAAACCGGCTTTGGGAACGAATCCTGCACAAAAGAATGATGATGTTGAAACATTTCTGAAAAAGAAAGCAGAAAACTTTTCTAGACAGAAGTTGTCTATGACTCATTTAGTTCTGTCTTCCATCAATCAGGAATTGTTAGGATACTTTTCATTGACTATTAAGCCTATTTCAATACCGGCAAAGTTTGTAGACATTTCTAAGAGTACAAAGCGTAAGTGGGCGAAATTTGCCTCTTATGATAAGGATCGTGATGTCTACGTAGCGTCTTCATATCTTATAGCTCAGCTTGGGAAGAATTATTCCAACGAAATACAACATCCCATAAGTGGAGAAAACCTGCTAGATGTTTGTATGGCCAAAATTAAAGAATGCCAGGATGTTGTAGGCGGCGGGATGGTGTTTTTGGAATGTGAAAAAAGAGAAAATGACGCAAAACTAGTTGATTTCTACCAAAAGAATGGTTTTGTAGAATACAATGTGAGAAATAATTTAGTTCAGATGGTGCAACGAATCTGAACACAGGTCTACCCCCTTATGCACCCCAGCGATTAGGGTGGGTGGTGGGAGGCGGAGGTTGGGTCGCGGCAACAGGGCGCTGGCAGATTGCTGACAGCGAGAATTCATTACGTTTAAGAAACAAGAATCTTTGGTTACCACACGGATTCGATTTTACTAACGTAAAATCTATTCAAGTATATTTTTGAAAAAGCGTTAGCTTTTTCCAATCCGTGTGGCAATAAAGGATTTCCCTGCGTGAATTACACAGCGGGCATTTTGACGGTGCGGTTGAATTCCTCGGGCGTGGTGAAGGTCGGCACAATCTTGTGGAGGGCCTTGATGGCTTTTTGGTCGTCGTTTGCACTCGCGGCGTTCTTCAAATCCCACAGCTGGTCGACGAAGGAATCCAGGTCGATGGGAATCTGCTTGCCAATGTAAATGAGCTTATTCTTGGTCTTTTGCAGGCCTTCTTCGCCCATCAAGAGTTCTTCGAGCAGTTTTTCGCCGGGGCGCAGCCCCGTAAACTTGATTTCGACATCCTTATACGGCACCTTGCCATACATACGAATCAGGTTCTCGGCCAAGGTCACAATCTTCACGGGCTGGCCCATGTCGAGCACAAAGATTTCACCACCGTGCGCAAAGCTTGCGGCTTCGAGCACCAGGTTCACCGCTTCCGGAATCGTCATAAAGTAGCGGATAATGTCCGGGTGGGTCACGGTCACGGGCTTGCCCTGCTCAATCTGGCGCTTAAACAGCGGAATCACGGATCCGTTAGAGCCAAGCACGTTGCCAAAGCGGGTCGTCACAAATTCGGTGCGGCAATCCTTTTGCTGTGCAAAGAACTGCACAATCATTTCGCAACAGCGCTTGCTCGCCCCCATCACGTTCGTGGGGTTCACCGCCTTATCGGTACTGATCATCACAAATTTATTGACGTTGTTAATCAGCGAAAGCGTTGCCATATTGAACGTACCCACCACATTGTTCTTAATGGCTTCCATCGGGTTATTTTCCATGAGCGGCACATGCTTGTGAGCCGCCGCGTGGAACACCACCTGCGGTTTGTACTTCTTGAAAATCTGATTCATCCGGAAGTAGTCACGCACGCTCGCAATAATCGTGACCAGGTTCAGGCTCTTGCCGTATTCCATGACCAGTTCTTGCTGAATATCGTAGGCATTGTTTTCGTAAATGTCCACGATAATCACCTGGGCCGGATTGTACTTGGCAATCTGGCGCACGAGTTCGCTACCGATACTGCCTCCGCCGCCGGTGACCATGCAAACCTTGTTCTCGATAAATCCGCGAATCTCGGAATTGTCAAACTTAATCGGCTCGCGGCCCAAAAGGTCTTCCACCTTGATATCGCGAATCTGCGAAATATAGTTGGACTTTTCGGTCTCCGAGACATCTTGCAAGCTGCCCACGAACGGCAGAATCTTGACCGGGAGCCCCGTCTTTCCGCACAAATCGAGAATCACCGCGCGGTCTTTAGGCGGGCAACTCGGAATGGCGAAAATAATCTGTTCAATGCGTTCCAAGCGCGCAATCTTTTCGATATCACTTGTACCGCCGGCCACCAGCACATCGTGAAATAGCTTACCAATCTTGTAGCGGTCATCGTCAATCAAGCACACCGGGTACATGTTGACCGTATCAACAGCGCCCACAGCATCGTTTTCTTTGGGCGATTGCAAACGCTTGATTTCGTCGAGCAGCACGCGCGTGGCCTCGCCCGCACCAATAATCATGGTACGGCGCTTTTTGCCCTCTTGCAAGCCCGTATTCACCAGCGAAATAAACGTTCCCTTGAACAAGTAGCGGAACATGCACACGCCCACCGTTGCAATCACGCAGGTGAGCACAGCAAAAATCGGGAACCCTGTACCAGAAATCAGATAAAACAGAACAACAGCTACAACAAAACCGCCCACAATTCCCTTGACGCAACTCAGGTAGTCGCGCAAGTTAAAGTAGCGCCACAATTTATTGTATGCACCGAACAAAAGCTGGCAAGCAAAACAGCAGAACGCGCAAAGAAGCAAAAAAGAAAACAGTTGAGCGCGGCCAATGCGGTCCGAAAAAATAGGCAGCGGCAAATTCACCAACAAACCGGCCACTAAAACGATAAACGCATCGACTAGTGCCAAAAGCCTCTTGCGAAGTCTAAAATTCGTAAAGAGCTGCGAATACTTTGACATTGTGTTGCCCCTATAGATAAATTCATACGGAAATATAGAAAAATAAGTTTTTAATCAGATTAAAATGCTGACCCTGACCTTCGTCAGGGTGACTCAGGCAGTCTAGAGCATGAACATGACGCGGAGGTTGACATAGCGGTCATCAAAGAAACCGTATTCTCCGATAAAGGCTACATGGTTGCCGCGGTAGCTGATGGCGGGTGTCAGGGAGTAATGGAGCGGAGCGTCGTGCGTAAAGCGCTTGCGGATGGTCTTGTACGGGTCATCGATACTGCTACCGGCGTCGGAACCTTTCCAGAGCCACTTGTTGTGCAGGCCCACAAACACGCTCGAAAGCCCAGCCAACTGTAGTTGGCCGTACACAGTCCAATCAATTGCTAAACTGTTCGGGCCATTCGGGTTCCCGAGCGGTTGTCCTAAATGAGCCATTTGCGCTTGAGCTGTGTCATAATGGCAGTAGGTGTAAGGTTCTACACGGGCAATCTCGGCAATCGTCCCAACCTGCAGCGCATGACCGTTCACATCAAAGTCGTAACCGGCCTGCAGGCCAAGCATGCCCGCCCAGCGGTTGTTGCTGTACTTGTTTTCATACACGGCCATCGGCGATTCCATATCGTCCAAGAAGAATTCGCCATACACACGCACCGCATTAAACAGGCGGTAATTCAAGTCAAAAGCAAGCGCACCGTTGTTTACGTGTTCAGAATAATTGCCTTTTTCAATAAAGAGCGGCACCAACGGTACAAAAAGCCAGGGCTTGTTTTCGTTGTACAGCACCTGCAATTCGCTCATGCCCACAGTCAAGTTCCCTAAGGCAAGTTCGTAGCGATGCGCATACAGATTGCGGTCGTTCAAGTTGTTCATACTATAGCTCCAACTGTCCACTCGCAAATCGGCATACACGCTAAACACACGTAGCGGGCCAAAGGTAAAGTCCAAGTTGAGCATATTATACGGCAACGCAAACTGATTGAACGAAAGGTTGTTGTAATAACCCGGCCCCCAATGCAACACATCGCGAGCAAGCGAGATTCGTGCCCAAGCGTAGTTCAACCCCAAGTGAGCACGGTAACGAGCATAACTCACGTAGTCGGCACCGGCGTTGCCTTCAGCCTGAACATCAAACACTTCGCCATCAAAACTCTTGGGCTTTTTAGCCGCATGTTGTTCGGCATAAATGCGGGCGTCTAAATCAAAGTCCAGCGAGTCCGCATAACCGCGCAAATACAAGCCACCATCAACGCCCGGCCAAATGGTATCGCCTAACGCATCCCCACCACGGTAATCGAGCCCTACCATGGGCGAAGCAGCAATCGCAAAGCGGTGAGCATCTTCCCCCGAGCCAATGGAATCGGCATAGTACACCATCGCGCTACTTTCTTTGTTCGCAAAATCACGTACAAAGTTGTAATTACGGCGCGGGTACGTAAAGAACTGGCGGTCATCGCCCACCGTATGGCGGTGGTAGTCCATGAGCATGGGCAAGTAGTCAAGCGTACGCAAATTGCGGTTGCGCTCGGAACCAAGGACCGACTGAGACCAGGAGAGGGATGCAAGGAGCAGGATGACGATTAGGCGTTTCATAATCAAAAAAACGGGTCGGCAAAGCCGACCCGTTGTCAGTAGCAAGAATTACTTTTCAAACGGAACCAGCTCAACGCGGCGGTTCTGTTCGCGGCCTTCCTTGGTGTTGTTGTCGGCAATCGACATTTCAGAGCCGTAGCCGATAGCACGCAGGCGGTCAGCTTCGATTCCCTTCTTCTTCAAGAAGTCCACCACAGCCTGAGCACGCTTTTCAGAAAGCTTCTGGTTCGTGGCTTCAGAACCGGTGTTGTCGGTATGGCCCTGCACTTCAAGGTTAGCAGACTTTACCTTGCGCATGAGCGAAGCAATGTCGTTCAAGGTCGTGTAGCTCTTCTTGGTGAGCTTGGTCGAACCAGACTGGAACTGAATGCCCTTCTTGAGTTCGTCCAGGTTTTCCTTCTTGTTCACCGGGCAGCCATCTTCCTTAACAGCAATGCCTTCCAAGGTGTTCGGGCACTTGTCCAGGTTGTCGGCAACGCCGTCCTTGTCACCGTCGAGCACGCAGCCCACAGAGTCAACCGGCAAGCCAGCTGCGGTACCCGGGCACTTGTCCTGGCCGTCAAAGATGCCATCGTTATCGGTATCAGACGGGCAACCAGTGCTGTCTACTGCAAGGCCTTCCTTGGTGTTCGGGCACTTGTCCAGATTGTCAGGTACGCCGTCTTTGTCAAAGTCCATCGGGCAACCGGTGCTGTCAACGCTCACGCCGTTCGGAGTGTTCGGGCACTTGTCTGCATTGTCAGGCACGCCGTCTCTGTCAAAGTCGAGCATGCAACCCAGGTAGTCCACCACAATGCCTTCCGGAGTATTCGGGCACTTGTCGCTTACATCCGGAATGCCGTCCTTGTCGCTATCGAGACGATTCAGAGAATCCAAGCGAGCGCGTTCGGCGGCGTTCAAGGCAGCAGAATCCACCATCGAGTTTTCATCGGTCAAAATCACGGAATCCTTGTCGGCGCAGCCATCGGTATTCACCGCCACGCCAGCCGGAGTGTTCGGGCACTTGTCGTAAGAATCAACCACGCCGTCCTTATCGGTATCAAGCGGGCAACCTTCGGAGTCAACCTTAATACCCTTCTTGGTATGCGGGCACTTATCCTTGTTGTTGTTCACGCCATCGTCATCGGAATCGCGCCACAGGTCAGCACCAAAACGCCAAGTGAGGAGTGCTGCACCCGAAATAAGCGGGGTCGGAGCGTAGCAGTACGTGACTTCGGTACCTTCGCGGCTCGTGTAACGGATTATGCGATCTTCGCAGCCATCCATTTCGTCTTCATGATCAAAGCCAAGGTTCTTGAAGGCACGCACGGCCACTTCAAGGCCCATGGCAAAGTCGATGTTATACGGCAGGTGGAAACGGAAACCCGGAGTAATGAGCATCGGGTCTTCGCTCGGTTCAAACTTGTAGATACCCTTGGTCTGCAAGCGAGCTTCGCCGGAGTATTCCAAGAACACATCCACCCAGTCCTTCGGAATCCAGTTCACGCCAGCGCTGTACATAAGCACATTGGTCAGGTCCTGGTCGAGCGGGTACACATAGCTAGCCGACAAGTTAATACGGAACGGCTTACCCCACTTGGTAAAGTCCCACGTGCCAGCAAGGCCTGCGGCAAAAACCCAGTCGTTAGCCGTAAAGGGTTGAGTATAGCCATCGCTATTGAGGTACCACACATGGCGGGGGCGCACACCGGCAGATTCTTCACCGGTGGGTATGTACATATTGAGCATCAAGGCCACGCCAAACACATTGTTGGTATCCAGCGGGAGTCTGATCTTGGACCACAGGTCCAGGTCACCGCGGCTAGTAGTCCATTGGTTCGTTTTGCCGGAAGGACCATTTGAATTAGCATGTTCGTAGTAAACAGGCAGAATGGCGCCTACATCTAACCAGTTCAGCAAACCAACGCCCACAAAAAAGTTACCGGCCTGACTATAGTCCCAATCATTGTAACTAAGATGTTGGCCATTTATCTCATAAACGCCACCACGGGAAAGTCCCCACGACGACAGAGAGATGTTGCCACCCGTACCAATGGCAAAGTTCCATTGGCCAAGCGTCTTGGCGTTAATCTGGTGGAGACCGTCAGAGCCGCCCTCCATGCCTATTTGAGCAAAGCTAAAGCTTGCTGCCAATAGAGCCATTCCAAGTATTTTTTTCATGAGTTGTTTCCTTCTTCGGTAACCGTGTTTAATAACAAAAATATAACAAATTCTTACGATTTGCTGTAATAGCCCTTACCGTAATACCCCTTGCCATAGTATCCATAGCCATAATAATGGCCAGGTTCGTATTCACAGTGATTCATTACAAAAGCACAGGGCTTGTTGGCATAGCGGCGCAAATTCGCCAAATTTTCCTTGACCTGCGCCACAGAATCTGTACCGTAGTGCACCACCATCAGGGCAAAATCCACCAACGGATAAATCAGTTCGGCATCGGTCACCATGCTTACCGGTGGAGTATCCACCAGAATCATGTCGTATTCGGTTTTCATTTCTTCAAGCAGGTTCTTGAACGTATCGTGGCGCAAAAGTTCGCTCGGTGACATCAGGCGCTTGCCGCAGCCCATTACAAACAAATTCTGACAGCGGGTGTCGGCCACAGCCTCGCGCCAAGGGACCTTTCCCGAAAGCACTTCGGTCAAACCAGCATACTTGGAACTACGTATTATACCCTTACGCATGTCGGCATCTATCAGCAACACACGCTTACCGTTCATGGCGTACACCGCAGCCAAGTTCTTGGTCACAAAAGACTTACCCACGCCCGGTACCAAGCCGCAAACCATGAGCACCTTCTGGTTTTCTGCCAGCGAAAAGTCCACCGCCGTCTGCAAGGTACGGAACGCCTCGCTCGCCTGGTCATTCGGGGAGGCTTCCACAAGAGTCAACTTGTGGCGTTTGTCGCGCAACAGCTTGTTCTTGCTTTCGGGGATTTTGGCAAACACACTCACGTTGGTGGCATGTTCCAGTTCTTGCGAGCTACGTACGCCATTACGCATCATGCGGAGAACAAACACCCATAGTACCCCAACCATAAAGGCTGCCGCCATAGAAACTATCAGAATATTGAACCTTTTCGGTTTGCTCTGGATAGGTTCAATCTGCGCAAAATCCACCACACGCACATTGCCTACTTCGCCTGCGCGCACCACGCGCAGCTGCTGGATGTTATTGAGCATGGTGGTGTACTGGGAATTGTTCACGGCCACGTCTTCTTGCAAGCGAATCATTTCTTGTTGCGTGACCGGCAAAGATTCCGCATTCTTTTTAAGGCGAGCCAGTTCGCCACGTAACTTGTCTTGTTGCTTTACAATGGTCTGCACCGAGGGGTGTTCCTCTTTAAACAGGCGCGTAGCCTGCTGGCGTTCCTGCTCTAACTGGAGCAACTGGCGCTGCAAGTCCATTTCTTTATCCAAGTGGGCACGGGTTTCTCCCGTCATATCTACCGACCCCACGCTATGGCGGTAGTCGGCCAAGATTTTCTCGGAACTGTCCAGTTTCGCCTTAACGCCGGGCAGTTGCGATTCCAAAAATTCCAAAGTCTTTTCGGCCTCGGCACTGCGCATTTCTACATTCTGGCGCACGTACGTATTTGCAATCGTGTTGAGGATCGAGGCGGCGCGGTCGGCATAGCGGTGCGAATAAGACACTCCGATTACGCCGGTCTGTTTACCTTTTTCAGCCACTTTGAGTCGACCAGCTAAACTGCGAACAGCAAGCAACGGATTCATCACACCTATCTTGAATTCTTCACCAAGGGCCGCACGCATACGGCCCACACGAATCTGCAAAGTATCGCCCGCATACGGAGCCTTGAGCAACGCGCCCACCTTACCCTCGACCAGTTTAACATCGTCTTCGGTATAAACGGCATAATAGTCGCCCCCCGTGACCACGGCACGCCACTTTTCGGTACGGGCCAAGTCCGGAATAGACAAGTAACCGATATCCATACGGCCTTCGCGGTGCAGCAAACGGTTCAGCACACTCGTAGGCGTTGCAGAATAATTCAAATGTTCCTGGCTCACCACATAGCTCAGCACCAAGCGGCTCTTGATGAGTTCAATTTCGGCATCGGCAGGGCTTGCCACATCTAGAATGGCGCCCATTTCACCCATGGCACGGTTCGCCGCCTTGTTCGCCTTAGTATCTATCTGCAAAAGGGCATCACTCGTGAACTGCGGGCGAATCCACTGGCCAATCAAAAGCCCGACCACGGCACCCACAATCAGGAACAGGCACAGGGTCCAGCGCTTTTTCCACAAAATAAACAAGGCTTCGAGCAATGTGATGGTGTTGTTGGCCGTTTGGGCCTGTGCACCAACCACAATCGTCTGCTGTTCACTATCGGCCATGTAAGTCTCCAAAATGCAATAAATACAACTATGGACGTAAATATAGGAAAAATTATTAAATGCTTACAGGGGGCGTACGAAAAAGGTGCAGAAAGGGGGAACCAACAAGAAATTCTTGTAAGTTGCAATTACAACCAAATACACAACAAAGTGATTAAAAAAGCAAAAATTTTATATAAATCTATTTTCTACAGCGTATATGACGCAGGAGTATTCGCAATAATCAATTTTGCATTCAAGGTACTAATTCTTTTCATGCCCTTTTGAATCAACGGCGATGATGCTGGATAATGGTTCTTCCCGACAACAAACGCGAGTTTTTGCTGATTGCAGTCAGGGTTTAGTCGAGAATCCCCAAGCGACACCTCGAGCTGTTTAATAGCACGTTCCACATCACCACCCTTCAGCTCAACAAAACAGAATAAAGGAGAAGATTTTTCAACCAATAACTTATCGCACCGTGCAGTGCTAGTGTTCGAAGGGACAACTCCACCATCGACATCAACCTTCAGGCAATTTTTTTTTGATTTATTGACAAATGTAATCTTGCTTTTCTGTTCTTCAAACTTGATGTTGGAATCCCTTGTCGAGTAGCAAGAGCCTTGGGGCAACGAACTCGCCCATTCCTTCAATATCGATTCAATTTTTTTCATACTTCGAGCAATTGGCTGAATTCGTTAGAAATATCTACAGAAGCAGAATCCAAGAACGACTGCGCAATCAAGCGATTTTCTCGATCAAGCAAATTCTTGATTCGGCCATTATTCACTCCGTAAACACGTACGTCATCGAAATCAACAAAGTCTCTTTGTCCAACAATCTTTTCAACCCGACACCGAGCAGAATCATCCTTCACGGCAGAATCGTGTGCTTGTATTAGGTTATTCAACGAAGACAAAATATACGGGCTATGCGTACTCATGAACAAGGTATTACACGGATTTCCATTCAACTTAGAAGCCAACCACTTCACAAGTCCGTACTGCGCTTTCGGGAACAGGTTTTGTTCCGGTTCTTCAAGGAATACTTTGACACCGCAATTTTCCAAGTAATTATCCAATACATCCATTTTTCTTAACTTGGCATCACGTTCAATAAGGTCCTTAAGTTTCAAGTCTATCTGCATTTTTCGGACACTAGCTGGCTCAAATAATAGCGAAATATCAAACAGATATGACAAAAGAGCATACTGCGGAATCAAAGATTGTAATCCACTAGAAGCATTCGAGAATTTTAACGTTTTTCCATTCAATGCAACCCGATCCAGTTTTTCAGCATCATCGTAAAAATACGATACACCCATGTCTAGGATGTCTAACTTGTGGTTACGGTCAAAATTCTTGCGAGCGACATTCCATTCGGCCATATAATTGCGAATGTTGTTAAACTTATCGAAGTTTACATCAAGCCAGTTCGGAATAGACGCTACAATATTCCTCTCAGCCGGGATATATGCATTTTTTGTACGCCTGTAATTCCAACGCTTATTGGTCCACTCAAAATGAATACCAATGAATAGATTTTTATCAAACTTTATCTCGAACTGTAATGTATCTGACTTATAATAAATCTCTGCACTAGGCAAAGCATAGTCGTCAAGTTTATGAAATGTAATTAACTGATCTCTGACCACATCAGGATTCATCCAATCGCTAGGAATCTGCGTCAACTGAATTTTCTTTTCAATCCAATTGCAAAAACTAGCAATTTTCAAAATTGTACTCTTGCCCGAACTCTGGGGGCCAATAAGGACATTGACCCGTTTGAAATCCAAAGAGGCCGACTTGATTGGTCCAAAATTTTTTATCGTAAGTTTTTGCATAGCTAAATCCTAACGTTTCACAATAAAAATAACAAATCATTTCGAAACAAAGCGCCAAAACCAAGATTTCATCCACAAAAAACAAGGACAATCTTCCAAGAAATCATGCGTTTTCACCCATTCCCAATTTTGGTTCAAGTTGACGCCTTGCGAGAAACGATAATAGTATCAACAAACATTAATGATGTTGATACAATTTCTTTTTAAACAGCTCAAACACCTTTCTTTCCTTAAGGAAAAGAGCATCTTTGCTATTACAAATAAAAAGGCTTGGATCGTTAGTATAAGGAACAAGAGGATTTGCGAATAGAGCCTTTAAACGCTCTCTATCTGTATCAATCGGAATATTAAAATGCGGAGCAGAAGTGTCGTATTCCGACACAAGCTCTTCAAGCGTGATTTCTGATACATATTGGGCATTTCCGTCTTTTTTTAACAATTCAATTGTAAATACATTTTCTATAGGTTTAGGATTTCCAAATATATCCCTATTATCGGAATCAACTGGTCCAAATTCAAACGGTCCTACAGCAAAATCCCAATCACATTTATCGAAATACAAGAATTTAACCGTAAACATCAACTCCGCACATAAGACAGCAAAGGACAAAACATCTTCACAACGAATTTCTTCAAGTACAATTTTGTGCAAGGAAAAAGTTGTATTTATAAGTTTCTTCTTTTCGCGCATAGAAAAATTTTTCAAAACAGAAACGCAAACATTATTCAAAAAGTTGCGCGACACGATAGATTCGTCAAAGTCATCCAAATTTTTCCAAAGGCTCACTAATTCGGAAGCGTTACCCTTGGATAAATTATAGGTATAATCAAAAAACCTATCAATATATTTTTTTGAAAATTCATCTCCACTATTTTTCCCATAAGCAGTATTTATGCAACCAAGCAATTCTTCTTTGTTTACCGCCGTTATCAAAATTATAGATGAACCATAACATATATGGTGCAAACGATTTAGGACCTTTAATGCATAATTAGGCAAGCATCGATCCAACTCATCCACAGTAATGACTACTCTTTTATTTTCAAAAGTAATATATGTTGCAATAGCAGCACTTATTTGGTCTAAAACAGAATGAACGTTCTTTTGAAATTCATCTACATTCGTATTAAATACTTCCGCACAGTTTGCTCGTTGAATTCTTTTCACAGCACCAGAGCCCAGCAACATAACTGTTCTAGAAATATCACCCATTAAAGGCGTATTCTTTACTATTCCAAAAATAATTCTTCGCATAGCTTTATAATATTGGCTTTGAGCAAAATCAGGATTATCCTCTTTGTTGAAGAATAATACAAGCGAATATAAAATTCCATATAATGGTTCGTCATAAAAATCATTTTCCCAGCAATCATAGGGAATAAATATATATTCACTTTCTAATTTTTTCTTTATTTCAGATAACACAAAAGATTTGCCACACCCCCACACACCAGAAACAGCCATAGAAAAGTAATCCTTTTCAATACTTTTTCGTCTAATCACAGCACAAATATCATCCACCTCAACAGAACGATTGAGCAAATCCTGAGAAAGATTTTCGTCCTTATATCTATTCTCCATTGCCTTTTGATAATAATCCTCAAAAGATTCGTAATTACTTTGCGTTTCGTTTAACATATTACACCTCTAATTCAGTTCTGCAATTCCATAACCATCAATATTCAAAGGTATTCTAGGTACACCACCACGCAAGGCATTCGGATATCTGTAGTCAGAAGTAACAGGTTTTTCTTGGATAATGCGTTTTAAGTCTTCGATCGATTTTGCAGCAAACAACGGTAAGATTTTTTCGCAGAACTGCCTAGATGACAATTTTATCCAAAAACTTGATGGATTTTTTGCATAGACATATGATAATGGGAACCAGAAAAAACCTGATCGACATATTCCCAGCACAAAGGTCATTTGGCATATAAAAATATCCGTCTGAGCAAACATTTCTTGTGTTATCAACGGCTCTTTAACCCGTTTAACGGCTATATCCGCTGTAACCGAAAGTAAATGACGACCAGTTCCATAATTTTCAAGAAAGCTGCAATCGCACGCAAAATCCAAGATAGAACCAGGTTTAATATCCTTTACCGGAGATACACGATCTTGTAGAAAATACGTATGCGTAAAGACCAAATAGATTTCTCTATACTTTTCATAATACCACAAATAAGCGACCGTACAAACAAACATTTCCCATAAAAGAAATTTGTAATGCTCATAAGAAGAATCGCACCAAGAATTCACACTAGAAGGAAGAAGCGTCAACTCATTATATACATTTTCGAAAAATCTATACACGAAATCCGCAACATCCCGTTCAGAAAGAATCACCTCTTTCAAAAAATCCAGATACGAGTCCCTTAAAGGCTTCATCGCTTCAATATTTGCAACAATTTCATTTCCAACACCCTTTGAGGAATCGACAACAAACTCTTTCGCCTTAATCGCAAAATCCTGACAGAATTCGGTAATAGCAGCATTTTTACGAGTTTCATTATTTGAAGACTTCAAAACCGAAATATGCTTTGATACGGGCGATAGGTTGACAGAATTATCTTTCAGCCACTCAGGCATACTACCTAACTTAGGTTTGGGCATAAGGGGTTTATCATAAACAAGCCTTAATAGTTCTTCGTAAGCATTTTCGTAGTTGTCAACATCCGAAAAATCAAAATGGATTCGAGATTTAATATAGGTTGGGACCAAGGCTTTACCTTCATCATTCTTGTCTAAGACTAAAGGAAGAAACTTAGTTTGAGAAGATTTCCCATATAGTTCTGAAGATATGATAACAGTCTCATCTCCAACACCACCTTCTCTTTTATTCGCTTTGTCAACATATGTTTTATCACACACGACAAGTACATAATCAATAGTTTCGTCATTAACCATCGACTCCATAAACGTATACTTGTCCTGTCCTTTTTTTAGATCCCAAAAATCAACTTTCGTCTCTACCCCATCGTTCATCAGACGATTAGCAAGGTCACGGACCCATTCCTGTATCGCCCAAGAATACGATATAAACACCTTCGGCTGATTATTTGCATTCATACTCTCACCTTCTATTCATTTGTGCCGTGCACAGATATTCACCATCAATATAAACAATTCGAGTTACGCCGTCAATCCCCAAAAACGTTCCCTGCCATAATATGCGCGGAAGAAACATCACATACCGATAAAATACCCCTCCATGGGTGGCGGCGGAGCCGTCACTCACGGATTTAGGGATGAACATTGTCTAGATTATCTATTTCTCTTTTCTTACCCCCTTAAATGGCGTACCATTTTGTTTGACGTCCATAAAGCGGCCTGTTTCGGCATTACGCTTTACAAACTGTTGTGTTCTAGGGTTGAGCGTTTGGGAACGAGAGCGAACCGCCCCAATCCTGTGGTTATCACCTGACGGTGGATTTGTAGCCATATCGGCCTCCTTTTTTTATGCCGACAACATCGTCGGACAAAAATGCAACAATTCATTTTGAACATATTTTTCCATATCCCATTAACAATTCCATACATTCCATCCCATTTAATAGTCTACCCGATAGGGCTGCAAAAACACGACTTTTTCTGTTCCTTCAACACATATTTTACACCATATATTTAGTCACCCTCTGGAAAATACCCGCCTTCTATATATTATCGGGGCAAGTGTGCACATCACATGGCAAAAATGACTCCTTAAATGCGTGACAAACGCGTTTAAAACATGCATACCAGCCCTTTTTGAACGATTTTGGGCAATTTAAGGTTTAAAAAACGTAAGTAAAATTTTCCACAGAAGAAGGCAACCTGCCTGCATACTCCCAAACGCATAAAACAAGAGCATCTTTTGCATTCATCAAAGGAGATCCCGGGTCATAGCCCGGGAAGACAATCTAGCGTCAAATTCGCCAACACTTCCAAGTAAAGTATTCCCCTGCCGTATTACACCCTAAAGGGGTGGGTTGGGTGGGGAAATTTTCTCGCCATAGAAAATACGCGGGAAAGACATGATGGCAATAAGCGCGTTTACAGCGCGAAATTTCAACAATATTTGGAATTCAGCTAGTTACAGACCAGAACCTTTGGCAATTTCAGCCTGCAATTCGCGAACAGTTTCTTCGGAAAGTTTCGTGATTCGGGCAACTTTTTCGACAGAGTCTCCTTCGGCTAGCATATCGCGAGCAAACGCCTTGTGATCATTGAGAATCTTTTCGGCGAGTTCTTCTTCTTCGACCTCGGCAATGGACTTGTAGCCGTAAACCTGACTGCATTTAAGAAAATCCATTCTGAACTGCTCCTTGGCATCGCCGTTAAACCACTGTTTCAAATATACAAAAGTTTGCGAAAGAAAGTCCTCCGCTTCTTCACGAGGGAGCGATGCTAGCCCAGCCATAGCCGCATGCATGTGGCGCATTAGGTTTTCGCCAGAAAAAACATACTTCATGGCAATCAATGCCAAGGCAATTTTGGGCGAAATCTGCGGAATTTCATAATCCTCGAAAACCGTCCCTACATTGACAAGTTCCAAAATGAACGGCAAGCCTATCTTGTGGTAGTATTCGGGGTAGTTCGGGAACATGGTCGCATTTTCAAAGTTCCAAGGTTCCTTCCCGTTGTACAGCACGATAGCAATAGTTGGGATGTTTTTCTGATTACGAACCATGATATTGTACCAATCCCTCACAAGCTGGGCAATAATGCCCGATTCGGGATAGCTCTTGTGTTCTTCGATAATGCCCACCAACAATTCAGCTTGGCAGGGCTCCTCACTTGCAATTTTAACAGTAAACGCCAAATCGGTCGACCCGTATTCAACGGTACGACTATACGCCTCGGAAATTTCTTGCATAGAATCAAGATTCACCGTAGCCAAAAACTTGGCAAGATTATTGTTTTTCCGTGCAGCAAGACGCAAAAGTTCCGCAGTACGGACAGGATCTTTAAAAATAGAGCGCACATAAGGATCGTGCGGAGTTCTTTTTGTCATGATAGTACCTCCATCAAATTTTCAAGAGGCTCAAATCTAGGCACTAAAAATGAAAATCGTGCAATCAGTTGATTGCAAAATTCGTAAAAAAAACAGAGCAGTTTTCTTTCGCACTCATCAAAGGAGATCCCGGGTCAAGCCCGGGAAGACATTCTAGCAGCAAGTCCATCTGGAAACCCAAACAAATACGTCCCTGCCTACGACAAAATAAGGGCGGGTGGGTCGGGTGGGAAGATTTCTTCGCCATAGAAAAGCCACATTACAAATAGTACAGTTACAACATAAACAGAAAAATGTTTTTTTGAAGACATTCTTAAAATGATGGCGTAAAAGACAATAATCGTCAACATGGTTCTTAAAAACCAATGTGCACCATCTACAAAAACGATTCCAGGAAATCCACCAAGTAGAAGAAAGTTAAAAAGGAAATCTGAAAATGGAGCAGTTCTCCCAGGCAACTGAAATAAATTTGTAACCAAAAAACATACTATAAGGGCAACCCAATAGGTTGGCAAGAGTTTTTTTACGCGACGAATGAAAAAATTTATTCCACCATCTGCATTTGCAAAAAAATAACCGGATATTAGAAAAAAGGTGCTCACACCAATTCCTCCAAATAGAGTAAACGGCCATGAAAGAGAACTTTTGCCATCCATATAGATTTCTTGAAATCTACAAAAAAAGTGGAAAAAAAGAACGCAGAGCATAGCTATGCTTCTGAGTCCCTCAACCTGAGTATTTCGTTGATGCATAATGCCGCCTTGAAAAAGTCAATAAAAAAAATCGCTTCTAAATAAGAATCATAAAGTACTTCTTTTTTTGCAATCAACCAAGTACTTAAAAAGAAAAACAAAACCACATATAGAATAAGAAACTACGGAAGACAACGCGGCACCCTTAGCGCCCATTAATGGGATAAATATGAAATTTGCAAACATGTTCATACACACAGATATAGATAAGATTGTTATTACAATGTTATTCTTTTGTTTTGATATGTATAAAGGGTGAATAATCTTATATATGACCATCGGAATACATCCTATTAAGAGAATTAAAGTCAATGTGTACGATTCAACAAAAACTTCACCATATGCTATTTTAATGAAAAATTCTCCTAAACAAAAGAAACACAAAATGATAGCTATGTTTATAGCAATGTTTAATAATAAAGCTTTCTTTATCAACAGTGGCGAATCATCTTTTTTAGTTCTGTTAAAAATTAATTCTTTGAAAGCGTCTGGAACAATCCAAACCATACAAGCAAATTGGGCCGCAACACTATATATACCAATTTCATCTGATTTTACTCCTAAGCGATCCATCATTATTACATCAAGGTTGTAATTTAGCTGCATAAGCAAACTGATTATTGTTATTTGCATACCTATTTTAATTATTTTAGGAACTACAGTAAAATCAAATCCTTTTAAATCAACAACAAAAAATTTAAATTTACATATATATACAATTAAACGAATTACATATCTTAACATCAATGCAGCAAGAATTACATATAGATTATGGATGTCAGTAAAAAAACAAATAGCAAGAGTTAAGAGGTAACTAAATTCGCATGTGAACAAAATGATATTACGCTTACTGATGTCATGAAATAACGCTAAGGCGTCATACTGTGATTCACTTGTAATTGTCACAGCAAGTATGACAATACATTTTATTTGTACAGGAATAGGAATTAATGCAACAAAAAATGCTAAAAAACAATAAATACTAGACTGTAATAAAAGTAAGGTGTTGTATGTTTCTTCGATTTTTTTTAGTCCTTTTCTGTAAAAAGAACCATAAGACATTGCGACGCCAAAACAAATGACAAGTTGAATAACTGTTGCATAATTTATTATAACAGAATACTCGCCTTTTCCAGATGTTCCAAGACACCGATTTAAAAAAATGGTATCAATGAAAGACATCAAAGCAACCATCAAACGAATAATGATTGTTTTATGTTTTTTTATAGTCGCAAACATTATGAAATTTCCGGTTAGCCTCTAGATTGAGTATCATTTGAACGCGTTGTGTTATCAAACAACCTGCAAGCGATTAGAAGGAGAGGCATTAATAACAGAATTCCTCTAAACAGAGTCACAGGATTATAAAGGTACCATCGAAGAGACATTGCAACAATTACAGCTTGATAAATAGAATTAAAAGGTTTCTTGTTTGAAAAAAACATATTTATCACAAAAGCAATAAAAACAGCTCCCACAACGATTCCTAGATAGCCACCACACATATATAAATAGGGGCTGCAAAAACCACCTCCATTATTGTAAAGACCATTATAATTTAAGGCAAAAACAGTAAAGCTTGAAAAATCGTTTTTTATTCCAAAAAAAGAAAGAATATAAGCAAGGCAAAAAGGGATTTTTGAGTCTACGGTATGTGCTAAGGCGGTAATCGCAATGCCTGCATAATATGACCACGAAAAAGTATCTACATATAGACCTCGGCTTGTCGCCATTGATATGATTTCACTAAAATTAAACGCACCAGCACTTCTCATTATTCCGATAATATTAGCACAGAAAATTCCAATTAAGGAGAATCCTAAAACAGCCCACACAGTGAATCTCTTTTGAAAATATAAAAGATATAGCATCAACAAATACATAAACACAGACGACCTATCGCCTATTGCCAAAAAGATAATCGAATAAAAAAACACATACAAGAGAATCAACCAGTCAACAACCTGATTGTTTTTTGAATAATACCATGTCACACACAGAACTATAACACAATATTCAAAAACAGGCGATGAAACACTTTGATAATCCCCAAGATTTCTCGTTAAAAGTTGAGAAATTAAAGCATACACTAAAACAACATACATAACCAAAACTCCCATATAAGAAATGAGCGTATTGTTTATCCGGAGTTCATCAAAATTAGACTTTTTTTCATTCTTCAAGACATCATCTTTTATAAACAAATTAAACATCGTTACAAATAATAAAATACCTTTTGCCGTAATCGTGTTATATTTGGTAGCTCTTAAACCAGACAATTGCCATGCTGAAACATCAACACCCTCTAACAAGCAGTCATAAGCACCTATAGAAATATTTATCATAGATATAATAAATAGAAGAAAAAACAACATCTTATTTTTTCTTCCCCTTATCATCACATAAATTGAGACAACAATTAACGCTGTCCCAACAAACGGCAAATTTGAAGGATCGTCTTCAACAAATGCAATTAGCAAAACAGAAATGAAAGCTACGATAAAATCAATTATCTTTTCAATTCCTATTTTCGTGTTATTATCAAACACATCTATACCTTATTTCACTATTGTATTTTTTTTCAATTTCATCATCAAGGTCACACGACGACATTCCACCCGCCTCATTCACGTACTTTCCCTTCACAGATACCGCATGATCAGAATGATGCAAAAACCATTCATATTCAATATCTAAATGACCAATATCAATCGCCTGATACCCCTCGGACGCTAAATCATACGCCAAAATTGTTGCAGTTGGGCCCATAGCAATCAAGAACAACACATCATGTTTTGGGTACAAGCGAGCAGTTTCAATTAATTTATTGTAACAACCAAATGCATTTTCAGAAGGACCTACAATTCGTTCTACATTGGCTGCATTTGACAGCAAATCATTTCCTACGCCAAATCTAGTTCCAGCCCCCTCTATCATCACAACAAGCTTTTTATCCCAAACCTTTTTCCACATAGAAAACATATATTCATATTCAACATTGAATCGCCCATTATAAACACGGGTTATCAACGCATCTCCATATCTTTTGCTCAAATTTAATAGTTTCAACCACCTATCAGCATATTGAGAAAGATGAATGTTTCGGTTTTTTATTCTACTTTTTGCATAACCTTTCATATTACCGAAAAAATTCGGTACACAAACAACAGCGTCTTTACAGTCGCTTAACAGAACTTGTTTCAAACGTTCACTTAGTTCTTTTGAATTTTCCTGACCAAAATAGCCGCGAGAATCACGATAAATCCAAGCGATTTCACCATCTCCAAAACGGCAAACAGATTTCCGTTCATTTATCATTAAATCAAACAATTCAGAATCTTTATAGAACTCAATTTTAGCCAAAGATTTGAAAGTTTCATTATTCCTTATCAAATAGTATTTTAGAAGAAGCATCTTAGATCTAGGGATCGCAATACAGCAATGATATATTTTGATTATCATCTTGCCTAACATATTTTTTTGGAATTTAGTTTTAATTCTGATGAGACCGTTTTTATTCATTTGCAGCTCCATTTCACAAATAGAATGATTGTTAAATTTCAAAAACTACTAAAAGTCAATTATTTTACATTTGCAACACTGTTTTGATACTCTCGAAAAACACATTGTCGTCTATTTTCAATTTTATTTAATTCATATTCTTTCGCCTTTTCAAAATTTATTTTTGATTGTTTTTTCATATTATCTTTACTATTCAGCAATTTTAAAATAACATCTTGAATCTGTCCAATATTTTCAGGTTCAAACAAGCAATCCGCATCCAACAATTCAGGTATTCCCGCAATATTAGAACCTATTGCAGGGCACGCGGCATTCATAGCTTCAATAACAGATCGCGGCAACCCTTCCTGTTTACTAGGTTGAACATAAACATCTATCGACTTATACCATTTTTCAATTTCATCTTTTCGTAACGTTCCAACAAGCACCAATTGATTAGACAAACCCAATCGAGCCGATTCTTGCTTTAAAAAAGTACCTGTTCCAGGCCCAACAATCTGATATTCGGCATAAATTCCTTTTGCACGAAGTTTTTGCATTGCTCGCAATATTAAATGTTCTCCCTTGTACTTCACATCTATTGAATTAACTGCTTGACCGAATACAGGGTGTGTAGAATCCATTAAATTAATTTTCTTTATTCTTTCTTCAAGAACAGAATCATTTGCAATTGGCAGATATACGTTCGAACAATTAGTTGTTGTCCCATTATTAGGATATCTCTTCTGCAAAAATTTTTTTGTCACATATGTTGCAAACAATGCTTTTTTTATATTCTTTCTAGCACAAAAATACATATATGGGGCTATAATTTTACCAAGCAGCCCATGATTCCAAAAAGAATCCCATGCACATCCGCCAACTTCAACCAAATACGGCTTGTTCATTTTTTGCGCTATTTTCAACACTACATTTGATGTCTGGCTGGGCATTCTGGCGAAGATTAAATCGCTGTTTTCAACAACATTCTCAAGTTTTTTTTGGGTTTTTCTTTTTTCAACAAACATTCCGTAGATGGAATTAAAATTTCCGACCTCAACAATTTCAACATTGTCTAATGTCAGAGCTTTCATATTCATTTCTGCATATGTCTTATCTGTGCAATATGTTCGAACAACAATAAAAAGTTTGTTTACTACAGAAAAATATCTACTAAACATTTCATTTGTCAAAGTAACATTACAGTATACTCCATTTTTGTCTTTATATAACGGGCCATCAAAACAAAACAAACCAACCATATCATTCCTTCTTTTTAAACTTTTTCCCAAGAACAATTTGTTTCATTATATTTTTTTAGGACCATAGCAGGAACTCCACCAACAATAGATTTTGGCGGCACATTCTTAGTTACAACAGCGTTGGAGCCAACGATACTACCATAACCTATTGAGACTCCCATTTGTACTATAGCCCCTTCACCAATCCAAACATTGTCTTCAATCACAATGGGAGCCGTATATATAGGCCTTTGATTAGGGGGCGTATCAGGAGAATCCTGAGCATCACCATTGTAAGAGCCATGGGAATTGTCAATTACCAAAACCTTTGAACCAATTAAGACATTATTCCCTATTTTGATTTTTTCAGCAGCAGCAATCCTTACATCATCGCCTATATTTACATTTTCACCAAACACAATCGCGGGCTCATCAAAAACACCATTTACCTCTATTCTGCACCTACGACCCGTAGTCAATCTTTTACCAAAATCAATCCATTTTTTCCCGCGAATCGTTATGGGGAATCTGATTAGTCTCGCGCTTGACACCAGGAGTTTTGTTCTAATAAGAAAAAGAACATTCCAAATTATTTCAACCAATCCGTAATTCACACTTCTCACATTCTGTCGATTCATTTCATTAACTCCTGGCTATAACATCTTCAACTTTTTTATCAAAACACTCTTTCGTTAGATTATTTTCAAAAAAACATCTAGCATTCGTTCTCAGAGCAACGTTGTAAGTTCCTGTAGCACAGGACAAGCTGTTAATATTGAGCCCGATTTGTTTTCTTTCAATAATATCCCAGGTATCCCCTTTAATATTATTTATCATAGGAAGGCCGTATTCCAGATAATCCATACTTTTCATAGTAAGGCCAACACAAACCGTAGACTTCATAATATTCAAGCCATAATGACACGAATCGAAAATTTTCTGTTTTTCAATTTTGTCATAGACCTTGCCATGAAAAACAACAGAGCCACCCTTACCCTCAACAGCATTGATGAGTTGGTCTTTCTTTTCTCCGTCTCCAACAATATGCAATGTCACTGGTTTGAATCTTTTGAATTCAGACACAATATTTGCAATTACATCAATATCAATAATGTTGTTTATAGATCCCAAATAACAAAGATTAACCTTATCTTGCGGCAAAGACAAATGGGGTTCATAAGGAACAAGAGGACGAGCAAGATACAATGTTTCAACTTTCAAATTATGAAGAACATCTTTTAATGTTTCTTGATATAAATTACACTCAGTAACAATCGTATCTGCATATTTCAGGTTCTTATTCCTAAGATTCTTCCATACAGAAAACGGGAAAAGTTTCTTCATAAAGCCAATGGGCATCGTTTCCGGCCAAAGGTCAATCAAATCAAATATCAGCTTTACCTTGGGGTGCGTTTTTTTATACGAAGCAGCATCTTTCACAAAGGAATTCGGCGGAACAAGCACCCATAAAATATCAACTTCGGGTTCATTCTCTAAACTTTTGAAGATATCCTTTGACAATTTATAATGCGAATGCAACCGTTGATAAGACAAGTTTTTCTTATAGGGTTCCGCATCAAAGAAATGAAACCCTTCTATTTTTTCCGTTCTCTTTACTTTTTCAAAATGCCTAAAGTTAGACGTTAGAACCTTAACAGAAAAACCATTTTCCTTGAAAACATCGTAAAGAAGCTTTACTCGATGCTCATAGGTATCAAAAGCATTTACGATGACGACGTTCACTAGCCTTCCGTCCTTTCGATGGCTTCTTGCAGACTATACTTCTGGTAGGGTTCCTTGTACACGCTCATAGACTGGTCGTAGGCCAGGTTACCAAAGGCCTTGTTCACCAGGCCGGTGGCGTGGCTCATGAGTTTCAATGCCCAGCCGAATCCGGGAATCAGCACGCAGCGCTTGTGGTGGGCCCTGGCAATGAGCGAGATGACTTCGCTGGTGTTGCTGTACTGCGGATTCTGCGGCCAGAAGGTGCCGTGTTCGCCATTTTCAATCATCAGGCGCACGAATTCCACCAGGTTGCCTATGTAGAGCATGCTGCGCTTGTTCTCGACCTTCGGGAACGCGGGGAGTTTCCGGGCCAGTTTGCTGAGCAGCGGGTAGTTGCCCTTGCTCCCCTTGCCAAATATCATGGGCGGGCGGAGTATCACCACCTTGAAGGTGTCGCAGTCCAGCGGGCGGATGCCGTTTTCGGCCTGAACCTTACTGTCGCCGTAGCAGTTGGCGGGGTTCACGGGGGTGTCGCGGGTAATCAGTTTCTCTTTGCCTATGGGGGCGCTGTCGCCATACACAATGGCGCTGCTCATGAATATGAACTGCTTGACGCCGGCCTCTTTCGCCTTCTTGGCGCATTCCACGGTCAGGTCGGTGTTCACGGCGTAGTAGAGTTTCGCGCGTTCATCGCTAATCTTGCCGTTGTCGCTGTGGGCGATTCCTGCCACGTGATAAACGGTATCGTACTGGCTAAAATCGTGGCTGCGCCAGGCGTCGCCAATCATGTCAAGGGTGGCCACCTGGTACTTGCCCACGAATTCGGGCTGAGCCAAGTAGTTGGCAAAGGAGGTGCCGATGTAGCTGTTCGCGCCTGTAATGAGGATGCGGATCATTTGCGGGCCTCCTGCTCGTGCTTGTGGATTTCGCCGGTACCGCCTTCGACCACGCCGTCGCTCTTAAGCACGCTAACGAACGTACCAAAGAAGCACTTGCAGTCGAAAAGGAAACTCTGGCGCTTTACGTATTCGCCGTCGAGGGCCGCCTTCACGGGGATTTCCAGTTCGTCGCGGCCGTTGATTTGCGCCCAGCCGGTAAGGCCCACGGGCACGTCGTTTGCACCGTACTTGTCGCGTTCTTCAATCAGGTCGTACTGGTTCCACAGCGCCGGACGCGGGCCGATAATGCTCATGGTTCCCTCGAAAATGTTGAACATCTGCGGGAGTTCATCGAGGCTGGTCTTGCGGAGGAACCCGCCCACCTTGGTAATCCACTTCTTGGGGTCGCTCAGCTCATGGGTCGGGGCGTCCTTGGGGGTGTCGGTGCGCATGGTGCGGAACTTGTAAATGTTAAAGTGTTTCTTGTGCAGGCCCACGCGCTTTTGCTTAAAGAGCACTGGGCCCTTGCTGTCGAGTTTGATGGCAATAGCGATGGCGAGCATGGGGAGCGCGAGCACCACGATGCCGAAACCGGAGAGCACAATATCGATAAGTCGCTTAAAAAAGAGTGTGTAGGGAGTCTTATGCATTAGGAGCCTCTTGGGCCAAAATGTGCGTACCCGCCGGAACATTGGCGGTAGAATTCACGACGGCGTTGCAGTCTACATGGCAATATTCGCCGACAACGGCATTATGGCGGACTACTGCCCCGCTGGCAATAAAGGTCGCTGTCTTGAGGGTTGCGCCGGTCTGCACGGTGGCATTCGGCTCGATGCAGCAGCCCTGTTCGAGCTTAGCACTCGGGCTCACGTATGCCGTGGGGTGCACGAGCGTTGCCGGGGTCATGTTGTTCTGTAAAAGCTGTTCGGTAAGCTTGCGGCGGAGTGCCGGATTACCGATGGCCACAAAACCGTAGCGGAACTCGGCGGCGAATTTCGGGAGGTCTGCCATAGATCCTTCGACGCGCGTTGCTTGCTCAGGATGACAAGCCAAGAAAGAGTCGTCGAGGAAGGCTATTTTCGCGAAAATCCCCATTTCTTGTGCGATCTCGGCGGCCATCTGACCGTACTGACCTGCACCTAGAATAAGGAGATTTCCGTTCTGCGTTTGCGCCACGCCGCAACCTCGGGTTATGGTTTAAAACCTGTGTTGAACAAATTCTAGGCAAATATAGGTTGTTTTTTCAATTTTGTCACAGAAATCTTACTTTTTTATGCAAAAGCACCCGAATCCGACGGATCCGGGCACTAAATCTTTTGGGGGGATGGGGGAAGAGTTCTGCTACTTCAGGGCGAGCATCGCCGAAATCACGCTGTCAGGCACGTTCTGCGAGCGCAAAAAATCAGCGCGTTTGGAGTCGCGAGCAGCATTGTCCGCTTCGTTCTTTTCGCGTTCATGTTTAGCGCCAGCATTGAAGAAATGCTCGCCGAAGGTTTCGTAACCCTTATTTGCAATGGCTTCCGGACTGTCCATCTTGATTACCTCGCTCTTGTAGGGCCACTTCCAAAAGAAATACGAAAGCGACTGCTTGATGAAATCTCTCCCTTCGTCGGTGTTCTGCATCTTAAGCAGATGCAACGCCGCCTCGCGGAAAGTAATTGAGAACTTCTCGACATCAAAAATATACTTCATTGCCGTCAAGGCGACAAGGGTGGTGGGCGAAAAGTCCCCCAATTCAGCGTCATCAATGGCATGCCCAACATCAAGAAATTCCACCTTAAACGGAAAGCCGATATCGTGATAGTATTCAGGATAATTTGCAAATCGCCCCTGAGCAAGCGGATTCCATCCCTTTTCGCCGTTATAGACAATGAAGGCTACTACTGGAACATCCTTCTTGCGTTCCAGGAACAGATGATGGTAATATTCCGAAATTTGGAGAAGCACGTTATCCCTGTTGGTTGACTTATGTTCAGCTATAATACCCACATAAAGTCCCGTTACACCGCCCGCCTTGATATTCGCCTCAAATACTAGATCCGCAGAACCGGCATGTTTGTCGGACGAGTGATTTTCACTCGCACCGCGGAGGCTCGTAAGGTCAATGGTGTCAAGGAAAGCCTTTAGTGAGGGATTATGACGCGAGAACAGAGTCAGAAGTTCAGCCATGCGAGATGGTTCTGCAAAAGCAAAGCGGAAATAGCGATCATGAATGAAGTCGCTCTTGCTATCTTTTACGGAATCGACAATGACATTGAATTCATGGGCAATATCGCGAATTTCAATATTTTCTTTTTCAGACATTAGCGTGTCCTTGTTTTAGGGTGGCCCTACGGGCACTCCCGTAAGGCGACAGAGATTTGGTCCCCATCTATACTATACACGCCGTTTTCAGCCGTTTGAATACCATTTTTTTGTAAAACTTTTGTAAAAACAAGAATTCGCACCCGTCCAGCCGGCCCAGCCGCATACAAATTTCACGCCATTTTCACCGGAACATTAATCCGCTTGACAATTATCACATCCGAAAATATTTTCGAAATATCGGTACTAAGGAGAATCCATGTCAAGGTCAAATACCAGTCAAAAAGAAGTTCCCTGGAAAAGGTTAAAGTCACTATTAAAGAAACACGACATCGAAGTTTTCGCAGACGGCATAGGCAATATCGGTTTCGATTACAAGGACGGCAACGAAAACATTTCTCTTGGTGGCTACATCGACATGCCCGATGAAGAATACTCCATAGCAACTAAATGGTTTGTCAATGGAAAACGGAAGCCATTTTACAACAAATGGACCATTATCTCAGATGAATCAAGCTCTATCAAACATCCAAACGCATGCCGTTTTTCAGAGCAAAATAACGATTGGATGTACAGCATGGAATACATTCAAAAAATAATAGAAGCCAAGAATCAACTAAAGGAATTTCTTGAGCAAAAGCAAGTACAGCGCATCCGTACTAAATACAAAGAAGCTCACCTGCAAACTTGTTACAGTTGTAATGTCGATTATAACTCCTCAAAAAAATGCTGGATGGGTACGGCATGTATACATGGCAAAACGCTAAAGGGAATAACCGGAAAAACCTTTTCCGACGTTCTTGAAAAAATTTTACAAACAATGAAGCTGCAGACGCACAACAAACTGAACAAAAAAAATGTTCGAGCTGCTGGAAGGACCGGTGTCCATTGAAAAGGGCAACAGTCGTCGGGTTACATACGCCGCAGTCAAGCGTTTCACAGACAATCTGAAAAGGCAAGCCCTAAGCAAAAAGACCTCTATCGCGGCAATCCTTCGCGAAGGAGGCGCAAACGACTAAAAAAGCACCCAAATCCGACGGATCCGGGCACGAAATCTTTTAGGGGAAGGAGGGGGCTTATCGCTGAGAGCGACGTTTCTGAATTTCGTCCAGAGGAACACCCGAAATAACAGCGATTTTCTCAACAGGAATATCGTTTGCAATCATGGCGTCAATCATTTCGAGTTTGGCTTCAGCTTTGCCTTCTTCCTTGCTTTCATGAAGGTCATATTCGAAAGTCATGTACTTGCTCCTTATGAGAGTGTCGGCTTTATAATAAGACACCTAAGAATATACCACATCCATGCAAATCGTGCAAGTATTTGAACTTTTCAACAAGAATCACCCCGCCCACTCACCCCAACCGTACACATAAAAAGCACCCGAATCCGACGGATCCGGGCACGAAATCTTTTTAGGGGAAGGGGGCCCTACTTGAGGGCGAGCATTGCTGAAATCACGCTGTCCGGCACATTCTGCGAACGCAAGTAATCGGCACGCTTAGAATCGCGAGCAGCATTGTCCGCTTCGTTCTTTTCGCGTTCCTGTTGAGCACCTTTTTTTACGCCACGGCGAAGAGCCGCACGTTCCGCAGCTCGCAGACGATCTCCAGCCGTCTTAATGCCCAAAGCTTGTCCGATACTCATGCGCATACGCAACTCCTCCACGACATCTTTGTCGAGATACTCATGTAAATATACTACAATTTTGTCAGCTAGGGTAGCCCTAGCATCATTTTCCAGTTTAGAAAGCATCTTTACCAGCCTTTCCACAATACCGTTTAGGCCATCAGCATCAAAAGCATGCTTCATAACCAATGTACCAATCGCGGCCTCCACATTAGATTCCCTAAAGCACGCCATGTCAGGAACATTCGCCAGGTTTACAAGGACGCATTCAAATGGCAATTCGCGACCATTAAAACTCCCCTTGTGTTTAGCTCGAAATTCGGCCATCGGGTCCCACCCGTTTTGACCATTATAGATAATAATCGCCTTCGTCGGAAGCCAGCCAAAGTCTGTCGCCCCCTTATTCTGCATAACCTCGAAGGTATAACGGTAAATTTGCGAAAGCACATCCCGTTTACGGTAAGACTTGTGCTCCAGCAAAATTCCCACAAAAATTTCAGGGCCACCTTTGATACGAGCTTTAAAGGCAAGATCGGACTCTCCCCACTCCTTCACGTTGCTGAAGCTACCCGGAATCAGTTCGAGAGTTTCCATATCAACCGTAGAGAGCATTTTGCGAAGATTTGGGTTCCCGAGTCCGGCCAAACGCAAGAGCGTGCGAGTATTGGCGGGAATTGCATAAATATAACGGAAGAAAGGGTCGTGTTTACGACGGAGAATCTTCTTATTTTTAGTCATTTGTAGCCTTTCAAATATTTCATCACGGAACATTCCGCGAAGCGACAGAGAGACATATTCCCCATCTTTACTATACACGCTTTTTTCAGCCATTTGAATACCATTTTTTTGTAAAACTTTTGTAAAAACAAGAATTCGCACCCACTCACCCCGAAATCAAGAAAAATCTTTTACAAACCTTGCAATCACCTGATTGCACGATTTTCAATTTGGGTATCTAGATTTGAGCCTCTTATTTCTATATTCATAGCATGCTCTCTACAGCCTTCGAAAAGCGTATCAAACGGCAGGTGATCGGCAAGCCGCACCGTTTTTTGGCGATTACACCGCTTGGTTTCGAACAAACTCTAGTTCGCGAATTGCAGGGTTTCGGGCTAGAATTTGCCAATACAGAATGTTCTCCACATATTGTTGGCGACGGCAAGGTCGAATTCACGGCCAAAATCACCGAATCTTGGAAAGCTGTGGCCTACAGCCGCATTGCAAACCGCATTCTAATGCATATTGCCGACTTCAAGGCCGAAAATTTCCGCGACCTCGAAAAGAAAGCCGCCGAAATTCCGTGGGAGCTGTACTTATCAGACGAGAGAACGGGCTACGCCCTACAGACGAGAGACGAAAGGAGTATTTCTAGCAACTCGCTCCGTATTCACGTGACTTGCAAGCATTCTCGCCTGTACCATAGCGACGCCATCGCCGAACGCCTGCAAAACGTCATCAACTCGCACGCCCCATGTCATCCCGGCGAAGGCCGGGAACAGCAATTTCTGTCGGAGCCTCAAAACATCTTCGTCACCCTCGTCGATGACCGCTGCACAATTTGGCTTGACCTTGCAGGCGAAGAACTTTACAAGCGCGGTCACGAGCGATTCGTGAATGACGCTCCGCTCAAAGAAACCATCGCCGCTGCGATGATTTTCGAATCATTCCACGGTCTAACGTCTACTTCCTACTGTCTACTTGACTTAATGGCCGGCAGCGGCACCTTCAGCCTCGAAGCAGCTTACATGGCAAACGGGCTCATTCCGGGAAAGTGTCGCGATTTCGCCTTAAAGCACCAGCCCGCATTCAAGCCCGCTACCTGGAACCACATAATAAATTCCGATTTCAGAATTCAGAATTCGGAATTAAAAAGAATTGTCACGAGTGACATTTCTGAACACGCGGTCAAAATCATCGAGCACAACGTGGAATGTTGCCCGCTTGCAAACATCGAGTACAAGCCAATCAATCCTCAACTCCGCGATTTTTTCAGCTACACCGCGCCTGAAATTGCCGAGCTGTGCGGAGAATCTTCGCCCGTTATCGTTCTGAATCCGCCCTACGGCAAGCGTCTCGATTTTGACGCACCCAAACTCTACACGCGCATTGGTCGCCGACTCGCCGAGCTCGCCCGCGCCCTGCGCGCCCTCGGCAAACCGCTCACAGCCGCAATCCTTGCGCCCAAAGACGACAACCGCCCTGGCTCTGCTTACACCTGCACCGCAAACTTGCTGCGAGAGTGCCCCGGCTTATCGCCCGACCACAATCCGGCCGCCAAATGCATCGCCACCAGCCACGGCGGATTCAGCCTGAACGTGTTTATCGCAAAGATTGAATAACTCTTGACATTCTTGTTTATTTTTTATATATTCTTATACAGATGACAGGGTGGCAGACCGGTCCACCTAAGATAAAAAAGAAAGGTCAATGGATGACAGGGTGGCAGACCAGCCCACCTGAGATAAAAAAGAAAGGTCAACGGATGATCCGTATTTCATATATCCTATGAAATACGTTTTTTTTATTTCTAGAGTTCACTTCAATATTTCACAAACGAACTAGAAGACTTATTTAAAGACAGCTCATGTCTTCCGGCAGCAGCTTCGTCCGTTTCATGAACGCAAGCGTTTCTTTTTCGCCTTTTTCAGCAAGCATCTTGAGCAAGTAAAGCAACTTGCGGTAAGTTTTTTCAGTCATCTTTTCGCGAGCCGTACTTTTAGTCAAATACAAAAGCGGAGATTCTTGCGTATAGCCCGCCTTGTTGTACGTCTTGGATGCTGCCACACGGTCGCAGAACATCTCTTTAATGTAGCGGTCCGGCATATCAATCGGCACAAGCTTCTTGGTCGCCATTTCGTAGTCATACCAGAATTCAAAATGGTGCTTGTTCCGGCCCTTATGATGCATCCAAGCCAAGCTATAGCCCTTGTCGTTGCGTTCCCCATTGTTAGGCGACTGATCGCCCATGTAATACTTGGCCCCCGGAATAAATTCAGTCGGGCTGTACTTCGACAAATCGTGGAACAAGCCTTGGAACCCGATTCCGGCCTTAAAGCAAAGCCGAATCACCTCGTTCCGGTGCTTCGTAATCGTTATAAAGTGTTTAAGCGGATGCATTTTCATAGTCGAACGACTTCGTCGCAAATTTCAGACATTGCCGAACGGTGCGTCACAAAAATCATGGTCTTGTCGGGGTAAGTTGCAAACAGCCTTTCGAACAATTCGCGCTCCGTCGATTCATCGAGCGAAGAACTCACCTCGTCAAACAGCCAAACATTCCCGGGCCGTAAAAGCCCGCGAGCAATTCCAATTCGCTGCGCCTGGCCCTCGCTCAGGCCACGGCCGCGCTCACCGATTTCAGTATCCAAGCCATCGGGCAAATCCAGCACAAAGTCGGCACAGGCCGCATGCAAAGCTAGCAACATTTCCTGTTCGCTCGCATCAGGCTTGGCCAGCTGTAAATTCAAACGCACGCTCCCGCTCAGCAAAGTATTGCCCTGCGGCACATACACAAAATTCGTGCGAGTTTCTTTACCAATCGCACACACCTCGGAGCTTGAATAAATTAACATTCGCCCGCTATCGGGCCTTACAAAGCCAAGCAATAACCGGAACAGCGTCGTCTTTCCGGCACCAGTCCTGCCCATAATCGCCGTCTTTGTACCAGGTTCGAAATCGTGACTGAATCCCTCCAAGACCTCGTGCCTGCCCGCCGCATAGCCAAAATGCAGGTTCTCGAGTCGTACCCCGAGCGAACCTTCAAGCGCCATAGGCGTTCCGTCACATTCAGGCTCCTTGGATTTTTCAAGATCTTCCAGGCGGTCAATGCTCGCCGTCGTATGCACCACTTGCGGCACCATGTTCAAAATCGAAAGAATCGGGTGCTGAATCTGGCCCACCAGTTGCAAGAACGAAGTCATCATACCGAAGGTAATCGCTCCATCGCGGAGCCCGAGGCCGCCCCAAATAAAGGCGAGCAAGTAACCCAGCCCAAAAGCAGACCCGAGCGCAAAACGGGAAAGCGTGGTAAATCGCGTACGGCGCAGAACATCGTTTTCCAAGTGTTGTTGCATGTCACTCAGGCGACCCGCCACCCAGTTCTCGCTTTCGAGCGAACGCATGAGCACATTGTGTTCCACGCCCTCTTGCACCTGCATCTGGATTTTCGATTCGCGTTCACGAATCGCAAGCGTCATGTTCCTGAGTTTGCGAGACACCAACTTTCCGAGCACAATCGCTACCGGCGTAAGCAACAGCAACGCCCATGCAAGCCGCGGGTCAAACCAGCGCATCAAAAGGAACGCGCCCACCAGCTGTAGCGCCGTCACAATCATTTGCGGCAAAGTTTCCATGGTCGTAGTCGACACCGACTCGATATCTTTCGAAAGCCTAGACGCCACATCACCCGAATGCAGTTCCGCCCCCGCGTAAAGCTTACGCAAGAACAAGCCCTCGAACACTTGCAAACGCAAGCGATTCGACTGGCGGACCATGGCCACATTCGTCATATAATAAAACACAATGCGCAAGACAATCGCACCCACGACCGTTGCCACAAGCAACGCAATCATGCGCACAATATCGTCTTGACCACCTGTGCGAATCGTTTCGTCTATAAAGCGCTTGCTGAGCCATACCATCAACAGCCCAAGCGAAATTCGCCCCACACCAAATACAATGCGGAGCGCTATGTTCAGGCGGAATCCTTCCGTCCTATTCCATAACCACGAAAGGTATTTCATTCGACTACGTTCACGTTTTGCCACTGCGAAACAATGCACTTGACATCGTTCAAGGCATCGTCGGCGGCAACGTCGTATTCGCTACAGAGCGCATCGGCAAGAGCTTCGACGGTAAATTCGCCGAGTTCGCTTGCACGCGCCCAAAGCCAAGACGCCGTTTCGTTCAGGCAAAGGAGCTTCCCGAAATCGAGAGCGCCAACGCCTTCGCCCATAATTACCTGTTCACCGCAGACTTCGCGCAGAACAAATCCTTTTCTAATGTGCATGGTGTACTCTCCTTCTAGAGGTTCCGGATTCGAATGTAGACTCTATATAATTTAAGCAAATAACGACGCAAAGGTAAAAGCCTCACCCACATTCTTTGGACAAATTGTATAAAAGGCGTGTAAAGAGATCTTTTGTAACCTTTTGGATGCACAACATGCGTTACTTTAGCATAAATTTGTTTACATTCAGTATGTTCGCGACCAAGCAAATTGCCGTCGCCCATCAAAGTCACACGGTCGCCCGTCATTTCCATAACGCGGTGAATCACGAACCGACCGTCATCAGTCTTCGCGAGCACCACATCCATCGGTTTCACGTTTTCCGGACGAACAAGCACTACGCTGTCGCGGCCACCCTCGATAAACGGGCGCATGCTCCGCCCATTCACCGGGAAGATTACTTCGATACCTTCGCTCACCAGGCGAATCGCCTCGGAAAGAATCATTGCATCATCTTTCTTTTGCATCATGAATCCTGTTAAGCAGAAACCGTCTCGCAGCACAACTTTGCGGCAGCTTCATCCGGCAAGCATTCCAAATACCACACCGGTACATTCATGGCAAGTGCATTTTCAGTCTTGTGAAGCCCATCGGCAATCACGCGTTCCCAGCGTTTGCCCGAAATGCACGGAACAAGCGCAGCAAAAGCCTGCACGCCCCGCAAGCGGGCAATCTTGTTGTAGGGAGCCTGCGAAAGCAACACAAAGCCGCCCAGCGCAAATTCCTGATTCTTGTAGCAAGGTGTCTTGCCGCTCCACGGCGAGCCATAAACAACCGCTCGTGCGCCATCAAAAATGCGAACCACCGGATTGTCGTCATTCAAAAGGTCTGTGCCCGCAACATGCTTGAGCCAAAGCCTTGCATGCGTGCTCTTGCCCGTACCACTCTTGCCCAAGAACAGGTAGCCGCGATCTTTGTAACTCACGACCGCCGCATGGAACAAGGCCGTATCGTAAGGTGCCGTCGCGATTGCATACAGCACCATCAGCGAATTGTTCACCGCAAACTTGAGCGAACTCAATTTTTGATTTTGGGGCACGAAAAGTTCAGCCTTTTTATAGTCAGTCGAACAAACTAACACGCCCATCGCCTCACCAAACAAGCGAAAATCAAAAGCCGATTCCTGTTTAGCTGTAAGCCCGCAAATAATCTGCTGGCCTTCTTCTTCCTGGCGGGTTTCTTCGGTGTATTCGGGAGCCTCGCCACATTGCACATTCAACGCAAAAAGGCAATCGTCCGACTTTTCAATCGCAAAAGGAGCGTAATTGTCCATGCATTCCGCAAAAATCTTGTCGCCAACAGTTGCCTGCGCCGACACGGCAAACACATGTTCCGCCACCTTATAAAAATTTTCCATCATAAAGCAATCCGCCTGCGTTTAATGCGCTTCGGAATCAGCGAAATCGTTGCACGCCAATACTTGAGTTCCTTGAAAATCGCATTCACCGGGTCAAACGGCAACCAAGAAAGCGCTTGCAAGCGGTCCTTGTACCAGCGCACAAAAACATTCTTGGGTTTCGATTTGTACTGGCCAAAATTGCCGAACGCAAGTGCGAGTTTCAAAAGGCGTTCACCGCGCCTGCGGTCAGGCGCACAAAGCATTAAGTTTTGTTCTAGCCCGAAAACCTGTTGCAACAGCCACATGACAGCACCGCATGCACGCATCATGCTCAAGCGTTTCATGATAGCTACCGCCGCACTGCGATCGCTTTCGGTAGAATGCCGAAGCAGCATCAAGTAATCCATATACTGCCTAAGGCCAAGGCCACCGCTATAAAAATGCTGCTGCAAGTGCGCCATTTGCATCAAGAGCGCAAACTTGATAGACGGCGAATAAAAGCCCTCGGGCACCTTTTCAGCCTTGCGAATTTCTTCATTCAAAAATTCTTGCAATGCACCATTGCGGAACGGGATTCCCGACGCCGGCTTAAAATGCACTTCGACAGCGATTCCGTCTTTCGTCTCAGGCAAATGAATGTGGTGCAGCGAATAAGCATGGTCATCGGTTTCCGCATTCAACAAATTCAATTTGTAAAGCAATTCGGAAACGTTCTTACGACCGCCTTCGACCCAAATATCAATATCGCCCGCTTGCCTCGAAAGTACGTCTGGGTAAAGTCGCGCATTCGCCTGGCCCTTCAAAATGGCATTCTTGCGGCCCGCGCCCTCAAAAATTTGAGTCAGGCGCGCGCCCTCTTGGTCCATGAGCTTATTCTTGCCGGCAATTGCCTCGGCATCAAGCGACCAGTGCAAAAGCAAAGCCCTTGCAGGCCGAACATTTTCAGGCAGTTTCTTGATTCCCGAAAAAGCCACCCCGCGAACGCACTGGCGTTTGGCCAGCTCGTAAATCGACTTCCACTGCGCATCAGAAGGAGCCTCTTTAAAGCACTGCAATTCGCCAGTCGTATCAAGCGCAAACCGCAAGAGTTCAAACAAGAGTTTATCTGTCTTTTTCAGAACCATACCCATGCGCGTAAAGATAAAATAAAAAAAGGCCCCCAAGGGGGCCTAATGCAAATTTTGCCTGTATTAAAACTTAATCTTCTGCAGAGCTTTCGCTACCATCATCAATAATATCAATAACTTCTTGATCAGAATTACCACTATCACATAAAATAGTACGGCATTCCATATCAATTACATCCATCTCAGGAGCAATGTACTTTTTCTTTTCTTCAAAAAACATAATTGCCTCTTTTACTTAATGATTTCTCTTTTTCCGTTGTGGTAATAGGTTCCGCGAGTCGTTGGTTTCGCATTCAGTTTGCGACCATTCAAATCAAACCAGCGATCCATACGAACTTCACCGGTCACCGTGTTGAGTTTACCCGATTCAACCACATTGTTGTTGTCATCAACAAATTCAATGTCGATTTCAAGCGGGTTTCCCAAACCAAAATGCTCCAAACTACCACGCGTTTTGGCAGCAGCAGTCGCTGCAGCATGGTGAACCAAATAGGCGCGCATGGCGGGGGCCCAAGCATCACTACCCACCTTTACAAACTGCCCCACCTTAACGCCATCGCTTTCCGTTGCAGCAAAGCCGTAAATTCGGCCAAGTTCAGGGTCATTTTCAAACGTGGTATAGGCATACACACCCTTGAATTCCCAAGAACCCGTACTCAAAACCTTATCCGTTTTAACAGTCGTATTGAACGTCACCGGTTTTTCAATATTGAAGGTGATATTTTGGGCCTTCGGCAAAACCATGTAAGGAGTATTGGCGAGTACAGTTGCCGCTTTACGGACCTTCACCTTCCACACATCATCAACAATCGCCATTTCCTTAAATTCATAGATTACAGCGCCACTCACATTTGCCGTATCAATTGAGAAAGGCATCATCATCGAAGACATCTTGTTCACATTAAATGTGCGGTTGAACACCACCTGATCAACAAGGATATCCTTTTCAATTTTTACTGTATCCGGTCCCATGTAAGAGCCATTGATTTCAGCAACTGTCTTATCGGGGTATTCCGTAATCTTCACGGCACCATACTGGGTCACCTTAACCGTCAAAACAGAAATTGTAGCCGCTCCATAACCATTCAAGGCCAACGACTTTTCGCCCACTGACCACGGAGACGCAACGGAACAATAACCGTCAAGCATTTCACCGTCATTCAAAGCGCATGCGATACCTTCGGCATTTACCAAATCAACCTTGGTATTACCAGATTCAGAACCATTGCCGATACCGTTCAAGTCTTCATCATAGTAATTGTTAGAGGTAGTGAGTGCTCCACTAATATGATTGCCGACAACAGCACCCGTCACACCATTGCCCAAATTGGTCAATCCCTCACCATCGTACACGCAAGATTTCACCGACAAGGTTGCCTTCGTAATCCCAATAATACCGCCAACAAAAGCATCATTGCCTTCAGCCAGAATCGTAACAGCACTCAAGCAATGCTCAATCGTTCCATTTTTGCCATTTCCAACAATGCCTCCAATACCTTGACCGTCACCAGTAGCATGAATGGATCCAGACACATAGCAAGCCGACACTACACCACCCGGATTTTTATCGGCCAGCCACCCCACAACGGCACCGACAGAGATCTGATTCGTCTTACTAGATAAAATGGAGCCAGCATTAGTCGATGTTACAATATCCACATTTTCAAAGACAATGTTTTTCACCGAGCCATTGCCCAAGACACCTACAAAACCAAGATTCTGAGCGAATTCTTTTTTTACAGCGGCAACTTCATCGCTATTGATGTACAAATTCGAAATAACATGGCCGTCACCATCAATAATTCCCTCGAACGCAACTTTACCCGTGCCTGCAGCCATCGGAATCCACAATTTGTGGTTCATGTCCAAGTCGGCATTCAACTTGGCATTGATATTCAACCTGGCGCCAGGATTTTTATTGGTTTCGTTAGCGAACCATGCCAATTCGGCTTCGTCATTAATCAAATAAAAGTTTTTGCCTTCTATCTCTTGAATTTCCGGCTCTTCCATGGAAGAGCCGTCCCAAGCAGCAAAAACCTGTGTTGCAAACAACATAAGAGCGCATACAAATACGCCACAAAATCTATTCGTGAGAATATTTTTTTCCATCAAAACCAACCTCGTTTTTTAGAAGTCGGGCCTAATATAGACTTATTCCCCACCGGTTTAAAGGGTTTTTGAACAACGTTTTGTTGTATAAAATTTATCAAACGCCGTTTTTAGCTTAAAATAAGCGTTTTTAAGATTATTTTAAGTATTCTATAATAAATAAACTACTTTGAAAGTGCCGTTTTTAGCGAAATTTCGGGGGTCAAAAGTGACGAGATACATTTATTGTTTTTCAAGAGAATACATCATCTTCCTTCTTACAGCCTATTTCCTACTGTCTACTTTTTCTACATTTTAGCCCGAAATTTGGCGTTTTTTGCCCGCAGATTTTTACGAGTAACGCCGCAGATTTTAAAGACACAAAAAGAGGATTATTATGCCGAAACTTCGTTCGCTCAAGACTATGGAAGGCCGCGAAATGGCCGGTGCACGCGCCCTGTGGCACGCAACAGGAACCAAGGTGGAAGACTTTGGTAAGCCCGTGATTTGCGTGGTGAACAGCTACACCCAGTTTGTTCCGGGACACGTTCATCTGAAGGACTTGGGCCAGGTAGTCGCCCGCGCGATCGAAGCTGCTGGCGGTGTCGCTAAGGAAATGAACACCATCGCCGTGGACGATGGTATCGCCATGGGCCACGACGGTATGCTTTACAGCTTGCCCAGCCGCGACCTGATTGCAGACTCTACCGAATACATGGCAAACGCCCACCGCGCCGACGCCCTCGTTTGCATTTCTAACTGCGACAAGGTGACTCCGGGTATGCTCATGGCAGCCATGCGCCTCAACATTCCGGCAATCTTCGTTTCTGGCGGCCCGATGGAAGCTGGCCACGTTACCACGAAGGACGGCAAGGACCGCGCTCTCGACTTGATCGACGCCATGATCGATTCCGCCGACAACACCATCAGCGACGAAGAAGTGGCCGCCATCGAAGCAAACGCTTGCCCGACTTGCGGTTCCTGCTCCGGCATGTTCACCGCAAACTCCATGAACTCCCTTACCGAAGCTCTCGGCCTTAGCCTCCCGGGCAACGGCACCATCGTTGCAACCCACGCCGAACGTAAGAAACTTTTTGAAGCCGCCGGTAAGCGCATCGTGGAACTCTGCCACCAGTATTACGATTTGAACGACGAAAGCATCCTCCCGCGCAGCATCGCCACGAAGGACGCCTTCGAAAACGCCATGCGCCTCGACATCGCCATGGGCGGTTCCTCCAACACCGTGCTCCACTTGCTCGCTGTGGCTCAGGAAGCTGGCGTCGACTTCACCATGAAGGACATCGACCGCCTTTCCCGCAACACGCCGTGCATCTGCAAGGTCGCCCCGACCGTTCACAACATCCACGTGGAAAACGTGAACCGCGCCGGTGGCATCATGGGTATCCTCGGTGAACTCGACCGCATGGGCCTCATCCACAAGAATGCAAAGACCGTTCACGCTGCCACCATGGGCGAAGCTCTCGAAGTGAACGACCTCAAGCGTAACCCGAGCGCCGAAGCCAAGCAGCGCTACCTCGCTGGTCCGGGCCGCAAGTACAATATCGAAGCCTTCTCTCAGAACTTCATGTATCCGGATCACGACCTCGACCGTGCCAACGGCGCTATCCGCGATGGCGAACACGCTTACACCAAGGACGGCGGCCTCGCTGTTCTGTACGGTAACCTCGCTATTGACGGCTGTATCGTGAAGACCGCTGGCGTGGACGAATCCATCTGGAAGTTCACCGGCCCGGCAATCGTGTTTGAAAGCCAGGAAGAAGCTGTCGAAGGCATCCTCGGCAACAAGGTGAAGGCTGGCGACGTGGTCGTTATCCGCTACGAAGGCCCGAAGGGTGGCCCCGGCATGCAGGAAATGCTCTACCCGACCTCTTACCTCAAGAGCCGTCACCTCGGCAAATCCTGCGCCCTTCTTACCGACGGTCGTTTCTCCGGCGGTACCAGCGGTCTTTCCATCGGTCACGCTTCTCCGGAAGCCGCCAACAAGGGTAACATCGGCCTCGTGCACACGGGCGACGTTATCGAAATCGATATTCCGAACCGCACCATCAATGTGGAACTCACCGACGCCGAACTCGACGCCCGCCGCAAGGAAATGGAATCTCGCGGAGCCAAGGCTTGGAAGCCGGAAACCCGCAACCGCGTGGTATCCAAGGCTCTGCAGGCATACGCTGCCATGGCCTCTTCTGCAGACAAGGGCGCTGTGCGCGACCTGAGCCTCATTGGTGTGAAGTAATTAAAGGAAAGTAATGGATTCTCTCCTCAAGCCGTTTATGAATTCCCGCAAGGTGTATGTTCCGGGGAAAATGTACCCGGACATCCGCGTGGGAATGCGCGAAATTTTGACTGAAGACCCCGAAACGCCTGTCGTGACGGTATACGATACGAGTGGCCCTTACAGCGATGTAGATGCCAAGCTCGACGTAACGAAGGGGATTGAACGTTTTCGCGAACCCTGGATTATGGAACGTGGTGACGCCGAACAGCTCGACGACATGACGTCTGCTTATGGCCGCGCCCGCCGCGCAAACCATGAGCTGGACCACCTGCGCTTTAATGCAGAACACCACCCGCTCCGCGCCAAGGCTGGTCACCACTTGACTCAGCTTGACTACGCCCGCAAGGGAATCGTCACCAAGGAAATGGAATACGTGGCCATCCGCGAAAACCAGCGCCTTGATGAATTGCAGGCCCAGGGTAAAATCCAGGTGGCAGGCTCCCCCATTACGCCGGAATTCGTGCGCGACGAAATCGCCGCAGGCCGCGCGATTCTGCCGGGGAACATCAACCACCCGGAATGCGAACCGATGATTATCGGCAACCGTTTCCTCACCAAGATTAACAGTAACATTGGCAACTCGGCCATTACCTCTTCTATCGAAGAAGAAGTCGAAAAAATGGCATGGTCTGTACGATGGGGCGCAGACACGGTCATGGACCTTTCCACTGGAAAGCACATTCATGAAACACGTGAATGGATTATTCGAAATAGTCCCGTACCTATCGGCACGGTGCCTATTTACCAGGCGCTCGAAAAGGTGAACGGCAAGGCCGAAGAACTCACGTGGGAACTGTACCGCGACACGCTTATTGAGCAGGCGGAACAGGGCGTGGACTACTTCACGATTCACGCAGGCCTTTTGCTGGAACATATTCCGCTGACAGCCAAGCGTACCACAGGTATCGTGAGCCGCGGCGGTTCGATTCTTGCCCTCTGGCAGATGCGCCACCACCAGCAGAATTTCTTGTACACGCACTTCCGCGAAATCTGCGAGATTCTCGCCGCATACGACGTAGCAGTCTCGCTCGGCGACGGGCTTCGCCCGGGGTCGTTGGCCGATGCCAACGACGCGGCCCAGTTCGGAGAACTGGACACGCTCGGCGAGCTTACGAAGATTGCTTGGGAATACGGCGTGCAGGTGATTATCGAAGGCCCGGGCCACGTGCCCATGCACAAGATTCAGGACAACATGGCGCGCCAGCTCGAAAAGTGCCACGGCGCCCCATTCTACACACTCGGCCCTCTCACCACCGATATAGCCCCCGGCTATGACCACATCACGTCGGCCATAGGCGCGGCCCAAATCGGCTGGTACGGCACCGCCATGCTCTGCTACGTGACGCCCAAGGAACACCTCGGACTCCCCGACCGCGACGACGTACGCGCGGGTGTGGTCACCTACAAGCTCGCCGCTCACGCGGCCGACCTTGCAAAGGGCCATTTCGCAGCCCAGTTCCGCGACGACGCCCTTTCCCGCGCCCGCTTCGACTTCCGCTGGAACGACCAGTTCGCGCTATCGCTCGACCCCGAGAAGGCGATGGAATTCCACGACAAGACGCTCCCCGGCAGCCAGGCAAAGGCAAGCCACTTCTGCAGCATGTGCGGGCCGAACTTCTGTTCGATGCGCATCACTCGTGCCGTGCGCAACTTTGTGGCGACAGGCGAAGTCGGCGACGTGTAACAAATAAATCTAGTGCCGAGACGAGGCAACAGGTATTAACCTGTTGTCGAGGCGAAGGGCGAACCAAGACTAACTAATCCTTTTGGAGTTGTCATTGTTCTTGGTTCGCATTATTGTTTTGCGTTTCTGTTGCAGCTGGAAGCTGGGCTGCGGAATCACTCTCCGGCGCAGCCTCTTTGGGCGGCACCTTGTTTTTTACGCACCGGAGCGAGAATGCATTGTGTTCAAAATCTTCTTCGCTCTTGAACTCGTCTTTACTGCTGAGCACATACCAATAGGTAGCTCCCATGCCGCCACCGCCCTCAGCCGCCCAGAAGTAGGCACTGGAGCCGAGTTCCGTGAACTCGCCATCGGTAAAGCGTGCGCCCGCAGGGAGAGCATTGAATCCGCTCGCGTTATTGTTCTTGGCCAAGCTCCCCTGCACCCAGCCATCGCGACTCTTGAGGGCTGCCGCCAAGCCTTTACGCTTGTTGACCGCAAACTGCCCGAGCCGCACCCATTCCTCTTGCCGCGGGATATGCCAGCCATCCGGGCAAATGCCCTGGTGTTCTGCAATCACCGCCCCCTGCGACACGCTATCGAGCGAATTTTCGATGTAATCCGCAGGCAGTCTCATGGCCACATGCCACGGATAAAGTCTTCCGTAATTGCGGCAACGAGTATCCTTGTCTTCGTAGCAGTAGCTCCCCACAGCCGCAAAGCGCAAGTTTTCGGCCATCCAAACATCTTCGCCCACAGCCACCGTTTTGTAGCGGTTATCGTCGCGCTTATCGTGAATCGATGTGCTGTCGTAAATTTCATCTTCGTCGGGCGGATCCATCAAGCAACGAATCGAATACGCATTCAATTTGTTCACAGAATCCTTTATAAATTCATCTTTATCATACGGCAAAGTCCAAACCAGAGCCCGCGTCGAATCGCCTTCGGTCCCTGACCAGAATCCGGCAAACGTTTCAAAGCCATTGTAGCCACCCACAGAATCGCGGAAGCCAGCTGCCATCGCCGAGAATCCGAATCCGTTTTCACCCAGCAAGGCGTCTTCGCTTTCTTTCCAGCCTTCGTGACCGCGCAAATTCGTGCCTACGCCCACAGCGTCATCGATATCTTTCAAGTACGTTTCGAGCCTGTAAAAATCAAGCGCCGTCGGAATATGCCAGCCGTTCGGGCAAATGCCATGCGGTTTGCGCTTCGAAATAGAATCCTTAGCCGGAACGCGCGCGAACTTCTCAAAAATCTTGAGGGCCGCCATCCAGGTATAAAGCCTGCCGTACTTGTCGCAGTTTTCTTCTTTATTGTCTAGGCAGTAACTGCCCGGAACCTTCACGTTCAGGTTGTTCGCCATCCAAACCTGATCGCCAATATGGATAGTCTGGATTTCTTTGTTCTGCACCTTGACCACTTGCGGTACAACCTTAGGCGGTGGCGGAGGCGGTTCTTTGATTTCATACAGACGGTCTTCGACACAACGGATAGAGACCGCTGTCACCTTGGCGTCGTACACCTGTTCAAAAGTCCTGGAATCGTAAGTGAGACGCCAGAATATGGCGCCGCTTGCATCGTATTCATTCGACGCCCAGAACTGCGCCGAAGACTTCAAGTCCATAAATTCGCCAATGTAATGCCTTTCACCGGCCGGCAGCGCACCAAACCCGAATTCGTCAGAGCCCGCCGGAATACGGATTTCGTTTTCCCACAAATCCTGGGCCTTCAAGCTAATGCCCACGCCATCGCTCTTGCCCGTTTTACCCACATAGAACTTGAGTCTTTTCCATTCCTTGTTGGTGGGCACATGCCAGCCAGCCGGGCAGACATCGTGATATTTTCCCTTTACGCTCGAAAAATCGAACTTTGTGATGGAATGATAGTTGTAAAAATCGGCCATGCGCATGGCCATCGCCCAGTCGTACATTCGGCCGAAGGTTTCGCAGTTGTAGTCCTTGTTGTCGTAGCAATAGCTCCCCTTGAGCTTAAAGCGCAAGTTCTCGGCAAACCAGCGCTGGTTTCCGATCTGCACCGTCTTGTACACGCGACCGTCGCGTTTATCTTTAAAGTCGGGCATTTTTTCGACATGCGCAAAAGATGCTCCGCAGCAAATTAATAAAACAACAGCAAAAATCCTTCTCATATTCCACCCGTAAAAGGTATCCCTAACAAGTGAATATATACAAAAGAAAACAAAAAGCAATTATTCCAAGTCAGAATAGTGTAGGATTAAACCTTATTTTTTTTTGCGGGAGGGACCCCAGCTCGGAGTGGACGCCTACTCCCCAAAGGGGATAACTCAACTAAGCCACTAAAGTGGCAAGTTTCGTATAGGCGTCCGTGGCTGCACTCGGTCATGCCGGTCTGCAAGCAGACCGTCGCGACACTCGTTTGCACACTACTGCGAAGGCCAGAACATATAAAAAAGCCCCCGGCTCTTGCGAGACCGAGGACTTTTTAAAGTGGTAATTTTCCGCGAGCGGTCATATCCGTGAGCAAAAAGCGACCGGTATTAACCGGTCGCGATTGCGAGAGCGAGGCGATATCACATTGTATTGAATGCGATAGAGCCGAGCGGTCTTATTACACCGCGCCCTGCCACTTCATGGCATCGGCAACCTTGAGGAAGCCAGCGATGTTTGCACCCATCACGAGGTTGCCCTTCTGGCCGTACTTGACAGCGGCAGAGGAAGCAGCGGCGTAGATGCTTTCGAAGGTCCAGGAGAGACGTTCGGAGTTCTGGGACATTTCGAGACCGGAGGTAGCCACGCCACCAGCGTTAGCAGCCTTGGCAGGTCCAAAGAGAACACCGGCCTTCTGGAAGGCTTCGATAGCTTCCGGAGTAGACGGCATGTTAGCACCTTCGGCAACGGCCTTCACGCCGTTAGCGATAAGGGCCTTGGCACCTTCGAGGTCGAGTTCGTTCTGGGTAGCGCACGGAAGAGCGATGTCGCACTTGACCGTCCAAACACCCTTAGAACCTTCGTGGTATTCAGAACCCGGAACGAGCTTGGCGTATTCGCTGATACGAGCGCGCTTCACGTTCTTGAGGTCGAGAACGATGTCGAGGTTGATGCCGTTCGGGTCGTAGATGTAGCCGTTGGAGTCGGACATGGTCACGACCTTGCCACCGAGCTGAGTTGCCTTCTGGCAAGCGAACTGAGCAACGTTACCAGAACCGGAAATCACGACGGTCTTGCCCTGGAAGGAGTCGTTAGCGAGGTCCTTGAGCATTTCGCGAGTGAAGTAGCAGAGGCCGTAACCAGTAGCTTCGGTACGAGCGAGAGAACCACCGTAGGAGAGGCCCTTACCGGTGAGAACGCCCACGAATTCGTTGCGGATGCGCTTGTACTGACCGAACATGTAACCGATTTCGCGAGCGCCAGTACCCTGGTCACCAGCCGGAACGTCCGTGTCAGCACCGACGTGCTTGCAGAGTTCAGTCATGAAGGACTGGCAGAAACGCATCACTTCGTTGTCGCTCTTGCCCTTAGGATCGAAGTCGGAACCACCCTTGCCGCCGCCCATGGGGAGCGTGGTGAGGCTGTTCTTGAAGATCTGTTCGAAGCCGAGGAACTTCAGCATAGAAAGCGTCACTTCGTTACGGAGACGGATACCGCCCTTGTACGGGCCGATAGCGGAGTTGAACTGCACGCGGTAGCCACGGTTCACCTGAACGTTACCCTTGTCATCGAGCCAAGGTACGCGGAAGGTAATCACGCGTTCCGGTTCGACGAGGCGGTCGATCACGCCGTTGGTTTCCCAAGACTTGTCCTGTTCGAGGACCGGGTCGAGGGATTCGAGGAATTCGCGGACAGCCTGGTGGAAGAGGGCCTGGTCCGGATCACGGGCGACGACCTTGTCATAAACCTTCTGAAGGTAAGCATTCTTGATTGCCATTTTATATATCTCCGTTGAGAGTTTTGATTGTTAATGTTTTCAACGGCTGTAAAGATAGCAAAGACGATTGGAAAAAAGTGAAAAACGGGCAAAAATCTTCAAAAACTTACATTTTTGTAAGTTAGTATTTTGCAAGTTTTCAAAATTGCCTTTTTTCGTTAAATTTCAAGGCACAGGAAGTACAAAACCTACATTTTTGTAAGTTTAGTCATTTCCAGACACACAGTAAACAAAGTTTTACAAAACACAACTAAAAATGCTTTTCACATAATGGAAAAACCCGCCCTCAAAAGGCGGGTTTTTACGCAAATTTCGAATGTCTATTCGCGACGACTAGTAAGCCTTCACGGTAAACATTTCACTTGCTCGGGCAGACATCACGCGCACACGGAACACGCCCTTGCTTTCAATCTTGAATTCCAGGTTCTTGCCTTCGCTCTTGACTTCTTGCAAGAGCTTGCCAGTGAGGTCGAACACCTGCACCTTGAACGGCACATTCTGAGCCTGAGAAACGCTCACCATGGAGCCCTTCGAAGTCAAGTTGAAGTTCTTAGCCAAGGCAAGACGCGGGATAATGGCGTCGCTAGTATCCTTGACAACGGTATCCTTCTTCGTCGTGTCCTTCTTGACGATAGACTTGATGCCGAGATCTTCGTCGGTCTTCGGAGCCTTCTTGCTCAAGATATAGCCGAGAGCGCCAACGAGCGGAGCGTTCAAGTCAACGCAGACTTCGTTGGTCTGCCAGTTTGACGTATTGCCGTCATGGTTGCCGCTGGTGAAGTCGCCAGCAATCATACCGCCCAAGAGCTTGTTCTTTTCAGGAGGATTCGGAGCGCCGCCCACTTCGACACCCGCATTTTCGTTGCCATAGTAGCCACGATGGTGCGGTCTAGACGGAGCGTTTGCGCCGTTTTTGTTAAAGCCAACCACATAGGACTTCTTGCTACCGTTGTCGCCAAGCAAGTAACCCACATTCTTCTCGATCATCTTCATGTGTTCATCTGTATTGTTGAACTTGTCGCTCAACGCATACAGGAATGCACCGCCAGATGGAACACGCACCGGGAACTTGCCCGACCCCATTCCGTTCGGATTCTGGAAAATGCCGTCCTTAGCCTTTTCATCGTAAATCAAATCCAACACGCCAACGGCTTCCTTACGCATGCCATGCGGAGTTTCTTCGAACACGGCTTCGGCCATCACGGCAGACAGGGGCACCACGTTGCTGTACATAAAGTGCGTGCCTTCGCCCAAGTTGAACTTCAAGTTATCATAACGGTCAATAGCGGCCTTCTTGTAAGACTCTTCATTCGTCGTGCGGTAAAGTTCGAGTTCAGCAAGGAACGGACCGTCTTCCCAACGGCCATCCCACCAGCTGGATTCATAGAAACCCTGAGAGTTCGTAACACCCTTGTGGCTCTTGGCGTAAGAATAGGCCGTCTTTGCAGCCTTCAGGTACTTAGCCTGGTTTGCCGTATCGGGGTCAACACGAGCCATCACGGCAAGCATAGCCGCAGCAAGGCCCGGAGTAAAGCCATCGTTTGCGTTACCCGTAATCGAACGCGGTTCACCACCTTCGCCCGAGCCGAGCTTGCTCATGGCACCGGCAGTCACCCATTTCTGGTGGTCAGCGTTACCATCGCCCTTGACCGTCACAAAGCTGTTGCCATCGATAGCGGCCTTGGTCCAGAAGTCTGCTTCGTAGCGGAGTTCTTCGAGCAAGTCTCGCACCTTGTTGGCCTTACCACTCTTCATGGAGTAGTTGTTAGCAGCCTTGTAGTCGGTGTAGTCACCGGTATAAAGGTCGTAAAAACCTTCAGTAAATTCGGCATAAGCCAAAGCGAGCACATAAGAGGCATAACCCTGAGACTGACCATACATCACGTGGTCACCGCAGTCAAACCAACCGCCGCTCACGTCTTTGCCGTTATAGCTATCCTTAGTAAAGCTGGTCGGGTTGCTCGTGCCATCCAAAATCCAGTTGGGGCCCTGGCCAGAACGCTGCGCACCGAAGAAACGGGTCGTCATCCACGCAGCTTCCACATAGTCGTCGGTGCTAAGTGCTGCTACGGCACTCGTCGCTGCCAAACCAAAAACGGCAAGGCCCGACAAAAGGTATTTTCTACAATTCATGACTTTCTCCAAAAAATTACCACACCGCAAACCCAATGCCAATATAGCTTATTTTGGCAATTTTTCATTAAAAAGAATATTTACACTGGGACCGCGCCTCTATTGAAGCACAGAAATCAACGTATTATGTAAAATTCCATTGCTAAACGCGACTTGTTCGGCATCCACAAACTGCATGGGCGAGCCGTCAATACGCGTGGACTTGCCGCCGGCCTCTTCGACAATCAAGGCTATGGCTGCAATATCCCACGGGTAACTCATGGTCATCACAAAACAGTCCAAGCGCCCGCAGGCGGTAAAACAGCCCTCGATAACGGCCGAGCCAAAACATTTTACACGTTCGAAGGTTTCGGCTTCGCGGGCAAAATTCTTGGAATTCTGGGCGTTGATTTTGGCCACCTCGCCCACGTTAAAATCGCCGTTCGATACAATCGCATGCACCGGGTCCGATTCATCGCTCACATGAATACGCTTACCATTCATGAAGGCGCCCTCGCCCTTTACTGCCGTAAAGAGCTCGCCCAGCTTGGGCAAGTTCACCACCGCGACAAGCGGCTTGCCTTCAAAATGGAGAGCAATCGAAATGCCCCAGAACGGAATTCCACGGCTAAAGTTCACCGTGCCATCGACCGGGTCGATAATCCAGCGGTAACGCGGGTCCGAGCCTTCGATAATGCCAGCCTCTTCGGTACGAATCGAATGTTCAGGGAAAGCCTTGCGGAGTCCTTCTACAATCAGTTTTTCGCTTGCAATGTCAGCGCGGGTTACCACGTCCTTTTTGGACTTGTACTTGACATCGCCCAAGTTCTGTTGAATTTCAAGACAAAGAGCGCCCGCCTCTTTAGCAAGCGCTTCAGCGACTTTTAAAAAATCATCATTATTCATTTTTAATTATTCATTCTTGTAAGCGCAGCATCTAAACCCAATGCTTGGCGACTTATAGAAGTTCGAAACACCACGGTAAGAAACGCGTTCGCCTGTCAGGAATACGACTTCTACATGGTCAGGCACGTACTTCATGCCGTTAGAAATCGATTCGAGCCATTCGTCGCCGCCCTTCTTGTATTCGGCATAAGGAGCGTAATCGACACCCACCGAATTACCGCTGGAATCTTGCACGTCAAAGAACTGCAAGGTATCCTTGAAATCTTTCTTGGTCAGTTTCTTGTACAGCGTCCTCGACGTATCGGCCGTAAACACCGTATCGACCTTGGTTCCTTCGCGGTACAGATAAACTGTATCGGTCGTATAGGCCAAGCGCGTAAAGTACGGGAAAGAACGGCCAACGCAAAGTCCACGCGTTTCGCGTTCAATGCCACCCATCACGGTATAAGAGCCACCCTTCAGCACGGCAGCCGTATCTTCGGAACGGCCAATAACCCATTCCTGGTACTGACCAGGCAAATCACGCACGCCCATGGGGTTCATGCAGCGCGGGCTACGCTTTAAAGGATCCGCAGCCGAGGCAGAATCATTCGAGAACACATTGCAATAACGGAACAAGAAATCGGACATTTCAAGAGTATCGTCTTGAATCACGCCATAAGCAAGCGTACCGCCCGAAAGACAAACCAGTTCCCAATCGCGTTCATTGCAAAGGCTCACCTTAAAGCCATCCGCCGAAATCGCCTCGCATGCTGCAAGCGCTTCGGAATGCATAACGTTCGTGACAAACTCGCCCGAATCATTCTGGTGTTCCATGCGTTCCATGCAGAAGAAGGTCGTGTCAGACGACTTGACCGCGACAAAGTTTGCGGGGCATTCGATTTCGTTTGCAATCGCACCCGGAGACACAGCAATCGTATCAATCAGCGTAACCGACAAGTAGCCCGATTCATCAATTGCCGTAATTCGCAGAATGAGCGTGTCGCCCGGAGCCACATAGCGAATCGTATCGGTCACAAAGGAACCGGTGGCAGAAATCTTCATGGTATCGCCATTCAACTCATAAAGACTCGTGTAGCGATCCAACGTATCGAAATCGGAACTGATCATCCACTTGTTGGTATAGCGGTCCAAGTATTCAACGCGGTACTGATTCACGTTGTCATAACAAAGCGTAGAAATGCAAGAATCAGGAATCACAAGAACGGTATCGACCTTGATTGGGTGTTCGCGCTTAAGCGGGTCTACACTCTGACTCCAGAAAATGCGCAAGCGGTTGTTGCTGTCGAGTCGCGCCATACCAGGGAACAAGGTATCCTGCATCGTGAAAATCTTGGTCGGCATCAAGGGGGCCACCGAGTCCGTGGTATTAATGGTATGCCATGCGCGTATTTCCGAATGGTCTACGCCAGTATAGTTACCGCAAGTATCCCAAGCGGAATAACCAACCTTATATTCGCTTTCGGCTTTGAGCCCTTCGATAATCAAGCGGAAATTATTAGAATCGGGATTATCGACATTGTAGCCAAAGCCATCCGGAATAGCCAGATACAGTTCGTTCTTACGGCTGTCGCCATGTTCCTTTGTCTGCAAGAACACGGAATCCACGTTGGAATGATAACCCTTGTGGCGCAAGTAAAGCGTTTTGCCCGTAGAATCGATTCCTTCTGAAGATTCAAGCCGCACCTTTAGATTGCGCAAGTCTTCGTTCTTGTTTTCGGTATAGATTCTAATGTTATAGCCAAGAATCGGGCCCGAAAGTTCATTCGGTTTGTAATAGTTCGTCTGGTCTGTGGGGCGCGCCCATTCCAAAAGCACACCTGTAGTCCAAGTAGAATCGGTAAGGCTTATGTCCGAAGGCGCAATCTTGTCGCCAAAATGCAGGTATATTCTCTGGACGGTTCCCGGGCGACCGCTCGTATAGTCGCAATAGAAAGCCACCATCAAGCTTTCGCTTTCTTCCACATATTTCTGAATATAAGAAGTCAAGTCAATCGTATCGAAAAGGTCGCCATTATCCTTGAACTTGAAGGTTTCGGTAGCCTTCGAAATTTCCTCTTCATTCACAGTCTTCGAAGTGTCATCGACAACATCCGAATTGACCCACATATAAATCGCATCAAGATTTTCGGTATCGTCCGGGAAACGGAAACGCACCATAAAGCAGTAGGCGCTACTGTCGGTACCCTTGGCACACTGCAACAAGGTCGAAATATCCGAAATTTCGCGTTCCACCCTAAATTCTATCGAACTGTCGTCGTCAGAACAGCCAAAAAACAAGGTTACCATCGAAAACAGGACCGCAACCAAGAAAAAACGAATCGTCAAAAGTCTAGACATCGAGCACAAAATAGCAAAAATTAATAGTAGGAAGTAGGAAGTGGTTAGGAAGGGGCTGTATAAAAACAAAAACCGGCGGTACTTGTGGTACCGCCGGCTCTAAACGATTCAAAACCGATTAGTTTTCTTCCGGGTAGACAGAAACTTTCTGACGCTTTGCATCGAGGCGTTCGAACTTCACCTTGCCATCGACGAGGGAGAACAGGGTAAAGTCCTTGCCCATACCAACGTTGGTGCCCTTGTGGAAGTGAGAACCGCGCTGACGAACGATGATGTTGCCAGCCTTGACGACTTCGCCCGCATACTTCTTAACACCAAGATACTTGGCGTTACTGTCGCGGCCGTTACGTACTGAACCTTGACCTTTCTTATGAGCCATGGATTAAACCTCCTTAGCCTTACGCAGAGAGTTCTTCTTGACCTTGGCGGGCTTCGGGAGACCCTGGGCAATCTTTTCCTTGCGAGTCAGAGGCACAGACTGCACCTTCTGCTTGGCGAGGGCAGCCACGCGAGCGCGGTTGCGTTCGATAACCTTGGAGTCGACCTTTGCGGATTCTGCGCCGGAGCGAAGTTCCGTAACCAGCACCTCGGTATAGCCCTGACGATGACCGTTACGACGTTCGTAACGGGTACGGCGCTTCTTCTTGAAAACGATGACGGTGTCATACTTGCCGTGAGCAAGCACTTCAACCTTCACGGATGCGTCGTTCAGGACAGGGGTGCCGATTTGCACTTCTTTTCCTGCGAAAAGAAGAACGGACTTGAGCTCCAGTTCGGAACCAACAGCGGCATCGAGCGTGGGGACCTTGTAAGCCTTGCCCAGCTCAACTTTATACTGGAAACCACCTGTTTCAACAATAGAATACATTTTTGTAATCCTTTTTTGGTTGCTATTGGGACCCCAAATGTACAAGATTTTGAGCCTTGACGGCGACTGGCAGATGATTTGGGACACCGAAGATGCCGGTATTTCTAATCGTTGGTACGCTACTTACCCCAAAGACACCCAAGAAGTGCAAGTTCCCCATATCTGGGAAAGGGCTTTCGACAAGCTCCTGATGTCGCACGACTGCGCGTTCTACTTCAAGCGTTTTACCATCGACGACGAAAAACAGGTCGCAAAGCGCATTTTCCTGCGTTTCGAACGCATTGCAAGCCATGCCACCGTTTGGCTGAACGGCAAGCTCTTGGGCACCCACTTTGGCGCCTACACACCTTTTACTATTGAACTTCAGAAGGCTTTAAAGCTCGGCGAAGAAAACGTGCTCTGCGTGCGCGTTGCCAACATGGGCGCTCTCAACAGCCGCATTGACTTTGGCCGCGAAAGTGCCGACGGCGCCGACGACCGCTTTGTACACCCGGGCGAACTCCCGGTCGGCCTCCCCTGGACCCAGTACCCGTTTGGCGGTATCTTTGGCCATGTGGACCTGATTCTTGGCACCGCAGCATTCATTTCTGATGTGAAGCTCGAACCCGATGCCGACACCCAGCGCATTGCCTGCGAAATCAGCTTCAACAACCCCCGCGGCTTCCAGACCAGGCTCCGTGTGCTCATGCGTAACCCCGATGGCGACGTTTACGAGCAGTTCGTGAACAACCTGAAACTCGACAAGGAAAACATGACCCAGCGTTTTGTTTTCGAAGTCAAGGAACAGCAGCGTCACAAGTTCCAGTGGAGTCCCGAACACCCCAACGTCTACGCTATTGAATTCCAGATGGAAATCAAGGCCGGCAAGGAAAAGGACGGCAAGGAAATCAAGCGCGCCGAATACGCATTCCCCGTGGTGCGCACCTTCGGTTTCCGCAAGTTCGACTGCCTCAAGGGTGACTACTACCTGAACGACCAGATTTTGAAGATCCAAGGCATTACCTACAACCAGCAGTGGAGCGAAGGTGGCCTTTGGACGTTCGACAACCCGAAGCTCGAAAAGGACCTGCAGGCTGTGAAGGCTGCCGGCTACAACGCCATTCGTAGCTGCGGCGCGCCGCTTTCTACCCAGGCTCTCGACATTTGCGACAAGCTCGGCCTGATTGTGTTCCAGGAATTCCCGATCCACACCATGAGGTCTACCGCTCAGGGTCTTGAAATCGTCAAGAAACTGATCAACGACATCGTGGGCGAACAGCACCACCACCCCTGCATTGGCGCATGGGTCATGGGTGCTGAAAACGGCACGCTCCTGTTGCAGAACGGTAACAAGCTCTTGAACGCTATTAGCCCGGTCGACATGACTCGCCCGGTCATTAGCAACCTGAACAGTATCTTCCTTGACAACGAAGGCAACTTCCACAAGGATACCGGCAAGCTCTTGCCCGTGTCTGTCGACAAGATTTCGACTTACGCCACGCTCCGCGTGAACCCGCGCATGACGCCGAACGCCGCCTACACGCACTACCTCGCCCACAGCTTTGACCGCGACGGCGAAGTGCTGACCGTGCCCGACACTGGCCTTGGCGATAGTCACTTCCAGGACGAAGAAGAAAATGTGGCAAACGACATCAACAACAAGATGTTGGTGACGCTCAAGAACCACACGCTCCTCCCGGAAACGGCCACAAACATCAAGGGACCGCGCAGCGCCAAGAACCAGAAGGCCATCAAGAATGCCCTCAAGGCAATCGAAACCTTCGTGGAAAGCGACATGTCCATTTGGAAGGACTACAAGAGCTTTGTGGCCGACGCGAACCGCATTGCCATCAAGAGCAAGCTCGACCAGATTACCGCCTTCCAGAGCAACCCGCAGATTGCCGGTTTCTTCTTGGACCAGTGGGCCGACTGCGGCACCGAATTTGACGGTCTGTGCGACGAAAACCGCGTAAGCAAGGGATTCGAAGATTTCTCGAAGGAAATCACGACTCCGAGCCGCGCCCTCATCAGCGAACTGGAACACGTGGTCGCCCCGCAGAGCGAAATCAGTTTCCAGGTAACGCTTTTGAACAACAGCCGTTACGAAGACGTTTCTGTGGAAGTCAAGCTCGTAGACGACAAGGGCAAGGAACTCGCCACCGACAAGATTTCTCCCGAAGAACCTGCCGGCAAGACCAGCCTTACGCAGATGGGCATTTGCACTATGATGGCTCCGCGCACCGAAGGCAGCTACAAGCTCCAGGTGACGCTGATTAACGACGGCAACCGAATTCACACGACCGAAGAAGACTTGATCGTGATTGCCGAAGCCGACGTGAAGAGCGCCATGAAGAAGGTCTGCTTCTTGGACAACAGCGAAGAATCCAGCGATGCTCTCGCCGCCCTCACTGGCCCAGAACAGATTATCTTTACCGCGAACCTGAGCTCTTGGCCCGACGAAATTTTGGACAAGATTGTGGATGTGGTGAAGAACGGTGGCAAGACGCTCTTGCTTTCTGACCTCACGCAGGAAGACATCGACTACATGAACCAGAGTCACCAGTTCGACTGCAATATCGAATCTCACTGGAGCACGGGCGCAAGCGAACTCAGTCTGCACTACCTGCCCAAGGGTTCCGAACTTGCACCGGTATTTGGCGAAGCCACTGTGCTTGACAGCAATGCCGCAGCCATTATGCCGAGCATTTCGCTGAACGAACTTCCGGGTGCCAAGGTGTTTGCACGCTCCGTGACCCTGAAGGACGGCGAAGTCAAGACCGGTTCTGACCTGCAGCTCTACCCGTTCGGTAACGGTAAGATCATGTTCAACCAGTTCAACGTGTTCGAAGGTCTGGAAACGAACGTACTCGCCGACAAGCTGTTTGCAACGATCGTGAATTTGCTGTAAAAGCTTAGAACAAAAAAAGGACTCGGTGCTCCCCGAGAGAGAAGGAATGCACCGAGTCTAAACACCCAAGTCCGATACCTTGCGACTACAAACCCACGTCGCGGGTAATAACAAACCTGTACGATACTAACTTATACTCCAATGTGATGAAAATCAAGTTTTACATTGTAAAATATTTAAAACAATCACAGAGGATGTTCAAAAAAGGATAAAAACGGCTTATGACTTGCTCCAATTTGAAATATTCCAACTTGGAAGAATACTCCGACCTTTTGGCCAGAAACGCCCAGAAGGCAAGCAAGACGCTCCGTACCCTCCCGGGAGAAAAGCGTAGCGCCGTGCTGAATCGCGTTGCCCAGATTTTGCGCGACCGTAAGCCAGAAATCCTTGCCGCAAACAAGATTGACCTTGAAGCAGCCGCCGGTAAGCTCGACGACTCGAAGATGGACCGTCTGACTTTGAACGACGCCCGTATTGAGGCTATGGCCAAAGGTGCCGAAGAAATTGCCTCGTTTGCTGACCCGCTGAACAAGGTGCTCGAAAGCCGCGAACTCAAGAACGGCATCAAGATTAGCCGCGTGGCCGTGCCTATCGGTTCTGTGTTCTTTATTTTTGAAAGCCGCCCGAACGTGACCATCGATGGCGCTTGCCTCTGCTTTAAGGCGGGCAATGCCGTGATTTTGCGCGGCGGTAAGGAATCGCTGAATTCCGCCAAGTGCCTCGCCGGAATCTTCCACGAAGCACTTGCCGAAGAAGGCATCGACCAAGACGCCGTACAGCTCGTGACCGAAACGAGCCACGACCTGGTGGGCATGCTTTTGCAGCGCAACGATTGCCTTGACCTCGTGATTCCCCGCGGTGGCGAACGCCTGATTCGTGCTGTCGTTGAACAGAGCAAGATCCCTGTGATCAAGCACTTCAACGGCATTTGCCACGTGTACGTGGACAAGTCCGCCGATATGGACAAGGCGGTGAACATCTTGATTAACGCCAAGACGCAGCGCACGGGCGTGTGCAACGCCATGGAATGCGTGATTATCGACCGCCATATTGATGATGCCACCACCAAGAAGTTGATTGATTGCCTCGCCGACCGTGGCGTGGAACTCTTTGGCAACAAGGACGCCCAGAGCCACGATAGCCGTATCAAGGATATTGGCGACGACAGCAATTACCACCACGAATACTTGGCCCTCAAGGCTAGCGTCAAGTTCGTCGATAACGTTGCCGAAGCCTGCGACCATATCGAAAAGAACAGCAGCCGCCATACCGAAGCAGTCGTTGCCGAAGACGCTAGCGTCCAAGACTACTTTGTCGCGAACGTGGACAGCAGCAGCGTGATGGTGAACGCCAGCACCCGCTTTGCAGACGGTGGCGAATACGGCCTCGGCGCCGAAGTGGGTATCTCGACCGACAAGTTGCATGCCCGCGGCCCCATGGGCGTGGAAAGCCTCTGCAGCTACAAGTGGATTCTCCGCGGCAATGGCCAGGTGAGAGGTTAATTAGACAACTTGACGAGATATACGATACTTGGTGTTTTAACACCTTAGTAGAGTTATCCTCTATGAGGAGACGAAAGATGAACTTTGACGAACTGATTAAAGAGATTAAATTCGAAGTCGTTGTGGACGGCGTAGCACTTGCGCCGGCAATCGTTCAAGATGCCGACAAGGGCGACGTTCTGATGATGGCCTGGATGAACGAAGAAGCACTCCGTCGCACGCACGAATGTGGTGAAATGGTGTTCTGGAGCCGTAGCCGCAAGGAATACTGGCACAAGGGCGACACCAGCGGAAACGTGATGACCGTCGTGGAATGGGCTGCCGACTGCGACAGCGACGCTTTGCTCTTTAAGGTTCGCATGCAGGGTCCGCAGGTGGCTTGCCACACGGGTGCCCGCAGCTGTTTCTTTAAAGTCTGCGATAAATAACAGACCAAGTTTACCGTTTATCGGTCACTTTTATCCATTCGCCTAGTTTTCTCAGCAAAACTAGGCTTTTTCGTATAAAGTTATTTATCTTTCTAGCATGCGCCTTATTAAGAACATATTCGTTTTTTTATTTGCGTTAGCCACCATAAGCCTAGCGCATGGAATCGCAGAAAGCGATTCTCTTGATGCCGAGAAAAAAGCGCAGGACATTCAAATTAACTACGACGAACACTATAAAAATTTGATTGAACAAGAACAAAAAGAAATTGACACTAAAATCACAAAAGGCGGCATCAGCGGAATTGCTTTGGGAGCAGGAATCGGATTCAGCATCCTCGTTTTTAAAGACCACGGTTCAAGTTCCGAAGAACAAGAATCCATTAAAGAAGCCTTTACTGCAGATGCAATTATAATTGGCATAGGCCTCATAGTTGTTGGAACCATTGGGCTTTCATACAATCTTTACGCTTTATACAACAAAGACGGGCATTACAACCGGCTTGATTCACATAAGCGAGCCTACGACATTTACAAGCGGAGACGACAGGAACAAAACGAAGGTGCAAAGCTCGTTCTAATACCGACCTTTAACGCCTTAAATAGCTCTGCTGGTATGAATTTAAGTTTACTTTTTTAACGCGGTCGACTTTATTATTTTTGGCAACAGGAGATCCAAGATGAAGAAAACCGCTTTTTTACTTTTTCTCGCTGTTGCTTGCTTTGCTCAGACCGATTCTATCAAGAATGAAATCACCAAAGACTTTCGAAAAATGGGTAGCAACTACTACGCCTACCCCACTCCGACCGCCAAGTATACCAAGGCCCCTGCCGGCTACAAGCCGTTTTACCTGAGCCATTACGGCAGACACGGCAGTCGTTTTCATCAACCTGCCGACCATTACCACGCTCTGTACAATACGCTCGCCAAGGCCGATTCTTTAGGCAAACTCAGCGATTTGGGCAAAAGCCTGCTTGAACGCGCCAAGTACTTAGACGAATACGCCGCCCCGCGCGCAGGCGATTTGACCCAGCTCGGCGTGGCCCAGCACCAGGGAATCGCCAAACGCATGGTCAAGAACTTCCCCGAAGTGTTCAAGAACGACGCCTACATTGAAGCCTATGCCAGCACAAGCGTGCGCTGCGTCGTGAGCATGGCCGCATTCCTCGAAGAACTGCATGCGCAAAAGCCCAAGGTCGAAATTCACCAAGAATCGGGCAAGTACCTGATGAGCTTCATCAGCCCGCTCGACTTCGGAAAAATCATCGGTGAATCGAACACACCCGCCTGGCAAAAGGAAAACGAAAAACTTTACAGCCACGTGAATCCGACTCGCATGATGCGCGCCATTTTCAACGATTCCAACTACATCAAGAAAAATGTAGACGGAGGCGATCTTTTAAGCAAGATTTATGAAATCGGGAACAGCCTGCAAGGCAGCCCCGAAATCGAATTCAGCTTTGACGATTTGTGGACTGCCGACAACCTTTACGAGCGCTGGCGGGCGCAGAATGCCTGGTGGTATAGCGTTCTCGGCAACAACCCCTTCGCTAAAAAGCAGGGTCTCGAAAACGCTCGCCCACTCTTGAAAAACGTTTTGGACGAGGCCGACAAGGTGATTGCAGCCGACACAACAAAGGCAAACAAAACTGCCGCAAAGCCCGTCAAAAAGACAACGGCAACGCTCCGCTTCGGGCATGATACCGTCATCATTCCTTTCGCCGTATTGCTGCAACTAGAAAACGGCACAATGAATACCGGAATCGAAACCGCCGACATGGAAAACCTGCACAAGGTCTGGCGCGACTACGAAATCACGCCGATGGCTGCGAACGTGCAATTTATCTTCTACAAGTCCGCCAAGAAAGGCTCCCCCATTCTGGTAAAGGTAATGCTCAACGAAATCGAGCAAAAGTTGCCCGTGACATGCGATACTGCAACCGTAAAGAACTGCCCCGCTGCACCGTATTACCGCTGGGATGACGTAAGAGAGTTCTACAAAAAGTAAAAGGAAAATCCCCCGCGTCGGCGAGGGATTTTTTGTGTTTAAGGGTTCTGGTGTACTTCGTCTTGTCGCGGACGACTCTTGTCCGCAGGGTGGCTCCATTCTGGGAGCCGTCGATGCGCAGCGTTCTGAGCCTTGCGCTTTCTTTTGCGTCGTTTTTAGCCATAACGGCCTCCTTACAAACAAATATAATTTTTTAGATTTAAGGCTTTATACGAGGTGAACATTATGAAAAAGCTATTTGCATTTGCAATGACTAGTGCTATGCTTATCGCCTGCGGCGATGACAATTCTTCGTCGGCAACAGATGAAATTTCATCGTCTTCTGAAGAAACGACTCTCAGCTCTTCTGCAGCGGAAAACGAGTCCTCTTCATCGGAATCTCAAAATACAACGGGCTCATCTTCTAGCAATCAAGAAGAAAAATCTTCATCTAGCGAAGCAATTGCTTCTAGTTCTAGCATCAGTTCTTCGGAATCGAAAAGCGAATCTTCTTCATCAAAAGAAAATACAACAAATCCCTCGGTTAGCATAGACTTTGGCGAAGGCTACACCTACGCCATGGTATATCGGTATGACCAAACCACAGGATTCTTTTACCAGGGGTTAGAATCCTGCAACTACCACGCAGGCACCAAGACATTCGCATGGGAAGAAAATGCATCGGCTCTCGACACAAACAAGATTACCATTGTCGGAGATTCCATGTGGACAGGACCTGTCAAAAAAATGGTATCTGACGATCCTGATGAACAGATGTTTTACGACGCCTACAAAAACGTTGAAACATTGTCCATGAGCACCGAACATAACGGCATTTATGGCAAGTGGAAAGCAACAGGCTGTCAGAGAATTATCGGGGAAACTGAAATCAAATGCACCGCCTCTATCGGCGGCCTGAAAGGTATTGCAAGAACAATCACCATCACCCAGGATTCCGTATACAACACGACCACCATTGACCCAAGTAATATCACAGAAAGCACGTTAAGGTTGGGCAGCATTCTGGCTAACTATTTGGACTTCGACATCAGCGATTTCCACATAGACTCTCTCGTAGAAGCCCAAGTCATAAAAGTTGTTTCAAACACGGAGTTTTCCGTTGGCAGCCAAACTTTTGTAATAGACGGTTCCTACAAATTCGACCAGACCGGCATGAATTTCTACGAAACATTCTCCAGCAATGGTAAAACCTGCACAAAGCACGAACAATTAGGCGCCATTTCAAAGGAACAGTGCCTAGAGGGAAATGCAGATTTTTTGCTCAGCGCACGCGACAGCACCGAAGAAGCCCTTTATTACAAAGACGGCCCTGTTGATGGTTTCAGCACAGACAACCGTGAAGAATACTACGAATGTATTCGCAGCAATGTGACAGGAGAGACCAAAAGAATTCTCTCTTCGGTCGCAAGGAATTAACAAATAAGAATGATTACCGACGAATTTGCAAGCATCCAAAAAAGAATCCATGATTATGGATTCAAACGCTTGTTGCTTGCAGTTTCGGGCGGGTTGGATTCTATTTGTCTAGCGCATTATTTTATTTGCAATAAAGAGGCTTTGGGCATTGAATGGCTAGGAATTGCGCATGTACATCATGGACTGCGGGTCGGAACAGCCGACCGCGACGCCGCATTTGTTGAAGCATTTGCGAAAACGCATAACATTCCATTTTTTTTGAAGAAACTGGATGGCGAAGCGCTAAAAAATGCCGAGGGTTCGCTCGAAGAAAACGCAAGGGATGCAAGATACAGAGCATTAGCAGAAATCACTCAGGATGACTCATTTTTCCCGCATAAAACCTCATACCTCAAAGGGAGCGTAGCGACCGACCTCATTCCTCATACCTCATTAGTCATTGTAACCGCGCATCATGCCGGCGACCAAGCAGAAACCATGTACATGCGACTCCGCCGAGGAACAACGCTTGCGGGGCTTAGAGGAATTCAAGAAGTACGAGGCAACATTTACCGTCCTTTTCTGAATGTGACTCGAGCGGAACTTCTTGCGTATGCTCGCGAAAACAATCTTAAGTGGTGCGAAGACGAAAGCAATTCCGATGTAAAATTCGCACGAAACAAGGTGCGGCACGAATTCCTTCCGCAGCTGGAAAAAGAATGCCCTGGTGCAGCGCAGCAATTGTGCAGAATTGCGCTGTTGGCAGACAAGGCGTATGCGAAAGTGATGAATGCTGGCGAATCGATTTTCGCGCCCGTTTTGAAGGCCGAGAAAGCTGATGCTGACCGGAGCCTGCCCTGGAAAGCCATGGGTCAGCATGACTTGAAGGCTGGAATCGCATTGGACAAGAAAAAGCTTCGCAAGGTTCTGCTCGCTCACGAAAGTACAGACCTTTCCGAAATGTTCCGGTTATGGCTTTCGGAGCAGGGTTTTCGCTTTCCAATTGGGTTCTTTTACAACCAAAAAGAGCCCGCACATGTTAAAATTCCCGTACGCGCCGCTTACCGCAAGCGTTCTATCGTCAAAAACGGCTCTACTGTCTTGATTTGCGAATTTGAAAGCGTCGAAGCAGCCCTAAAATTTGTATCTTGCAAGTGAACGTATAAAAGGATTTTATGAGTCAAGGAAAACCTACTCCACCCTACCGTAGCAAGAACTTTATCATTTTACTGGTGATGATTCTTTTGTTGTTCGTCATGTTCCCGCTCGCCGGGAAAGATGGCGAATCGGACATTACGCGCACCGAATTTTTGGCCATGATGGGTGACTCCACCAAGGTGATTACCGAACTCACCTTGCAAAAGACCCCCGATGGCGTGATTATTGAAGGCAAGCGCGAAATGAGTGCCGAAGAAAAGGCCGAAGCGAAAAAGAACCAGAGTGCTCTCGCCCGCTTTACCAAGTCAAACGACAACGGCAACACTAAAGCTTTCCGTAGCCACATGCTGGAAGTCAGCAATGACCAGATTACCGCCTGGGAAATGTTCAAGGGCGTCAAAGTCAAGGTCATTCACGAATCCAGCACCTGGCTCGACACGATTGTCGCATTCTTGCCCGCAATCTTGTTGATTGTATTCTTCTACCTGATGATGAATCGCCAGATGGGTGGCGGCGGCAAGGGTCCGTTCAGCTTTGGCAAGAGCCAGGCAAAACAGTTGAACGGTAAGCAGAAGACCACCTTTAACGATGTGGCTGGCTGCGACGAAGCCAAGCAAGATTTGCAGGAACTCGTGGAATTCTTGAAGGACCCGAAGAAATTCGATGCCCTCGGCGGACGTATTCCGAAGGGCGCATTGCTCGTTGGCCCTCCGGGTACCGGTAAGACGCTCCTCGCCCGCGCTGTTGCAGGCGAAGCAGGTGTGCCGTTCTTTAGCATGTCCGGTTCTGACTTTGTGGAAATGTTCGTGGGCGTGGGTGCTAGCCGCGTGCGCGACCTCTTTGAAACCGGCAAGAAGAACGCTCCGTGTATTCTCTTCATCGACGAAATCGACGCCGTAGGTCGCCAGCGTGGCGCAGGTCTCGGTGGCGGTCACGATGAACGCGAACAGACTTTGAACCAGTTGCTTGTGGAAATGGACGGCTTTACCGCCAACGAAGGCGTGATTTTGATAGCCGCAACCAACCGCCCCGACGTGCTTGACAAGGCATTGCTGCGCCCGGGTCGCTTTGACCGCCAGATTGTGGTGGGACTCCCCGACCTGAAGGGCCGCGAAGAAATCTTGAAGGTGCACCTGAAAAAGCGTAAGGTTCCTCTGGCCGACGACGTAGACGTGAAGGCTGTCGCAAAGGGAACTCCTGGTCTTGCAGGTGCAGACCTCGAAAACTTGGTGAACGAAGCCGCCCTCTTGGCCGCTCGCTTCAACAACAAGAAAGTCACGATGCTCGACTTTGAAGAAGCCCGCGACAAGCTCAGCATGGGTGCCGAGCGCCGCACGCTCCTGATGACCGACGAAGAAAAGCGCCACACCGCTTACCACGAAGCTGGCCACGCATTGATGACGCTCTTGTGCAAGCATTCTGACCCGCTCCACAAGATTACGATTATTCCGCGCGGTCGTGCCCTCGGTGTCACCATGAGTCTGCCCGAACGCGACCAAGTAAGCTACAGCCGCGAATACGCCGAAGAACGCATCATGATCATGATGTCTGGCCGACTCGCCGAACTCATCTTCTTCAACCACCAGAGCACAGGCGCCAGCAACGACATTCAGCGCGCTACCGAACTTGCCCGCAAGATGGTGACGGAATGGGGCTTTGACGACGAAATCGGACCGGTATGCTACAGCCGCACTGACGGCGAAGTATTCCTCGGCCGCGAAATCAGCAAGCCGAAAGAAATGTCCGAAATGATGGCCGAAAAGATCGACAACGCGGTGAACAACCTCATCAAGCGTTTGGACCTTGCCGCCAAGAAGCTCATTGAAGAAAACAAGGACAAGCTCATCGACCTCGACCGCGAAGAAATTGACCGCGTAATGGCTGGAGAGAAACTGACCGGCACCAAGAAGAGCCGCCAGTACAAGGCGCTCGAAGAAATGGAAGAAAAGAAGAAGCGCGAAAATACGCCGCCTCCTGACCCGGGCAAACAACCGCCCGTAGCCCCGGTTACTGACGCCCCCGTTGCCGAAATCAAGCCCGCACCCGCTGCCGGAACCACTCCGGCAAATGACGGCGATGCCCAATCATCTACTGTAGAATCTCATCAGGAAAATTCGTAATGTTCAAAGAAGTTCTGGATCATAGTCGCTCTCTCCCTTGGAAAATCGGCAACAAGGTTTTGCCTTGCAAAACCCCGCTGATCATGGGTATTGTGAATGTGACTCCGGACAGTTTTTTTGATGGCGGCAAGCACAACAAGCCTGACGCCGCCTACGAACACGCCATGATGCTTTTGGATCAGGGCGCCGAAATTTTGGACATCGGTGGCGAAAGCAGCCGTCCAGGAAGCGCCCCTGTCAGCCTGCAAGAAGAACTGGACCGCGTATGCCCCGTGGTAGAACGCCTCGCCAAGCTCGCCAAGGAACGCGAATTCTACATCTCGGTCGATACGGTCAAAGCCAAGGTCGCCGAAGAAACCATGAAGCTCGGTGCGCATATTATCAACGACATCAGCGCCTGCGCCATGGACCCGAACATGCTCCAGACTGTCGCAGACACCAAGGCTGCCGTCGTGCTGAACCACATCCGTGGAAATTTTGGTACCATGCAGCAGGACTTCAAGCCGTACACGAACGTGGTGCAGGAAGTCCGCGAAGAACTCTTGTCGCAAGTGAAAAAGCTTTTGGACCTCGGCGTCGAACGCGAAAAGATTTGCATTGATCCGGGTATTGGATTCGGAAAAACCGCTCAGGATAACATCGATTTGATGAAATCCACCGAAGAATTCCTGAAAGACGGCTACCCCGTTCTCATCGGGACCTCGCGCAAGTCCTATATTGGTAAAATGCCCGGCCTCGAAACGAGCGACCGCCTGATTCCGACCGTTACGGCAGGAATCGTGGCCGTACTCGGTGGAGCAAGCTGCATTCGCGTGCACGATGTGAAAGAGGCCAAGGAATCCTTGCTGTATTTGGAGGCGTTAAGAAATGATTCTGTTTAAGCTATTCGGGATTATCGATGTGCGTCCGGCAGATATTCTGGACGTGCTCCTGATATCCATCATCATCTACTACATCTTCTTGCTGTTCCGCGGTACGCGTGCCGCCCAGATGATTTTCGGTGGATTGCTCTTGATTCTTGCCTGGATTATTGCGCAGTGGTGGGAACTCCACACCGTCGTATGGCTTATCAGTAACCTTGCGACACTCGGTATTATCGCTCTCGTGATTCTTTTCCAGCCCGAAATTCGAAGCGCCCTTACCCGTATCGGTCAGGCCGCCAGTAAGCTCGATTTTCACAATCTATTTTTCCATTCCAGCGGCCTCGACGAAATCACCAAGACCATCGCAAGCGCCTGCCAAGACCTGGCAAAGACACACACCGGTGCGCTGATTGTGCTTGAAAAGCGCGTGGGCCTGCGTAACTACGCCGACACCGGTGAAATCTTGGATGCCCGAATCAGCTCTAGACTTTTGCGCGCCCTCTTCTTCCCGAATTCCGCTTTGCACGATGGTGCCGTGATTATGAACAGCAAACGTATTATCGCCGCTGGCTGTATCTTGCCCATGCCCACGGGTAACGCCGAAAAAGAAGCGGGCTACGGCATGCGCCACCGCGCCGCCAAGGCACTTGCCGCCGAATGCGACGCCCTTGTGATCGTGGTGTCCGAAGAAACGGGCTACATCTCTATCGCCTACCGCAACACGCTGCGCAGAAACATCAGCGTCGCCGAACTCAAGCAAGAAATCATTCGCCACTGGGGCGAACTCTTTAACGACGTCCGTGAATCGGCAAAGACCGAAACAGCCGAAGAAAAAGCAGGCTAGACTTTATGGCAAACGAAAACGAAGAACAGCAGAAAAACAAACGCAAAAAGAAGAACATCGCCATTCTCGTGTTGATGTTCCTCTTGTTGGTGACCCTTTTTATTGTGCAATGCCACTTGGATCAGATCAAGCAAGAAGCACTTGCCAAGGAACAAGAAACCGCACTTGAATTACAGCGCCGCCAGACGCTGGACAGCCTACGCGCTCTGGAACAGGCTCGTGCCGACAGCATTCGCATGGCCGATTCGTTGGCAAAGCTTAACGCAGACGACAGTCTGCGCATTGCCGACAGTCTCCGTATTGCAGACTCGCTTGCAGCCCTCAAGAACAATGTGAACCGCGACAGCATTCGCCATGTGCGCGACAGCCTGAACCGCATCAAGGATAGCCTTGCCGCAATCGACAAGGCCCGCGCCGATAGCCTGCAGCGCATCGCCGATTCTTTGGCCGCCATCGAAAAGGCCAAGGCAGACTCGCTCGAAAAGAAGCGCATTCAAGACAGCATTCGTGCCGCCGACCAAGTGCCGCCCGTCGCTGAAATCGTACCGCCGGCAGGCCGCTACTACGACCCCATCAAGCTCAAGGTCAAGTGCGAAGAAATCAAGTGCAAGACATTCCTTTCGATTGGCGATACGCTCCACGCTCAAGAAGCAGGCAAGGCAATCGAATACAATACGACCGGAAGTGTATTCTTCTACGCCGAAGACTCCGTGGGCAACCGCTCTGCATGGGAAGAAGCCAAGTACGATATGGCTAGCGACAACGTTTGCGGCAAGAACGCCTACCCCGTTCCGCTCGGCGGCAAGACCGTTTGCGTAGACGCTTACGAATATCCGAACAAGGTTGACGAACTCCCCCGCGACATGGTGAGCCAGGAACAGGCCGCAAGCCTTTGCCAGCAAGAAGGCAAGCACCTATGCAGCCTCGCCGAATGGCAGGCTGCTTGCAAGAGCAAGGACAACACTCGCTACAGCTACGGCGACAGCTATAAGCAAAACAAGTGCAATACCAACAGGAAGGCTGCCATGCGCAGTGGCCGTAAGGAACAGTGCCGCAGCTGGTACGGTATGTACGACATGAACGGAAACCTTTGGGAATGGACTTCGACGACGAGCAAGGATCACCCGAACATGTACTTAGTCGCTGGCGGTGCCTGGAACACCAACAACGAGAGTAAGTGCACCGACAACAAGTTCAGCTTCTATCCGCAGAACCAGTACCCGAACGTAGGGTTCAGGTGCTGCAAATAAGGCATCTAGCGCTTTTACTTCGCCACACGGATTTTAAATGCCTAACGGCATTTCTGAAAAAGACACATAAACAGATTTTACGTTAGTAAAATCCGATCCGTGTGGTACCAAAAGAATCTTGTTGTCTGCTTTATAATTCGCTATCTATTAACTCGACATGGAGGTGCTCCATTTCACCTTTTTCCCAGAGCACCTTGAAGCGCGGCCCGAGTTTATCTTGGGCCATTTCTACAACCTGACGACGCTTGTTCATAGGCATATCGACAATGCGAAAATCCATAGCCGCATTCTTGTAATGCTTTGAATTTGGCAAGTGGTAAGGGTAATCGTTTCCGCTCGTAATCACAGGCACGTAATCGTCACCCATCACCTTATGATAGCAGCGAATGATTTCTAGACCAGCAGTATCCATGACCGGCAACAGGCTTTCGAGGTACACGCCTTCTTTTTGGCGAGTGCGCTTGAGCAACAGACGATGAACTTCACGCTGATTGAATGGTTTCAAGTTCAAATGGCGCATGTATTCTTCGGCAGACCACGTATCTTCGACCTGCTTGGGCTCGTAATGCGGAATCGGGCGATCATTGGCTTTAATGAGTCGATATACCCCAAATAAGGCCAAAATAGCCAAAATTGGCGCCAACAAATACAAATGTTTAACAAAAAATTGCATTTTACAGCTATCAAAAATACTATTTTAAGAGCATGAAGAAAGTTATTCTTATTTCCGCATCTCTTATTTCCTCGATGTTCCTTTTCGGCTGCGGCGACAACGCCAACTATACTGGCTGCTGGAAGGGCGAAGCTAATATGATTTTTGAAGTCTTGAGCGAAAACAACAAGGACTTCACGATTCGTAACGTAAACGGCGACCTGACCGCCACTATGCAAGAAGGCAAGCTTTGCGGCAAGAATTCGCTCGACATGCCTTACTGCATGAGCGTCAAGGGCGACTCCGCTTACTATGAATTCGGCGGCATCACCACGGGTTACGCCCGCATCAGCAAAGAAGAATACGAAGATATCTTCGCTTCTCAGAAAAAAGCTGCTATTGAATAATTAATCCAGAACGTCCTTCAGGATTTGTTCAATCATGTATTCGGTCGGAGCCCCGCTCCAGACCCGCTTGATGTAGCCATCTTTATCGAGCAACATTAAAGTCGGAACTGCGTGGATGCCATAGCGCATCCACATTTCTTTTTTAGCATCGCGGTAAAGCGGATACGGCGACGCATGCTGGTGAGCGTAGAAATCGTTCAGCGTTTCGACAGGTTCGTCGGCAATACCGATGATTTCGACCCCCTTGGAGCTGTACTTTTTATAGATGTTAGCCAGCACCGGGAGCGTCTTGCGGCAAGGACCGCACCAGGTAGCCCAAAAGTCGAGCAAAGTTGCCTTCGGTTTTTCTTTGCGCTTTTCACCATTCTTGTAGAAGTTTTCGCCGAATTTCGCGATTTTACTGCCGATGGCGGAACCCGTCAGACTGCTGATGTCGTCGGGGCGTTCCGTGAGGGCAACTGTCAGCGTTCGCTTTTTGCCTTCGCGGGCAATTTCAACCTTAATCTTCTGCCCCGCCTTGTGGCCTGTGACCGCAGACTGAATTTGCGACATGTCCGTAAGCGTTTGGCCCTGCACGCCGATAATTTGGTCGCCGGCCACCATGCCCGCCGTAAAGCAGCCCGATTCCGGATGCACGCCGTGCACGTCTAGAGCAAGATGATTTTCGAAAGTCGCCTTTTTAAAGGTAACGCCAAGCCAAGGGACGGCAAAAGAAGCGCCCGCCGTCACCAGAAGCGCGAGTATAGCATTGCGAATGGTCATGATCAAACAGCTTTAGTTTGCTTGGGATTGTGGTCGTCGTAATCCGAAAGAGTCTTGTAACCCAGTTCAAAGAGAGCCGCTTCGAGTTCTTTACGCATGGCGTGTGCAGCCATCCAGCGGAAGGCTACCACAGAATAACATTCCACCGCATCGACACCAAGCTTGATCAAGTCAAAAATCTTGAAGCCGTGGTCAATGCCACCGCAAGCAATCACACTGATTTCCGGGTAATGCTTACGGATGTAGGTTACATTCCACATCATATTTTCGTAGAGCGGTCTGCCCGACATACCGCCGCAGTCGCCATCAGCGCGAAGCGGAGTCAAGTCTTCGAACTTGGATTCAACCGGAAGTTCGCTCATCTTTTTGGTCGGGTAAGTATTGCCAACCACCACACCGTTCACGCCCGTGCGCACAATCATGTCCATCACGTTCACCAAGTGGCGTTCCGACAGGTCGGGGCTGATTTTGGCATACACAGCCTTGCGAATCGCCTGGGCATTGCGGTACTTCATGATTTCGCCGAAAATGCGTTCGGTCAGCGACAAGTCCATGTCTACGCGAGATTCGCCGGTATTGGGGCAGCTCAAATTGATTTCGATAAAGTCGCCCGCCTTGTAAGCGATGGCAAAACTTTCGAGCAAGTCCTTCAGCTTTTCTTCGTCGTCGGTAAGGCCCGGGGTTTCGGCCACAGACACGCCTACGCAAAGCCCGACCTTGTGAGCCTTCATCAGTTGTTCATCGGCACGGCGTGCAATGACTTCGACACCTTCGTTGTTGAGGCCCATGCTATTGTGAATAGCACGGTCGTTTTCAAGAAAACCGATACGCGGGCGGTGCGTGTTGCCTTCGCGGAACTTGCGGGTCGCGGTTCCAACCGTAATGCCGCCAAAGCCCATGTTCGCATAGTCGCAAATGCGCTTGGCAGTCTTGTTAGCTCCTGCTGCCAGAATAATGGGGCAACCGAGGTACAGAGAATTACTGTGGTCCGGGAAGGTAATAACGCGCTTGAGGGTCTTGCTCAAGTCCGGTCGACCGCCCAAAAACGGGATATACGGAGCAAGCCTTGCGACATGTTTAAAAGAATCGTGACGGAATTCGGGATATTTGTGAAAAATGCGGCGAATCAGCGCAAGCATGCGGTCGCCAAAGTTCAGGTAATATTCGTGATTCACGCAGTTGAAAGACATGGGAATTCCTTTTGCCAAAACTTACAGGCTAAAAAATAGAAAATATCTATCTCCAACGACCATTTTTAAAGATGTTTACTATTTTATTGAACAGTATGGAACAGAAAACAATTGATTCTATCGTTTCGGCAATTCACTCTAAAATGCCGGATTATATCAAGACTTTAAGTGATCTGGTACGAATTCCATCGATCAGTTTTGACAATTTTGACCAGAAATACGTGTTGGAATCGGCCGAAGCCGTAAAAAAGCTGTTTTTGGACGCAGGCCTAACCAACGTACAATTTTTGTTACCGCCGAGCGGTCGCCCCTCTGTATACGGCGAAAGCTTGACAAGCCCCGATAAGCCGACTGTGCTCTTGTACGCCCACCACGATGTGCAGCCTCCCATGCGCGAATTGCTGTGGAACACCAAGCCTTTTGAAGCAAGCCAGCAAGGCGACCGACTTTTTGGCCGCGGCACCGCCGACGACAAGGCCGGCATCGTGACCCACCTAGCCGCTCTGGAACAGGTTCGCGCCTGGAAGAAGAATGACGGCCCGAACCTCAAGTTTTTGATTGAAGGCGAAGAAGAATCCGGCAGCGCAGGCTTTGAAACGATTTTGAAAAAATACGCCGAGCTTCTGAAATGCGACGCCGTGATTGTGGCCGACCTCGGAAACTTTGCAAAGGGCACGCCCTCGATTACCACGACGCTCCGCGGTATGAGTGCCGTGAACGTGGAACTTAAAGCGACCAAGGCTCCGCTCCATTCTGGCAGCTGGTCTGGCCCGATTCCTGACCCCGGTCAAGTGCTTTGCCGCATGATTGCAAACTTGACCGACGGCAAGGGCAACATTTTAATTCCGAATTTCGAAGACACGCTCGTGCCACCGACGGAAGCAGAACTCGCCTCGTACAAGAGTCTCGGCATGACCGAAAAGATTTTCAGAAACGATGGCGGTGTTTTGGACAGCGTACAGCTCAAGGTGCCCGAAGACGAAATCCTCTTGTCGCTGTGGCGCAGGCCTTCGCTTGTGGTGACCGCGATAGAAGTCGGTAGCCGCATGAACGCCGGAAACGTTCTGCAGAACAGCGCCTACGCCCGCATTGGTATTCGCCTTGCCCCCGGCATGGACGCAGACATTGCCACCCAGCAGCTGGTGGAATTTTTGCAGGCGCAAGTGCCTTACGGACTGCAATGCAGCATTATTACTGAAGATGGCGCAAACCCCTTCGTGACCGATACCGCTCACCCGTTCTTCCAGAAAATGAGCGAATCGATGGCGACCGCCTACAACGCCGAGACCAAGTTTATCGGCTGCGGCGCAAGCATTCCGGGCGCAGAACTATTCCGCAACACCTTCGGCGACATTCCTATTCTGCTGACAGGGCTTGAAGACCCCGAATGCAACGCCCACGGTGAAAACGAAAGCCTTTACCTGCCCGACTTCGAGCACGGTATTGTAGCCGAGACCCTTTTCTTTGGAGGAATCTGCTAATGACTTCTACCAAATTTCCGAGACTTGTGGTATTAACTGGCGCAGGCATTAGCGCTGAATCGGGCCTGCGAACCTTCCGCGGTAACGATGGCATGTGGGAACACGAAAACATTGATGACGTGTGCACGCCCGAAGGTTATTACCGCGACAAGAAGCGCGTGAAAGACTTCTACAACTTCTTGCGCAAGGGTCTCAAGGAACATGAGCCTAACGCAGCCCATTTTGCGCTTGCGGAACTCGAAGAACGCTTGGGCGATGACTTTTTGCTCGTGACGCAGAATGTAGACAACTTGCATGAACGCGCGGGTTCCAAGCGCGTGTTGCACATGCACGGCGACTTGATGCGCTTGACTTGCGAAAAGAATCCGAAGCATGAATTTATTTTTGAGGGCGAAGAAACGCTTGATACGCGTTGTCCGTTCTGTGGCGGAATGAGCCGCCCGGATATTGTGTTCTTTGGCGAGCAGCCGCTTTACATGGAAGAAATCCAGGATGCCTTAAGGCACTGCAAGGAATTCGTGTATATTGGCACGAGTAGCGTGGTCTACCCTGCTGCCGGTTTCAAGAGTTTCGCGAAGAGCTTTGGCGCCAAGGTGACTTGCTTGAATTTGGAAGTTCCGGCAAGCGATCCTTACACGGATGTTTTCGTGGAAGGCAAGGCCACGGACATTGTACCTAAGTGGTGCAAGAATTTTAAGTAATAGTTGGCAACAAGATTCTTTTGGAGCCACACGGATGGATTTTACTAACGTAAAATCTGTTGTTATTCTAAAATGCCGTTAGGTTTTCCAACAAATGCATAAGCTGAGTGTCGCGACAATACTTGTATTGTCATGACCGAAGCGAGCATTTGGTACAGGAACGAAGTGACTGTACAATCCGTGTGGTAACATTGATTTCTATTTCGCGAAACAGAATGCTTCGTGAGAAGTAGAATTTGACGCCATAACGCGAGGCGGCAATTCGTCGCTGTGGCATTGTTCGGTGCATTTTTCGCAGCGGTCGGCAAAACGGCAACCCTTTGCAAAGTCGCGCGGATGCGGTACCGAACCCGGAATCGACTTCATGGTACGCATGTCGCTATGGTTCTCGGGAATAGCCGCCAGCAAGCCCTGCGTATACGGGTGCATCGGAGAATCAATCACATCGCGAACGGAACCCGTTTCCACAATGCGGCCCGCATACATCACGGCGACTCGGTCAGCATACTGCGACACAATTCCCATATTATGCGTAATCAACAGCACCGCCGTCCCTGTGCGATTCGCCATATCCTTGAGCACCGCAAGCACCTGCGCCTGCACCGTGACATCCAAAGCCGTCGTCGGTTCGTCGGCGATAATGAGCTTGGGTTTAGAAAGCAAAGCCATCACAATGCACACGCGCTGCAACATGCCGCCCGAAAGTTCATGCGGATAAGAATCTAGAACGCGGTCAATATCCTTGAAGCCGGCAAGAGTCAGCATCTCGCGAATGGTGGCTAAAAGATCGCCCTTGCCACCACAGAACTTGAAGACTTCGAGCAATTGCTTTTTGATGGTCACCACCGGATTCAAGGCCTGCATGGGTTCCTGAAAAATGCATGCGATTTCAGAGCCGCGAACTTTCTGCAAGTCTGCAAGCGGTAACTTCGCAAGATCCACTGGCGCAGCATTTTCGCCTGCGCGATACAGCACCGAGCCTTCGACAATTTGTGCGCTCGGTTGCGGCAGCAAACGCAGAATGCTCATGGCCGTCACGCTCTTTCCGCAGCCGGACTCACCCACCAGCGCAAAGAATTCGCCTTGATTGATTTCAAACGAGACCTTGTCCGTTACCTGTAGCGGAGTAATTCCTTCGCGGGGTTTGCCATTCTTGTCAAACCCGAAAGCCACCGAGAGATTTTGAACCTGCAAAACCGGAATCATAAATAGCGATCTCCCGACTTCGGATCCATAGCATCACGCACGCCTTCGCCAACGAATGTAGTGAGGAGAAGCGTTACAAAGAGTGCGGCTACCGTGCTGACTGAAATCCACGGCGCATAAAGGTTGTTGAGGCCCTGGCTCATGAGTTCGCCCCAACTAGGTGTAGGCGGTTGCAGGCCAAAGCCCAAAAAGTCTAGCGAAGTCAAGCTTCCGATTCCGCCAATCAGCGTGAACGGGAATAGCGTGACCACGGGCGTCATGGCATTCGGCAAGATTTCCTTGAAGAATATGTGGCGGTGTCCCATGCCCAAGACTTTGGCCGACTGCACGTAAGTCATGCCGCGCAATTTCAAGAATTCCGCACGCATGTAATAGCTGAGCGAGATCCAGTTGAAAGCCGCCATAATCAAAATCAAAAGCCAGAAACTGCGGCCGTAAATGCTACCGATTAGAATCACCACGTAAAGCATCGGAAGCGACGACCAGATTTCAATAAAGCGCTGCATACCGGTATCCCAGAACTTGCCGAGATAGCCTTGAATACCGCCAATCACAATGCCCAAGAAGGTTCCGAGCAAAGTCAAGAGCAAACTGAAGCTAATGCAAATGCGGAATCCATGAATCAAGCGAGCAAGTACGTCACGGCCATTGCTATCAGTTCCAAGCCAATGCCTTGCACTCGGCGCAAACGGAGGTGTTCCGTCTTCGCTCAAGTCCGCTTTCAAAGGGTCATGCGCAATCGGGGGCATAATCGCCCAAACGTCCGGGCAGCCACCGGCACGAGTAAAGCCTTCGGCCGCATCTTCTTCGCATTCCCGAACCGTTTCAAAAAGCTTGGCGTAATCTTGTTCCGTCTGGTATTCACCACCAAAATCTTTTTCGCTATAACGCACAAAAGCCGGGAAATAGGTTTTGCCATCGTAGCGCATAAAAAGCGGTTCGTCATTGACAGTCCACGGGCTCGTGAGTGACAACAGATACGCAACCACAAGTACAATCAAAGACCAAAACGCACGCTTGTTCTTGCGGAAACGCTTGAGTCGATTCAAAGTTTCTTGTGTCAGGCGAATTTTCATAATCCCTTACTTTACCAAGCGTGTAATCAACGCGAACAATTCCGTGAAATCAATCGGTTTTGCAACGTGTCCGTTCACACCGGCATCAAAAGCAGCTTGCTTTTCTTCTTCAAACGCACTTGCCGAAAGAGCAATAATGGGCAATTCCGATTTGCGATGGTCTGCCATTTTACGAATGAGCGCCGTCGTTTCAAAACCGTTACCCTTCGGCATTTTCATGTCCATCAGCACAATGTCAAAGGAACCTGTCGGCGACACATCAATCTTTCGATAGCAATCATCGCCACTATTGACGCAAACGACTTCGGCATCGACACTCTTAAGCATGAACGAAACAATTTCGCAGGTTTGCGGATCGTCGTCGGCCAATAGAATATGTTTACCGGCAAGAACTTTCTTAAACGGCGAGAAATCAAGCATCTTCGTGTCGGCATCGTCTTCGGCGATTCGGAGCGGTATCACGACCACCACACGGGTACCTTCACCCACGCGGCTTGAAATCTTGACCGTACCGTGCATCAAGTCGACCAACTTCTTTACAATGCTAAGTCCAAGCCCAGTGCCATCAATACCGCGAGTAAGAGCAGATTGTTCGCGTTCAAAAAGTTCAAAGACCTTCGGCAAGAATTCTTCTGAAATGCCCACGCCCGTATCTTCGACAACCATTTCGATATTGCTCATTTCGGGATTTTCATGCGGAAAATCGCGCATCGAAATACGAACAAGCCCGCCAGCACGTGTATACTTGATAGCGTTGCTTACAATATTCAAAAGAATCTGGTGGAACTTGACCTTATCAACATTCACGCAACGAGTCTTGATATTTCTCGAAACTTGCAGCATGACATTCTTTTGTCTTGCGCTCTGTTCGAAAGTCGTAATCAGGTCTTCGCTCAACGCAGCCGTAAGCACCGGACGTTCTTCAAGCTTTTCATAACCCGATTCAATCGTCGTAAGGCACAAGACTGAATTGATCATGTCGAGCAACAAAGTACCTGCAGACTGAATGCAACCCAAGTAATAATTCAACAGCGACGTTTCTGCTTCGGGGAAGTTCTTGTTCAGCAAATACTTCTGGGCAAGCGAACTATAGCCAAGCACCGCATTCATCGGAGTACGGAGGTCATGGCTGATATTAAACAAGAAATTCGACTTTGCCTTATCAGCACGTTGAGCACGATCCAGAGCCTTCACAAGCGCCACGCGCTGTTCGTTCAGTTCCTTACGCTTTTCAAGTTCGGCATTCATGGATTCATCGATAACCTTGATACCCATGACAATTTCAGGGCGATCCTTAGAAGGCTTTACATAATGAATTTGCATGTAATGGATAACGCCGCCTCTTGAAATTCGATAAATGTATTCAAAGCGGTTATGCTTCAAAAATTCACGATTCAGGCGTTCCAAGGTGACTACACGGTCAAACAGAGAACGATCATCGAGCAGCACCATACGATTCACGTACAAAGACATGAACTGGTCATAAAGCGGAGCCTTGTCAAAAGCATCTTGCATGTAACGCGACACATACTGATCAATGCAATAACATTCACTCTGCCCCGTCTTGGAATCAATCACGAATGCACTGCCGTAAGAATCCGTAAGCGCATTAATCACGTTCAAGTGCTTGCCTTCCATTTCATTACGCAAGCGACGGTTGGTACGGTAAACGGAATGGACATATATAATAAAGAACAACAGCACAAATAAAAGCGCAAAGAGAGCTTTAAATGCAATCACCTTGGTCGCATTAGAAAGCACATGATACGGCACCATTTGCACCACGAACCAACCCAGTTCGTTAGTCGGCATCACGCATGCAATAGATGTTCCATAAACCGTCGAGAACCTAAACGCCTTCGGTTCCTTGATTACCGCATTCTTTTTAAACTGGTCAAATATTTCTGGCGGAAAGAATTCCTGGGCACGTTTTTCAAAAGAGGCGCCATAATCGTTATCAACGATATTTGATGCAATAATATTCAATTGGTGATCGCAAAGGAGAACAACAGTCCGTTCCCCACCTACCGTATAATTGAGCATCGGCAAAATGTCTTTTTTGCCACCCAAAATTCCCGAAATCACACCAATGACGTTTTTACCGTAATACAACGGAGTATAGACGTTGATTCTAGATTCATTATAAGCTTTTGTCTTATAATCAATCCATATACCCGATTTCCCCGTCATTCCCAAGCGGAAAAATTCGCTTTCAGAAACATCGACCGGTTCTTCGTCGTAAGAGAGTTTCAGGCCGTCTTTACGGATATAATCGATTCTCGAAAAAGGAACTTCATCCATCATCGCCAAGAAAATCGATTCCGAGCGACGCAATTCGGGACCATCCATTTTCTTTGAAACCGACTGAGACACCAATTTAACACTGCTCTTGGCATAATTCATTGTGCTCGTGATTTCCGAAGCGATACGCTTTGTTTCTTGCGCTATCGATTCTTCGACTTGTTTAAAATAAGATTCACGAGCCATGACAGCATAAACAAAAACTAGAACCACAACAGCGATTGCAACCACTACAATAGCAGGGCTCAAAGGCATCCAGCGTTTTAACTTAATCTTTTTCATAGCAATTCAAAATATATAGTGCAATTATAACAAAAAGTTTTCTAATATGTAGCTCGTATGAAGGATTTGACCATAGAACACAAGCCCCAAAAGGAGCGCTGCATTCTCGTAGGAATTTCAACGCCGAAAGTGCGCCCCTGGCTTGCCACCGAACAACTTGCAGAACTCGGTAGACTTGCTGAGACTGCAGGTGCCGAAGTCGTACAGAGTTTTTTGCAGCGCGTACAGAATTTTAGCCCCGCAACCCTCATTGGCGAAGGCAAGGTAAACGAAGTCAAGCACGCCCTTGCTGAACTCGATGCCAAGATGGTCGTATTCGACGACGACCTTTCGGGCTCTCAGGTTCGCAACTTGGAACAGCGACTCCCGGGAATCAAGGTTTTGGACCGCACAGGTCTTATTCTCGACATTTTTGCAAAGCATGCCGTAACGGCAGAAAGCCGCCTGATGGTCGAAGTGGCGCAGCTCCAGTACATGATGCCGCGCCTGACCGGTGCGTGGACCCACCTTTGCCGCCAACACAACGGCGGTATCGGCACCAAGGGCCCGGGCGAAACCCAGCTCGAAACGGACCGCCGCATGATCCGCAAACGCATCCAGGAGCTCAAAAAGAAGCTTGAAAAGATTGAAGATGCCCGCGAAAGCCAGGCTGAAAACCGAAACGACATATTCCATATCGGTATTGTAGGTTATACCAACGCCGGCAAGTCTACGCTCACAAACCGCCTGACAGGCGCCGATGTGTATGTCGAAGACAAACTGTTCGCAACACTCGATAGCACCACCCGAAAGCTCTATCTGGACGGCGAAAACATCATTCTATCCGACACCGTTGGTTTTATCCGTAAACTTCCGCACAACTTAATTGAGACCTTCAAGAGCACACTCGGGGTTGCCTCGCATGCAGACTGCATTTTAGAGGTGGTCGACGGTTCTGCCCCCGACTACCGCGAACACTTGGAAGTCACCCACCGCACGCTCGAAGGCATTATCAGCCCCGAAACGCCGAGAATTCGCGTTTTCAACAAGGCCGAAGTCTGCGACGAAGCCCGCCGCACGGAACTTCGCGAAAATTACCCCGAAGCTATCCAGGTGAGCGCCCGCGAAAACATCGGCATGGAACGCCTGAAGGAAGCCTTCAAGGAACAGCTTGCCACCTGGCATAAAAAACGCGAAGCCCACGAGCAAAAACAAAAAGAACGCAACGAAGCGCCGTGGAAAGAATAGGCCATATTGCGCATTATCACGTTTATATGACTTTTCGTCGAAAAAACGCAAAATCCGTAACACGAATTTTACGGATTTTCTAAATTTGGCCCAAATGGAAGGAAAACTGATTACACTCCCCGCCGCTCTTACGGCCGCAAACAGCAAAGATTTGTTGCGGGAGTGCAGGCGCACGCTCCGAAACGAGCCGCTTTGTCTCGACGGATCCGCGTTACAGCGCATGGATTACAGCGCAGACGCCTTTTTCGCCCTTTTGGCAGACATCAGCGAAACCTCTGGGAATAAACTCACGCTTTTACACTTCAATGATGAAGTCAAAGCACACCTTCAAGGCCTCAAAAAGCAGAAAATTCCGGCAAATGACCACCTCAGAAAGGTCGGTTTTGTTGAAAAATTGGGCGATATCGGCTACCGATTCGGAAAAAGTGTGGCCGAAGTGTTCGTTTTGCTGAATATGGCCATTTATTGGAGCGTTTGCGGCCCCTTCGACAAGGGCAGATCTAAATTCGGCGGCACCGCCAAGCAAATCAACCGCCTCGGAAGCGAAGCGACCGGAATCTGCTTCTTGATGGTCGCCCTCATCTGCTTTACCATGGCACTCCAGAGTTCCTTTATGCTCAAGGCCGTCGGTGGCGGTTCATACTTGGCTTCTGGGCTTGGCTACCTAATTTTTGCCGAAATTAGCCCGCTTTTGACGACAATTATTCTGGCAGGCCGTTCGGGCAGTGCTATTGCAGCCGAAATTGCAAACATGTCCGTCTGCGAAGAAATCAAGGCCATCAAGACTATGGCTATTTCGCCGGTGCAGTACCTGGTGGTCCCCCGCTTTATCGCCATGTCGCTCTGCACGCCGCTTCTTTCGTTCTGCGCCTCGATTGCAGGTTGCCTTGCCGGCTTCTTGATTGCCTACTTCTTCTTCGACATTTCGTTCTGGAACTATTTCCAGTCCATTCGCGATGGAATTCCGCCCATACTCTTCCTCAAGAGTACCGTCAAATCGATTGTTTTTGGTTGGCTAGTCACTCTGATTGCCTGTAACGAAGGCTTGAATGCGACTGGCGGCGCCGAAGCCGTGGGACACGCGACCACCTCGAGCGTTGTGACTTCTATTTCTGCAATCATTATCACTGACTGCGCGTTCAGTTTCATTTTCTACTAGGAGAACAAATGGAAGATCCTGTCTTGAAAGTGGAACACCTGAAAGCCGGCTACGACGGAAAGCTCATTCTGGACGACATTTCGTTCGATGTCCGCAAGGGCGAAATCCGCATGATTCTCGGAAGTTCCGGCTGCGGTAAGTCGACGCTCCTGAACAACATTCTAAAGCTTGCCAAGTCCGAAAGCGGGACTATTTCCTACTTCGGGCAGAAATTCGACGCCCGCGAAGGCCTCGACAGCGAAATTCGTATGCGTACAGGAGTGCTGTTCCAGAATGGAGCACTTCTGTCTGACTTAACCGTTGCAGAAAACGCCATGCTCCCGCTGATTCGAAGCATGCCTTACATGCCCAAGAGCCAGATGGAAGCCATTGTGGCCGACCGACTTGAAAAAGTCCACCTGTTGCATGCCTTCCACAAGTACCCTTCGGAACTTTCGGGCGGTATGCAGAGGCGCGCAGCGCTTGCCCGCGCCATTGCGTTAAAACCGGAACTTTTGTTCTGCGACGAACCGTCTACAGGTCTTGACCCGGTAACGGCACGTTCGCTCGACGAACTTTTGCTTGAACTTCGCGACACGCTCAAGGTTTCGATGCTCATTGTGAGCCACGAACTTGAAAGCATCAAGATTATTTGCGATCGATTTATTTATCTTAAAGATGCGCGAATCTTGATGGACGGGACCTTGCAACAAGGGCTCGAAAGCGAAGACCCGATACTCAAGCATTTCTTCAACAGGCAATGCCCCAAAGAAGAAGACAACAATGAATATTACCATTTTGATTTTAAAGACTGATTTGGAGTAACTATGGAAACAACACGCTCCGAACGAATAAAGATTGGCGCATTCATGCTCTTTTGCGGGGTACTTATCCTCGTATTCTTGGGCTATGTCCTTTCGCGCTACTTGACTCGTGAATATGACAGCTATTACACCATCTTTAACGAGTCCGTGATAGGCCTTTACAACGAGGCTCAGGTTAAGCTGAACGGTATCGACGTCGGTAACGTGACCGGAATCGAAATCGATTCTTCGAACCTGAACCAGGTGATTGTCCGTTTCCGCGTGAACAAGGGCACGCCTATTAAGATTGGTACCCGCGCCGGCATGACACACGGCATTTCGCTGACAGGCGAAAAGCAGATTGTACTTTCGGGCGGACGCTTCGACGAGCCCGACGTTCAAGATGGCGGCTTCGTTCCGGCCGAAAAGACGGCTTTTGACGCCATGGCGAACAAGGCCACAGACATTATCGGTCACATCGATTCCCTTTTGACCAACATCAACAAGATTTTCTCGTCTGAAAACGCCGACAATATCAGCAGCGCCATCAAGAATTTTGAAGGGGCCACCAGGAATCTGAACAACATGACTCAGAACCTGAACAAGCCTATCAATAACATCTCGAATGCCGCCGCCTCCATGAAAAACGTTCTCTCCGAAATCGAAGAAGCTAAAATTGCGGCAAAGACCAGCGAAAACATGGACTTGGTCAAGGAAAAGCTTGAAGCCATCGACACCAAGAGCATGAACGAAAACATCACGCAGACTCTGGAATCAATCAACCAGCTTTCCAAGCGCCTCGACCAGATGGTTTACAAGAATCAGGATCAGGTCGGCGATGCCGTGGTGGAACTCAACGCCGTGCTTGAAAACCTCGAAGAATTCTCGCAAAAGATTAAGAATAACCCGTCGGTGCTGATTCACGCCGAAAACAAGTCTAGAAGGAAGTGATAAATGTTCAAGAAATTCATTCTCTTATCGGCAATCGCACTTTCTTTGACCGCCTGCCTGGGCGGCGGTTCCAGCGAACCCACCCGCTATTACACCATTGCGGTCGAAAACATTCAACCCCCCGCCGCCGGCGCATACGCCGACAAGCGCCTGCAGGTGCGCAAGTTCACGATTGAACCGGCCTACCAGCGCACAAACATTGTTTACCGCGAATCGGCCTACGACTTTATGTTCTATGATTTGGACTTGTGGGCCAGCCGCCCCGAGCACATGATGGCCCAGGTTGCAGGCGAATACATCGCCAAAAGTGGACTTTTCAAGACCGTAGAAACCAAGCCCACAGGCAAGCCCGACTTTGAACTTTTGGGCAATATTGTCGCCATCGAAGAAATTGACGAAGGCAGCAACCAATACGCCCGCCTTGCGGTGCAGCTGACTTTCCGCAAGACCGAAAGCGACCAGGCCATTTGGGAAAAGAGCTTCGACGAAAAAATGAGCATGAATGACCGCGAGCCGAGAACGACCGCCGAAACGATTTCCAAGCTCTTCGGCAAGTTCATGGAAGAAACTCTCCAGGGAATTTCGTCCCAGAACTAGTAATAAAAACAATTGAGACTCTAGAAAAGTGCCCCCCAAAGGCACTTTTTTTCGTTTATTTTGTCAAGATCTAATTACATTGTTAAATTTCGAAAAGATTAACCTTCATAAAGGTGGGAAAATGAAATCCATGAAACTCTCCGCCATCGTGCTCGGCCTTGCCGCCGCAAGCGCATTTGCACAGGCAGCCCCGACAGCGGCTCCTGCAACTCAACCCGCAGACTCCGCTAAGACCGAAGCAGCCCAGCCTGCGGAACAACCCGCAGAACAGCCGGCCGCAGCCCCTGCAACTGATTTCGCAACCGTAGCCGCCCCGAAGGCCGAAGAGCCGAAAACAGAAGAGGTGACCGAGGCCAAGGCTGAAGAACCCAAAGCAGAAGAGAAGGTAGAAGTTCCTGCTGAAGAGGCAAAAACGGAAGAAGTCGCCAAAGCTGACGAGTCCAAACCTGTCGAAGCCTCGCTCATTGACCGTCTGAACATTTCTAAGGCCGACCCCGCTCCGGAAAGCAAGAAGGCCATGGAATTCAAGATTTCCGGTCAGGCTGAATTTGACACCTACGTCAACTGGAAAAACGACAGCGAGCAAGATTTCTATCACACATTCTGGTCAACCGTTGACCTCGATTTCCAAGTCAAGTTTAACGACCAGTGGTCTGCACAAGTCGAAATCGAAGCCGACGGAGAAGGTTCCATGCCGTCACTTCACTACAACGGTGCATTCATTCAATTCCAGCCTAATGAAAATTTAGCCTTCAAGCTCGGTGACCTGACTTATTCCGAAGGCGTATTCAACTACTATGGTTATATCGATCCGGCAGAGAACGCCGCCGGCATGGTCGAGCATGACGTTCGCGGTCTCGAAGTCGACTTCTACGGCCTGCAATTTGGCATCGGTTTAACCCGAAGTGAGTCTGATTATACCTGCGACCACCAAAACTATGACATGAACGGCAATCCCTATCCGAAAGATAACGTATGCCGAAGCTTCGATATCCATGGTGCCTACCAGTTCGACATTGCCGGCCAGATGCTCCGCCCGTATGTTCATTACCAGAACTGGCAAGAAGGTGAAGAAAATATATTCCATGCCGGTTTGGACGCCGCGCTCGAATTCGGTCCGTTCGCTATTCATGCCGTATACGGTTTGCATAAAGACAACATCACCAATAGCCAGCCGGATATGACCCACACCTTCTTGGCTGAACCCACCTTCAAGGTTGCAAACGTAAGCATCAAGGGTGGATTCTTCTACGCATACATCAACGAAGATGATGGCAATCCGACCATACACGCACCCGAAATTCCTGAATACATGTTTGCCTACGGTGAAGGAGACATTAAGTTCAACGAAGTCATTACCCTTGGCCTTGTTGGCGAATTGCACACAAACTCCCTCTCCGAAAATACCGACCTCGGTACTTTGAACTTCGGCCTGCGTTCCTACTTCACTCCGGTTGACGGTCTCGAAGTAACCGCCTTCGCCATGGGCATTCTCCCCATGGGTGACGACTGGGAAAAAGAAGACCACGCCTTCAATGTTTCGACCGAAGACTATGGCGAAGATCTGAACCTCAAATTCGGTATCGAAGCCGTGTTCAGCTTCTAATCGAACATTTTTGCCCCTTTGTGCAGTAGTGTCAATTTTTTGACACTACTTTTTTTTATATTGTGTCCGTACGTTGAAATTTAAGCCTTAAAACGCAATTTTTGAATATGAGCGAAGAAATTAAAGATTCGACCCTTGGACTTTCAAACGTTAACCACCTTGAAAAACTCTATGACGGGTGGTTCCTGGACTACGCCAGCTACGTGATTTTGGACCGCGCCGTTCCGTACTACGAAGACGGACTTAAGCCGGTGCAGCGCCGCATTTTGCACTCCCTTTTCGAAAACCACGACGGCCGCTACCAGAAGGTGGCCACCATCGTCGGTCGAACCATGGCCTATCACCCGCACGGTGACGCCTCCATCGGCGATGCCCTCGTGGGCCTCGGCCAGAAAAATTTGCTGATTGACACCCAGGGTAACTGGGGTAACCCCTTCACCGGCGACCGTGCTGCAGCCCCCCGTTATATCGAAGGCCGCCTCACGCCGTTCGCAGTCGATGTCGTTTTCAACCCCGAAACCACCGAATGGATCCCGAGCTATGATGGTCGTAGTCAGGAACCGGTGACCCTCCCGGTTAAGTTCCCGCTCTTGCTCGCGCAAGGCGTAGACGGCATTGCCGTGGGTCTTTCCACCTCGATCCTCCCCCACAACTTCAGGGAACTCTGCGAAGCAAGTATCGCCATCCTCAAGGGCAAGAAGTTTACGCTGTACCCGGATTTCTTTACCGGCGGCATCATCGACGTAAGCGACTACAACGACGGCCAGCGCGGCGGCAAGGTCCGCGTGCGCGCCAAGATTGAAAAGGTCGACAACAAGACGCTCGCCATCCGCGAAATCCCGTACGGCACCACCACCGTAAGCCTGATCGAAAGCATCGTGAAGGCAAACGACAAGGGTAAAATCAAGATTAAGCACGTCGACGACAACACGAGTAAAGAAGTTGAAATTCTCGTGCATCTGCAGCCGGGCACCGACCCGCAGGTCGCCATCGACGCCCTCTACACCTTTACCGACTGCGAAAAGTCCATTTCTCCCTGCACCTGCGTGATTGTCGACAAGCACCCGAAATTCCTCGGCGTCTCCGACATTCTCCGCATGAACACGGAGCACACGGTCAAGCTTCTGGAATGGGAACTCGCCAACGAACTCAAGCACCTCGAAGACAAGTGGCACATGACCACCCTCGAAAAGATCTTTATCGAGAAGGAAGTCTACGAGGTCATCAAGAAGGCGAAGGACCGCGAACAGATTATCAGCCTCGTGCGCGAAGGCCTCACTCCTTACCTCAAGCGCCTGCACCGCAAGGAAGTCACGGACGAAGAAATCGGCAAGCTCATCGAAATTCCGATCCGCCGCATCAGCCATTACGACCGCGAAAAGGCCGACCAGCTTTTGAAGGAACTGGAAGAAAGCATTGCCACCTGCAAATACAACCAGGAGCACATTACCGACTACACCATCGAGCACTTCAAGAACATCTTGAAGAAGTATGGCGAAGGCAAGGAACGCCGCACGCAGATTGCCGAATTCGGCAAGGTCGAAGCCGTGCACGTGGCTCTTGCCAACCAGAAGCTCTATGTGAACCGCAAGGAAGGCTTTGTGGGCACCGGCATGAAGAAGGAAGAATACCTCTTCGACGTGTCCGAATACGACGACTTGATCGTGTTCAAGGCCGACGGCAGCTTCAAGGTCGTTAAAGTCAGCGACAAGGATTTTGTGGGCAAGAACATCTTGCTCGTCGAAAAGTTCAAGAAGGACGACGACCGCCACATTTACAACGTGATTCACCAGGACGGCAAGGACGGCGCTTACTACATCAAGCGATTCAACGTGGGTGGCGTTACCCGCGACAAGGATTACTTTATGGGTAAGGGCAAGCCCGGCAGCAAGATTCTTTATATGTCGAGCAACCTGAATGGTGAAGCCGAAGTCGTGGAAGTCACGCTGAAGCCGCGTCCGCGTACCAAGCTCAACTTCGAGGTAGATTTCAGCTCTATCGACGTGAAGGGCCGTGGCGCCATGGGTAACATTGTGACCAAGTACCCGGTCAAGAGCATTAAGCGCGTCCGTAAGGGTGTGAGCACCTTGGGCGCCCGCGTTCTCTACTTTGACGCCCTCGCCGGCATCATCAGCACCCAGAAGAAGGGCGACCGCATCGGCGAATTCGGCGAAAAGGACAAGATTCTCATTGTCAAGGAAAACGGCACCGCCCGTGTTCACGACATGGCCGACCCGATTCTCGTGGGTACCGGCATCAAGTATGTCCACAAGTTCGACCCGGAACAGGTCTTTACGATTCTCTACTTCGAAGGCGGCAACTTCAACTACATGGTCAAGCGTTTCAACTTGGAAGGCTGCCCCATGACGACGGAATTCAGCCTCGTGTCTGACCACAAGGATACGCAGATGATTGAATTCTTCGCCACCGAAGACGCCCGCGAGCTCATGGAATACCAGGTAGGCCGCGAAGTCCAGAAGGAAGAACTCGACTTGACCGAAGTCGCCGAAGTCAAGGGCTACAAGGCTTTGGGCAGCAAGTTCACCGCCAAGAAGGTGAAGCGCGCCTCCCGAATCTCCCCGCCCGACTCATTCGACGATGGGTCTAACGACGACGATGATTCCGACGAATCCGACCCGGAACTGTTTGACTAAGTAAAAGGGGGAAGAATCCCCCTAACTCTAGCCACTGCTTAGCCTGCTCCGCACGCAAACAAATTACGGCCTTCGGCCTTTACTGTTTGCTTAGCGGACAGGCTTTCGCCGTGTCTGCCGTTACCCCCTCTGTGATGTGAACCCCGAAAGTTGGACACAGCTTTCGAGGAATTTATGGCTTTCAATCGCAAAAAATGGGAATTGGTCACAAAACTATACAA